>NZ_CP041217.1:1585000-2192500 GCF_006542275.1 Saccharibacillus brassicae
CTGACTCCGGAAGGCTTGACGCGCAAGGAACTGATCTGGTTGATCAAGGGAGCGGGCCGCATCCCGGTAGAACGCGACACGTTCTACAACGAAGTCGAAGTGTACGAGTAGAGGCTTCGCGCCGGCAGCTCGACCAATCCACACACTAAGGAGATCTGATATGAAAAATCTCGTTATTCTCGGCGGGGGCTACGGCGGCCTGACCATTCTCGATACCCTCTCGGAAAATCTTCCTTCGGACGTGAACGTGACGCTGATCGATCGGCTTCCTTTTATGGGACTCAAAACGGAATATTACGCGCTGGCGGCGGGAACCGTGTCCGACCACAAACTGCGGATCGCGTTCCCGAACCATCCCCGCATCACGAAGCATTTCGGTACGGTGGAGCAGATCGATCTGGAAAATAAAAAAGTGCTGCTGCAAAACGACGAGCCGGTTCCTTACGACCAGCTGGTCGTCGCGCTCGGCTGCACCGACAATTACCACGGCGTCCCTGGCGCGGACGAATTCACGTACAGCATCCAGTCGCTGCACGCTTCGCGCCGCACGAACGACAAGCTCAGCAGCCTCAAGCCTTCCGCCCACGTGCATATCGTCGGCGGCGGCCTCAGCGGCATCGAGCTTGCGGCCGAACTGCGCGAGAGCCGGCACGATCTGCGGATCACGCTGCTCGACCGCGGCGAGCGCCTGCTCTCGTCGTATCAGCCGCGGATCTCGCGCTACGTGCAGGACTGGTTCAAGAAACACGACGTCGAAGTGTGCCACAAAGTCTCGATCAGCCGCGTGGAGCAGGACGCGCTCTATAACGGCGACGAACTGATGCACACCGATGCCGTCGTCTGGACGGCCGGCATCCAGCCGGTCGACGTCGTGCAGAACATGAACGTCACCAAAGACCGTTCGGGCCGCGTCGTCATCAACGAATATTCGCAGATCGAGACGTACCCGGAAGTGTTCGTCTGCGGCGACTGCGCCAGCCTGGAGTTCGCTCCGAGCGCCCAGGCGGCGGAAGCGCAGGGCGAGCAGATCGCCCACGTGCTGCTCGCCTTCTGGAAAAACGAGAAGCCGAAGCTCAAGCCGATGAAGCTCAAAGGCATGCTTGGTTCCCTCGGCCAGAAAGCCGGCTTCGGCCTGAACGTCATCGGCGATACGTCGATTACCGGCCGCGTGCCGCGCATGCTCAAGAGCGGCGTCCTGTGGATGTCGAAGCATAATCTGGGGTAGAAGATCCGGCTTTGGGGAGCCGACGGGAAGATTCAGTTCGCGCGGAGCGTCCTATGCGGACGTGGAAAACCCAATCCGCGCCGCCCGGCCTGTGAAGCTGCGGAGAACTTGATTCCGATCGCTTGTTGCCTGTGGGAAATAGGATTGGATGTTGTCAGGGAGATTTCCCACAGACAAAGGCGAGCACTCCGTTTCTCCATTCAAGTTCTCCTCCGCCTCCCTGCCCGATGAAGTTTACGTCAACTTCCCCAGCCCAAAGAAGCCGTACTCGATATCCGAGTACGGCTTCTTTTTTGTTGCCCGGCTAACAGCCTTGGGCTTATACAAAGGCGAAAAGAAATCCCGCCTCCAATCCGTTGGAGAGCCGGCCCCGGCTCTCCACAAACCGTACCTTTTCCAGGCGGCTACTCCAGCTCGTTGTACGACATCAGGCGATGGATATGCACCGCCAGATAGGTCAGTTCGTCGTTCGTAATGACTTTTCCGTGCACCTGCTCCACGTAGGCTTTGATCTTGAATGCCCCGTCCATCGCCTGCGGGTAGAGCGTGGCGATCTGCTCGAACAGCAGATCGTCTTTGGCCTGCAGCATCCGATCCGAATAGAAGCGCTCGACGAAAAATTTCACGTGCGTAATGAACCGCGTGTAATGGATATTTTCCGTATCCAGATCGATATGCAGCGAATACCGGACGAGATTGACGATGCTGCCGATCAGCTTGGCGTATTTCATCCCGTCTTTCGACTCGGACTTGCCGCCCTGCGCATTGATCAAATGGAAAGCGATATTCGCGGCTTCTTCTTTGGGCAGTTCAAGCTCCAGCCGTTCGTTCATGAGATGCAGCGCGAACAGGCCGATCTCGAACTCTTCCGGGTAGTAGTTTTTGATCTCCCAGAACACTTTGTTCGTCAGGTTGATGTCTTTCTTGTAGCGTTCGACGGCGAAGCTCAA
Organism: Saccharibacillus brassicae; assembly: GCF_006542275.1. Lineage (NCBI taxonomy): Bacteria > Bacillati > Bacillota > Bacilli > Caryophanales > Paenibacillaceae > Saccharibacillus > Saccharibacillus brassicae. The sequence continues at coordinate 1,587,176 of NZ_CP041217.1, forward strand.
ATGGTCCATGAGCATAAAATACGTGCCGGGATTCAGCTTCGTCTGCAGCTTGCGTTCGGCATAGGCCATAATCTCGCGCGTCAGTTCGACGTAGACGGGCTCGATCGCGTCCAGCATGCCGAGATACTCTTTGACTTTGACGTCTTCGACCGGAACGAACGTCTGGTCGACCTGGTTCTCGTCGATCAGACTGCCCGTTTTTTGCCCGTAGCCGATGCCTTTGCCGAAAACGATATATTCTTTGCCTTGATCGTCCTCGACGAGCACGACGCTGGAGTTCAGCACTTTTTTGATTTTGATCATCTTGTCTGGTTCCCCTTCCTGCCGGAAAGATCGGAGCAGCCGACCGGTTACAGTTCTTCCCCGTTGGTCTCGATCACTTTTTTGTACCAGTGGAACGAGTCTTTGCGGCTGCGCGCAAGCGTGCCGTTGCCGAGATCGTCCTGATCGACGTAGATGAAGCCGTAACGCTTGGACATCTGCGACGTGGAAGCGCTGATCAGGTCGATCGGCGCCCAACTCGTATAGCCGAACAAATCGACGCCGGCTTCCACCGCTTCTTTCATCTGCCGGAAATGGTCGCGGAAATACTGGATACGGTACTCGTCGTGGATCGAACCGTCTTCCGCCACTTCGTCGACCGCGCCCATGCCGTTTTCCACGATAATCAGCGGCTTTTTGTAGCGGTCGTACAGTTCGATCAGCGAGATTTTCAGACCGACCGGATCGATCTGCCAGCCCCAGTCGGTCGACGGCAGATACGGATTTTTGACGCCCATGATCGTATTGCCCGCTGTGCGTTCCTTGCCGGCTTCCGCCGATTCGGTCAGCGACATGTAATAGCTGAACGACACGAAGTCGACGGTATGCGCTTTGAGCACTTCGCGGTCGCCCGGTTCCATCCGGATGTGCACGCCTTTGCTTGCCAGAATGCGCTCGGTCAGAATCGGATATTCGCCGAACACCTGCACGTCGGAATAGAAATAATTGTTCAGGTTGCGCTGAAGCGTGATCTCCACGTCGTTCGGGTTGCACGTGTTCGGATACGTCGTCAGCTTGGTCAGCATACAGCCCATCAGGCTGCCGGGAATGATCTCGTGGCAGTCTTTGGTCACCATCGCCGAAGCGACGAGCTGATGGTGCAGCGCCTGGTACACGACCTGGTCTTCCTGCCCTTCCGGGCAGCGGTCGGGGATAATGCCCGCCGTCGTGAACGGATGGCGGTTGATACTGTCGACTTCGTTGAAGGTAAGCCAGTATTTGACGAGATTTTGGTACCGCGTGAAGCAGACCCGGCTGAATTCCACGAAATAGTCGACGACTTTGCGTTCGTACCAGCCGTTATATTTGAGACTGAGCGCAAGCGGCATTTCGTAATGCGACAGAGTCACGATCGGCTCGATATGCAGACGTTTCATTTCGGTAAACAGATTCTCGTAAAATTGCAGCCCTTTCTCGTTCGGCACGCTTTCTTCGCCGGTCGGGAAAATGCGGCTCCACGCAATCGAGACGCGCAGCGTTTTGAAGCCCATTTCGGCAAACAACGCCAGGTCTTCCTTGTACCGGTGATAAAAATCGATGCCGCGGCGTTTCGGATAATCCCGGTCGCTCGGATCGGCCATCGCTTCTTCGATCATCTTCGTGGAGATACCCACGTGCCCGGCATAGTCTTCCACGCTCAAATGCGGCTTGTAGCTGGCCACGTCGGCGACCGAAGGTCCTTTGCCGTCTACATTCCATGCGCCTTCCGCCTGATTGGCGGCGATAGCGCCGCCCCACATAAAGTTTTTCGGAAATCCTTTGTACGTTGTCATGATTGGTTGCCTCCCAAAAGTAGGTTTAGTCGGTCAGCGCGGTCACGGTCATCAGCGTATCGTGACGACCGACTTTTCTCAAGTTGGCCACGTCGACCCGGTAACGGTCTTTGCTTGTGACGATGGCCAGCACGACCGGGTCGTAGCCTTCCGCCGCAATTTGTGCATAGTCGAATTTCATGAGCAGGTCGCCGGCTTTGACTGTATCTCCGGCCTGCACCTGCGGATCGAAATGTTTGCCTTTGAGCCGGACCGTATCGATGCCGACATGGAACAGCAGCTCCGCGCCGTTGGTCGTGCTCATGGCGATGGCGTGCTTTTTGCCGAACACCATTTCGATCCTGCCGTCGACCGGGGCGTACAATTCTCCGACGGAAGGAACGATCGCCAGACCTTCCCCCATCGCTTTGGTCGAAAAGACTTCGTCGTTCACGTCGGACAGCGGAATTTGCTCGCCGATCGCCGGGCTTTTGAAGATCTCGGCGGCCTGCAGGCTGCCCGCGAATTGACGCCGCTCCTCGGCCGCGCGGCTTGGAGCCGGTACGGCTTCGGCGGCTGCGGCGGCTTCGGCCGGGCTGTCCTTGAACAGCAGCAGAGCTGCGGCGAACGACGCGGCGAGCGCGATCAGCAGGCCGATAATGGCGTTCACGATATTGCCCGGCAGGTCTTCGACGATAAACATCGACAAGCTGGCGAGTCCCGGTCCGACGAGCACCAGCGCCTGCAGCGCGACGATGCCGACGTAAGCGCCGCCCACGAGCGAGCCGGCCATAACGCTCCACAGCACTTTTTTGTGCTGCAGGGTGACGCCGTACAGCGCCGGTTCCGTAATGCCGAACAGCGCGGAGACGCCGGCCGAGATCGCCGTTGCGCGCAGCCGTCTGTCTTTGGTGCGGATCGCGACCGCGAAGCAGGCGCCGCTCTCCGCCGAGTTATGCGCCAGCGAAGCCGGCAGATAGAGCAGTTCCTTGCCGGCCGATCCCATCGTGGCGATCGCGTACGGCAGCAGCGCTTTGTGCATGCCGACCGAGACGACGAACGGCAGCACGGCGGCCAGCAGCGCGACGGCGACCCAGCCCACCGTATCGAACAGCGTCAGGATGATCGAAGTGAAGCCTTCGCCCAGCGTATAGCCGAGCGGCCCGAGCAGCAGGAGCGAGATCGGCACGGTAATGACGAGCGCCATCATCGGAACGAAGAAGACGCGGATGACCTTCGGCGAGATGCGGGTAAACAGCTTCTCCATCTGCGCGTACAGCAGCACGGTCAGGATGGCCGGGAAGACCTGGTACGGGTACGCGATATTGCGCACCGTCAGGCCGAACAGCTGCGAGCCTTCCGCCAGCATCGCGCCCATGCTCGGCAGCAGCAGCGCGCCGACCGCGGACAGCGCGACGAGCGGACTGACCTTCAGCTTGTTCGCCGTCGTCACCGCGACGAGCAGCGGCAGGAAGTACAGCGGCGCATCGCCGATCTGGAACAGGATTTTGTACGTCTGCCCGTCCGAATCGATCCAGCCGGCGACGCTCAGCAGCAGCAGAAGCGACTTGAGCACGCCGCCGCCGGCAATCGCCGGCACGAGCGGGCCGAACACGCCGGTCAGGAAATCGAGGAATACGGCGCCCCATTTTCTTTTCTCCGCCGGTTTGTCGCCGCCTGCGGCCATGCCGCCGTCTTCGGACGAAGCGCCGGCATGGCCCGGACCGAGCAGGTCCACGACTTTGTCGTACACTTCCAGCACTTCGTTGCCGATGACGACCTGGCATTGGCTCGCCATTTTGACCGCGATCACGCCTTCGACGCTTTCGAGCTGCGGAACGTCGGCTTTGTTGTCGTCGATCAGCGTAAAGCGCAGCCGCGTCGAGCAGTGCTCGAAGTGAGACACGTTTTCTTTGCCGCCCACATGCTTCAGCACGTCGGTGGCGGTGCGTTTGTAGTCCATATCTATGCTCCTTTTTCAGGCGATATGAAAGGTTTCAGCCATTTTTCAACTAAAAAAGGACCTAAAACGCACAAATCCGGAGATTCGTTCGTTTTAGGTCCTGCCTGCATAACCAGTCACATGCCTAGTGGTTTATTGAATTGCTGTCAGTGTATCGCATATCGGTGAAAGCGTCAACATTACGGACGGTTTTTTTGTCGAAAAGTTTCGAATGTTCGAATTCAGGCGGAATTTAAACCGTCTCTCTCCCATTCAACCCTAGTCCTAGTCCAGATCCAGAGACGCCCAAGGATCTTCTTCGTTCATCTTCGCTTCGATCGCTTTCTCCAGCGCCTCTACGGTCTCCGCTTCGACGACATCGCTGTTCACCATCGCATACGGGCCGAAATCGCATTGCCCGCAGTTGCCGAGACAGCCGTATTCGATGACATCGTATTCGGGATTGGCTTCAAGCTTGTCGAACAGCTCCTGCGTGCCGTGGTGCATATTGCTGGCACAGAACTCGATAATCGGTCTGATCATCATTTTCTCACCTATTCTCATTTATTCTCAGCCGCATGACGGCAAACTTGGAATGCTTCTTTAATTTTCGATTCATTTATATTATAATACAAGAGAGACTTTTGCAAAGTTTGATTTATTGTTTCATTCTTTTGCAAAATGATTCTCCGAAGTGACTACGCGGTTACAACTGTACGCTTCAAACATTTGAGAGGAGCTGACCATAATGAGTGAAAGTACACAACTCGACATGTATGATGAAGTTCTGGACGTGCTGGACAAACTGCGTCCTTTCCTGCAGCGCGATGGCGGAGACGTTGAATTGGTTGACGTTGAAGACGGCATCGTGAAGCTGAAGCTCGTCGGCGCTTGCGGCAGCTGCCCAAGTTCCACGATTACGCTGAAAGCCGGTATCGAACGCGCCCTGTTCGAAGAAGTCGAAGGCGTAAACGAAGTTATCCAGGTCTTCTAAGACGGACCCCGGTTCGTATACAAGATTTCGCTTAGGCGAACATGGAACGAGAGCGTCGAATCTTCGGATTCGGCGCTTTTTGTTTGTCTTTTTAAAAAAACAACGGATCTCACCAAAAAAAGTCCCGTTCTCCATCAGGAGTCCGGGACTTTTGGTGTGAATCGGCAGATCGGGAACGACGGTTCAGAGGTTCGCGCTTAGAAAGCGGGAATGATCTCGCCTTTGTATTCTTCTTGAATGAACGCTTTGGTATCTTCCGAGTTCAGAGCCGCGATCAATTTCTTGATGGCGTCGGAATCTTTGTTGTCTTGACGGGTAACGAGCAGGTTCGCGTAAGGTACGTCGCTGTCTTCTTTGAACAGGGCGTCTTCGCCCGGGGACAGGTCGGCTTCAAGCGCGTAGTTGGCGTTGATCATGCCCAGGTCGACTTCGTCGAGCTGACGCGGAATCGCTGCGGCTTCGATCGGCAGGAACTTGAGGTTCTTGGTGTTCTCTGTCACGTCGCGCTCGGTCGACGTGATGTCCGCGCCGTCTTTGAGCTTGATCAATCCTTGTTTTTGCAGCAGCAGCAGCGCGCGTGCCGTATTGGTCGGATCGTTCGGGATGGCTACGGTCGCGCCGTCGGCCAACTCGTCGATCGATTTGATTTTTTTGGAATAGCCGGCGAACGGTTCGATGTGTACGGAAGCGACGCTGACCAGGTCCGTGCCGTTTTTCTCGTTTTGCACGTCGAGGTACGATTGGGTCTGGAAGAAGTTCGCGTCAAGCGATTTCTCGGCCAGCTGCGTGTTCGGCAGGATGTAATCCGAGAATTGGACGATTTCCAGGTTCACGCCTTCTTTTTCCAGCGCAGGCTTGATGTGTTCCAGAATGACGGCGTGAGGGACCGGAGAAGCGCCGACTTTGAGCGTGACCGCTTCGGTCGAAGCCGCGTCGCCGGAACCGGCAGCGTCCGTGCCTGTCGAAGCCGTGGTACCGCCGCTGCTGTTGCCGCATGCGGCCAGCAGAGCGACGAGCGCAAGCGTGAGTACTGCGAGAATCCATTTTTTCATTGTGTTTCTCCCCTTTTGTTCGCTATTTTATGTTTTATTTCCGGGTAAAATGAAGGACCAGACGATCGCCGATCATCTGAATGATCTGTACCATCAGCACGATCAGCACGAGCGATACGAGCATGACGGCTGTCTCGTAGCGGTAATAGCCGTAGTTGACCGCAAGCGTGCCGAGGCCGCCGCCTCCGACCAGCCCCGACATGGCGGTGTACGAGATCAGGGCGATGACCGTGACGGTGAAGCCCGCAATCAGGCCCGGCAGCGATTCGCGCAAGATGACTTTGTACACAACCTGCCACGTGGAAGCGCCCATCGACTGGGCCGCTTCGATCACGCCGCGGTCCACTTCGCGCAGCGCGGTCTCGACGAGCCGTGCGAAGAACGGGGCGGCTCCGATGACGAGCGGCGGAATCATGCCCCGTACGCCGATCGAAGTGTTGACGATTTCCTTCGTGATCGGAATCAACGCGATGATCAAGATGATGAACGGAACCGAGCGCAGGATGTTGACGATCACCGACAGGATGCTGTACAGCACCCGCAGCACGTACGACGACGACCGCGCCCACAGGAACAGCACGATGCCGAGCGGAAGGCCGAGAAGCAGCGTGAACAGGCTGGAGTAGCCGAGCATCTGGAGCGTTTCGACCGTGGCTTTGCCGAACTCTTCCCAGTTGACTTGCGAAAAATCGAGTTTGCCGTTCATTGCAGTTCCTCCACTTCAAGCCTTTGTTCGGTCAGGCGCCGCAGCGTGTTGTCGATCGACGCGGCGTCGCCTTCGAAACGGACGACCAGCTGCCCGTACGGCGTTTCCTTGATCCGCGAGATCGTGCCCTGCAGAATCGCGAAGTCGACGCCCGTCTCCTTCACCGTCTGCGACAGCGTCGATTGATACGTCAACTCGCCGATAAACGTCACTTTGACCGTCCGCGAAGACGGCACGTGCACGGCCCGGATCGCTTCTTCGAACATCTCTCCGCCTTCGGATTCGCGCTTGATGAACTCCTGCGTAATCGTCTCTCTCGGCTTGAGGAACACGTCGATAACCGGCCCCTGCTCCACGATAATGCCGCCGTTGATAACGGCGACCTTGTCGCAGATACTCTGGATGACGTGCATCTCGTGCGTGATAAGCACGATGGTCAAGCCCAGCTTGCGGTTGATGTCGAGCAGCAGACGCAGGATGGAATCCGTCGTCTGGGGATCGAGCGCCGACGTCGCTTCGTCGCACAGCAGCACGCGCGGGTTGGGCGCCAGCGCCCGGGCGATGCCGACCCGCTGCTTCTGCCCGCCGGACAGCTGCGCCGGATATTTGCTCGCGTGTTCGGTCAGCCCGACCAGTTCGAGCATCTCGTTCACCCGGCGGTTGATCTCCGTACGCGATTTGCCTTCAAGCTTGAGCGGAAAAGCGACGTTCTCGTAGACGGTCGCCGAAGACAGCAGGTTGAAATGCTGGAAAATCATGCCGAGCTTGCGGCGTTCGCGCTGGAGCTGCCTCTTGCCGAGCCGGGTAATGTCCGTCTCGCCGATCCAGACCGAACCGCTCGTCGGCTGCTCCAGACGGTTGATACATCGGATCAGCGTGCTCTTGCCGGCTCCGGAATGGCCGATGATGCCGAAGATTTCCCCTTGGGCGATCTCCAGATTGATGCCGTTCAACGCCGTCATCGTCTTGCCTCTCGTGGTATAGGTCTTAACCAAATTTTTGATGGTGATCACTCGGCTGGTCCTCCTAGCTGTCTAAAATCGCTTGTGTGTCGATTTGCCCACTTTAGGTTACGCGCTGTCGCCTTAAAGCCGGCGGGTATTCGCGGCGCACACCCGTTCTCCATGCCGGCCGCGCTTGCGGATCTAACCCGTGTATACCGCGGCTTGATAAATCAAAAAGCCCTTTTTGATAGACAAAAAGGGCTCGCATCGTATGCGGAAAGTCACCTTCTCATCTCCCAGAACCGTGGCTTGCGTTCTGTAGGAATTAGCACCATGACACCCTGCGCCGCACGTCTTCTTCGGACGTTCGCCTGCAGGATCGGTTGCCGGGCTTCATCGGGCCTGTCCCTCCGCCTCTCTCGATAAGAAAAATCTGAGATATCTAATTGGAAAGCTGGGGATTACGGAAATTCAAAAGAACCGAACCGAAATCCTTCACTCAGTATATTCAGTTTGGCACGTTTTGTAAAGGTCTCGCATGAAAATTTTCATCGCTTTCGGTCCGCCGGTTTGTCTTGCCGCCGCGGACAGATCCGGCGTACAAAAAAGAAGCCTCCGCAGAGACTTCTTGGCCGTACGCGCCTTCGCGCAAATTAGCATGCCTCCTGCGCCGGCTGCCCCGCCGGGCGGTTCATCCGCTGCGCGGGGACTGCCGGGCACTCAGGCTTGCGCCGTTTTCTTGACGCGCACCGACGTTTCTTCCCTGGCCGGAATCCGGCTCAATTCCCAGGTCCGGATACTCATGAAGCACAGGAACGCGAACAGGAAGTCCGTAATAAGCGTGTGCAGCATCGGAGCGAACATGTAATATTCGCTGCCGAGCGCAACGAGGTTGAGAATGCCACTGAGCGGCAGCGCGATCATCAGCACGATGACGATGATGCCCAGCTTGCGGATGTCCGGAATATGCGAGTAATTGCGAACCGCCATATGCCCGACGATCAGTACGAAAATGAGCAGCAGCGCGGACGCGATATGCAGCACGATCGACATTTTCGCCAGTTGGGTATGGCTGACCAGCGCACCCGTATAGACGACCGCATACGTGAACGCTGCCGAGAACACGGTCAAATTGCGCGTGCGCTTGCTGACCCGCTGCGCGGCGGGCGGCTCCTGGTAGCGCTCCAGGCTGCCTGCCCGGCGCACCGACAGCGCAAGCACGAGCGCGCTCGCGAACGCGATCAGCGCGAATCCGAAATGCAGCGCCATGATCGGCGGCGACTGCGAGAAGACGACAGCCAGCGCGCCCATGACCGCCTGCACGATGACGAAAAACGCCATGATCGCGGCATAGATTTGAAAATCGCGCCGTTTGCGCGCCCAGATCAGAAACGCCACGAGCGTGGCGAGCGCCAGCAGACCCGCGATGCCGGCCGTCAACCGGTGCGTGTACTCGATCAGCGAACCGATCGTGGTGCCCGGCACGAACTTGCCGTGGCAGAGCGGGAATTGGCGTCCGCATTCCAGGCCGGACCCCGTTCTCGTCACGACCACGCCGTTGAACGAGACGAGCAGCATGATCATGCACGATGCGTAGCTCAGCCATTTCAACACTTTATATTGCAAAAGTCTCACCGCCGATTCGAAAAGTAGTGGAGGGCATTCCCGTGCCGCGAACCCCGCAGCCGCCGAAATGCCTTTTCCTTTTATTATACCGGAAATGTATCCGGGTTAAGAATTGTCTTTGTGACAAAAAATGTTCAAATCGACGGCAAGTTTCCGGCTTATTGCCGGATTCCGTATGACCTTTATCATTGATGCCGGGGATCGAAGCCCGCACGCAGCAAAACGCCCGCCAGGGCGGCAGGCCGAAGCGGGCGTTTGCGGGATCAGTTCTGGCCGGCCAGTTGGCCGTGCACGGCGGCGGCGCGGTCGAGGAAACTCTCGATCTCGGCGCGCGATTTGCGGGCTTTGTTCACGAAGCGAATCAATTCCTTGCCGTTCGAAAAAGCGACGAAGCTCGGAATGCCGAGAATGTTCAGCTCGCGGCTGACCGCCTCGACTTCTTCGACGTCGACCTGGATCAGCTTGAGCTGGTCTTTGCGCTGTTCTTCGACTTCGGGCATGAACGGATCGATAAAGTGGCAGTCTCCGCACCAATCGGCGCGGAATACGGCTACGGTCAGTCCCGGACTTGCGATCTGCCGATCGAAATCGGCTTGGGTACGAATTTGTTCCATGCGAAATCTCTCCTTTGATGTTTCGTTATTCGGGCATCAATGCCGGTCTGTTTATTTTACCCCAATTTCGCCCGGGAATCATCCGCGCTGAAGGCGCATCAGCGGACGCAGCGCTTTTTGCAGCGGACGCGGGTACGAGCCCAGTTCGTCGCGGCGGATGACCCGCAGCACGACAAGCAGCACCAGGTAGATCGACGGCACAATCAAGCCGACCGCGCAGCAGGCGATGAAGAACGCCAGGCGGGCGTGCATGAACGCGCTCATCCAGCTGCCCAGCTCGCTGAGCCCGAAGCTTGCCGCGGCGACGACCATGCAGGTCGCGATGAAGGCCGGCCAGCGGCTGCCCAGCACCGAGAACGACACGATGCCGCGCAGCGTGTGCAGGTTAAGCAGCGTGATGACGAGGAAGCAGACGCCGGTCATGCCGATGATGCCGTAGATGCCGTAACTGCCGAGCAGCGGCGCAAGCGCCAGGCTGCCGGCGATTTTGACGACGAGGCCGATCGCGACGTGCACCATCGAGCGGCGGGCCAGGTTCATGCCGAGCAGCATCGAGTTGCTGACCATCATCGTAATCTGGAAAATGGTGCCGAGCGTCAGGATGGCGATGATGCCGGCGCCGTCCAGCGTACTGAACAGCAGGCCGTTGACCGAATAGGCGGCGCAGCCGAGCGCCAGTACGAGCGGCATGCCCGTCAGCGTCGCGATGCGCATCGCAAGCGTCACCTGCTGCTGCAAATGCTGCGTGTCTTTGCGGGCGAACGCGGCCGAGATGATCGGAATCAGCGACGTGCTGAGCGCGATCGCGAGAATCGGCGGGATGCCGGCGACGCTTTGGGCGCGGCTGCCGAGGATGCCGAGCTGCATCGTCGCCATCGCGTCGCCGATCTGTCCGATGAGCAGCGGCTTGACGATCGTCGTGTCGATGAAGTTGATCGCCGGAACGGCGAGCGCCGTCAGCACGATCGGAATCGACAGTTTGAAGATGTCGCCGTAAATGCGGCTGAGCGGAATAGTCTGATCGTGACGGTTGATCAGCGTCCGGCCTTTTTTGCGTTCGTTCTTCGACAGTTTCAGCGAAGCGAACAGCATGATCGCGAACGCGCCCAGGCTGCCGAGCACGCCGCCGAAGGTGGCGCCGGCCGCGATCGTCTCGCCGGGCTTGTCCATTTGCAGCAAAATGTAGGCCAACAGAATCGCGGTGAAGACGCGGGCGACCTGCTCGATGATCTGCGAGACGCCTCCGATCGCCATCATGTTGCGGCCCTGGAAATAGCCGCGCATCATGGCGATCGTCGGGAACAGGATCAGCGCCGGCGCAAGCGCCCGGATAGCCGGGGTCGCTTGCGGCAGCTCGATCAGCGCCGTGTACCACGGCGCGAAGATGTACAGCAGCAGCGTGATCACGACGCCCATCATGCCGGAGAACAGCAGCGCCGCATAATAGATGCGTCCCGCTTCCTGCGGCCGGTCGAGCGCGTAGCGCTCCGAGATCATCTTGCTGAGCGTGCTCGGAATGCCCGCCGTCGCGACCGTAAGCAGCATGAGGTACACGTTGTTGGCGGCGCTGAACGACGCGTTGCCGACGGGTCCGAGCATATGTTCCAGCGGAATCCGCTGCCCGAGCCCCAGCACCCGGGCGACGAGCGCGGCCGCCGCCAGAATGAGCGTCCCTCTGATAAATGATTCCTTTTTCGACAAAACCTATTCCCTTCTTTCTCCCGCAAAAAAAGCCGCAAGCGGCTTCCTTACACGATCCATATGATGAAGACGACAATCATGACGACCTGCAAAATGCCTTTGACGAGCGTGCTGCTGAGCAGCCCGATCAGGGCGCCCCAACCTGCGCGCAGCGCCTGCTTGAAGTTCGATCCGTGAATCAGCTCGCCGATCACCGCCCCGATAAACGGGCCGAGAATGAGGCCGAACGCCGGAATGACGAACGGGCCGAGAATCAAGCCGACCGTGCTGAGCTGGATCGACAGCTTGGAACCGCCGAACTTCTTGGTCCCCCAGGCTCCGACGACGTAATCGGCCACGATCAGCGCCACGAAGATCACCGTCTGGATGATCCAGAACCAGACCGTCAGCTCGCCGAACGAGAAAAACCAGCCGTAGACGAAGAAAGCGAAATAGATCGCGACCGCTCCCGGTAAAATCGGGAAAATCAAGCTCGCCATGCCGACGATAAACAGCGCGACCACAAGTACCCAACCCAGTATATCCAATGCGACCATGCCAGGTCCTCCTATGCTTTTCGGTTAGTGTCGCCTGTCCTCAAGCGGACGGGTCGTCTTCGCGCCGGATCTTGGATGCGGGCGTCTGCGACGCCGCGGCCGCCGGCTCGGCATCGTCGAATTCCTTGCCGCCAAGCATGTACTCGCGAATGACCTGCACGATGCCGTCTTCGTTGTTGCTCGCCACGACCACGTCGGCCGTCTGCTTGACGGCGTCCTGGGCGTTGCCCATCGCGACGCCGAGTCCCGCCGCTTCGATCACCGCGATATCGTTCAGGCTGTCGCCGACGGCGATAACCTGCTCCATCGTGATATCCAGCAGCTCGCATACCTGCGCGATCCCGCTCGCTTTGGAGATGCCTTCCGGGTTGATCTCCAGATTTTCCATCGACGAGTTGGTAATTTGCAGGCCGCCCATGTCCTGAAGCCGCATGAGGATCTGGTGCAGCACTTCGCGGTCCGACGTATTGTAGCCGAACTTCAGCCATTCCTTGTCTTCCAGCGTGTCCGTCCATTGATCGCGGTTGTACAGACGTTCCGTCGTATACGCCCAGAACCAGACGCCGTATTCTTCCGCCAGCGCGTGCATGCCGCGGACCGATTCCACGTCCATCAGCGCCCGGTAATGCAGCTGGTGCGGCGCTTTCCACACTTCGCTTCCGTTGACCGTCACCATCGGCGTCTCCAGGCCCAGCTCTACCGCGTACGGCAGGGCGTGCATGGCTGCGCGTCCCGTGGACAGGCAGACGTGGAACCCTTCCTTGATCGCGCGGCGGATCCATTTGGCCGTCTCTTCCGACACTTGATGGTCGTCGTTCAGCAGCGTGCCGTCCATATCCAGCGCAAGCAGCTTGTAATCGTAGCTCGTCATTCTTTTTGCCCCTTTCAAAACGTGTTCGCTCTCGCCATTCTATCACAATTCCATCCATGCTCCAAAGACGTTCCGCCGACCCGAAAACGCCGAAAAGCCCGTCGCCGGCAGAACCGGAAACGGGCCTTGCGTCTCTCCCCCTGAAGCTACAGCTTCATGCTGCGTCCGGACAGGGCGGATTGCAGCGCGGCGAACGTCACTTCCTGCGTTTTGCACGCGTCCGCATAGTCGGACCGGATCCGCGACGAATCGCCGGTACGCAGCGCATGCAGGAACGCTTCCGTCTGCCGCACGTACGGATCGCTCTCTTCGGCATGGCGCTTCTCCCCGTCGGCCCGCGTCTCCTTCAGCTCGCCCGGCGACCACTCCCACAGCCCTTCCCGCGCGTAAAAAGACAATCCGGCCCGGCCGACTCCCGCCGGCAGCACGCATGTGTTGGAAATGTTCGCGACGGCGCCGGACTTCATCTTGAGCGTAACCGTGCCGATATCGTGCACGTTCGTCCGCTCCCACTCTTCTTCCGGGAACCGGCTGGCGTACACCGCCCGCACTTCGTCCACCTCGCCGGCGCAGTAGCGCAGCAGATCGACGATATGCGTCGTCTGCTCGATAAACTGCCCGCCGGACTTCTCCTGTCTGCGCCACCATTCGGCCTGCGGCATATCGCCCATCCACATGCCCGTCGCGATACCGATCCGGCCGGGATGCAGCGCTTCGCGCAGCCGGTCCACGTTATCCTGATAGCGGAAATGGTAGCCGACGGACGTGATCAGCTCCGGCGACTTGAGGCGCATGAAGCCGAGAATGTCCTGCGGCACTTCGGCGTCCGTGCCAAGCGGCTTCTCGACGAGAAACGGAATGCCGCGCTCGATCAGCTCGCGTTCGATCTCGCCGTGCGCCATCGGCGGCACGCAGATGTAGACGGCATCGAGCGCCTGATGGTCCGCCAGCTCGGATACGCTTTCATAACCGGGCGCGTCGTACCGGATGCCGAACACGTCTCCCTTGTTTTTGCTGCTGCCGACGATGCCCGCGATTTCCACGCCTTCCGCCGCCGCGAGAATATCCGCGTGCTTGCCCGCAAACCAACCCGTACCCACGATTCCGATCTTTAGCGTCATGCGCTCCAGCCCCTTTTTTGTCCGCCGGCCGATCCGGCTTTTCTTCTTTCTAGGTTACCATGATTTTTCCGTAAAAATCCACTCTCCCCGCTTCCTGTTCTTCCTGCCAAAAAAGAAAGGCATCCTCCCCGGTCGGGAGGATGCCTGGCGTATCGCTTACAGCGCTTGAGCCGCTCTGCGGCCGCGCGCGAACTTCGCGATCATGCCGTGCGAAGGCGAGAAGATCAGCGTCAGAATGAACAGGATGCCGGCGATCGAGACGATGCAGCCCGCGATCGAAGCGTCCAGCAGGTACGAGACGAGGTAGCCGCCGACTGCCGAGACGATGCCGACCGCGACGCTGAGACCGATCATGACGCCCAGACGGTTCGTCAGCAGGTAAGCGGTCGCCGCCGGGATGATCAGCATGCCGACGACGAGAATCGCGCCGACGCTTTCGAACGAAGACACGGCCGTCATCGACACCATGCCCATGAGCAGGTAATGGAACAGCAGGACCGGAATGCCGCAGGCCGCCGCCATCGCCGGGTCGAATGCGCAGATCTTGAACTGTTTGTAAAAGAGTCCGAGCAGCAGCAGGATGACCGTCAGCGTAATCCCCAGCATCCAGACTGCCCTCGGCCCCATATCGGCGCCTCCGAACGTCCACGTATCCCACGGCACGTAGGCGATCTCGCCGAACAGCACGCAGTCGAGATCCAGGTCGATATGCTGGGCGTTCAGGCTGATCAGCAGCACGCCGACCGCGAACAGCGCGGTGAACACGATGCCGATCGAAGCGTCCGACTGCAGGCCGGACGTCTGGAGCGACTGGATCAGGAATACCGTCAGCAGGCCGAACGCGGTCGCGCCGAGCAGCATCCACATCGAATCGCGGGTACCGCTCATGAGAAACGCGATCGCGATGCCCGGCAGCACGGCGTGGCTGATCGCGTCGCCGACCAGCGCCATCCGCCGCAGGATCAGGAAACATCCCAGAATGGAGCAGGCGCTCGCGACCAGAACGGCGGTCAGAATAATCCAAAAGTCCATCATTTGCGTGTTCCTCCTTCTGCGGCGTTCAGGCTTTCGGCGGCGTTAAGCGCGCCCTGATCCGCCGAACGGGCGTAATCGGCTTTGAGGCTGCGATGGCGCAGCGACCGGGACAGCAGGCCGCGGCCCGGGGCCAGCAGCAGCGACAGGGCGAACAGCAGCGTGGCCGCGAGCACCGTGACCGGTCCGGTCGGGATGCCTTCGCCGAGCGTGCTGATCGCCGCGCCGGAAGCACCGCTCAGGGCGCCGAACAAGCCGGCGTACATGAGCATGACCGGCAGGCGGTCGGTCCAGTAGCGGGCCGCGGCCGCCGGCGTGATCAGCAGGGCGGCGACGAGCACGACGCCGACCGCCTGGATGCCGGCCGCGACCGCGACCGTCGTCAGAATGAGCAGGCCGTGTTCCAGCAGCCCGACCGGCAGGCCGATGCCGCGGGCGAAGCCCGGATCGAAGCTGATGAGCTTGAATTCCTTGAACAGCAGCATCGCCGCGACGATCAGCAGCACGGAGACGCCCATCAGGATGTAGACGTCGCCCGTGACCATCGCGCCCGCCTGGCCGAACAAATATTTGTCCAGGCCGCTCTGGCTGCCGCTGCCGCTATGCTGGATATGCGTCAGCATGACGGTGCCGACGCCGAAGAAGAACGTCAGCACAATGCCCATCGCGGCGTCGGACTTGATGCGCGTCCAGCGCGAGATCGCGCTGACGCACAGCACGGCGGCGATGCCCGCAATCAGGGCGCCGACGAGAAACAGCGAAGCCGATTTCACTTCATTGAGCATGAAGGCGACGCAGACGCCCGGCAGCGCCGCATGCGCCAGCGTATCGCCGAGCAGGCTCTCCCGGCGCAGAAACGTGAAGCTGCCGATAACGCCGCTGCCCAGACCGAGCAGCGTGCAGCCCATCAGAATCCAGCGCGTATTCGGATCGCTCCAGAGCGAGATCAACCAATCCAGCATGTGTGTGTCCTCCTTGTCCGCCGCGGCTGCGGCCGCTTGCGCATGTCTCTTGCCGTCTTCATTCGCCGACCAGCGCTTCCCGGCCGCTCGAACTGACGATCGCAAGCTTGCCGCCGTACGTCTCGTGCAGCAGCTCCGGCGTAAACGTCGTCTGCACCGGGCCTTCGGCAATCAGCTTTTTGTTGAGCAGCAGCACGTGGTCGAAATATTCTTCGACCGTGGACAGATCGTGATGCACGACCAGCACGGTCTTGCCGGCCTGCCTCAATTCGCCGAGCAGCGCGATGATCGCTTTCTCCGTCGCGGCATCGACGCCGGCAAACGGCTCGTCCATGAAGTAGAGATCCGCTTCCTGCGCCAGCGCCCGGGCGAGAAAGACCCGCTGCTGCTGGCCGCCGGACAGCTGGCTGATCTGCCGCCGCGCGAAGTCGGCCATGCCGACCTTGTCGAGCGTGTTCATCGCCAGCTCCTTCTCTTTGCGTCCCGGGCGTTTGATCCAGCCCAGATGGCCGTAGCGGCCCATCATGACCACGTCGAGCGCGTCCGTCGGGAAGTCCCAGTCGACCGACTCGCGCTGCGGCACGTAGCCGACGCGGCTGCGCATCTTTTTGTACGTGTCGCCGTAGATGCCGACCGTGCCGGAGATCGAAGGCACGAGGCCGAGGATCGCTTTGAGCAGCGTCGATTTGCCCGCTCCGTTGGGCCCGATCAGGGCGACCAGCTTGCCTTCGGGCAGGGTGAAGCTGACGTTCTCGACCACTGCTTTTTTCTGGTAGGCGACGGTCATGCCCGTTACGTTCAGCGGCGCGGCCGAGGCCGGCTGCCGGGATGAAGTGTTCATCTGTTCATGCCTCCTCTTGGAATGTCAGGATTGGAATTTTGTCGGGTACGGCTTGCGATTTATTTCAGCGCTTCCGCGATGGTGTCCGCATTATGCCGGATCATGCCGATATAGGTGCCTTCCGGCGTTCCCGGTTCGCCCATCGCGTCGGAGAACAGTTCCCCGCCGATCCGGACTTCGTGTCCCTGCCTCGCCGCTCCCGCGACGATCGCTTCCATCGATCTTGCCGGCAGGCTCGATTCGACGAACACCGCTTTGATATTGCGCTCGACCAGATAGTCGCGCAGCGTGCTGACGTCGCGTGCGCCGAATTCGGCCGCCGTGCTGATACCCTGCAGGCCGACGACTTCCACGCCGTACGCCTGGCCGAAGTAGCCGAACGCGTCATGCGCCGTCACCAGCACCCGGCCTTCTTCCGGGATCTCCAGCATGCGCTGCTTCACGTAGGCGTCCAGCTGCTCAAGCTCCCGGACGTAGCGCTCGCCCTGCTCGCGGTAAGCGGCTTCGTTCGCCGGGTCCGCGGCAATCAGCGTATCGCGCATATGCTCCGCCGCGACCGTCCAGAGATCGACGTCGAACCAGACGTGCGGATCGAACTCTTCGCTGTTCTCCGTTCCGATCAGTCGCTCCCTCGGCATGTGGTCCGTGACCGCGACGACCGTTTTGCGCAGCGCCATTTTCTCCAGAATGCGCTCCATATTGCCTTCCAGGTGCAGCCCTCCGTAGAAAACGACTTTCGCCCGGTCCAGCTTGCGGATATCGCCCTGCGAAGCTTTGAATAGATGGGGATCGACGCCCGGTCCCATCAGCGTCGTCACTTCGACGAATTCGCCGCCGATTTCCGCCGCTGCGTCGGCGATCATGCCTGTCGTCGCCGTCACGAGCAGCTTGCCGTCCTCGCTGACGCCCTGCGCGCTGCCGCTGCCGGAGCAGCCGGCCAGCAAAGCCGCGAGCAGCAGCAGCGGCATAAGCGAGGCCCAACCGCCCGTTCTTTTTTTGCCTGCGTGCATTCCGTTCCTCCTTCTGGAATCGGCTTTACGCCGCATTCTCCGATTGTTCTCTGTAAACTTTTCCATACGCTAAATTGTTTTCTTGGTGACTCTTTATTTCTCTGCGTTAAAAGTGTTTCCCTAGGGCAAATTTTAAGATAAAAAAAGGCAGAATGCAAGTACCGAGCGCGCATCCGGCCCAAAAACGCCAAAAAAAGCCCGCTTTCCGTAGAAAGCGGGCTTTTGAATCGCAGCCTGTACCGAATGGCGGCGCGAGAAACGAAGCGAGAAACGGCTTATTCGGCGTCGGCCGATTCGGCGTTTTCCGCGTCCGCGCTTTTTTTCGGTCCGTTTCCGTCGAGGCCGTACGTCTCGTCATAAGCGTCGAAGATCGCGCGTGCGATCGGCGCGGCGCTCTCCGAACCGAAGCCGCCTTCCGGCACCATCACGGCGACGGCAAGCTTCGGATTTTTGCGCGGAGCATAGGCGATAAACACGCCGTTGTCGACCTGCTTGCCATTCAGGTCCTGGGTGGACGTACCCGTTTTGCGGGCAAAATCGTAGGCGAAGTCGCCAAACGAATCGTCGACTTTGGTCTTCATGCCGCGTTGGATCGCTTCCCAGTAAGCATCCGGGAATTCGGCTTTGTTCAATACGGTAGGCACGTCTTTTTTGGTGACCACGCCGTCGGGACCGACGATTTTGCTCACCAGATGCGGCTGCATGCGCGAGCCCCGATTGGCCAGCATCGCCGTGTACTGCGCGAGCTGAAGGGTCGTGTATTTGCCTTTTTGGCCAAAGGAAGCAAAAGCCATCCGCGACAGCACGCTGCTGCCGTCTTTCGTATTGAAGTAATCGGCCGCTCCGGCCCATTCGCCCGGCAGGTCGACGCCGGTTCTGACGCCGAGGCCGAACTCCTTCATGTATTTGTCCCAAATCTTGAGCGAATTGGCGCCGTCGCGATTGTACAGCGCTTCGCCGATCTTTTTAACCATGAATGTATTGGAAGAACGTTCGATAGCGGTGACCGGGTTCAATATTCCGTACGGATGGCTGCCGGCGTTGCGGATCTTGTCCGTTCCTTTGCCGTATTCCGCGATGCCGGTATCGTTATACGTCGTGCCCAGCGTGATCAGCCCTTCTTCGAGGCCGATCAACACCGACAGCGGCTTGATCGTGGAACCGAGGTAGACGACGGACTCCGCCTTTTTGCCGGTATCGTTCGTCGGCTTCGAGCGGATCGCGCCGTTCAGGTACGAGTATTCCACGGCGTGATAATTATCGTCGCTGATCGAGCCCGTGCGGTAGACGTTGGCGTCGAAGTCGGGCATGTTCGCCATCGCCACGATATTGCCGCTGTCGATCTCCATCGCGACCGCCGAAGCGGAGACGGCTTTGGGCAGTTTCGACAGCTGGGCGCGCATCGCGTCTTCCGTCTTCATCTGCACGTTTTTATTGATCGTGCTCCACACGTCGCTGCCTTTGACCGGCGGTACGACTTCTTCCACGCCCTGCGCCGTGTTTTGCGCGCTGACGCCGATTTTGCGGTAGCCGTTTTTGCCGCGCAGCTCCTTCTGGTACTGCTGTTCGAGACCGAAATAGCCGACGTTTTCCGTCCGGCTGTACATCAATCCTTCGTCTTTTTGCGTTCGCAGTCCGGCAGCGATTTTTTTGTAGACGTCGATGCCGCTTTCGGCGCTGCTCACGGAATCGAATTTTTTGACATAGCCGATCGTTTGGACCGCAACCGTATCCGAATCGTAGCGCCGCAGCGTCTCTTCGGACACTTCGAACGACAGAAGGCCGGCATACTTATGCTTGTTTTCTTTGAAATAAGCCACTTCTTCGTCGCTGAGTCCGGTTTTGGCCGGTCTTGCGGAGTAGCCGTAGCTGTTGACGTTGTCGAGATCGAGCAGGTCTTTGCCGATCAGCTGCTCCATCGTCGGATTGACGATGTCTTTGCGCCCTTTTTGCTGAAACACGGCCAGAATCTCCTGCAGCGCGGCATCAAGTTTGGGGCGGTTCTTCAGACCTTCGCCTTTGCTAAAATCCTGCTCGAACGTCAGGTACAGCGTCTGCGTCGGTTCCGAATACGCCAGCTTGGCTCCGTCCGCCGAGTAGATCGTGCCCCGAACCGGCTTCATCGGGATATCCTGCGTCGCGCGTTCTTTCGCTTCTTCCTGAAGCTTGGGCGCTTCCACGAATTGGAGCGCGGCGGTACGTATAATAATGACGGCAAACACGACGAATACGGTGAAAAAGAACAGGCTCATGCGTATGCCGAAATTCCGGCGCTTGCGATGGTCTTCCTGTTCTTCCCTTGACCAGATTCTCATCCCATCCTCCTTGTGCGGCAGGAAAAGGCGCCCTTCGACAGAGCGCCCCTTGCCGTTCCGAATTTTGCTTGCACCTTGCACGACCGCGTTTTGCGGCAGGTTACGGGTTAAACGCCGGCATGCTGCGGTTCGTTACGGATTCTGCCCTTCGGCCGCCGTATCGATCGGCGTTCCGTCTTCATTGAACTGCTGCTGCGTTTTTTTGGCTACGCCGTCCAGACCGTACTCGTAATCGTAAGCGTCGAAAATTTTGCGCGCGATCGGCGCCGCGCTCTGGGAGCCGAAGCCGCCTTCCGGCACGACGACCGCCACCGCGAGTTTTGGGTTATCGCGCGGCGCGTAGGCGATAAATACGCCGTTATCGATATTTTGATTTCGAATCCATTGGGTGGACGTACCCGTTTTACGTGCGTAATCGTAAGGGAAATCGTCGAATGTTTTTTCGAGTTTGGTATTCATGCCTTTTTGAACCAAATCCCAGTAGTCCGAATTGAATTCCACTTTATCGAGCACTTTACGCGGGAACTCCTTAACTGTTTTGCCGTTTTGATTCGTGATCTTCTTGACCAGATGCGGCTCGAGTCTTTCGCCGCGGTTCGCAAGCATAACGGTGAACTGCGCCAGCTGCATCGTCGTGTATTTGCCCTGCTGGCCGAAAGAAGCGTAAGCCATACGGGTCAGGGTGCTTTCGTCATCGTTTGTGTAATCCGTCAGGCCGACTTGTTCGCCGGGAATATCGACTCCGGTCTCTACGCCCAGGCCGAATTCCTTCATGTGTTTATCCCAGACGTCAATGACTTTGGCGGACCCGTATTTGTTCAACAGCTTTTTGCCGACCATATCGATCATGAACGTATTGGAAGACTTTTCAATCGCTTGGCGAGGACCGATCCAGCCGAGATAATGTCTGCCGGCATTGGAAATCCCTTTTTTGTCGAACTCTCCGAGCTTCGTATTGCCGACGTCCATGTATCCGTCCGAAGGCGTAAACAACCCTTCCTGCAGACCGATCAGTACAGACAAAGGCTTGATCGTCGAACCCATGTACACAACGGACTCGGCTTTATTCCGTTCATCGTCCGGCGCTTTGGCCCGAATCGTGCCGTTGATGTACAGATTCTCGATCTCGTTGAAATCTTCGCCGGAGATGCTGCCCGTTTTGTATTTGTTGGCATCGAAGTCCGGCATGCTCGCCATCGCGACCACGTTCCCCGTATCGACTTCCATCGCTACCGCAAAGCCTGTCGAGACATAAGGGTGATCGCGTCTCAACACTTGAATCTGCTCGGCAATCGCTTTTTCCGTCTCGGTCTGAATCGATTTATTGATATTCATCCAGACGTCATTGCCTTTTTTGGGCGCGACGATTTCTTCGGTTCCGCCTTCTTTGGCCATACTTTGCGGCGTAATCTCGATCCGTTTGTAGCCGTTTTTGCCGCGCAGGTATTCCTGGTACTGCTGTTCGAGCCCGTAATAGCCGACGATCTCGTCTTCCTGGTACTGAACGGTCGGATCGGCTCCGGAAGCCTGCTCTTTATAAATTTTTTGATAGAACGGGAAATTTTTGTTCTCCCGTACGCTTTTGAACTTGGACAGATAGCCGACCGTCTGCACGGCGACCGAATCGGTATCGTATTCCCGGGTCGCTTCTTCGACGACGTCGAGCGTCAGGATGCCTTTGAACTCGTTTTTGTGTTCTTTGAAATAGGCAATCTCCGGTTCGGTCAGATCCGTTCTGATCTTGCGCGGCGTGTAGCCGTAATGCTTGATGTTTTCGAGATCGAGGCGATCGCGGCTCAGCATCTCTTCAAGCGTCGGCTGCTCGCCGGACGGATTGAGTTCCTTGAACTTGGCCAGAATCTCGTTGACGGCTTTTTTGAGCTCGGGCCGGTTCTGAAGCCCTTTCTCGTTGTTATTCGCGTAGTTCTTCAGCGGCGTCGCGTACAGCGTCTGCGTCGGCTTGGAGTACGCGATCGGCACGCCTTCCGCCGACAGGATGTTGCCGCGGATCGGCTGCATCGGAATGTCGCGCGTAACCCGGCTGACCGCTTCCTGCTTCAGTTCGGGCCCTTCCACGAATTGAAGCATGGCCGTCCGGACGATGATGACGGAGAAGATGACGAATACGCTGAAAAAAAACAAATTGAGCCGAAGTCCGAAACTTCTCTGCCGGCGCACTTCGTTTTCCCGGTCTTTATCCTGCACTTTCATGGGCGCCTCCTCTTGGTGTTCCTTGACCGCAGGGTGATGAATCTACAGCACGCTCTGCTTGATATGGGTATCGGCAAAATTTTCCCGGTCGAACCAGTCTCCCCCGGATGCCCAGGTCGGATCGAGTTCGATCCAGCGTTGTTCTCCCGGAATGTACACTTCGTTCCAGGCATGCGAGCCGTAACCGCCCCGCCCGTCCGATCCGAGCCCGGTCACGACGCGAACCTGCAGCCCGACCGAACGAGCCATCATCGCGTACAGGCGGGCGTAATCGATACAGACGCCCCGGCGCGTGTCGTACGTGCTGCGCGGCGTCTGCTCGCGCCAGATGCCTTTGTTTTCGTAATCGCCGACTTTGTCGTAATCGTACTGAATCCGGCTGCCGACCCAATCGTACAACCGCTCGGCTTTTTGTAGGTCTGCGCCGGTTCCCGCGATATCGATCGCGGCTTGGCCGATGTCCGAAGGGATATTCCGGTCGATCACGTCGTACCGCTGCCGCAGGATGCCGTCGAGTTCTTCCGCCGCCGACGCCGTCAGCACCGGCAGCTTGCCGCTGATCCATTCGCCGGCCGCCGGTTCGAACACTTTCTGCGCCGCGTAGCGGTAAGCCGGCGACGCTTCGGCGTAGCGGGTCACCGGACTTGCGGGCAGCAGCGACGCGAACACGAACAGCAGCGCCAGCAGCAGCGCGCCCCGCCAGGCGCCGGCCACGAGGCCGAGAGCCGCTCCGCCGATCCGGTCCAGAAACGGACCGCTCTGGCGCCGCTTGCCTTTTTTGCGGGGCGGCTCTTCCACGGTCGTGCGCCATCTGCCGAGCAGCGACAACCCGGTCACGCAGACCGGGTAGATCAGCACGAACAGCAGCGCCACCCGCAGCAGGGAAAAATCGGATACGAAGCCGAGCAGCGCATACCCGGCTTCTCTCCAGGCGGGCAGTTCGCCCGCCGGCATGTCCAGCACGGTCCGGTCGGCCCAGTCCCGCGCATAAGGCGAAGCCCAGCCGGCCAGCAGCAGCGCGGCCAGAATGCCCAATACGCGCATCAGCAGGCGGCCGACCATGCTGCCAAGACCCGCTGCCGTTCTCTTCGTGCCCAGATACGCGCCGCGAAAGACCGACAACACCAGCACCGCGAGCAGCAGCAGGGTCACGATATCCGTGCTTAGCCAAGGCAAAACGTCCACCTCCCGAATATTGGACGCCTGGGCGGTCAAGTTCCCCTGCGCCGTCATTTCCGGCTCTGCGCGGCGCGGATCAGGGCATTCACCTGTTCGCCGCGTTCCCATTCCCCGAGCGCGATGCCGCGATACGTGACCTTGACGGTCGACGCGTTCGGGCGGCCTTCAAGCTTGAGACTCGTCGTTTTGACCGTAAAAGAACCGTCTGCGCCGCTGTCGAACACGGCTTCCGCCGCTTCGTCCCTGAGCATGTTCAACGCCTCGCCCTGAAGCTTGGCCACCGCTTCGTTCTTGACGTCCGTTACCGTATGCTGAATTTGATCGAGCGACACGCCGCTGTACACGATCAGCGCCACGACGATCACGATCGCGATCGCCCATTTGATCATCGTTTTTATAAGGTTTATGACCAACCATACCGCTACGAGCGCAATCAGAAGAATCAGCCAGTTCTGCCTGGCGAATTCGATCCAGACTTCCGTATTCATCAGGCTTTGCCTCCGTTCTTCCTTCGTATTTCCGCGCGCTCCGCCCCCCTCGTTCGCAGCGGTTCGCGCGCCTTTTGATTATACAGGAAAAAAAGGCCCTCTGTCAGCTTTCGCCGCATTCTTCCGCCGCCTTTTGCATTCCGGTTTCCGGCCCGGTACACTGTATAAAAACATCCTATTCGATTGAAGCAGGAGGTACATCCCTTATGCCGATCACCGTCATCGTAGAAGGCAAGAACGACCGCAGCAAGATTCGGCGTCTGCTCGACGAGAACATCCGGATCTTGTGCACGTTCGGAACGCCCAACGCCGCCCGGTTGGAATCGCTGTACCAGGAAGCGAAGCACGACGAAGTGTATCTGTTTCTCGATAACGACTCGTCCGGACGGAAAATCCGGGCGCTGCTGTCCGATCTGTTTCCGGACGCGGACCATCTGTATACGCGCCGCGGATACGCGGGCGTCGAAGGCACCCCGGACGAATACGCAGTCCAGCAGCTTGAGAAGGCCGGACTGGACGAGTTTATCCGCTACCCGGACACGATGCTGCCCCGCACCGGGCATGAATAAAGCCGTCTTCCGCTCCATTGGGGGCGTAAGACGGCTTGGCAGGACGCGGTGCGCATCGAGTCGATCACGATCGGATCAATGCGCCGTGTCGATAATCATCAGCAGGAACGTGACCATCATGTAATAGATGGAGTACATGAACACTTTTTTGCCCCAGGCGTCCGGGTCCTGGCCTTTGGCCAGTCCTTTGACGGCGAAGTACAGCCACAGCGCCGTGATGGCGACCGAAGCGACGGTGAAGATCATGCCGACGTATCCGTACGCGTACATCAGAATCGGTACCGGCAGCAGCAGCACGATATAAGGCAGCATCTGCCATTGGGTGCGGCGAATGCCTTTGACGACCGGCAGGATCGGGAAGCCCGCTGCGCGGTATTCCTCGACGCGGCGAATACCGAGCGCCCAGAAGTGCGGCGGCTGCCAGAGGAACATCCACAGGAACAGCAGTACGGCGCCCATGTCGATTCGGTTCGTGACGGCGACGTAACCGATGACCGGAGGCATCGCGCCGGAGATTCCGCCGAGCGATGTGCTCCACGTAGACGTGCGCTTGAGCCACATCGTGTAGAGTACGACGTAGGCGAACATGCCGATCGCTCCGCACACGCCGGTCAATACGCCGCAAAATCCGAATAAAATAGCCAGTCCGAGCACGCCCAGCACGATGCCGTAGGTCAGCACGATGCGCGGCGCGATTCTGCCGGTCGGCAGCACGCGGTTCTTGGTCCGTTCCATTTTGGTATCCATCTCGCGGTCGAGATAGTTGTTGAACACGCCGGATGCCCCGACGATCAGCATCGTGCCGGCCAGCGTCGCAATCAGATTCGCCCAGTTGATGTTCCACTGCGAAGCCAGCCAGAATCCGGCCAGCGTCACGAACAGGTTCGAGCGCAAAATGCCCGGCTTGGCCAAGGTGACGAAATCTCGCCACGTTACCCGCGCGTCTTCGTGTTCCGAGACAGGGGCGGCTTCCGAAGCTGCATAATTTAACGATTTGCCCACGCTTGTCATTCCTCCTCTTAGGTTCCGATCCGCAAAAACGTACATGCGAAATGTATACGATAATGGTTAAAACCGGCTTTTGGCAAGCCGGGATAAAGTATCGCTATGAATTTTATCATATCAAAGCCCCTTTCGATTGCCAACGATTCCCGAAACAAGTTCGATAATTTGACAATTTCATGAGATTTTCACGGCATTCTCAAAAAAAGATGTGGAATTTTGTTGGAAGACGGGTACGAAAAACCGACGAAAATTTGGCTCTATCCCGAAAAAATAAGGTATAATGGAACAAAGTCGAATTTAAAACGGAGGTTTTCCGATGAATAAAGGTCTTGCCCTATGGTTCGCCGTTTCTTCGATGGCTCTCGTCACGCTGTGCGCCATCCTTATTAATGAGAGCGCTTGGCTCGCGCTTGGCGTCGGCGTCGTTGCCGTGCTCAATATCGGCTGGGGCTTCATTACCAAAGCGCGTATCCAGCGCAAACTGGGCGTCTCCGCGGCGCCGCAGGAAAAGCCGCTTCATTAATTACAGACGAACGGCAATTACGGATGAACGACCCTTGCACATGCACGAACGACGGCCCGCCTTTTCAGGAGGCCAGGCTCGTTTACCAATCATCCGGCACGCCAAAAAGCCGCTGACCCGTCAAGACGGATCAGCGGCTTTTCCATGTTCGGACTGTGCGTAAGGGATCGCTGTATGGAAAGGGCGCGAGCGATCAGAACTTCGGCATGAAGCCCATACGGTCGCGCACGCCTTTCATCGTCTCTTCGGCTACCGCTTCCGCGCGCTCCGCGCCTTTGGCCAAAATGCGCTTGATCTCGCCCGATTCGCGGATCTCGCTGTAGCGCTGCTGGAGCGGCTCAAGCACCGATACGACGGCTTCGCCCAGCTCTTTTTTGAACGCGCCGTACATTTTGCCTTCGAACTGCTCCTGCACCTGCTGAAGGGAGCTGCCCGTGCATTCCGCGTAGATGCCCATAAGGTTGCTCACTTCCGGCTTGGTCGCCGGGTCGTAGCGCACTTCGCCGCCCGAATCGGTCGTCGCCCGGTTGAACTTTTTGCGGATCACGTCCGGCGGATCGAGCAGCGCGATGTAACTGCCCGCATTCGCGCTGCTTTTGCTCATTTTTTTGGAAGCGTCGTCGAGTCCCATGATCCGCGCGCCGACTTTCGGGATGTACGGTTCCGGCACGGTGAAGAAATCCCCGAACCGGCTGTTGAAGCGGCCGGCCAGGTCGCGCGTCAATTCCAGATGCTGCTTCTGGTCTTCGCCGACCGGAACCAGATCGGCCTGGTACAGCAAAATGTCTGCCGCCATCAGCGCCGGGTAGACGAACAACCCCGCGCCGACGGAACCTTTGCCTTCCGACTTGTCTTTGAACTGGGTCATCCGCTCCAGCTCGCCCATGCCGGTCAGCGTCGTCATCAACCAGCCCAATTCGGCATGCTGCGGCACATGCGACTGCATGAAGATGTTCGACTTCTCCGGATCGATGCCGGCTGCCGCATACAGCGTCGCGACCGATTCCGACTGCTCGCGCAGCGCGGCCGGGTCCTGCGGCACGGTGATCGCGTGCAGGTCGACGACCGAGAAGAAGCACTCGTGGTCGTGCTGAAGCGTCACGAAATTTTTGATCGCCCCGATGTAGTTGCCGATGGTCAGCTGACCGCTCGGTTGAATGCCCGATAATACTTTTTTCATCATTAGGATTCCTCCGATTCTGATAGGCCCGCCGTTTGAAGGCAGGCGTTTGAACGCAAAAAGGCCCACGTCCGCAAGGGACGTGAGACCGTGGTACCACCCTTATTCGTCTCTCCGGCTTAACTCCGGGGCAGACCTTAACCGTTCCGTTAACGGGGAACGAAGCCGGCCGGCCTACTGCGGAATATTCCGGTTCGGCGCGGCACTCCGGGGGCCATTCGGACAGGGCGTCTGCACCGGCTCGCATCACCCGCCGGCTTTCTGAAGCAGTTCGCACCCGCTTACTTGTCCCCATCATCGCGTTGTGACAGTAACTTGTCCCTATCTTAAAGTGGCGGCCCTTCTTTGTCAATCCGTGCGCCGCATGCTCAGGAAAGTTCGGACCGCGATTCCTTGGACGTGTGCTTCGGATAGCGGATCAGGCTGCTGGCCATATTGTAGTTCGATTCGAACTGCGCATCCACCACCACTTCCGCTTTGCGGATCGCAAAATCGTAATGGATCTCGCCGTGCGTCCAGCTTTTCTTGTAATTGAGCGATTCGATCGCCATGTTGCGGAAAGCCCGGACCTGCTGCTCGTTCAGTCCCCGGCCGGGCGCTTCCACGTGGCCGTCGCGGCCGGCGAGCGGCGTATGGCGGATGCCGAACTTGCCGACGACATTGTTGCGAATCTGGACGAAAACCGTTCCGGATTCAAGCTGCGACAGTTCCTCGCCCAATTCTTTGAATACGATGTCGAGCTGTCTGGGAAGCGAATACTCGTTTAGGACAAACATGTTAATCCTCCCTTATCATATGCATCTTTAAGCACAGGTGAGATCCCGATTTTATGCCGGTATGTAGCGCTTGAGGCTCATTATAGAGACGGTTCCTGCCTACTTCAATACTATTCGTAATAATTGGGTAAATATAACTATTAAATTTTAAATATTTTGCTATTTTTCAGTAAATAAAAGCAAAAGACGACCAGATTTGAGATCTGATCGCCTTTTTTTGCAGCTTTGAACGCTTGGTTTTCTGTTATAAAACTTTCGCTTCGGTCATGTCCAGGAACGTCCGAACGTCAGCCGCGCTAACATCGATCGCCGCCTGCCAGAAGTCCGGCTGCGTCAGGTCGACGCCCAGATGCTTCGAGGCCAGTTGTTCGACGGTCATGCGGCCGGTATCGAGCAGCAGCGCGTCGTACTTGTCGGCAAATCCGCTTCCTTCCCGCTGCGCCTGCGCATAGATCCCGGTACTGAACAGGTAGCCGAACGTATACGGGAAATTGTAGAACGGAACGCCGGTATTGTAAAAATGCAGCTTGGACGCCCAGAAATGCGGATGGTAATCGCCGAGCACGCCGCAGAACGCTTCTTCCTGCGCCTGCGTCATCAGCTCGCTGAGATCCTGGGGCGTGAGCAGACCGGCACGGCGCTGCTCGTAAAAGCGGGTCTCGAACAGGAAGCGCGCGTGAATGTTCATGAAGAACGCGATGCTGCGCTGGATTTTGTCTTCGAGCAGCACGATACGCTCTTCTTCGTCCGCCGCTTTGCGCACCAGCGAATCGGCCACGATCATCTCCGCGAACGTCGACGCCGTCTCCGCCACGTTCATCGCGTACCGCTGGCTGAACGTCGGCAGTTCGTCCATGACGTGCTGGTGGTAGCCGTGGCCCAGTTCGTGCGCAAGCGTGGACACGTTGGATGCCGTGCCGCTGTACGTCATGAAGATACGCGTTTCCTTCGTCAGCGGCAGCGCCGTGCAGAACCCGCCCGGCCGTTTGCCCGCCCGGTCTTCCGCTTCGATCCAGTTGTGATCGAACGCCCGCTGCGCGAAGTCCGCCATGCGCGGACTGAAGCTGCGGAACTGCTCCACGATCAGATCGGCTGCGTCGTCGTACTCGATTTTGGATTCGGATGCGCCGATCGGCGCGTCGACGTCGTGCCAGCCGAGCCGTTCCACGTTCAGCAGCTGCGCTTTGCGTTTCAGGTATTCCACGAAGATCGGCTTGTTGTCCGTAATGACCTGCCACATCGTGTCGAGCGTGCGGGCGGACATCCGGTTGATCTCAAGCGGCTCGCGCAGCACGTTTTCCCAGCCGCGCTTCTCGTACAGCGACAGACGGAAGCCGGCCAGATGGTTGAGCGTATCCGCGCAGTAGTCTTCGACGTCGGTCCAGGCCTGTTCCCAGCTGCGGCCCATGTCTTCGCGCTGCTTCGGGTCCGTCGAACCGAGCTTGTTGGCGGCCTGCGCCGCGGACAGCTGCTTGATCTCGCCGTTCTCTTCGGACTTCACACGCACGTGGCGCACGATCGTATTGTAAAAGCTGCTCCAGCCCTGATACCCATCGACCGACAGCGAGAGCGCGAGGCTTTCCAGCTCCGGCGTCATCTTCTCGCGGGCCTGCGAGCGGCTCTCGCTCAGGTTGAACGCGACGGGCGCCACCGTCTCCCGCTCCATCCACTCTGTCCAGACGGCATCCTGCGTATTTTGCAGCACGCTGTCGAACGTCGCCACGACGCTCTGCCAGCGGGCGCGGATCGAGCCGACGCGCGCCGAGAGCTGCCCGGCTTTTTGGTCGTTCTGGTCCTGTGCGCTCAGGCACGAAACGAACGCGCCCGCCTGGCGGAACCGCGCGGATACGTCCTGCACGTCGACGAACAGCGGATCGAACGCCGCGGTCTGTTCGGCGGAAGCCGGAGGTTGAAGTCCGCCTACGCGCTGCTGCAGTCCTTCCACGTCGGCCGCCAATTTTTTTAGAAAAGTATCGAATTCGGCCGAAGCCGAACCTCCGGGGAAAACCGTCTCCAAATCCCAGGTCTGTCTCAAGCGGTTGCTCATTGCGTTCCTCACCTTTCGCTTCGAAAAATAGGTGCAGCGGACATGGCGGCATGATCGGTTCACGAGGTCCATATGGCGTTTGCCTGGGCCTCATGGTACAGTATTACTATATCGAAAACGTCTTATGAAGCCAAATCTGACACGGGAGGGAATACACCATGAGACCTCTGCAAATTTCGGCGGACACGGCAATCAAGCTGTCCAAACAACTGAATGTTCCGATCGAACATCTCATGCATATGCCGCAGCATATCCTGATGCAAAAGCTGGCCGAACTGGCCAAGCAGGAAGCGGAAGCCAAGCCTTCGGAAGATCAGTCCGGGGAGAATAACTGACCCATGATTCCTTTTGAAAAAGCGCTGCCGTACGACCATCTGATGGGCGATTTGACGGTTCCGCAGTGCCCGTTCTGCGGAGCGGAAAACGTGCTGCTGCCGATCAAGCCGTCGGAACTGGAAGATATCCATACCGGCCGCAAGCGCCTGACGGTCTTTCCGTGCTGCCACGGAAGACTGACGGTGCTGGACTGCGACGACGATTATCTGATGACGGATACGGTCGTCAAGTGAGCCGCGGTCGGCTTCGCGGGTGAACGTCGGACATCGGGCGTCCGACATCGGGCATTCGAGGTCCGGCGTCCGGCTTGGCCGGAGCCGGGAACAGGCGGGCCGCTTGGACATGAGCGGGCGCACGCGACTTTGGCGCGACATGACCTGGGCGAGACATGGCCTTGGCGGGATTAGCCGGCGGGCAAGCGAAAGCCCTTCGAAGGAGATTCCTTCGAAGGGCTTTTTTGGCGCCGATTTGGCGAATTAGCGAGAGCCGCTTACGCTGCTTAAAAGGCAGCGTCAGGCTGTCGAGAAAGTCCTATACGTATGAGAAGCTTGTCGACTGCGGGAGAAATTCGTTCCGGTCGCGTGTTGAAATCAGGAAAAAGGATCAAATTTGAATGGGATTTTCCTGATTTCAAAGGCGAACGCTGGCGCTCCTACACTGAATTTCTCCCTCCGCCTCCTCACTTTGTTCAGAATCAGACTTTCTCGACACGTTGACGCTGCTTAAAAAGCAGCGTAGAAGCGTCTTTTTGCGGAAAAGAAGCGTATTGCAGGGGCCACGCTGCTTTTTCGGCAATGTAAGACCGTAATCTTCGCTCCCAGGCGCGCTACGTTGACGGAAAAGCAATCAAGAGGCCGCACGGTCAACGCAGCGGTTATGGATGGAAGCGCGCCGCAAGCTCGGTCGGGCGCGGTCAACAGGCGTCAGCGAACCGCCAAGCCCGACCGGCGGTGTTCCGCACGCACGGACACTCCCGCACGGCAGCCGCGCATGATGTACGCTGATAACATCGGCGCACGACTTCACAGCGCACGACCTCAGCTTACATCGGCAGCGCATGCTGTCAGCCGACAATGTCGGCCTACTCCCTCAGCGCACGCTGTCAGCCGACAACCCCAGCTTACGGTGTCCGCGCACGACCTTCAGCGCACAGCCGCTTCGTTCGGGAAAAACCGGTCCAGGTAAGCTCGGTTCCGCTCCAGCATCTCATCGAGCATCGCTGCGGCGTCGTTCACCGAAGGGACGAGCGGATGATGCGCCAGCGCGGTCAGCGCCAGATCGCGGCTGCCGGAGACGGCGGCCTCGATCGCCAGCCGTTCGTACGTTTTGACGGCGTGGATCAGCCCTGTAGCCGCTTCGGGCACCACTTCGACAGGGATCGGGACGGGGCCGGTCTTGAACACCCGGCAGTTGACTTCGATGCACGCATCGTCCGGCAGGAAATCGAGGCTGCCGTTGTTCGCGACGTTCAGCGTCTGGATGTCGCCTTGGTCGTTATAGAGCGAATTCATCAGTTTGACCGCGGCTTCGGAGTAGTACGCGCCGCCGCGCTGTTCGAGCTGCTTGGGCTTTTCGGCCAGATTCACGTCTTCGTACAGCTCGAACAGTTCGTCTTCGAGCCGCTGCACCGTCTCCGCCCGGGTCTCGCCTCTAGCCGCGGCTTCCTGCTGCTCGGCGAGCAGTTCGCGGTGCAGGTAGAAGTATTTCAGGTAATACGAAGGAATGGCATGCAGCGTGCGCAGCAGCGCCCCGTTCCATTCGTACTGCGGCACGTTGCGGGCGGAATAACCGTCGCGGTTATCCAGCAGTTCGTCGAGCTTGGACTGTCCATCGATCTCGATCCGGCTGATATAATGCAGATGGTTCAGGCCGACGAATTCGCATGCGATGCGCTCGATCGGCACTTCGTACAGCCGCGACAGCCATTTGTACGCCGCGATCGGCGAATTGCACAGGCCGATCGTGCGAATCCGCGAATGCCGGGTGATCGCTTCGGTGACCATGCCCGCCGGATTGGTGAAATTGAGCAGCCACGCGTCGGGACACAGCTCCTCCATGTCGCGGGCGACGTCCAGCAGCACCGGAATCGTCCGGAGCGCTTTCATCATGCCGCCGGGGCCGGTCGTCTCCTGCCCGATCATGCCGTACTTGAGCGGAATCGTCTCGTCCCAGCCGCGGGCTTCCAGCATGCCGACGCGCATCTGCGTGGAGACGAAGTCCGCGCCCTCAAGCGCCGAACGCCGATCCAACGTCAGGGTGACTTCGATCGGCAGCCCGGACTTGGCGACCATGCGCTGGGCAAGCCTGCCGACGATCGACAGCTTGCGCAGGCCGGGCTCGATATCGACCAGTACGATTTCGGTGACCGGAAACGTACCGTAATTCAGAATGAAGCCTTCGATCAGCTCGGGCGTGTACGAAGATCCGCCTCCGATGACCGCCACTTTCAACTTGTGCATGCTCATGCGCTCGCCGCCTTTACGCTTAGTTGTTGATGAATGCGGCGGTAGAGCTCTTCGTCGGTACCGCCCTGCTCGCTCATGGCCATGAACAGCGCGCCCGCCACCGGCTCAAGCGTTAGCACGCTCAGCCGGCAGCCCGGCGCCGCCGCCCGGACTTCCCCGTCCAGAAAAGGCAGGATGTAGCGGCTGTCTCCCCGGGTCAGGATGCTGCCGGCCATGACCAGGTCGAAACGGTCGTGTTCCATCTCCAGCTTGCGAATGACCGCTCCGGCCGCCCGGCCGAGCTCACGCCCCTGCCGGGCCAGAATGCTTCTCGCCAGCTCGTCGGCTTCCGCCACGTCGAACAGCACTTTCGCAAGGTCCGGCGGAATAGGCCGGCCCGTATCCAGATAATGATGGAACATTTCTTCTTCCGAACCCATCGCCAGACGGCTCAGCGTCGCTTCCGCCAGCAGCGTCGGCTGCTCCCGGCCTTCCCAGGCCCGGATCACCGAGCGGAACACCTCGACCGCAAGATCCGATCCGCCGCCGAAATCGCCGAATGTATAGCCGAACCCGCCGACCTGCAGTTCTTCGCCGCTCCGGTTGATCCCGTAGCAGTTCGTGCCCGTGCCGCAGATCACGACCACGCCGTGCGCCTGCCGCGTTCCGGCACGCAGGCCGATCACCGTATCGCACACAATCTCGTGCCGGTCGAGCCCGAGCCGGGCGATCATCGGCCGCAGAATGCGGAAGTCCGCTTCGCGGTCGGCTCCCGCCAACCCGAACACCGAACGCCGCACCTGCTCCCGGCGTATGCCGGCCCGCTCCAGCGCTTCGTCCACCGCGAGGCGGATCTGCTGCTCGGCCGGAGCCGCGCCCAGCTGATGATTGCCGCAGCCGCTCTGCCCGCGGCCGACGATCCGGCCGCTTTCGTCGCAGACTACGGCGAGAGTCTTGCTGCCTCCCCCGTCAACGCCCAGATAATAGTTCAAATCGGTTGCCCTCCATCCAAACGTCGTGTCTTCTGTTTTATTTGCCGAGCTTCGCCAGATTTTCCTGCCATTTTCCCGTTTTGTACTCCAGCAGTTGGGCGTAACCGACCTGCTGTGCGTCCTGCTCCGCCTGATCCAGAATAGCCAGCACTTCTTCTTCGCTGCCCGCGTTCAGAATCGCCTGCGCTTTGGCTTTTTCATAGATTTCGCCGACGCTCTGCTCGATGATGCCTTCGTTCGAATCGCCGGCCGGATTCAGGTTGACGAAGGCCGTCGTGTCGTACTGCGTTTTCCACGTAATCTCCGACTGCCATTTCGTTTCCCAACTCTTCTTGTCTTCCGGCAGCGTCGATTCGAACTTCATCTTGGAGTTGTCCACGTAGACCGTATTGCCGACCCACTGGAGATTGACCGTGGAGTTCATCAGTTCGTCGCGGCCTTTGGTGTCCGAAGTGAACGCGTCGGTGAAGATCGGCGCTTCTTCTTCGTCGACGCCGTCCCAATACAGCCCTTCCGGTCCCCACATGCTGATTCGCTGCCCTTCGGGGCCGGTGAGCCAGTCGAGGAAAGCGAAGATCGCTTCCGGGTCTTTGGCCGTCTTCGAGATAACGCTGACGTTCCAGCCGAGCTGGTTGTACGTACCGGGGAAAATTTTGTTTTTGTCCAGACCTTCCTTATGCACCGGCCAGATCATGATGTACCCGGCTTCCGGATCTTCTTCGCTGAGCAGGGAGTCGCCGATCGCCCCGAACTCGGTCGGGCTGGACGCGACGTAGACGGCGGCTTTGCCGGTAATGATCTTCTGCTCTACCTGCTCCAGCGGCTGGGTGAACGCGTCCTGGCTGATCAGCTTGTCGCGGTACAGCCGGTTGGCGTAGACGAGCGTCTCGCGGAACACGTCGTCGGTGAACACCGACGTCAGCGTCTCGCCCGACGGGACGGCTTTCATGCTGAGCGAGCTGTACAGATAAGGCCGGTTCTCCGCAAAAGCCGAACTCATAATGTCGACGCCGCTTGCGGACTGCCCGACTTCGAGCGGCACGACGTCCGGATATTTGTCTTTGACCTGCTTGAGATAGGCGTACAGTTCTTCGGTGGTCTCAAGCTTCGGCGCGCCGAGCTCGTTGTAGATTTTTTTGTTCACCAGATAGCCGGCGTTGCCGTTCGGCTGCGTCGTGTACCAGTTCGGGAACTGGTACAGCTTGCCGTCTTCCGAGCGCAGCATGTCGAGCGTCTCTTCGCCGGCCCACTTTTTGAGATTCGGGTATTTGTCCAGATAGTCGTCGAACGGCACGATCGCACCCGCTTTGCGCAGCGATTCCACGTCGGCGCCGCGTTCGGTCCAGATCACGTCCGGCAGCTCGCCCGACACGATCATCGTGCTCAGCTTCTGCTTGGCGTTGCCGCCGGAGCTGATCGGAACGACGTTGACTTTTTTGTTGGCCTTGATCCATTCCGAAGCTTTGTCTTCGCCCCAGTTCGGCATCGTATACCAGTCGTAATGCCCGTAGAAAGAAAATTCGAGCGGACTTTCGCCGAGTACGTACGCTTCCTGCCCGGACGCTTCGGCCGAGCCGCTTCCGCCTTCGGTTTTGCCCGCCCCGGAAGAACTTCCTCCGCTGCAGCCTGCCAAGACCAACGTCAATGCGAGCAGCGTCGAGCCGACCCGCCGTCCTTTTTTACCGATTCTCATGGCTTTGCCCCCTTCGTCCTCTTGTCTATTCCTTGAGCGAACCGACCAGCACGCCTTTGACGAAATACTTTTGCAGGAAAGGATACACGCACAAAATGGGAATCGTCGCAACCATCATCGTGGCCATGGACAGCGACTTCGACGTCACGGCTTTCATCCGGCTCATCCGTCCCTGGGCTGCCGAGTCCATCTGCGCCATCTGTTCGCTCATGATGTTCGAATTCAGAATCTGCTGCAGCTTCGTCTGAATCGGGAGCAGATCGGCGTTGCTGATATAGATGCTCGGCGTAAACCAGTCGTTCCAGTGATACACCGCCGTGAACAGCGACAGCGTGGCGATAACGGGGCCGGACAGCGGAAGCACGATGCGAAACAGCACGCCCCAGTTGGAACAGCCGTCGATCCGCGCCGATTCTTCGAGCCCCGCCGGAATGCTTTTGAAAAAAGTACGGAAAATGATCATGTTCCACACGCTGATGAGTCCCGGAATGACCATGACCCAGAACGTGTTGAACAGGTCGAGCGAGCGGATCAGCAGGAAGGTCGGAATGAGCCCGCCGCTGAAATACATCGTGACGATGCAGAAGATCATGTAGCCTTTGCGGCCGATCAGTTCCGATTTGCTCATGCCGTAGGCGAAGATCGCCGTAGCCCCGACCGAGAGCAGCGTCCCGAGCAGCGTGCGCAGAATCGAGATCACGAATCCGTTGATCAGCCGGCTGTCTTCGAACACGACCCGGTAATTTTCGAACGTGAACGCTCTCGGCCAGAACGTGATGCCGCCGCGCATCGTATCCGTACCGTTGTTGAAAGAAATCACCGCCGCGTTCCAGAACGGATAGAAAGCGACGAAAGCCATGACGGCGAGCAGCGCGTAGACGACGCCCGTCAGCATGCGGTCTCCGGTTGAAGGTTTCATGCGCAAGCACCCCGCTTTCGATTTACCATAGGCTGTTGCCCGATTTGCGCGCCGCGTAGTTCGCCCCGACCAGCAGGAGCACGCCGAGCAGCGATTTGAACAGGCCCGCCGCCGTCGCGTAGGAATACCGGTTGTTCTGGATGCCGGTCCGGTACACGTATGTATCGAGCACGTCGCCCACGTCCCTCAGGACGGGATTCGAGCCGAGCAGCAGGATGTCTTCGAATCCCGCGCTCAACAGATTGCCGATCGCCAGAATCAGGAACACGATGATGACGGGCATGATCGCGGGCAGCGTGATGGAAAAGATCTGCCTCAGCTTGCCCGCCCCGTCCATCGCCGCCGCTTCGTGCATATGCGGATCGACGCCGGCGATGGCCGCCAGATAGACGATCGAAGCGAATCCGATTTCTTTCCAGACGCCCGTTGTGACGAGAATCGTCCAGAAATACTGCGGCAGGGAAAGGAAGTTGATCGGCTCCTTGATCAGATTCGCGGTCTGCAGCAGCATGTTGACGCTCCCGTTCTCCGTCGACAGCAGCGACATGACGAAGCCGGAGACGATGACCCAGGACAGGAAGTGCGGCAGGTAGCTGATCGTCTGCACGATTTTTTTGAAAGCGCGGCTGCGCACTTCGTTCAGCATCAACGCCAGCAGGATTGGAGCCGGGAACCCGACCAGCAGCTTCAGCAGGCTGATCGCCACCGTATTGCGGATGACCGTCCAGAACTCGGGAGCGTTGAAAAACATTTCGAAATGCTTGAACCCGACCCACGCACTTCCGGAAAATCCGTCGAACAGACTGTAATCCTGAAAAGCCATCAGGACCCCGTACATCGGAATGTAGCTGAACACGAAGATGAACAGCAGCGCCGGAATCACCATCATTTGAAGATCCCACTGCCTGCCAAGCCGTTTGACCAGCGACACCTTCGCTTTTCGTTCCCCGATGGCGGTCCGGTGCGTCGTATTCTGCATATGGACCTCCTTTCCCTCGCATGGTGTAAGTAGGCATCACCGTTGAAGTGACTTTTCCTGACTCAATCTTACTTGGACCCCACCTCTTCGACTCCGCCAAAATGATCGGAAACCGGTACTATCTTACTGCAACACGCATTTATTTTGCCGCGGATCAGTCTCGGCTCGGTGCCGATATGGCGCTTGAACAGCCGGTTGAAATTCGACAGCGTGCGAAATCCGCATTCCATCGCGATATCGACGATCTTCAGATCGGACGTTTCCAGCAGGTGATACGCGTTCTCCAGCCGGATTTGAATCAGATACGTAAGAGGCGAGACCCCGACCGCGCGGCGAAACACGTCGCTGAAGCGGGACGGGCTGAGGTAAGCGAGGGCGGACAGTTCTTCCAGCGTCCAGGCGTGGGCGGGGCGTTCTTCCATCGCGCCGATCACGAGACGGACTTTTTCCAGCTGCGCGACGGAGACGCTGCCTGCCGCCGGTTCGACGTTCTCGCGGCGAAAATGGCGATTCACCTGCACGAAAAATTGCAGCATGTAGGCGTACACGACAGACACGTACGAAGGCCGGGCCGCGTCGTGCTCTTCCTGCAGCGACAGCAGCAGTCCGCGCAGTTCGGGCAGGCGCGGATGGTCGCGGTCGAGCACGTGGGTAAAATAAACGCCCATTTCCTTGAACGGGCTCAAAATGTCGGGATCGGAACGCTGGCTGCCCATGAACCAGGCGGCGTCGAACGTGATGACCTGCATGACCAGCCCTTCTTTCTCGTAGGCGCAGTGCAGCGCTCCCGAATGGATCAGCACGATGTCTCCCGCTTCGAAATCGTACGTGACGCCGTTGATGATGTAATAGCCCGTTCCCGACTTGATCATGTTGATCTCCAGCGCGTCGTGCGCGTGCAGCCTCTGATACTGCGTCGTGACCCCGACCGTGTCCGACAGATGGATCGGATACTCGCGGTGGAATACGACTTTCTCCTTCATTCTTTCCTCTGCTCTTTCTCCGCTTCGTCCCCTATTCTCGCCGACTCGTCCCATACGCTTCTCATCCCTTTCCCTTTGCGCAAATTCGATGATTGTTACTGTATTTTCATTAAAAATTACTGTATCTTACTGATTCTCTCTGAAAAAAGCCCACTTTCCGTTCTACCCCCTCATCGTAGAACCCAACTCCCTCGGCGTCAACATAGATTACATCGCGTTCCCTTTCTCTACTCCTTCACATCAATCTCCCTCTCCTTCCCCTTAAAAAATACAAAAAAAAGACCGCCCGACTCCCAGGCAGCCTTTATCTCTTATCCCTTATCCCTTATCCTTGTCTCTTCCCACTCTTATCCCTTAACACTCTTATCTCTTCACTCTCGTATCCCTTGTCCCTTATCTCTTTACGCTCTTCTCTCTTATCTCTTATCCCTTCCCCTACCCCCACCACAAAGGGAGCCTTGGGCGCTCGCTTCCCCACCCTCGTTGCGCAGGCGAGCCGCAGTCAGCGGAGGGGCGGGGAGAGCCGGAGACCGTGGAGCGGAAGCGGAACATCGCCTTTGTCCCCCGGCTTCCACCCTTCCTGTTCCAATCCAGGGAAGCCGGGGGGCAACAGCGATCGCAGGCCTCACCGCCCCGCAGCGCCTCCCAACCTCAACCTTTCCTCGCCACGGAAGCCCCAAGCCCCAAGCTCCGACGCCCAGCCCCAGGCTCCCATCACACCTTCAAGACTCCAACATCTCCGAAGGCAGCTCCATTTTCCGCGCCAACATGTCTTCGCGCAAAGTCGCCCACTGTTCCCGCGACGCCCGGATCATGCCCGCGTCCATGATGCGCTGATCGTGGATGACGCGCGAGAACCAGCGCACCGCTTCGTTGAACTCGCCCATGCGGCGGCACAGCTCGCCGATCAGGTACATCAGCCGCGCGTCGCTCGGCCCGGCCGCTTCCGTCTCGTAGACGCGGATGTACGAATCGCGCGCGAAGCCGATAAACCGGGCTTCCTGCTCCGCGTTGTCCGCGTAGCGGTACAACCACGCGATATGGTGCAGCAGGCTTGCGACGATGCGCTCTTTGTCCTGAATGACCTGGGCGCAGATCAGCGCAAGCTTGTACGTGTCCAAAGCGGCTTCGAGCGTGCGTTTGCCGCCGTAATCTTTCTTTTTCGGCGCCGCGCCGACTTTTTCCTCGAATCGGCCGCGCTGGATCGCGCTCAGTTTGTTCGCGGAATTTTCGGTAAACGCGAAGCCGCAGTGCGGACAGATCCGCACGACGTAGAAGTCGGGATTTTCATTTTTGTAATGGGCGCAGAAGTCGCTATCCCGCCGAATCGTTTGTTTGAAACTCGGCCGTACGCGGCTCGTTTCGAATTTTTTTTCGCAGCACACGCAGACCGTCGTAATTTGAAACAGCGGATCGATTTCCATAATGATAAGCCCTTCTTTCCTTTGTCTATCGAATTCGGCAGAGAGTCGCGCGACGGACGAACTTCCCCGTTACGGGGTATTGACGAAATGGTAAGCCGGGCCTTTGAGCCGGGCCACGACGAATTCGCGCAGCTCGTCTTCGACGCCGTTCTCCGCGAGCGCCGCGTCCATGCAGGCCAGCCACGCGTCCGCCCGCTCGTTGGTGACGGGAAACCGCATATGCCGCGCCCGCATCATCGGATGCCCGTGCTGCTCCGAATAGAGCGGCGGGCCGCCGAAGAACTGCGTCAGAAATTGATGCTGCCGTTCGATGACCGGCTCGATATCTTCGGGAAACAGCGGGGCCAGCAGAGGCTCGCGTACCACGTTCCCATAAAAAGTCTCAATGATGCGCCGCAGTCCGGGCGATTCGCCGAGCTGCTCGTAGAGGTTTGTTTCGGAGTTCATGTCCATTACCTGCTTTCGCTTCCGATTTCGTTGGAGATGCAACTTGGCCTTGCCCTCATGCGTCTTCGCAGGAGACCTTCTTGTATTATAACAAAATGCGAGCCTTTTCAGCCCGTCTTTGGACCCGTTTGCGGAAAAAACAAAAAAAGCGCCGGGTCTTTGCCCCGCGCCGAATATATGACCGCGTACCCGTCCCCCGGAATGCGCGGCCGCCTGTCAAACCGAAATCTTAGTATCCGCTCCACTCTTCTTCCCCGGCATGTTCCAGGGAAGTGCGAATCACATAGACAAAGGCGCATACCATAACAGCCGTCAAGATACTCATTTGACCACTCCGTTCGTCTTGAATTTAAAGACAACGTGCCTACATTCGATACATCGAATCTGCCAAAAGGCCGAAATTAGAGTTTGGTTTTTTTATTCTATCATAATTTTTCTAAAAATAAACCCATTATGCAACCGCTTTCCAAAAGATCGGGCAGAGAATGAACAAAAAAACTTTTTATGCGACGCGGCTGGTTTGGCATGGTAAAATGTACGGGAACAGGCACCGGCTTGTCTCGGCGGCCGCAAGGCAAAAACCCGAGCAAAGGAGCGTTTAACCGTTGAAATATTATGTACTGGATCGCGGCGACCAACTGTCGATCGATTTAAGCCAACAATTCCATAGACTCGCGGCCGAAAAAGGATTCGAAATGGATTCCGAATCGCCGGAAATCGTCGTGTCGATCGGCGGCGACGGCACGATGCTGCACGCTTTCCATTCGTTTATCGACCGTATTCCGGAGATCGCTTTCGTCGGGGTCCACACCGGCCATCTGGGCTTCTACGCCGACTGGAAAGCGCAGGATCTGCCCGAACTGATCGAATTCATGTCCGGCGCCGGCGAAGGCGGGCTCGGCCCGAAGATCGTCAAGTACCCGCTGCTCGAACTGGAGATCGAACGCAAGTCCGGCACGTCGATCCATACCGTGCTGAACGAGTTCGCGATCAAAGGCGCCGAAGCGACGATGGTCGTGCAGATCGACATCAACGACGAAGTGTTCGAGATGTTCCGCGGCGACGGCATCTGCGTCTCCACGCCGTCGGGCAGCACCGCGTACAACCGGGGCCTCGGCGGCGCGATCATGCACCCGACGCTCGAAGCGCTGCAAATCGCGGAGATCGCCTCGATCAACAACCGCGTCTTCCGCACGCTCGGTTCGCCGCTCGTGCTTCCCAAGCACCATCACTGCGACATTTACTCGCGCAAAGAGCAGCGGCTGCTGCTGACGATGGATCACCGTTACCTGACGATCGACGATCTCGTCTCGGTCCGCTGCCGCGTATCGAGCCAGAAGATCAGCTTTGCCCGTTATCGTCCGTTTCCGTTCTGGAACCGGGTACGCGAAGCGTTCCTGGGCTGAAGGCAAGGCACAAGCCCGCTTCGCTTACCGCCCCGGCAGACACAACGACCCACACCGAACAATCACCACACCGAACAACGACAAAAAGAAGGACCGGCAGCGATGCCGGTCCTTCTTGGCGTTGTAACGAAAATGCAAAGTCCTTGTGGCGGGCACAGCCCAATGGGCCGAACTCAAGCTTACTTCGCCGATTCCTGATCCGGACGTGGATTCGGAGCCGATTCGGCCGGCTGCGGCTGCGTTTGTGGCTGCGTTTGTGGCTGCGTTTGTGGCTGCGTTTGTGGCTGCGTTTGTGGCTGCGGAGCCGGTTGGGCCGGCTCGCGCCGTTCGCCGCCTTGCCGTTCGCTGCTCTGGCGTTCGCCGCTTTGGCGTTCGCCCGCGTCGCGAACCTGCGGCTTGGGCCGGGATTCGCCGCCGCGATCTTCGCGCTTGCGGTTGCGGTTGTTCGAAGACGGGCCTGCTTCGCCGCCGGAAGCTTTGCCCTTGTCGGCGCCTTGTCCCTGCGGCTGGCGGTTCGGACGTTCGCCGCGCTGGCCGTTCTTTTTGCCCGGATGGCCCTGCGTTTTGTCCTTCGTCTCGCGCTCCGTCGATTCCGAAGTGCGCGATTCACCGCGCGAGCTTTTGGAATCCCGCCCGCCCCGATGGTCTTTGCGCTCTTTGGGAGACGTATGCTCGCGGGTTTCCTTCGCGGCTTCCTGCACTTTGTGCGATTCGCGAGTCTCCCGCACCGGCTCTTTCATCTCGCCGAGGTCTTCGTACAGCGCCGCTTCTTCCGGGTCCTTCACGTCGCGCATGTCTTTGACCTTGCGCAGAACGAAGTAGGCGCACCCGAAGTTGCAGTGCTCGGTAATGTAATCGGTCGTAAAAGAAACCTGGGACTCTTTCGCCACTTTGGGATGCCCGTCCCGGTACATGCCTTTTAGCCGAAGCTGGTTATATCCCCAATCGCCGACGATGTAATCGTAGCGTTCCAGAATTTCGCTGTAGCGGCCGCGGAACGCTTCCGCATTCCAGCCGTTTTTGTGATTGATCATGACTTCGTACACTTTGCCGCCAATCTGAAACAAAAAATTCCCCTCCCCTGCCGAAACGATAGCTGTGGTCAATCTCTATATGATTCTGGCCGTATTCAATAAAAGAACTGCGCAAGTCGATACGTGGATTTGTGAAGCTACACCCATTATAACGGCGGCGGTGCAAAAAACCAATACGGGATTGCGCGCGGAGACGCCCCGGAGCCGGGGCTGCGGCGGCAGCGTTCACGGTCCGACGCGGCTGCGGTACTCCCGGGGCGACACGCCGGTGATCCGTTTGAACACGCGGGAAAAGTAGAACAGGTCCCGGTAGCCGAGCCGTTCCCCGATTTCTTTGACGCTTAGGTCGGTGTTCAGCAAAATATGACCCGCTTCCGCCACGCGCAGCCGATGCACGAATTCATTGAACGGATAGCCGGTGTAGGCGTTCACGATCCGGCGCAGCGTCGAGACCGAGACGTGATGCCGGGCCGCCGTATCGGAGACGGTCGGCGGCAGATGCAGCCGCGACTGGATGTCTTCGATCACGGTCTGCGCCAGGTGCCCGCGCCTGTCCGCCCCCTGCCCTGCGCCGCCCGCCGCGATCTCGTACGCCAACTGTTCCAGCAGCATGGCCGCACGGTCGAGATTGTCCGGCGTTCCGCTGCCGACGAGGCGCAGCAGGCTCTCCATCCGCTGCAGCAGCACTTCGTCCACCGCCAGGCGGTGCACCTGCCCGCGCGGAGGCAGCCAGTCGCGCTGCCATTCCTCGACCCGTTTTCCTTCGGCCGTCACGTAATATTCG
Source organism: Saccharibacillus brassicae (assembly GCF_006542275.1). Classification (NCBI taxonomy): domain Bacteria; kingdom Bacillati; phylum Bacillota; class Bacilli; order Caryophanales; family Paenibacillaceae; genus Saccharibacillus; species Saccharibacillus brassicae. Next base: position 1,630,655 of record NZ_CP041217.1, read on the forward strand.
TCCCAGTATCCGCCCGGGTCGGGACCGTAATCGAACGACGCGCCCGGATACAGGCAGAACCACGAGCCCGCCCGGACCCGCTGCGTCTCTCCGCCGTCGATCCGGTAATGCCCTTCGCCGCCCGTGATCAGCACGATTGCCCAATCATGGAACGTCGCCTGTTCCCGCTGAAGCGTTCGCCCCGGCAGATGTCCCGCGTTGACCAGCGTGATCGATTTGATCCGGCGGCGGGCGGGATCGATCGGCGGAGAGAAGACCCGGATCGGGCTCTGGCTGATCGTATAGTCCATATACTGAGTCATCCTGAACATTTTCTCCTTTGCTCCGCTATGTTAAATTAGACCTGTGCAATCCCCTATACATGAACAAATATAACATAAGAATCCGGAAAGGGTGACTTCGACCATGGAAATTGTACGCATCGGATTGATCGGCTGCGGGTCCATCTCCGACTCGCATCTTCAGGCTTACGCCGCCAACCCGCAGGTCAAATTGACCGCGGTGTGCGACTTGAACGAGGAACGTGCCCGGCGGACAGCGAAGCAGTACGGCATTGACGGCGTCCATACCGATTATCGTCAACTGCTCGCCGACCCGAATATCGACGCCGTCAGCATCTGCACGTGGAACAACTCGCACGCGGAGATCAGTATCGCGGCGCTGCGAGCCGGTAAAAACGTCCTGTGCGAAAAACCGCTCTGCAAAACGGTGGACGAAGCGCTGGCGATCCGCCAGGCGGTCGAAGAGACCGGACGCGTGCTTCAGGTCGGCTACGTGCGGCGGCATGCGGCCAATATCGAAGTGCTCAAGCGTTTTATCGATGCGGGCGATCTGGGCGAATTGTATTACGCCAAAGCGAGCCTGATCCGCCGCCTCGGCAATCCGGGCGGCTGGTTCGCGGACGAAGAACGTTCCGGCGGCGGTCCGCTGATCGATATCGGCGTGCACGTCATCGATCTGTGCTGGTATCTCATGGGTAAGCCGGCACCGGTCTCGGTCAGCGGCAACACGTATCGCAAACTCGGCAACCGCTCGAATATCGAGAACTTCTCGTATTACCAGGCCGCCGATTTCGATCCTTCGCTCAATACGGTCGAAGACATGGCCAATGCGCTGATCCGGTTCGAGAACGGAGCTTCGCTTATGGTCGACGTCAGCTTCTCGCTGCATGCCCGCAAAGATTCCGCGCAGATTGCCGTATTCGGCGAGCGGGGCGGCGCGGAGATCGAACCGGCGCTGTCGATCGTGACCGAGCAGCATAATACGATCCTGAACATCGACCCGCAGCTCACGACGCCGGGCTTCGACTTCGTGGACAGCTTCAAGCGGGAAATCAACCATTTCGTCGATCTGTGCCAGGGCAAAGGCGACAATCTGTGCCCGGTCGACGACGGCGTAGCCATGATCCGGCTGCTGAACGCGATCTACCGCTCGGCCGAAGAAGGCCGGGAAATTCGTCTGGACGGGGAGGATGCCCAATGAACGCACAATCGACGAACGGGACTCCGGGCCTTTCCAACAAAATCGGCGTGATCGTCGACAGCTTCGGGATCGGCGTGACGGAAGGATTGAGAAAAGCAAAAGAGGTCGGCGCCGACGGCGTGCAGATCTATGCGGTGTCCGGCGAGATGGACCCGGCCGTCCTGACCGGTTCCAAACGGCGCGAACTGCGCGACTTCATCGGCAGCCTCGGCCTGGAAATATCGGCGCTGTGCGGCGATCTGGCCGGCCACGGCTTCCAGGATGCTTCCGTCAACCCGGAGAAGATCGAGAAATCGAAACGCATCCTGGACCTTGCGCTTGAGCTCGGCACGAACGTGGTCACGACCCATATTGGCATCGTGCCCGAAGACCGCGGCGGAGCCATTTACGACGCGATGCACCGGGCGTGCGAAGAACTGAGCCAATACGCAAGCAGCCGGAACGCCTATTTTGCGATCGAGACCGGTCCCGAGCCGGCCGCCCATCTCAAAAGCTTCCTCGATACGCTCGGCACCAACGGCGTCTCCGTCAATTTCGATCCGGCCAACATGGTGATGGTCACCGGCGACGATCCGGTGCAGGGCGTGCGCCTGCTTCGGGATTACATCGTGCACACGCACGTCAAAGACGGCCGCCGCCTGCGCGAAGTCGATCCGAAAAAGGTATACGGGTATCTCGGCTTCGGCGAGATGGACCACGCGGACATCGCCGATATGGCTTCGGGCGGCGCGGACTTCGTCGAACTGCCGCCGGGCGAAGGCGACGTGGACTTCGACGCCTACTTCCGGGCGCTGCAGGAGATCGGCTATACGGGCTACCTGACGATCGAGCGTGAAGTCGGCCGCGATCCGGCGGCGGATATTGCCGGAGCGGTGCGCTTCATCGAGCGCTATCGTTAAGCTCCCGGCTGCGCTATACTCAAACAGAAACCTTTCGTTTATCGAATATTCCATTTGACGGGGAGTGGCTGCACGATGAAACTCGGCATCAGTTCATACAGTCTGTATCAAGCCATGCAGCAGGGCCGCATGACGATCGGCGAAGGCATGGGTTGGGCGGCCGGAATCGGAGCCCGGCATATCGAGATCGTCCCGGGGCTCGGCTTCGGGTTCGACGAAGCCGGCGTGCTGGAGAGGCAGCTTGCGCGGCGCGCCAAGGAATTGAACCTGGAGCTTTCGAACTACGCGATCGGAGCGAACTTCATCACGGAGAGCGAAGAAGACTATGAAGCGGAAATCGTCCGCGTTCTCGCCGAAGTCGATCGCGCCCATCGGCTGGGCATCCAGCTGATGCGCCACGACGTCGCTTCGCGCGAAGACACTTCGATTCTTCGCTTCAACGAAGACTTGGAGAAGCTCGCGTCCGCCTGCCGGCGAATTGCCGACCACGCCGCCGGTTACGGCATTACGACAAGCGTCGAGAACCACGGCTATTACGTGCAATCGAGCGACCGGATTCAGACGCTCGTGCAGGCCGTCGACCGCCCGAATTTCAAAACGACGCTCGACGTCGGCAACTTCGTCTGCGTCGACGAAAACCCGCTGACCGCCGTCCGCAACAATCTGCCGATCGCTTCGATGGTCCATATCAAAGACTTCTATATCCGTCCGGCCCGCCTCAATCCCGGCGAAGGCTGGTTCCGCAGTTCGGGCGGCAGCTACCTGCGCGGCGCGATCGCCGGTCAGGGCGATCTCGACCTGTACGAGATCCTCGCCCACGTCAAAGCTTCCGGCTACGACGGCTTCCTGTCTATCGAATACGAAGGCATGGAAGACTGCCTGAACGGCACGCGGATCGCTTTCGACAACGTGCTGCGCATCTGGGACGAAGTGTGACGGGACGGAGTGCCCGGCGGGACGGCCGACATGCATGCCGGGCGAATCCGGCTGGTCCGCATGCTCGCGAATGAACCAAAAGCCGCCTGCGCCCGGACAGACGTCCCGGGCTTACCCGGCACGATAAAAAGGACTTGAGCCGCGGCTCAAGTCCTTTTTATTTCTCGCGCTGCGGCCTAGAGCAGCAGCCGCGCCCTACGGCAGCAGCCGCTGCCGCACCGCTTCGAACAGAAGCACCGAAGCGGCCATCGCCACGTTCAGCGATTCCGCCCGGCCGGGCATCGGGATGATGACCTTCTCGTCCACGAACGCCTCGACTTCCGGCGAGACGCCGCCGCCTTCGCTGCCGAACACGAACCAGGTCGCGCCGCGGTAATCGGCTTCGTAGCAGCCGCGGTCGGCCTGCAGGCTCGTGCTGACGATCTTGGCCGACGCTTCGCGCGCCAGGGGCAGCAGTTCGGTCAGATCGCCTTCCACGATCGGCAGATGGAACAGCGATCCCATCGTCGAGCGTACCGTCTTGGGATTATACATGTCCGCGCAGCCCCGGCCGACGATAACGCCCGCCGCGCCCGCCGCGTCGGCGGCGCGGATGATCGTGCCCACGTTGCCCGGGTCCTGCACGCCGTCGAGCACGGCGACGAGGCCGTGCGGCACGCGCAGCAGATCGGCCGGCTTCGCGGCGGACTTGCGCACGACCGCGAACACCGGCTGCGGCGTGCGCGCTTCGGTGCATTTGGACACGATCGCCGCCGAGACGGCGATCCATTCCGCCGCGCTGCCGCCCTGCGCGCTGGCGGAGAGTTCTCCCGGCACGCCGAGCGCCGCGTCGTAAGCGACGCATTCCACGTCGGCTTCGGCGCGCAGCGCTTCCTGCACCAGATGCACGCCTTCCACGAGGTATTTTCCCTGACGGTCGCGGTGCTTTTTCTCCAGCAGGCCGGCCCATTCTTTCACGCGGGCATTCGCCGTCGATTCGATCTGCGCATGTCGCATACGTTTCGCCCTCCGCTTATTCAAATTGAAAGGTACCGCCGCGGGGCGATACCTTTTTTGGGTTTATCCGTGTTTGTCGAACGCAAGCTCCAGCCGCACCAGATCGTCCCGTTCGCCGACGATAACGAGCACATCGCCTTCCCAGAGACGGCCGTGCGGGTCCGGGGAGATGTTCATCTTGCTGCCGCGGCGCACGGCGATCACGTTGCAGCCGTACTTTTGCCGCAGATTCAGCTCGATCAGGTTGCGGCCGACCATCCGCGCCGGGACGAGCATCTCGAAGATGCTGTAATCGCCCGACAGCTCGATATAATCGAGGATGTTCGGCGACGTCAGATTGTGCGCAACCCTTGTACCCATATCGCGTTCCGGGAAAATGACTTTGTCCGCGCCGATCTTGCTCAGCACTTTGCCGTGGAGTTCGTTCTGCGCTTTGGCAATGATCATCGGCATGTTCATTTCCTTGAGAATGAGCGTCGTCAGGATACTCGCCTGAATATCCTGGCCGATCGCCACGACGACCACGTTGAAGTTGCGGATGCCGAGCGCTTTGAGCGCTTCTTCGTCCGTCGAATCCGCCGACACCGCATGCGTCACGATATTCGAGATCTCCTGGGTCCGCTGCTGGCTGGCGTCGATCGCCAGCACGTCGAATCCCATTTGGCTGAGCGATTTGGCGATGCTTGATCCGAATCGGCCCATACCGATGACCGCGTACTGTTTTTTGCCTTTCCCCATCCTGCTTCAGGCCTCCTTGAGATCAGGGCGCCATTTCCAGGAATCGGGCGTCCGGATTTTTATCGATAGCGGTACGCATGGCATACTCGTTTTCGAACAGCGCGACATAGTTGCCTTTTTTGTCTTTGACGAGCGTGGAGTTGATCCGGAATTTCGAAGGATCGATCTCCGGGGCGACGATCCAGCGCGCGAATTGGAACGACTGGCGCTGAAGCTGCACGTCGACGCCGTACTCGTTTTTCATCCGGTACTCGAACACTTCGAACTGGAGCTGTCCGACTACGCCGAGGATCGTGTCGTCGAAGCTTACGGTGCGGAACACCTGAATGGTGCCTTCTTCCGTCAGCTGGTCGATGCCTTTTTGGTACTGCTTGTGCTTGAGCGCGTTTTTGGCCGTGACCTTGGCGAAAATCTCCGGCGAGAACGTCGGCAGCTCTTCGAATTCGAAGCTTTGTCCTTCCACCAGCGAATCGCCGATCCGGAAAATGCCCGGGTCGAACAAGCCGATAATGTCGCCGGCGTAAGCCGTCTCGACGATATCGCGGTCCTGCGCCAGAAACTGCTGCGGCTGGGCCAGCTTGATGTCTTTGCCGACGCGCACGTGCTTGACGCTCATGCCGCGCTCGAACTTGCCGGACACGATGCGCAGAAACGCGATCCGGTCGCGGTGCGCCGGGTTCATGTTGGCCTGGATCTTGAACACGTAGCCGCTGAACTTCTCGCGGACCGGTTCGATCTCGCCTTCCGTGCTGCGGCGCGGCGCCGGCTTGGGTGCCAGCTCCAGGAAGTTTTGCAGGAACGTCTGCAGGCCGAAGTTGTTGATCGCGCTGCCGAAGAAGACCGGAGTCAGCTCGCCGCGTTTCACTTTTTCGTAATCGAACGGATCGCCCGCCACGTCCAGCAGCTCAAGTTCTTCCACCAGCTGGTTCGCATGGTATTCGCCGGCCATCTCTTTGATGATCGGATCGCGGTAATCTTCGACTTTTTGGACTTTGATCTGCGAATGGTCGTCGCCCTGGAACAGCTCGACCTGATTTTTCATCCGGTCGTAGATACCGTTCAGCTCGCGCCCCATGCCGATCGGCCAGTTCATCGGAACCGAGCGGATGCCCAGCACCTGCTCCAGCTCTTCCATCAGGTCGAACGGGCTTTGGCCTTCGCGGTCGAGTTTGTTAATAAAAGTAAAGATCGGAATGCCGCGCTTCGCGCACACCTGGAACAGCTTGATCGTCTGCGCTTCCACGCCTTTCGCCACGTCGATCAGCATGACCGCGCTGTCGGCCGCCGTGAGCGTCCGGTACGTGTCTTCGCTGAAGTCCTGGTGACCCGGCGTATCCAAAATGTTGATGCGGTGACCGTCGTAATCGAACTGCATGACCGAGGACGTAACGGAGATGCCCCGCTGTTTCTCGATTTCCATCCAGTCGCTCGTCGCGTGCTTGCTTGCTTTGCGGGCTTTGACCGTTCCGGCCAGACGAATAGCGCCGCCGAAGAGCAGAAGCTTCTCCGTCAGCGTCGTTTTCCCGGCATCCGGGTGAGATATAATGGCAAAAGTTCTGCGTTTGTCGACTTCATCGCGCAAAACCTTTTCATCGGCTTGGTTCATGTTCACGTTCCCTTCTGTATCGTACGTATTCATCCCTATATTGTACCATAATTAACGCACAGGCAAGGGGATAATGTGCGCCGACCGGGAGTGCGCGCACAATTTTCGTTACCGGTCCCCGCCGCGGCGGAACGAACGCGCATATTCGCGCACTTCGTCGTCGTCATATTCGTCCAGCAGCCGGTTCAGATGTTTTTTCACTTCCGCCAGATGCCGCTCCTGCCGTTCGACGTCCGCGATCTGCTGCCGCACCAATTCGCGCAGCGCCTCGATGCCGATGCCCGGGCTTCCGCCGAGCTCGCGCAGCGTTTCGCCGATGCGCGCAAGCGGATACCCGAGCGCTTTGGCGTCCCGGATAAAACGGATCATCGTCACGTATTCTTCGCCGTACATCCGGTAGCCGTTGTCGCCGCGTTCCGGTTCCGGCAGTACGCCCCGATCTTCATAGAACCGGATCGTGGCCGGGGTCAAGCCCGTTTTGTTCGCAAGCTGTCCTCGGGTCATCTTTTTCATGCGCGGGTCTCCTTCTCTTGGTCGGCGATCCGGGTGAGCTTGCGGTCGTACCGAACTTCCGGGAACGCCTCCGAGTCCTGCCCCAGCAGCTCCGAACGGATACTTTTTATATAACGGTCGAAAAAAGCGACGGCGTAAGCGCGCGTGATCTCGCTCGTCCGTTCCGGCGTCGCTTTGTGGGCGAACAGGCGCGGGGACACATAAGCGACGTCGGTAAAGCTTTGATGGTAGAACGGTTCGACCACCGCGAACAGCGTATCGCTCCGGCTCGAACCCATCGCCTGCTCCGCTTCTTCCGTCCATTCCGGGTAGACGACTTTTTCCCGCTTCGGATCGTTCGGGTCCAGCGCCCGCTCCGTCTCTCCGGTCAGCAGGTACATGAACGGCCGCTCAAGCGGCCCGCTCGGGGCTTCGCCCCAGAACCCGCCTTCCAGGCTGAGCGCCGCGGCGAAGCGTTCGTCGGCCGCAAGCGCTTGGACCGCCGTCGCTCCCCCGTAGGAATGGCCGAGCAGCCCGGCGCGTTCAAGGTCCAATCGGCCGGACAGCGGATGGCCGGAGCCGGCCGCGTTCCAGCGCTCCAGCGTATCGAGCACGAAGCGGGCATCCGCTGCGCGAACGGCGATTTCGCCCACGTTGTACGCGTGCAGCTCGCTAGAATGCGCGAAGGAAGGTTCATGCACGTACGCGGCGGCGCGCCCGCCCTGCAGCTTCACTTCGGCCGACGTGTACGGATGATCCATCCCGATTACGATATAGCCCCGGCTGACGAGTTCCTCGACGAGCGTCAGGCTCTGGAACCGGGTCGAGCGAATGCCCGGCGAGAACAGCAGCACCGGATAGGCGGACTCCCCGCCGGAGAGCGGCAGGCGCCGGAACGCATGCGTGCTCACCCGCGACAAATGCCCGAACCATCGGCGCGGCAGCCCGAATACGAGCGACAGGCATTCGCCGAGCGCAGCCGGGTATCGTTCCGGCTGCGCGGCGGCCGCGGCCGAAGTGTCGGCCGGATACCAGACGGTGAGCGGCACTTCCCGCGGACCGTCCCCTTCGGGAAGCGTGCCCCGCCGGTTCTCCTGCCGGCTTCCGTCGACGAGATGTTCTTCGAACGTGCCGATCGCGTACGGCCCCGTCGGCTCCGGCAGGGCGAATACCGGAAACAGCCGACGCAGCGGATTCGGGCTTTTGCCCTGCCGTCTCGACCGATAGACGTATCCGGCGGCCGCAACCATCGCCGCAGCGGCGGCTCCCCCGAGCCAAACGGTTTTCGTGTTCTTGTTCATGCGGCCACTCTCCCTTGAATATCGAATTTCAAGCCGCTTACGGCTGTATGCGTTCAGCATAAGGGTTGAAGTTGGGTTCAAGGTCAAGCTTCGGTTCGATATTCGGTCGAAAAAAAGCAAAAACCGCCGCGCAGCCGGAATGTCCGGCCGCGCGGCGGCTGATCTGCGGAATACACCGCTGGCATTGCGCAATCCGTTTAGCTGCTCGAAGCGGCTACCCAGATCACGTTGTCTTCTTCTTCGCCGTTCACCGGCCACCAGTGGAATCCGTCGCGGGCAAGCAGTTCGTCCGCTTCTTTCGGTCCCCAGCTTCCTGCCGGATACGAGCTGACGTCGGACGGGTTTTCTTTCCAGGCGGCGTCGATTTTGTCGACGAATGCCCAGGCCGAAGCCACTTCGTCCCAACGCGTGAAGTAAGTGGAATCGCCTTTGGCGGCATCGTGGATCAGGCGCTCGTAAGCTTCCGGCGAGTTGATGCCCACCAGGCAGCTCTGACAGAACTCCATCGCCACCTGCGCGATTTCGGATTCCGAACCCGGCTTCTTGGCGTTGATCTTGAAGTAGATGCCTTCCATCGGATTGACGCGGATGACGAGCAGGTTCGGCTGCAGGTCGTGCTTTTGTCCGAGGTAGATGTTGCCCGGCATCTTCTTGAATTCGATGACGACTTCCGTCGTTTTGACCGGGAGGCGCTTGCCTGTTCGGATATAGAACGGAACGCCGGCCCAGCGGAAATTGTCCACGGATACGCGAGCCGCGAAGAACGTCTCGGTATTCGAATCCGGATCGACTTTGTCTTCTTCGCGGTAGCCCGGCAGGTCTTTGCCTTTGCTTTGTCCGGCCGTGTACTGGCCGCGCACGACATTGGCTTTGACTTCGGCGGCGTCGGCGAAATGGTGCAGCGAACGCAGCACTTTCACCTTCTCGTCGCGCAGGTCTTCCGCAAGCGGACGGCTCGGCGGTTCCATCGCGATCATGGTGAGCAGCTGGAGAATATGGTTCTGGCCCATATCGCGCAGCGCGCCCGCATGATCGTAATAGCCGCCGCGTTCTTCGACGCCGACCGTCTCGCCGAGCGTGATTTGCACGTTGGCGATATATTTGTTGTTCCAGAGCGATTCGAAGAACAGGTTCGAGAACCGAATAGTCTCGATGTTCTGCACCATCTCTTTGCCGAGATAGTGGTCGATCCGGTAGATCTCGTCTTCCTTGAACACATGGCCCAGTTCTTCGTTCAGCTTCTCGGCCGACTTGAGGTCGTAGCCGAACGGCTTCTCGATGACCAGACGATGCCAACCTTCGTTATCGAGCATACCGCCTTCGCGCAGGTTCAACGAGACGCTGCCGAACAGTTCGGGCGCCAGCGCCAGATAGAAGAGTCGGTTGCCCGGAATCGAAAACTTCTGCTCGATCGCTTCGGTCTGTTCTTTGAGTTCCTGGAATCCCGCTACGTTGTTGATGTCGAGGGATTTATATTCGAAGTGTTCCGCAAACTTGTTCCACTTCTCCTGGTCGGAAGATTTGTACCGGCCGAATTCCTGGATCGAGCGGAAAACGTCGTCACGAAACTCTTCGTTCGTACGAGGACGCCGAGCCACTCCGACCACGGCAAAGTCCTCCGCCAATTTTCCTTCCCGGTACAAACTGAAAATGGCCGGGAACAACTTGCGACGGGCCAGGTCTCCGGTAGCCCCGAAGATGAAAAAGACCGCGCCCGGTGCTTTCAATGCTTCAAGATTTTGATTGTCCGCCATAGCTCCCCATTCTTCCTGTAGTTGGTATAGTATCTCTTGTCTTTATGTCTGACTCTTAATTCTCCGCGTTGACGCGCAGAAAGAAAGATGTGATGTCATTTTAACATATCCCTCAAACTGATGCTATCGCAATGATATCATTTATGCTGATCCAACATGAAGGTTTCATTAATATTACCACCACCAAAAAGGCCGGCAGAATCACGCCGGCCCCGCAAAAATCAAAGGGAACGCTTTCAGTTTGCAAGCGTCACTTCGCCGTACACGCGCGTATCTGCCCAGTACGGCAAATTTTTGTCGATCCAGCTCAGATACGTGTCGCGCCGTCCGTCGCCGTTCGAGTCGTCGTTGGCGCTCGCGTTGAAGCCGATCTTGTCGCCGGCCTGCGGCGCAAGCGCCGTATACGGCACGGCGAACTCCGCCGTATATCCGCCGGCCCGCTCCGCGACCGCGCTTGAGACGGCCGACAGATCGAATCCGCGCACGGCGGAAGAGCGTGCGTTGTCGAGCCCGACGCGCAGTTGGTAATCGCCGACGGTCCGCGTCCCGTTCTTCGCGTTGCGCTCGTCGACCCAGACTTCGACCGAATCGTTATGCTCGTCCGCGGCGAGCGCGTTCGGCGTGGCGTCCGTCATCTCGAACAAATAATACAGCGCGGCATCGTCCCAGACGATCCGGACGGTACCGGTCGTGCCGTTGGCATCCGTGTTCAGCCGGAGCGGCGTCGCGTTGCTCCATACGTCGTCGGCCGCGCCGTCGATTCTTGGCGTGCCGCGCGCCGCGACAGCCCCTTCTTCTTCGCCGCCGCCCGGAGGCGCCGAATTCGGCAGGTCGCTGACGACGTCCGCCGCGGACTGGTTATACAGCGCATGGCCGCCTGCGCCCCGAACCGTATTCCCGGCAAATTCCAGCGTCCCGACGACCGTTCGCAGCAGATGGATGCCGTGGTTGGCCGGGTCCCGGATATCGTTGCGGGCAAACGACGCCTGAATGCTCGCCGAGCCGAGAATCAGGATGCCGCTGTCCGCCGAATCGGTAATCGTATTGCGCTCGATGATCGCGTTGACGATGCTTGGCTCTTTGTACGTCGCCTGCAGGCGAATACCGCCTTTTTCCGGGATCGACGCATTGCGGCTGTCGCGCAGGATATCGTTGCGGCTCACTTTGAGATTGCGCACTTCGTACGTCCGGTAGCTGCCTTCCGACGCGATAAACACGCCCGCGCCGCCCGTGTCGGCTATTTGATTGCGCTCGATCGAAATATCAGTGCCGCCGGAGACCGTAATGCCGCGCGCGTGGCCGCCCGAGACGTCGTTGCGCGAGATCTTCACGTTTTTGACCCAGGTTCCGTTTTTCTCGTACGACACGACGGCGATCATGTCGTCACCGGTGTCGCGAACGATATTTCGCTCGATCCGGATATTCCCGGACCCTCCCGTAATATGGATCCCGTCGGCCAGCGTATCCCGGACCGTATTCCCCGAGATGCTGCCGTTCGTGCCGTAGACGATGATCCCGGCCGAAGATCCGCCCTCGATCACCGTGTCCTTCACGGTAAAGTCCGACGCCTCCGGCGTGACGTGCACCCGCGCCGAGACGGAGCTCGACAGCCGCTCGGGCGCGGGCACGCTCGTGAGCTTCACGTCGCTCAATCCGCTGCCGCTTCCGGCCAGCTGGATCGCCTGGCGCTGCGGATTCGTGCTGCGGAGCACGGAGCGTTCTCCTTCGCCGACCAGTACGACGCCGTCCAGCGCGACGACGTCGCCGTACGCGAAGAGGCCCGCGGGTACCCACACCTTTTTGCCCGCGGCTTTGGCGGCGGCGACCGCCTGGCGGATCGCGGCCAGGTCGTCTCCGTCATCGTTCGGGACGGCTCCGTAATCGACGATCGAGACGGCGTTTGAAGCCGCCGAGACTTCCCGGCCCGCGAACGGGACCGAAGCGGCAGCGGGAAAGGCAAGAACGGAAGCGGTCAGCAGGTACGCCATTTTCTTGAACATGGACATGATGCAGCCCCCCATTTCGAATGATAACAACCGTTGACTCTCCGGCGGATCGTACCAAGCTTTTCCTGATCGGGCCGCGTTCAAAAATCGTAACCGGCCGCAGCTGCGCATCCCTCCTGTCCGCGTTTTGTTAAGCGCTTATAAAGCATACTCCATCCGGCTTGCCTGCCTGCGCAAATCGCAGAATGTGTTAGCCGTCAAATTGTGAAAGGCCGCCGCAACGGCAAAAAAAACGGATCGGCTGCGCAGCCGACCCGCCAATCCAATCTGTTGTCTTCGATACGGCGGACCGTTTATTCGGCCAAACCGTTTTTGTAAGCGTAAATCGCCGCCTGCGTCCGGTCTTCCACGCCGAGCTTGGACAGCAGGTTCGTCACGTGGAACTTGACGGTCTTGATCCCGATGATCAGCTCGTCCGCCACTTCCTGATTCGACTTGCCCTGCGCGACCAGCCGCAGCACTTCCATCTCCCGGTCGGTCAAATCTTCATGCAGCGCCCGCACAGGTGCGGGCGCGCGGAACCGATCCATCATTTTGGCCGCGACCTGCGATTCCAGTACCGACTGCCCGCGGACCGCGGCGCGGATCGCGTCGGCCACTTCGTTCGCCCGCGACGTTTTGAGCAGATAGCTGAACGCCCCGGCTTCGATCACCGGATACATTTTCTCGTCGTCCAGATAGCTCGTCAGCACGATCACTTTGCAGCCGGGGCAGATCTTCAGCACTTCGCGCGTCGCTTCGATGCCGTCCATACCGTCCATGACGAGATCCATCAGCACGACGTCGGGCTGGTACTGCTGCGCCAGGCGCACGCCTTCCTCGCCTCCGCTCGCTTCGCCGATAACCTCGATCCCGTCCTCCGTGTCCAGCACCGCGGCAAGACCGATCCGCACCATCTCGTGATCGTCGACGAGCAGTACGCTAATGAGTTGTTCCGTCTCCATCGTCATTCCTCGCTCCCTCTTTGTCCCCCGTTTACCAGCGGCACGGTCAATTCGATCCGCGTTCCTTTGCCCGGAGCGGTAATGTACCGAATCGAGCCGCCGATCTCGCTCACCCGCTCCTGCATAAGCGACAGCCCGTATGAAGACTGCTTCTTGTCGTCGAGCTCGAAGCCGACCCCGTTATCTTTGAGCGACATGCGCAGCGAGTCGTTGCGCCGGACGATCATGATCTCCATCTTATCCGCTTTCGCATGGCGAAGCGTATTGGATAGCGCTTCCTGCACGATGCGGAACAGATGATTCTCGATTCCTTTGACCAGTTCGAGCCCGGCGTCCATATTGAGCGTAATCTCCATCTGTCCTTTGGCCTGAATCTCGCGAACCAGTTCGCTCAGTCCCTGATACAGCGGTTTGCCTTCGAGATATACCGGACGCAGATGCAGCAGCAGCGCGCGCATCTCGGACTGCGCGACAGATGCCATCTCTTCGATCAGTTCCACCTGGCGCCTCGCGCGGGACAGGTCTTTCTCGAACGTCCGGCCGACCGCCGTCGCCGTCATCGAGATCGCGAACAGCTGCTGCGATACGGCGTCGTGCAGCTCGCGCGCGAGCCGCTGCCGTTCTTCCACGATCGCGGACACCCGCGCCTGTTCGGCGAGTTGGGCGTTATGCGTGGAGAGCCGCTGCAGGGAGCTTACCTGCTCTTCCCACTTTTTGCCGATCCGTTCGAGCTGCCCGGCCAGCACTTCCATCTCCCCGCCGAGCGGTCCGACCGGACGCGCCGGATTGCCTTTTTCCCACAGCAGCAGCGTATCTTGCAGCCGGTCGTATTGAATCTTGATCTGCAGCGACCGGTACAGCCCGTACAGCGCGCCGACGGCGACGCTCACCGTCAACACGGTGAGGCCGGCCCGGATGCGCAGCGGCCACGTCTCGGGAACGTCCAGCAGTTTGTACGAATAGAGCACGTACAGCGCGGACAGCAGCACGATAAAAGATAACAGGATACCCGAGCCGATGCCCCGCACGATCGTATTCGATTTTTTCGCTTTTCCCGCTTCGTTCACCGTGCCCGTTCACCGCCTTCGGATTTATGGATCGGTTGCGCCTCGCTGTGCGCGGGTCCGCTTCGCCCCGTTCTAGTTCATTCGGATATTCAAGTCGCCTGCGGCGTAAGCCATCACGACCCGGACTTTTTGCTCGCTGTGGGCGTAGCCCGGCGAGCGCCAGACGAACTTGTTCAGCAAGCCGCTGCGGCCTTTGCCGTCAAAAGTCACTTTGCCGCAGCCGAGAAATACGTCGAGTTCGATGCCGTATTCTTCCGGGAACGTCAGGTCAGCGTCGCAGATCAGCCCCTGCAGGTGAATAACCGTGTCCGGCTCGGTCGGCAGCGCCAGCGCGAAATCGCAATCGATGTCGCCGAACACATGCCACAAGCTGATATTTTCCGGTACCCACGCTTCGTGTTCGCGATTCAGCTGCGCCGCCAATTCCTGGCGGCGTCCGTATTCGCGCCCGGCATGCAGTTCGCGCGCCCGGGCGTAGAATACGCCGATCGAGAGCAGGATCCCGCCGAGCAGGATGACGATATGGTCGAGCAGCAGCAGTCCCGATCCGACGGCGAGGCATTTGTACCCGATGGACGTCCGTTCGGCACGCATCGTGTAGATCCCGTAACACAGCACGAGGAGAGCGATCAGCGAGAGCGGGCTGATCCATCTGCCGAGCAGCATCAGCATACCGGCGGCGATCAGAACGATCGCCCATGTGCGTTTTTGAGTTTTCATGCCGCTTCTCCTCCTGCCGTGTTCCGAATTTGGGCTTTCCGCATCTTCTTCCAAGCGTAGCAAAAGCCATAACGGTATACACCGCATGGCTTCGCCTGTGCCTATTTGAGCCGGAAGCCGTATCGCACGGTCCGTGATTCTTGTCGTTTTGCCGTTATTTCAAGCTTGCGCTGCGGTAACTTCGCTAGTATAGCATAAGTTCGGCCCGCCGCGTGCGGCTTCTTACTGCTCGTCGCCTTTGGTCAGCGAAGGCGAGCTGTGTCCGCCGTTCAGTTTGTTCTTCATCGCGTTCAGCTGCTCGTCGACTTGAAGCTGCTTCTGCGCGTCGACCGGGCTGAGGTAGGCGGACGGACGGCTGGAGCTGCCGTAAGGCGTGCGCAGCACGTCGGCTTCGGCTTCCATCTGCATGATCTTCTCTTCCATCCGGCGGAAGCCCGACGACGAAGTGCCTTTGTCGATCGCGTAGACCGGGTTGACCTGAGCCATTTGCTTTTTGGCTTTCGCCATTTGGGCGCGGGACACCAGTTCGTTGCGCTTGTTGCGCATTTGGTAGAACTCGTCTTTCATCTCATGCAGCTGACGCATCAGGTCGGACACTTGAACTTCGGCCTGAGCGTGCAGATCCTGGGATTCCGCGATTCTTTGATCGAAATAAATCTTTTCTTCGAGCAGTTTGCGTGCCGCTTCTTCCTGGCCGTTCTTGAGTGCCGCTTCGGCCTGCGCTTCGCGCTGGGTGGACATGCGGTACGATTCTTCAAGACGCTGCTTCATGCGGCGCTCGTTGGCCATCTGCTTGGCCACCGTCACTTCGGCTTGATGGATCTCTTCTTCCATGTCACGCAGGTATTGGTTCAGCATGACGATCGGATCTTCCACCTTGTCCAACATTTCGTTTACCGACGCTTTCGTCATATCGCGCAATCTTTTGAATACTCCCATTTTATAAATCCCCTTTCGGATTGTCGTTCTCGTATTTGGACAGCTTGTGTTTGAGTTCTTCAACTTCTTTTTTGAGAGCTTTTTTCTCGATATCTTCCATCATGGCGTCGATCCCGGAATCCGGAATATCGCGCTTTTTGAGATCCGCGCGCTGCATTTGCGGGCGATGCGGAGGAAACGGGCGTTCGAATTCGCGTTCTTCGCGGAGCGGTCTTGGCGCATGCGGCTCGCGGTCGCTCTCCGCGCGGTAAGGGCCTTGGCCGTACGCGTCTCTGCCGTACGGATCGCGGCCGTATTCGTCGGGGCCGTACGGATAGTACGGCGGAGCCGGCGCTTTCGGAATGACGAGCGAAGCGATGAAGTAGATCGGAAGCATCGCCCCGCTGGTCAGCGGGATGGCGACAAGGAACAGGATTCGGAGCAGCGTGGGGTTGACGCCGAATTCGCGTGCCAGTCCGCCGCAAAGTCCGGTAAGCATTCGGTCCTGGGTCGAGCGGTAGAATCTATGCATCCTCGCTTACTCCTTCCCTTCGTTGCGTTTCAATTTTTCTTTCAGCCGGGCCATCTCCTCTTCGAGAATGCTGCCCACTTCACCGATCTGCCGGGAAGCTTCCTGCCCCAGCTTGCGGATATCGCGCAGGCTGTACGTTTCGTATTCGATCGACGACATTTGGTCTTCCAACCGGTCGAACATTTTCGGCACGTCGGATTCGTAGCCGCCGCTGCGGCGGTTCAGCCGCTGCTGCAGACGAAGCGTCTCCATCCGGGCGTAATAATATTGGCGCTTGTTGTATACGGTCTGGTATTCGTTGCGCAGTACGTTCAGCTGCTCGCCGAGCTCTTTGAGCGTCTCCTGGCTCTGGTTCCACAGATCCAGATACTGCCGTTCTTTTTCCTCGTACAGCATCTTCTCCTGCAGGGCCAGCTTGGCGATCGTTTCTTCGTCCGCCTTGAGGGCCAGCATCGCCTGCTCTTCGCGCTTCTCGCGCATCGATACTGCATGGTCGACCTGCTGCCGAAGCTGCTTGCTGTGGTGGGCGCATTGATCGTGCAGGCGCTGCACTTCGCCGATCTCCTGCCGGGTCTCGACGAGGAACTGGTCGATGATCCGCACCGGGTCCTGACTTTCTTCAAGCTTATCGTTAAGGGTAGCCAGCGTAATGTCTCTCATTCGTTTGAACATGCTCATTCGGCGTTTTTCCCTCCTCTGCGTAATGTCCGTTCCATCTTTCGTTTACCGGGACTCCGGAGCGATCCGGCTTGGCCGACTGCAATCAGCCGCCGAATCCGCTCCGTCTGTTCGAACGTTTACCGGCGATCCAGACGATGCCTGCCGCGATCAGCGCGATGCCGAGCAGCGGTCCGATCAGCCACGACAACTTCGCCATCAGCATACAGCCGCCGATGATCAACAGCGTCCAGCCCAGTACTTTCTTGCCTGTCTTGACCGCGTAATAACCGAGTGCGAAGATGGCGACCGCGAACAACAATCCGACGAAACTTCCGAGTTTTCCGAACAGAATCAGCGCTCCCAGTACCACAAGTACGATAGCCGGGATATTAAGTTTCATGCTTCTCATTAACTTTTCACCGCCTTCCCTGAATCAATTTCCTTATGCCTTTATTCTAGACGGAAGAGGCTTCGCGCAAAACGGACCCGAGGCGGTTTTTGAACCTAGACCTGAGGCGGGGAACCTCCCGGACCTTCGAGCGTATATATAAATCGGATCGGGTAAAAGGCAGTGAACGATAATCGCCCGAACGTCGATGTATAAGGAAGAAGGCTGAAGCGCCGGGCGGAAAAACGCGCCGCCGCGGCGCATCCGCGAAAAGTTACAAAGATGTTCGGTTCGAAGTCGGGGGTTTTATGTTAAGATTTATAGAACGCGTGCCAATGGAAATAATTGTATGCTTTTAATGCCTTCTATTTCACTCTTACTAATGTAGGTGACTTCATGAATCGTACGAAAATCGTTTTGGAACGTCTGCACATTTTGCGAGTGTTCGCTTTTCTCTACCGTATGAAAATCGTCCGGCTGCTTATCCCGGTCGCTGTCATCGCTTTCGTCTATTTTCAGAGCGAGGGCGAGCTGCGCAAGCTCAACTTCTCGCGCATCCTGTTCGACATCCGGACGATGCCGACAAGCGCCATCTTTCAGATTCTTGCCCTGTCACTCGTCGCTGTCTCGGTCATGAGCGCGTACGACTTCCTGATCTGCCGGCATTTCCGCCTGAACGTAAGCAAATGGGCGGCTTTCCGGTACGGCTGGATCTCGAATACGTTCAATAACTTTCTCGGCTTTGCCGGCTTTACGGGCGCCGGCGTGCGGGCTCTGCTGTATCGCAACAGCGGCGTCACGCTGGCCCAGATTACGCCGGCCATCGTCTTTCTGTCGCCGACCCTCGTGACCGGCTTGTCCGTGCTGGCCTGGGCGGGCATCGTCGGCCTGCTGCCGATCCAGCTCATGCTGGGCGAACACGGCTGGCTGGTCTACGCGGTATGGGGCATGGCGCTTTATCTGCCGGTCTTCCTGCTCATGCAACGATCCAAGCTGTTCGCCAAATGGTTCCACAAGCAGGGCGACGGCAGCCGGCTGCCGTGGAGTATCATCGTCAGCTCCGTGCTGGCTTCCGTGCTGGAATGGTTTTTCGCGGGCCTTACGTTCTGGCTGATCTGCTCCAATTTCCTGCATGACGTTCCGCTCAGCCAGGCTATGGCGATCTACAGCGTTGCGGCAATCGCCGGCATCGTCAGCTTCGCGCCGGGCGGCATCGGGGCGTTCGATATTACGGCGCTGCTCGGCCTGCAGTTGGCCGGCGTACGGCCGGAGACGGCGCTTGCGACCATCGTGCTGTTCCGCGTCTTCTACTTCATTATTCCGTGGCTGATCGCGCTGGCGATGACGGCGTTCGAACTGCTGCCGAGCCGGCGCAAGGCGATCCACAAAGAAACGGCCGCCGGAGAACCCGACGCCGGCGGCCTGCCGGTCGCAGGGTCCAAAAGCGACGCTCAAGACGAGCTGCCCGGCCCAGGCGAACACGACGGCCTTGCCGCCCACTGGCAGCGCTTCTGGAACTGGCCCGGCCAATTCGGCTTCCTGAGCGATATGGGCATCTGGGCGCTCGGCAAGCTGGTGCTGGCCTGCGGCTTGATCCTGCTTCTGTCCGCGGCGACGCCCGGATTGTTCGAGCGGCTGCATTTCATATCGCGCTTCCTGTCCACGCCGCTCATGAAGCTGTCGCAGCAAATTTCGGTCGTGATCGGCTTCATGCTGATCATTCTGTCCAGCGGCATCTCCCTGCGGCTGCGCAGGGCACACCGGTTGACCTCGCTGCTGCTGGTCGCCGGCGCTCTGTTCACTTTCTTCAAAGCGTTCGACTACGAGGAAGCGATCTTCCTGCTCGTCGTGGCGCTGCTGCTCTGGGTGTCGCGGGCCCGCTTCTACCGTTCGGGCGCGACGCTGTCGAGCAAACGGATCGGATTGTGGTTCGTGTTCACCCTCGTGCTGGCGGGTCTCTATTACCTGATCGGAACGTCTTCGCGGCCTCGCTTCCTGAACCGCCTGCCGGCCGGATTCCAGCCGGAATGGATCATGCAGCCGAGCGAATACGGAGCGATTGCCGCAAGCGGCATCGTCGGCGCGTGGATTCTGTTCTCGATCCTCGTCCTGCTGCGTCCGAAGCGGCAGGACGCCCAGCTGCCGTGCGGCGACGAACTGAACCGGCTGGATGCCTTTTTGCAAACGGAAGAAGGCAACCTGCTGTCGCATATGCTGTATCTGGGCGACAAGCAGTTCTATTGGGCG
Organism: Saccharibacillus brassicae; assembly: GCF_006542275.1. NCBI lineage: Bacteria > Bacillati > Bacillota > Bacilli > Caryophanales > Paenibacillaceae > Saccharibacillus > Saccharibacillus brassicae. The sequence continues at coordinate 1,650,341 of NZ_CP041217.1, forward strand.
CAGGACGGCAAAGTGCTTATCCCGTACGCGCGCTCGCGCGACAAGCTGGTCGTACTCGGCGATCCGCTCGGCCCGCAAAAGCTCGTTGGCGACGCGATCGAGGAATTCCAGGCGTTCGGCGACCGCTACGCGCTGTCCGTCGTGTTCTATCAGGCTTCGCCGGACTATCTGTCGATCTACCACGAGAAAGGCTACCGGTTCTTCAAGCTCGGCGAAGAAGCGCTGATCAATCTGGAGACGTTCACATTCTCGGGCAAAAAGATGACGGCGTTCCGCACGGCCAAAAACCGCTTCGAGCGGGACGGGTATACGTTCTCCGTAGAAGCCGCGCCTTACGGGGCCGAGCTGCTCGAAGAACTTCGCGCCATTTCGGACGTCTGGCTGGGCGACCGCAAAGAAAAAGGCTTCTCGCTCGGCTTCTTCAACGAAGCTTACCTGCAGCGCTCGCCGCTTGCGCTGCTCAAAGACCCGGAAGGCCGGGTCGTCGCCTTCGCGACACTCGCTCCGGCGTACGACGGCGGACGGACGATCTCCGTCGACTTGATGCGCCATCTGCCCGATACGCCGAACGGCACGATGGACCTGCTGTTCGCAAGACTGATCGAATGGTCGCAGGCGCAAGGGTACAAGACGTTCAATCTCGGCATGGCTCCGCTGTCGAGCGTCGGCAAGAGCCGCAGCTCGCTGCGCGAAGAGAAGCTGGCGAATCTGGTGTTCCGCTACGGCGGACACTTCTACAGCTTCGAAGGGCTGCGCCGGTACAAGGAGAAGTTCTTCCCGGAATGGCAGCCGCGTTATCTGGCGTATCCGGCTTCGGTCTCGCTGCCGGTCCTGCTCGTCGACCTCGTGATCCTCGTCTCCCGCCGACCGAAAAACAACGATCGGGGCGACGGCACGGTCGAGATCGGCGAATCGATGCCAAGCGGCAGAACGCCGGCGGGCTCCCCGAACCGGGAAGCCGAATCGCCCGGCGGTTCGGACTAGGCTTGCTCGGACTAAGCTCGTTCGGCCGCAGCGCCTGTGAACGGCGCCTTTCCAAATTATGATCGCCCTTCACGACCAAAAGCAGGCATCGACGCGAGCGTACTCGCGCAGATGCCTGCTTTTTGGTCTGTTTTCTATTGGCGGAAGCTTGGCTCAAGGCCGCTTAGTCCGCGCGCGTGACGCGGGTAGATAGCGGCGTTCCGGTCGGCCGTAACGCCTGCGCCCGCGAAGCCGCGTAAATGCCGTGCACGAGATCGAGGGCACGCCCGCCTTCTTCCGCGTCGAGCCAAAATTTGCGCCCGGCGCGCACATGCCGGTAAAAGTCCTCGATCAGCAGGCCGTGGCTGAGGCCCCAATACGACTTCGCGCCCGCGGCGCTCCGGGCAGGGCGGCACAGTTCCGTCTCTTCGCCTTCCTGCAGCAGATAGAGGCGGTCCCGGCGCTGCAGCAGCACGCCCTGCTCGAAGATCAGCTCCAGCTCGACGGGGCTGTTCGCCAGATACGCGTTCGTGCCGTAGAACAACGCCCGGACGCCGTTCGAAAAATCGAGGCAGGCATGGGCCGTGTCTTCGACCTCGATGTAATCGCCCAGAGCGTCCGTCGTGACGCTGCCCGCGATCCGCTCGATTTCGCCGCCGGCGAACCATTGCAGCAGATCGAGCGTATGGATCGTCTGGTTGATCAGCAGCCCTCCGCCTTCTGTCGCGATCCGCCCGCGCCACGGGTTGTCCGTATAATAGTCCGGGCTGCGCGACCAGGTCACCGCGCCTTTGAGGCAGAGCAGCCGGCCCAACCGGCCGGAATCGATAATCTCCCGAATCTGCCGCGAACTTTCGTTATAGCGATTCTGGAACACGACGCCGAGCTGCGCAGGTCCGGCCGCGGCCGCCGCGATTCGCAGCGACCTCGCCGCTTCCGGCGTATGGGCGATCGGTTTCTCCGTCAGTACGTGCTTGCCGGCCGCCAGCAGTTCTGCCGCCATCTCCGCATGCAGATGATGCGGCGTGCACAGATGCACGACTTCAATGTCCGGACGTTCCAGCACCGTCCGGTAATCGCGCGCCGCTTCGCAGCCGTAAGCGGCCGCTTCCCGCTCCGCCCGGGGCAGATCGAGGTCCACCGCAAGGCGCAGCTGCGCCTCTTCCATATTTGCCAAAGCCCGCGCATGCTGGGCGAAGATCGTGCCGCAGCCGATAATCGCCGCTCCCGTTTTTGTCATCAGTCGCACCTTCCGTCTTCGACTTTTTACGTCTTATTCGTGAGCCCTGCCGATTCCGGCTTGCGCAGCGTGTCCGGCGTCAGGTTCAGCGCGGCCGCCTGCGCTTCCAGGCACAGCCGCGCGGCCAGAAACGCATGCGCCTGCGTCATCGCGTGCTCCGTGCGGTTCAGGCTGTCCAGAATCAGCTGCCCGAAGAACGGGCAGCCCACTTTGCCGGACACCTGCTCGTAATGCTCGCCTTCCCCGTCGACCCAATACACATGGTCCCCGGAGTCCGAACGCGCGATGTCCGTATATTTGCGCAGCTCGATGTATCCCTCGGTGCCCAAAATGACCGTCCGCCCGTCGCCCCACGTGCCGAGCCCTTTGGGCGTCAGCCAGTCGACGCGAAAATACTGCGTCGCCCCGTTGTCGCCGACAAGCGTCGCGTCGCCGTAATCTTCCAATTCGGGGTATTCGGGGCTGCTGTAATTGCCCACCTTGCTGTGCAGCACCTGGGCGCTCTTGCAGCCTGCATAATGCAGGAACTGCTCGATCTGGTGGCTGCCGATATCGCACAGGATGCCGCCGTAGTCTTCGCGGCGGAAAAACCAGTCCGGACGGCCGGCGGCATTCAGCCGGTGCGGGCCTGCGCCCGTCACCTGTACGACGCGGCCGATCGCGCCCTGGCGGATCAGCTGATCCGCGTACACCGCGCTCTCGACATGCAGGCGCTCGCTGTAGTAGACCATATACTTGCGGCCCGTCCGGGCGGCGCAGGCCTCCGCTTCGTCAAGCTGCGCGAGCGTCGTGAACGGCGCTTTGTCCGTGAAATAATCTTTGCCGCTCTCCATCACCCGCACGCCCAGCGGTCCGCGCCTGGCCGGGATGGCCGCCGAACAGACCATCCGCACTTCCGGATCATCCAGAATGTCTTCCAGCGAATCCGCTGCCTTCACGCCCGGAAACGACGCGATAAAAGCTTCCATTTTGACCCGATCGGGATCATAGACCCATTTCAACGTGCCGCCGGCTTCGATCAGCCCGTTGCACATGCCGTTAATATGCCCGTGATCCAGAGCCGCCGCCGCAAAGACGAATTCGCCCGGTGCCACCACCGGCTTCGCTTCGTGTCTCGGCGCGTAATTCATGCCGTCGCTTCGTCCCATCGTCGATTCATCCTCCCGCTGCCTTTTTTTCGCACAGTCCGCACGGCTGTTTCCCGTTCCGTCCTGCTTGTGAGATCCTTCCACTCCCAAACTCCTTACATCGTCTTCTCCCGCCGCAGCAGTCCGTGCAAATAATCCAGGCTCATCTGCGCACTCTCGAACGGGTCGCGCCGGCAGACGTCCTGCTCGACGACGTACCATTCCACGCCTGTCGCCCGGCACGCTTCGATAATGGCCGGATAATTCATATTGCCGTGTCCCACTTCCGCAAAAACCGCCTGTCCGTCCACGATCTCCATGTCTTTGAGATGGACGACCTGCATCCGGCCTGCGACCTTGTGCGCCCACTGGGCCGGATCGCCTCCGCCTGCCTGCACCCAGTACATGTCCAGTTCGAAGCCGAACGCTTCCGAATCGCTTTCGTCCAGCAAAATATCCATCGCCGTGCGGCCGTCGTACCGTTCGAATTCGATCTGATGGTTGTGGTACACGAACTGCAGGCCGTACTCCTGCTTGAGCCGCCGGGCGATACCGGACGCTTCCTTCGCAAAAGCCCGGTAGCCGTCCGCGCTGCCGCGGTACCGGTCCGGCACCATGCCGAGTCCGACGTAGGCGCAGTCCCACAGCTTATGCTGCTCCGCCACAGCTTGCAGGTCATCCGTCAGCCGATCGTACGCAATATGCGTGGCGCAGATCTTCAGTTCGTTTTGCACCGCGAGTTCTTTGACTCTATGGGGATCGATAGGGCCGATGCCCGACACCTGCACCGCGTCGTAGCCGATTTGCTTGAGCCTGGAGAGCGTGTCCGCCAAGCCTTCCTTCGTCTGTGCCTGTTCCCGAAACGTATACAACTGAGCGGCAATCGTCGATCTTTTCATCGTATGTTCCGCCTTTCCCACGTTTTTGTGCGCGTGCATCTCCGGCTGTCGGTTGATCCGTACTGCACGGCGGAATCAGTGCGTGCCCGATACGTTGAGCGTCGCGTCCGTGCCCGTTTTTTTGACAAAAGTGGACTGCTCGATCCGTTCGTTCAACTGTGCCAGATAAGCGTCTTCGTCGATCGGAAGTTCAACCCAGCCGTCGGTCCAGCTCGACAAATGCATCGCGTTCGACAGCGTAAGCCCGTGGATGCCTTCTTCGCCCGGGGCGATCAGCGGCTCTCCGTGCAGCACGGCCCGCGTAAAATTGCTCAGGATGCCTTCATGCTGCTCCCCGCTTCCGCGCTCGACCGGCACGTCGCATTTCCAGCATTCCGGCTCGCCGAATCCGCCCGTATACGTCGCATTGAACTCCGGTTCCGGCGTGCGCAAGCGCCAAAAGGTCAGCTTGTCGTCTTCGATCACGATTTTGCCGTTATCGCCCACCAGCTCGAACCGGTTCGTACCCGGCGCCTCGCCGACCGTCGTCACGAACAGTCCGGTCGCTCCGTTCTCGTACTCCACGTAGGCGGTCACGTCGTCTTCCACCTCGATATTCCGTTTTTTTCCGAAGCTGCAAAACGCTCTTACGCGCTTGGGCATCATGCCCGTCGTCCACTGCCACAAATCGAGCTGATGCGGGTCCTGGTTCAACAGCACGCCGCCGCCTTCTCCCTGCCACGTCGCCCGCCAACCGCCGGAATCGTAGTAGCTCTGCGAGCGGTACCAGTTGGTGATGATCCAGTTGGTCCGCCGGATCTCGCCCAGTTCGCCCGATTGAACAAGGTCGCGCAGCTTGCGGTACAGCGGATTGGTGCGTTGGTTGTACATGATGCCGAACACAAGACCCGATTTTGCCGCTGCGGCCGCCGCTTCGTTCATCTGCCGCACCGCTTTGGTATAGACGCCGGCCGGCTTTTCGATCAGCACGTGCAGACCGTATTGAAAAGCTTCGATCGCCAAAGTCGGATGATCGTAATGAGGCGTCGCGATCAGCACCGCGTCGATCTCGCCCGAGCGCATCAGCTCTTTGGGGTCGGCGTAACGTCTCACGTCAGCCGGAAGATGCTGCTTCGCCCAATCCAGCCGTTCCTGCCGCACATCGCATACCGCGGTCAGCACGGCCCCTTCGATCCGCTGCCCGATCAGGCTCTGCGCGTGGGCGCTGCCCATATTGCCGATACCGATTACGCCGAACCTTATCTGTGTGCCTGTAGTCGTCTTCATGATGTCCCTCCGCCGCTTGCAGATTATGTTTCCGCTTCCATTTCTGTTCCTGTCGTTGCTTCCTTTTGAGAATAACCCGGACGCGCACGCAAGAACATGAACACGATTAAGAACTTCTTGTCTAAAACTAAGGTGTTTTGGCTAAAAGAAGGTATACTGCGAATAAGGAAACATCTATGGAAAGCGAGGGTTTTTATGCAGTCTTTTTCCCGCAACGAACTGGAAAATCTGACCGTCCACGTCTCCCATGCTTTTTACCGCGCCGGTTATTTCGGTTGGAACGCTCCCGAAGAGAAGCCGTCGTTCAACCGCCTGTATTACGTGACCGAAGGGGAAGGCGCGGTGACGCTCGACGGCATTCGGTACGAACCCCGGCCCGGGCAGCTGTTCATCATGCCGGCCGGAGCCGTGCAGACCCGCTTTACCCCGCCCGGGAATCCGTATTCCCGCTACTTCTGCCATTTCGACGCGAAGATCGGCGGCTGGCCGTTGTTCCGGGCGGGTTCGCCTTTTCATCTGGCCGATGCCGCCGATCCCGGAACGGTCGAAGCGCTGTTTCGCGACATGATCGGGCAGTCCGAGCATCCCGGCCCTTTTGCCGCGCTGCGCGTCAAAGCGTGCCTGCTCCAGCTGCTCGCCTGCTGCCTCGAACGAAGCGGGCACGACGAGCATTCGGAGCTTGCGGCGCAGGCCGGGGAACGAGGCAAGCTGAGCGCTGTGCTGGAGTATATCGAGGCTCGGCTGGAAGAACCGCTCGAAGTCGAACGGCTGGCCGAAATCGTGCATCTGCATCCCAATTATTTCATTCCCTATTTCAAAAAACAGATGGGCACCACCCCGATGAGCTACGTGCAGCATAAACGGATCGAGTTCGCCCGGCGCCTGCTGACCTCGACCGACATGGGTATCTCGCTGATCGCGGACCGCGTCGGCATGGACCCGGCCCACTTTTCCCGCACTTTCAAAAAAACGACCGGTGTCTCGCCCAGCACGTACCGCAACAGCACCCGTTAAATCGGTCACGTCAAAAAGCCCGGTACGCCGTCGTCGGCGCCGGGCTTGATTCGGTTGGCTGTCTCTTGCAGCGGTTGAGCTTTTTGCGTTTTCCCGTTAGTGTTACTTTTACTTTTACTTTGACTTTTACTTTGACTTTTCTGGCGCCTGCTTCGCTTTGGTCGTCGCTTCCGCCAAGCCGTTGATGTATACGGCGCCCAGCGCCCGGTCGTACAAGCCGTAGCCGGCCCGTCCGGTCTCGCCCCAGATCATCCGGCCGTGATCCGAGCGGAACGGTCCGTCGAAGCCGTAATCGGTATACGCTTTGACGATTTCATAAAAGTCGAGCGAACCCCATTCCGATAAATGACCGGATTCCCGGAACGATTTGTCGCCTGTAATCTTCACGTTGCGCAGATGCGCGAAATGGACCCGATCCCGCACCCCGCCAAAATATCGCACCATCTCCACGAAATCATTTTTCGGATCGCAGCCAAGCGAACCGGAGCACAGCGTCAACCCGTGGCAAGGCGAGTCGTGCAGGTTCAGGAAACGCTCCAGATTGTCCCGGTTCGTCATGATCCGCGGCAGACCGAAGATCGGCCACGGCGGATCGTCCGGATGGATCGCCATTTTGACTCCGCTCTCCTCGGCCGCCGGAATGATCCGCTCGATAAAGTAGGCCAAGTTCTCCCACAGCTTCTCTTCGTCCACTTCTTCGTACTTTTCCAAAAGAGGACCCAATCCGCCTTCGCCATAGGAAGTATCCCAGCCCGGCAGCGCCAGTTCGCCGAGCTTGGGGTCCATCCGGCGAATAGTCTCTTCTTCATAGATCAACGTGGTCGATCCGTCCGGCAGCTCGAAATTCAGATCGGACCGCGTCCAATCGAATACCGGCATAAAATTGTAACAGACGACCGGGACGCCTGCATTGCCCAGGTTGCGCAGCGTATTCGCGTAATTCTCGATGTAGCGGTCACGCGTCGGCAGGCCCAGCTTGATGTCTTCATGCACCGGAACGCTTTCGATGACCGACAGCCGCAGTCCGACTTCTTCCACCCGCCGCTTGAGCGCGCGAATATTCTCCACCGGCCATTCCTCGCCGACCGGAATATCGTAAATGGCGCTTACGATCCCTTTCATCCCGGGAATCTGCGCAATATGCTCCAGCTTGACGGGATCGTCTTCGCCATACCAACGAAACGTCATCTCCACTGCAATTCACTCCTTCTGCGTTAAGTTTATATACTGGCATACTAGCATGCCAGTATAGGCGTGGCAAGCTTATTCGGATGCCGACGCTTTGCCCGCGTTCCGCAAAAAATAAAAGCAGCCGACGGGTCGGCTGCTTTTGCGAATTTGTTAAAGGGAATTGCGCGGCGCCAAACCGTCTGAAGCCGCCACCTCGAACACGTCCGAAGTTTTGAAAAAGCCGCTGTACCGATCGTCGCTGCCAAGCAGCGTTTTCCAATGCAGGATCGGCTGACGGATATGCTCGTGTACGGCACCTTCCACCTCGTTGACGCGTCCTTCGGCGATCAGTTCGATCCATTGGCGATGCTGCTCGATCGCTTCGTCGAAAGGATGCTCCGTCTCGAACAGCAGCCGCATCCGATTGTAGTGCGTGCTCAGCCTCGTGATCGAGTCCCACACATGTTCTTTGCTACAGCCGCGAAACAACAACCGGTGAAACGCGTTGTCCAGCTCGTGAAAAGCCGCTGCACCGGCTGCGCGATCCCGCACGTCTTCCTGCTGTCGCAAATTGTGCCGCAGTTCCAGCAAAATGTCGGACGGCAGACTCCCGCAGACCAGGCGGAGCACTTCTTGTTCCAAAGTCAGGCGCATAAAAGCCGCTTCTTCGATCAACTGTGCGTCGATCTTAGAGATATACGTACCGACCTGGGGAACCACGTCGACCAGATACTCTTCTTTGAGTCGGGACATGACTTCCCGCACCGGCGTGCGGGACAGCTGCAGGGCGGCCGCCAACTCGATCTCGCTGATTGCCCGTCCGGGAACGAGCGTCAGATCCATAATATTGCTGCGGATCACCCGGTACGCATAGTCTTTCCCGTTCTCGCCCGCCTTCCGGGCGGTCTCTCTCAGCATCGCGGTCCGCCCCTTTCGAAATGACTTTGCCGTCATTGTAACAAAAAAAAGAACCTGCAGGCTGCAGGTTCTTCGTTACTCGTAATACCGGTGAAAGGACTCGAACCTTCACGGGTCTCCCCACTCGATTTTGAGTCGAGCGCGTCTGCCATTCCGCCACACCGGCACAAACAAAAAAAATTAGATAAATGGCGCGCCCTAAGAGATTCGAACTCCTGGCCTTTTGATTCGTAGTCAAACGCTCTATCCAGCTGAGCTAAGGGCGCAAGCTGTATAAAATTTTGAAAAATAAACTGGAGGCGCCACCCAGATTCGAACTGGGGGTAGAGCTTTTGCAGAGCTGTGCCTTACCACTTGGCTATGGCGCCGTAAATAAAAAAATGGAGCGGACGACGGGAATCGAACCCGCGACCCTCGCCTTGGCAAGGCGATGCTCTACCGCTGAGCCACGTCCGCTTACTTTTTTTGAAGAAATAAAATGGCTGGGGGTATAGGATTTGAACCTATGCGTGACGGAGTCAAAGTCCGTTGCCTTACCGCTTGGCTAACCCCCAACAAAGAAAAGGGCGATCGACGGGAATTGAACCCGCGAATGTCGGAGTCACAGTCCGATGCGTTAACCCCTTCGCCACGACCGCCAAAATGCAAAATAAATCTTTGGGTTAAATATGAAATTACTATGGCAGGGGCAGCAGGAATTGAACCCACACTAACGGTTTTGGAGACCGTTGTTCTACCTTTAAACTATGCCCCTATAACTGGTGGAGGCTGATGGATTCGAACCACCGAACTCAGAGAGAACAGATTTACAGTCTGCTGCGTTTGGCCACTTCGCTAAGCCTCCACAATTCAATAAATGGTGCCGGCGAGAGGACTTGAACCCCCAACCTACTGATTACAAGTCAGTTGCTCTACCAATTGAGCTACACCGGCCAATTTTTGAATGTGATACTATTTGGTTATCAATGGTGGCTCGGGACGGAATCGAACCGCCGACACAAGGATTTTCAGTCCTTTGCTCTACCGACTGAGCTACCGAGCCAAGCAGTTTTTCCTGTAAGCCCGACTTCGAGCAGATGGAAAGCAATAAAAATGGCGGAACCGACGGGATTTGAACCCGCGATCTCCTGCGTGACAGGCAGGCATGTTAACCCCTACACCACGGTTCCAGGCCATAAGGTGAAGCAATTGCGGGGGCAGGATTTGAACCTGCGACCTTCGGGTTATGAGCCCGACGAGCTACCGAGCTGCTCCACCCCGCGTCAGAGTGTATAACTATATGGTGGAGGCTGAGGGGCTCGAACCCCCGACCCTCTGCTTGTAAGGCAGATGCTCTCCCAGCTGAGCTAAGCCTCCATTTCACATACGCTTACTAGTATACCATGTTAGCAGCCTCATGTCAAATGTTTTTTCGTGCTTCTTCTCTTTCGAAAAGAAGAATGACCCGTAGGGGATTCGAACCCCTGTTACCTCCGTGAAAGGGAGGTGTCTTAACCCCTTGACCAACGGGCCTTGCTGTAAAAAATATGGCGGAGAGAGAGGGATTCGAACCCTCGAGACGCTTTAGACGCCTACACGATTTCCAATCGTGCTCCTTCGGCCACTCGGACACCTCTCCATATGGCTCCCCGAACAGGACTCGAACCTGTGACAACTCGATTAACAGTCGAGTGCTCTACCAACTGAGCTATCAGGGAACATTCAGCTTAAAAGTAAGCTATACTACAAGGTTTGCACCTTGAAAACCGGATCCGAAACGATCCACTTCGCGTCATGAAGTGTTTGCTCGCGCAGAGGTCTCAACCGAAGCAGAGGCTTCCGAAGAATCTTACTGCGCAAGTCTGTAGGATAAGCCCTCGACCGATTAGTACAGGTCAGCTGCACGTATTACTACGCTTCGACCTCCTGCCTATCTACCTCGTCGTCTCCAAGGGGTCTTACCACTTGCGTGTGGGAAATCTCATCTTGAGGGGGGCTTCACGCTTAGATGCTTTCAGCGTTTATCCCTTCCGCACGTAGCTACCCAGCGATGCTCCTGGCGGAACAACTGGTACACCAGCGGTGCGTCCATCCCGGTCCTCTCGTACTAAGGACAGCTCCTCTCAAATTTCCAACGCCCACGACAGATAGGGACCGAACTGTCTCACGACGTTCTGAACCCAGCTCGCGTACCGCTTTAATGGGCGAACAGCCCAACCCTTGGGACCTACTTCAGCCCCAGGATGCGATGAGCCGACATCGAGGTGCCAAACCTCCCCGTCGATGTGGACTCTTGGGGGAGATAAGCCTGTTATCCCCAGGGTAGCTTTTATCCGTTGAGCGATGGCCCTTCCATGCGGTACCACCGGATCACTAAGCCCGACTTTCGTCCCTGCTCGACCTGTCCGTCTCGCAGTCAAGCTCCCTTATGCCTTTACACGCTGCGAATGATTTCCAACCATTCTGAGGGAACCTTTGGGCGCCTCCGTTACATTTTAGGAGGCGACCGCCCCAGTCAAACTGCCCGCCTGACACGGTCCCTGTACCGGATCACGGTACGAGGTTAGAACTAGCATGCGATCAGGGTGGTATCCCAACGGCGCCTCCCCCGAAGCTGGCGCTCCGAGATCTAAGGCTCCCACCTATGCTGTACAAATCGCACCCCAGTCCAATATCAAGCTGCAGTAAAGCTCCATGGGGTCTTTCCGTCTTGTCGCGGGTAACCTGCATCTTCACAGGTATTAAAATTTCACCGGATCTCTCGTTGAGACAGCGCCCAAGTCGTTACGCCATTCGTGCGGGTCAGAATTTACCTGACAAGGAATTTCGCTACCTTAGGACCGTTATAGTTACGGCCGCCGTTTACTGGGGCTTCAATTCAGAGCTTCGCGTTGCCGCTAACCCCTCCTCTTAACCTTCCAGCACCGGGCAGGCGTCAGCCCGTATACTTCGCCTTGCGGCTTCGCACAGACCTGTGTTTTTGCTAAACAGTCGCTTGGGCCTTTTCACTGCGGCCCCTCGTGCTATTCACACTACCGGGGCACCCCTTCTCCCGAAGTTACGGGGTCATTTTGCCGAGTTCCTTAACGAGAGTTCTTCCGCGCGCCTTAGAATACTCTTCCCACCCACCTGTGTCGGTTTGCGGTACGGGCGCCTTCACCTGGCTAGAAGCTTTTCTTGGCAGTGTGAGCCCAGGACCTTCGCTACTGTAATTTTCGCTCCCCATCGCAACTTGTCCTCAGATATGCGGATTTGCCTACATACCAGACTTGTTACTTGGACGGACACTTCCATCAGTCCGCGTCCCTTCCCTCCTGCGTCACTCCATTGCTCGTAACGGTTTACGGCGGTACAGGAATATCCACCTGTTGTCCATCGACTACGCCTTTCGGCCTCGCCTTAGGTCCCGACTAACCCTGAGCGGACGAGCCTTCCTCAGGAATCCTTGGGTTTTCGGCGGATCAGATTCTCACTGATCTTTTCGTTACTCATACCGGCATTCTCACTTGAATACAGTCCAGCGCTCTTTCCAGTACACCTTCAATCCGTATTCAACGCTCCCCTACCCCTGATGCACAAGGCATCAAGCCATGGTTTCGGTGGTGTGTTTAGCCCCGTTACATTTTCGGCGCAGAGTCACTCGACCAGTGAGCTATTACGCACTCTTTAAATGGTGGCTGCTTCTAAGCCAACATCCTGGTTGTCTGGGCAACTCCACATCCTTTCCCACTTAACACACACTTGGGGACCTTAACCGATGGTCTGGGCTGTTTCCCTTTTGACAATGGATCTTAGCACTCACTGTCTGACTCCCGGATATAAGTTGATGGCATTCGGAGTTTGACTGGACTTGGTAACCCTTGGCGGGCCCCGCACCCAATCAGTGCTCTACCTCCACAACTCTCAATCCGAGGCTAGCCCTAAAGCTATTTCGGGGAGAACCAGCTATCTCCGGGTTCGATTGGAATTTCTCCGCTACCCCCACCTCATCCCCGCACTTTTCAACGTACGTGGGTTCGGGCCTCCAGTGCGTGTTACCGCACCTTCACCCTGGACAGGGGTAGATCACCCGGTTTCGGGTCTACACCTACATACTACGTCGCCCTATTCAGACTCGCTTTCGCTGCGGCTCCGGCTTCTCACCTTAACCTTGCATGTAAACGTAACTCGCCGGTTCATTCTACAAAAGGCACGCCATCACCCCTTAATTGGGCTCTGACTTTTTGTAAGCGCACGGTTTCAGGTTCTATTTCACTCCTCTTCCGAGGTCCTTTTCACCTTTCCCTCACGGTACTGCTTCGCTATCGGTCACCAGGGAGTATTTAGCCTTGGCAGATGGTCCTGCCGGATTCATACGGGGTTTCACGTGCCCCGCACTACTCGGGATCCGTCTCGGAGGGAGCTTGCTTTCGGCTACAGGGCTATCACCTGCTGTGGCGGGTCGTTCCAAACCTCTTCGCCTACCAAACTCCTTTGTAACTCCGTGTGAGACGTCCCACAACCCCAGAGAGCAAGCTCTCTGGTTTGGGCTGTTCCGCGTTCGCTCGCCGCTACTGACGGAATCACTATTGTTTTCTCTTCCTCGGGGTACTTAGATGTTTCAGTTCCCCCGGTCTGCCTCTGCCGAGCTATGAATTGACTCGGTCAGTAACTGGGTATGAGTCCAGCTGGGTTCCCCCATTCGGAAATCTCCGGATCAACGCTCACTTACAGCTCCCCGAAGCACTATCGCGGTTCGTCGCGTCCTTCGTCGGCTCCTGGTGCCTAGGCATCCACCGTGCGCTCTTACTTGCTTAACCAAACTTCATTGGAACTACGTCTTCATAAGAAGAATAGTCCAGACGCGAAGTTTTTCGTTTCGGTATCCAGTTTTCAAGGAACAAGTTTGGGTGCATCACCGCTGTGTGGATCAAACGTCGTTCCCGCGATAAGCGAAAGCTGGGTTTGAAGTCCTTACAGAAGGATGGTACCCGGAATTGAAAGAGTTCCCTCTCTCAAAACCGAACAGTAAGTGTTTGAGTGTTTCTATTTTTTATCTCCCTAGAAAAGCGGGACTGAATGTCTCCGTTGCAGGAAACGATTCTCCATAGAAAGGAGGTGATCCAGCCGCACCTTCCGATACGGCTACCTTGTTACGACTTCACCCCAATCATCTATCCCACCTTCGGCGGCTGGCTCCTTGCGGTTACCTCACCGACTTCGGGTGTTATAAACTCTCGTGGTGTGACGGGCGGTGTGTACAAGACCCGGGAACGTATTCACCGCGGCATGCTGATCCGCGATTACTAGCAATTCCGACTTCATGCAGGCGAGTTGCAGCCTGCAATCCGAACTGAGACCGGCTTTCTGGGATTGGCTCCACCTCGCGGCTTCGCGACCCTCTGTACCGGCCATTGTAGTACGTGTGTAGCCCAGGTCATAAGGGGCATGATGATTTGACGTCATCCCCGCCTTCCTCCGGTTTGTCACCGGCAGTCACTCTAGAGTGCCCATCCAAGATGCTGGCAACTAAAGTCAAGGGTTGCGCTCGTTGCGGGACTTAACCCAACATCTCACGACACGAGCTGACGACAACCATGCACCACCTGTCTGGCATGTCCCGAAGGAAAGGCTTATCTCTAAGCCGGTCATGCCGATGTCAAGACCTGGTAAGGTTCTTCGCGTTGCTTCGAATTAAACCACATACTCCACTGCTTGTGCGGGTCCCCGTCAATTCCTTTGAGTTTCAGTCTTGCGACCGTACTCCCCAGGCGGAGTGCTTAATGCGTTAACTTCGGCACCCAGGGTATCGAAACCCCGAACACCTAGCACTCATCGTTTACAGCGTGGACTACCAGGGTATCTAATCCTGTTTGCTCCCCACGCTTTCGCGCCTCAGCGTCAGTTATAGGCCAGAAAGTCGCCTTCGCCACTGGTGTTCCTCCACATCTCTACGCATTTCACCGCTACACGTGGAATTCCACTTTCCTCTCCTACACTCAAGCGGGCCAGTTTCGGATGCGAATCGGGGTTGAGCCCCGATCTTAAACATCCGACTTAACCCGCCGCCTGCACGCGCTTTACGCCCAATAATTCCGGACAACGCTTGCCCCCTACGTATTACCGCGGCTGCTGGCACGTAGTTAGCCGGGGCTTTCTTCTCAGGTACCGTCACTCCGAGTGCAGTTACTCACCCGGACGTTCTTCCCTGGCAACAGAGCTTTACGATCCGAAAACCTTCATCACTCACGCGGCATTGCTCCATCAGGCTTTCGCCCATTGTGGAAGATTCCCTACTGCTGCCTCCCGTAGGAGTCTGGGCCGTGTCTCAGTCCCAGTGTGGCCGTTCACCCTCTCAGGTCGGCTACGCATCGTCGCCTTGGTGAGCCATTACCCCACCAACTAGCTAATGCGCCGCAGGCCCATCTCTCAGTGACAGCTTGCGCCGTCTTTCCTCATCTCTCCATGCGGAGAAATGATGTATCCGGTATTAGCATCCGTTTCCGGAAGTTATCCCAGGCTAAAAGGCAGGTTGCCTACGTGTTACTCACCCGTCCGCCGCTAATTATCAGAGAAGCAAGCTTCTCATCCAATCCGCTCGACTTGCATGTATTAGGCATGCCGCCAGCGTTCGTCCTGAGCCAGGATCAAACTCTCCATTAAGGTGCAACCTCTGTTGCACCCGCGACTCCGATTAGAGACCCCATAGGGCCTGGATTCGGATAAAGCGGATGGTCTTGAAGTTGACTTGTCAAGAAAGCACCATGTGCTCGTTAAAACGTGGCGGGAACTAAAGTTCCCTATATTCACTCTAAACCGTCTTGTGCTCCAATATTCAGATCCGAAGATCAAAACCCTTCGCTAAGCGCGGTTCCTCGAATCACTTGGCCCGGCTGGGTTCCGTGATTCTCGTTACTCACTGTTCAGTTTTCAAAGAACAAACTCGTTTATTTGCTTGTCTTGCTCGTTTCTTTCGTTCACCACCGCATCTCAGCGGCGACTTTTATATCCTATCACAGTGGCAAGCAGTTCGTCAAGCACTTTTTTCAAAGCATTTTTGAACTTCGCTTTAAACTTCACTGTGAGGCGTTTGGCGCTCAGCGACTTAGCGCTCAGCGGCTTCAAAGGCCGAGATTTAATTTATCACGTAGCGGCTATTCCAGTCAACCCTTTTTTGAAAATTTGCTGTCTTGCTGTCTGGTTGCTGCGAAGAATCAAGGCTTCAATCCGCGCTGTACCTGATTTCTTCGCTTTGCGCACCGTGTTTGCCGTCGCGCGGCCACTGCGTAATGAGGGAGCGGTAGACCAATTTGCGCACGACCATCGGCAGTTCGTTTTTGACATATTGCAGATCCGGGTGCCGGCTCAACTCTCCGATCGTCCACGGCATCCTGCGGCTGCGGAGCACGTGAATGAGCAGTTCGGAGCACACGGCCATTTTCGACATAACGGAAAATTCGCACGCCAGCAGCACAAGCTCTACTCTCTCTCTCAGCGTTTCCTGACTGAAAGCAAGCTGCTCGTACAATTTATAGACCTGGGTCCCATGGGCGCGTACCTGATTCCAGATCGTCTTCTCGGGATAGACGGCTTTTTGCACCAATTCGATACAGGCCCAATGGTGCAGCGCTTTGAGCGTGCTGTAATAGGCATCCATCTCGTGGCCTTCGTTGATATGGCGCTTGGCTTCCACATAATTGCGGACCAGGCGGGAAAATTCGAAAAACAGGCGTTGTTCCCGAAGAGGCTGTTCAAAATGCTCGACCTGCTGCTTCAAATGAAAAATTTGGCCGTTCAAGTCATTCACCACTTCCCCCTGTAAAAAATAATGAACCAGCGAACGGTTTTCCCCGGTCACGATCCAGCGCTTCAATTCTTTGGCCTGCAGGCCGATCAGTTGATAATGCAGCCCGTTCTCCACGCGATGATGAATTTGCAGTTGTTCGTCCAGATCCTCGAAGATCAGAAAAATCAATCCGTCAAAGTCCTGAAGCAGCGCACCGTGAAAAGTTCCGCCGGGACGGTAGCAGGCAACGGCGCCCAACGCAGCAGGTTCGGTTTTCATCCAATCCTCAAATGTAAATGGGCTCATTCTCGTCTCCTCCTCCGCATGGCCGCCCGGCCGTTCGGCTTCGCCGCGAATGAACCGCATCCGCTTTTGGGCCGTTAATGGTTATTCTACGCCGGGTCCTCTATTCCTTCTTCAAATTCGTTCGATTATGAAAGGAAGTGTTCATAGACAAAAGAAAATCGGAGTATGGGCCCATACTCCGATTAAGCGGCCTTATTTTTCATTGACGGTTTGCAAAATTTCCCACGCCTGCGCCGAAGCGAAGCTTCGCGTCCAACTGGCTACGCCGGCCAGGTCGTGCTTGCGGGCCAAGTCGATCCGGCGCTTCAGCGACTCCCCGTCTTCCAGCCAGATGCGCTTGAGCGCTCCGTCTTCTTTGTACTCGGCATAGTTTTGCCCGACGTCTGCGAGCAGTTCGCGCTTGGCGCCGTTCTCGTCGACCAGCTTCTGGGACGTCTCCATGCCTACGGCGGAAGAAGACACTTTGACTTCTCCGTTCTCCTCGGTCTCCGTCCATACGCGCGTATAGAGCGGAATGCCCAGCACAAGCTTGGAAGCGGGCACTTCGTCTTCTTCCAGAATTCGGCTCACGGATTGTTCCACCCAGGGCAGGGAGGCGACGGAACCGGCTTTGGGACTGCTGGCCCAATGCTCGTCGTACGCCATCAGCATCATGAAGTCGACGGTCTCGCCGAGCGCGCGCCGATCGAGGAACGCGGACCACATCTCGGAATTGGATTTGGGCGTGACGTCGACGGAGACGGTCAGTCCCGCTTGACGCGCCCGCACCGTAAATTCGCGCACGAACGCGACGAACGGCGCTTTGTCTTCGGTATAGACGTTCTCGAAGTCCAGATTGATCCCGTCCAACTTGTATTCGGCCGCTTCGTCCAGCACCTGGCGGATCGCGTTGGCCCGGGTCTCGTAGTCACCCAGCATTTCCCGCGTCCAATCGGCTTCGAAACTGTTGCTGAACAAGCCCCACACCTGCTTCCCTCTGTTATGGGCGCGTCCGACGTAGGCCGAATCGGCTTTGCTGCGGATATTGCCTGCGCCGTCCTTCAGCTCGAACCAGGTAGGACTCACGACGTTGACTCCCTGCATCTCTTCGATCACTTCCGGGTCGGGCCGGCGCTCGTATACGGCTTCCCAGGCCAGATTGACTTTCTGGTCCGCCCATTCCCTGGACGCGGCCGTCGGAGCGGTCTCGGGCACGGGAATCTGTTCTTCCTGCCCGAGCTGCACTTCGCTCTCGCGAATGTAGCCGGAGCTGCCGTCGGCCGTCTGCGCATACAGCCAGCCGTCCCGCTCGTTCCAGACGCGCAGCTTCGTTCCCGCTTCGAGTTCGGACGCGATCGGCGCTTTGAGCGTCGCGTCGCCGCGAAGCTTGGGCGAGCCGAACAGTCCGCCGTCGACGGCGGAACCGCTGCGGAACCGGTCGCCGGCTCTGAGCACGACCACGCTGCCTGCGGGGCTCTGCTCCTCGATCCGGATGCCGTACAGCCGTTCAAGCGGCTCCACGGGCACGTACAACGAGCCTTCCTCTTCCTGCAGCGGCGAAGCCAGCGCATACGCTTTGCCGTTGGATTCGGCCGTTTTGCCGTCTTTGGCCATGACCAGCAGTTCGTTCGCGGTGGTGAGGATCGCCGTCTCGCCGTCGGGATCTTCGTAGGCATACGCATGGATACTCTCCCGGATCAGCGACAGCGGGAGCTTGAGCGACTCGCCCGAGCCGACGGCATGGTACCCGCTCCATTTTCCTTCTATAAAAATCGGCTTCTCCACGGTTCTCCACTCCGGCTGCTCCCGGTCGAAGTTCGGCAGGAAGCTCCATACCGCCCACCCCGCGCCCGCAATGACCGCGCCCAGGAGAAGAACCCGGCCGAGCCGCCTCTTTTTCCGGATACGTCCTTGTCTGTTCCTCTTCAAATCGCAACAGCTGCCCTTCTGCATGTCTGCCAGGTTACGCCACAAAAAAAAGCGCGGGAGCCCGAACCGGCTCCACACGCCTTATTGTAAGCAAACGTCATTGTTCGCTGCAACCCTCGCATACTCCGTACACTTCCAAACGATGCCCCTTGACCGTAAAGCCCGTCGACTTCGCCGCAGCACGTTCGACTTCGCCCAGATAAGGATGATGGAAGTCTTCGATCTTGCCGCACGTCTCGCAGATAATATGATAATGCTCGCTGACGTTCGCATCGAACCGGCTGGAGTTGTCTCCGTAAGTCAGTTCGTGAATCATCCCGGCTTCGATCAGCATCTTGAGATTGTTGTATACGGTCGCTACGCTCATGCTCGGAAACTGCGGACACAGCGCGCGATAAATCTCGTCCGCGGTCGGATGACCCATGTTCTCCATGAGGTAAGTCAGAATGGCATGTCTCTGGGGAGTGATGCGCACACCGTTGATTTTCAACTGTTCCAAAGCATGTTGTACGCGTGTCGTCATCCCGTTCTCCTCCTTGCCGTTATTCCTTGATTACTCTCCATTGTAAGGTTTGTGAATATTTTTTGTCAACGTGCGAAAACGCCCCCGGTGCGCGCGTTCACTCGGAACGGTAAATGTTGAGGTCTCCGTTGCCGTCCGCGCGGACGGTAAATTCGCCTTCGCCGTACGTGCCGGTCAGCGTCCGGTCCTTGATCGCGAACGGCAGCTCGCTGCGAATATCGCCGTACCCGTTCGAGCCGTCCATTCGGTAGCTGCCGAAAGCCGGCAGCGTCAGATCGATCCGGCCGACGGCGCTGTAGACCGACCAGTCGCCGCGGACGAACCGGGAGCGGACGGCGATGTTGCCGTTCAGCGTCTGCGCGGACAGGCCGAAATTGACGCCGCCCACGTCGATGCTTCCGTTACGCGTATCGACGGCGATATCGCCGATCGTACCGTTGGCGGTAATATTGCCCAGAATCGTCGTGAGCTTGAGCGAGCCGGCGACGTTCGAACTCTCGATATCGCCCTGCTGCGTCTCGGCCTGCACGCTGCCGGCGACCGTATCGATACGCACCGCGCCTCTTGAGGTGGATGCGACGACGTTGCCGCCCAGGTTGGCGAAATCGAGATTGCCGCCGCCGGTCTGCACGGAGATCGAGCGGATCGCCTGCACGCCGTTGAGCGTCACGGAGCCGCCGTTCGTGCGGATATCGATATCGAAGCTGCGCTGCGACGGCAGCAGAATCTCCAGGTCGACGCGCGGCTGGCGCCGGCCCAGCGAGCCGTACGGCTGCGATTCGGTCGTCACGGACAGCGTCTTGCCTTCGTCGACGCGGATGCCCGTTTTCTCGGCGATCTTCTTGGCTTCTTCGGGTTCGGCCTGATCGACCCAGACGCTGGTACGAATCCGGATCCGGTCGGCGAAGCCGCGGCGGACCGTAATGTCCCCGTTGATGCCTTCGACGGACAGACCGGTCATCTCCAGCGCCGCCGGCACGTCGATGGAAGGCTTGGCGAACTTGTTGCCTTCGGCTTCGCTGAATTCGATCGCGGAACTGGTCAGATCGAGGCTGACCCGGTTCCACAAATGCAAATAATGATTTTGCTGGGTGACGATAAAGACGGACGCGCTGAGCACGGAAGCGATCAGCACGCCGGCAAAATCGACCCGGAAGCGCCGGCCGCTGCCGCGCTTCCTGCGAAACAGCAGCAGCATGACGATATACTCAACGCCCCACAGGATGAACACCGCCGGCCACCAGCGCACGAGCAGCAGCATGTCTTCGCGCCCGCGCAGTTCGTCGCTCAGCAGCAGCAGCCCGACGGCGACGAGCACGAGCGACGCGGTCCAGCGCCCGATCCGAATCTTGGGATTCATGGCGTTCCCTCCTTTTGACCGGCCGCTTCCGGCGGAACTTCCGCCTCAACGTCCGGTTCAACGTCCGGTTCAACGTCCGGCTGCGGTGCGGCGGGAACGGCCGCGCGCGACTGCCTGGCGGCCCGGCGCACGCCGGCGGCCTGCACAGCGGCGAAGATCACGCCAAGCGCCACCAGAGCCACGGCGGCCGTCTCCCGGCCGTACTGCTCGATCAGCTGCCGGAACCAGATCGGCCTACCGTGCAGCACGAGCAGCAGCGCGCCTTCGCCAAGCAGCAGCAGACCGAACGTCATACTTTTGCGCCAGTTGTACATATCACTTTCCGCGGCGCGGCGCCGTTCGTTGACCCGGTCGGTCGCCTGCAGCACGTCGTACACGCTGTAGAAGTAGATGACCGGGATCGTCAAGCCGAGCAAAATGAGCAGCGGAACGTTTATTTGGATGCCCGTCGACGAAAAATAAAGCAGCGCTTCGATGACGAGCAGAATCGTCAGCATGAAAGAAATGCCTTTTTGAATCAATCCCAGGTACAGATGTCCCGTTCCGGGAACGAGCGCGGACAGCAAGCAGGCGATCACGGTCCGCTTCTGCCGCTGGGTCTTGCGTTTCTTGGCCATGTTCCGGATCTCCTCTCTTCTGCCGGGCCTACTCGATCGCCACGGAATAGACGCCTTCCATTCGCAGCAGCTGATGGGTCATTTCCGCCGGGTCCATCTGTTTCTCCGACGTCAGATGCATCGTGATCTCGGCCGCGGAAGACGTCTGGCCCGGTACGGACGGCGTACCTTCGTCTTTGACGTGAACTTCCATTTTGCGAATGCGCACTTCGCGCTCTTTCATGAAACCGGACACTTTCTCCAACAATCCGCTGCCTGTCCTTCCCCTTACGGTGACAACATGCGTATGATGGCCGCGAATATAGCGCTGCTCGACGACGTTAAGCAGAAGCAGCGTCAGGAAAACGAACAGCGTCGTGAGGATCGCGGCAAAATAAAACCCGGCTCCGACAGCCAGTCCGATCGCCGCGACGACCCACAGCGAGGCGGCGGTCGTCAAGCCGGTAATCGATTTGCCGGTGAACAGGATCGTGCCGGCTCCGAGAAAGCCGATGCCGGAAATAACGGCGGTCGCCAGGCGCGCCGGATCGACCCGGACGCTGGGCTCTTTGACGAAAGCGACGAAGCCGTACATCGACAGCAGCATGATCAGCGCGGAACCGACCGAGACGAGAATATGCGTGCGCAGACCGGCCGCATGGCTCGAACGTTCGCGTTCCCAGCCGATGAGCCCGCCGAGCAGCACGGCGCATACGAGGCGCAGCAAGATATGGGTATTGTCGATCATCCAGGGGTTGGTCATGGGCTTCCTGCTCCTTTTTATGCCGAAAAGATAACGGTCAGTAGGTAGGTCGGGCCGCGTTGCGCAGCCTCATGGTGCTCAATTCGACGCCGGGAGCGATCGATTCGCGCCGAAAAGGGGCGAAGCCGAAACGTCGGTACAATCGCATGGCGGGTTCGTTGCTTGAGCCGGTCGAGACGATATAAGCCGAATAATCCGGATACAGGGCGAAGACGTGCTCGATCAGCCGGGTCGCGATGCCCCGGCGGAAAAAGTCCGGATGCACCATCATCCGGGTCAGCGTCAGCTCGTCCGGCCGTTCTTCCTCGACGGCGACCGCTCCGGCCAACAGCCCGGAGCCGGTCAGGTAACCGTAGAACGTATCGCTGCTTTGCTTGAGCGTCTCCAGCGTATCGGCAAGCGGCGGGATCTCGTCGAAGCCGATCAGCTTCGCTTCGAGGCGATAAGCCGTCGTCTGCAGACTCAGCAGCTCTTCGACTCTTCGTTCGTCCCGCATATCGATCTTTTGAATGGTGTCGGTCATCGCGTCATTCCTCCTCGCTTCTCTCTATCCTTTAACCGAATTTTCGTCGTTCGGTTACGTTCTTCGGCGTCTGCCGCATAAGGAAAGGCGCGTTCGCGAGGCGAACGCGCCTTCTATAGAGCCTGTACGCCGCGACGGGATCAGCTTTTCAGCAGTTCCATAAGCAGCTTGTTGACGAGGCCCGGATTGGCTTTGCCTTTGCTCTGCTTCATGACCTGACCGACCAGGAAGCCGATCGCTTTGTCTTTGCCGGCCCGGTAATCTTCGACCGACTGCGGGTTGGCGGCGACCACTTCCGTGACGATCGCCTGGATCGCGCCTTCGTCGCTGATCTGGACGAGGCCCTGTTCTTCGACGATCTGCTGCGGACGCTTGCCGCTTTGCAGCATTTCCTTGAATACGGTCTTGGCGATTTTGCTGCTGACCGTGCCTTTCTCGATCAGGCCGACCAGTTCGCCGAGGCCTTGTCCGGTCAGCGGAACGGCGTTCAGTTCCAGCCCGCTCGTATTGAGGTGGCCGAGCAGTTCGCCCATGATCCAGTTGGAGACGGATTTGGCATCCTGCGTATGCTCCAGACTCTGTTCGAACAGGTCCGCCAGCGGCTTCGAAGCCGTGATGACCTGGGCATCGTACGCCGGCAGGCCGTAATCGGCGCTGTAACGGGCACGGCGCGCGTCCGGCAGTTCCGGAATGCTGGCGCGGATCTGCTCTTTCCAGTCGGCGCCGATCTCGACGGACACGAGATCCGGGTCCGGGAAGTAGCGGTAATCGTGCGCTTCTTCCTTGCCGCGCATGGAGAGCGTCAGCCCTTTGGCTTCATCCCAGCGGCGGGTCTCCTGCACGACGGCGCCGCCTTCGTCCAGAATGCCGGCCTGGCGAATCTCTTCGTATTCCAGACCGCGCTGCACGCCGCGGAACGAGTTCATGTTCTTCAATTCGGCACGCGTGCCGAGCTGCTCCTGGCCCTGCGGCCGAATGCTGATGTTGGCGTCGCAGCGCAGCGAGCCTTCTTCCATCTTCACGTCCGACACTTCGCAGTACTGCATAATGGCGCGCATCTTCTCCAGATAAGCGCGGGCTTCTTCCGGCGAAGAAATCTCCGGCTCGGAGACGATCTCGACGAGCGGCGTGCCGACGCGGTTGAAATCGACCAGCGAGCCGAAAGCGCCCGTATGCGTCAGCTTGCCGGCATCTTCTTCCAGATGCAGCCGGGTAATGCCGATCCGCTTCGTCTTGCCGCCGACTTCGATATCGATCCAGCCGTGTTCGCCGATCGGGCGGGCCGCCTGCGAGATCTGGTAGGCTTTGGGCGAATCGGGATAAAAATAGTTTTTGCGGTCGAAATGGCTGACGTCGGCGATCCGGCAGTTCAAAGCCGTCGCCGCCTTGACGGCGTACTCGACCGCCTGGCGGTTCAGGACCGGCAGGACGCCGGGATGCCCGAGGCAGACCGGGCAGGTATGGGTATTGGGCGGGGCGCCGAACTCGGTCGAGCAGCCGCAGAAGATTTTGGTCTTCGTGTGCAGTTCGACGTGCACTTCGAGTCCGATGACCGTTTCGTATTGTACGGTGGACATGTCAGGCAGTTCCTCCTCTTACGCGCGCGGATTAAATCTGCGGGCGGCGTTTGTGATGATCGGTATGCTGCTCGAACGCATGCGAGACGCGCAGCACGGTCTGTTCGTCGAACGGCTTGCCGATGATCTGCAGGCCGACCGGCAGGTCGTCTTCGAATCCGCACGGAATGCTGATTGCCGGCACGCCCGCAAGGCTGACGGGAATCGTCAGAATATCGTTCAGGTACATCGTCAGCGGATCGTCCGTCTGCGAGCCGATCGCGAACGCCGTCGTCGGCGCCGTCGGCCCCACGATGACGTCGAACTTCTCGAATACCCGGTCGAAGTCCTGCTTGATCAGCGTGCGGACTTTTTGTGCCTTCAAATAGTAGGCGTCGTAATAGCCGGAGCTGAGCGCGTAAGTGCCGAGCATGATCCGCCGCTTCACTTCGTCGCCGAAGCCTTCGCTTCTCGATTTCAGGTAGAGATCGAGCAGATTGTCCGGATTTTCGGCGCGCACGCCGTAACGTACGCCGTCGAAGCGAGCCAGGTTGGACGAAGCTTCGGAAGACGACAGCAGGTAATAAGCGGCCAGCGCATATTCCGTATGCGGCAGCGACACTTCTTCCCAGGTCGCGCCGAGCGATTCAAGCTTGCGGATCGCCGCCATAACCGATTCTTTGACTTTCGGATCGACGCCTTCGCCCATATACTCTGTCGGTACGGCGATGCGCAGTCCCTTGACGTCGCCCGTCAAAGCGGACACGTAGTCCGGCACTTCGACGTTCGCCGAAGTCGAATCGCGGTCGTCGTGACCGGCGATCGCCTGCAGCACGTAGGCGGAGTCTTCCACGGTCCGGGTAACCGGGCCGATCTGGTCAAGCGAAGACGCGAACGCCACGAGGCCGAAGCGCGAGACGAGGCCGTACGTCGGCTTCAGCCCGACTACGCCGCAGTACGAAGCCGGCTGCCGGATCGAACCGCCGGTATCGGAACCGAGCGAGAAATACACTTCGCCGGCCGCGACCGCGGCGGCCGAGCCCCCGCTCGAACCGCCGGGAACGCGATCGAGGTTCCACGGGTTGCGTACCGGGGCGAAGCTCGAATTCTCGTTCGAGCCGCCCATCGCGAACTCGTCCATGTTGAGCTTGCCGATCGTGACGCTGTCCGCCGCGCGCAGCTTCCGCACGACGGTCGCATCATAGACCGGATCGAAATTGCGCAGGAACTGGCTCGCGCAGGTCGTGCGCAGCCCTTCCGTCACGATGTTGTCCTTGATGCCCGCAGGCAGGCCGAACAGCAGGCCGCGTGCTTCGCCCGCCGCCTTTTTCTCGTCAAGCTTGGCCGCCGAAGCCAGCGCGCCTTCTTCGTCCACTGTCAAAAATGCTTTTACTTGCCCGTCACGCTCCCCGACTGTTTGCAGGGAATCCTTGACCAGTTCGGTCACGGACAGTTCACCGGCATGCAGCCGGTTCTGAATCTCCCGAAGTCCCAAATCGAACAATGTCACTATCGCACCTCCGCGTTGATCGTTAACTAATCGCTTTCTGCCGCCTCAGTCCAGTACCGCCGGTACGAGGAACTGGCCGTCTTCGTCTTCGGGCGCGTTGCGCAGCACCTGCTCGATCGGCAGGCTCTCGCGGACCTCGTCGCTGCGCATCACGCTGTGCAGCGGCAGCACGTGGGTCGTCGGCTCCACGCCTTCCGTATCCAGTTCGTCCAACTTCTCCGCATACTGCAAAATGGCGCTGAGCTGCTCCGCGAACTTTTCTTTTTCAGCGTCGCTTACGTTCAGCCGGGCCAGCTTGGCTACGTGCTCGACCTGTTCCACCGTAATTTTCATCGTATGTTCTCCTGTCGTTTAAAGGGTTAAAGTGCCGAAACTCCCCAACGTCCCCCATTATAGGTGAGCAACCCGCAAAAATCCAGAGGATCGCGCAGGTTGCGCGCTCGCCGAACAGAGCCCGCAAACGGCGCGCCGTCTTCTCCGCAGCGCCCGTATAAAGAAAAAAACCGGCAGCCGCCGGCTTTAGATCCATGCCCGTAAATTGATTCGTTTGATAAATTCCGCTTCGGACATCGGCTCGGCCGATGCTTCGACGTCGTCGGACTCGCGCAGGTCTTCTTCCCGGCCGCCGTTCATGACCTGGTAAAACAGTTTCTCGTTGTGGGTCGCCAGCGCATAATCGATCAGCGCGGCGCGTTCGACTTGTTCGGCTTCGAAGCGCATGACGTTTTCTTCCGGCTCGATATCTTTTTCGGTTACGAAAAAGTTGCGGTTGGCCTGCGGAATCCGCACGATGTAATCGAAAGCGTTATCCGGATTACGGTCGTAGGCAATCAAATAGCCGTGTTCCCCCATAGGAAGGTTCTGCTCAAACACATCCGCGACGATCACGATTTTTTCTCCCAGATGAAGCATGGTTTGTCCCCCTCGGTCGTCATGTACAAAGCCCGGTTGATCCGGGCGTTACCCTCTGTATGGTCCGCTTCTTATGAAAATGAATGTAATTGCAAATGCTTAGCTTATATCGTACTAAAAAAAAGTTTTGCTGTCCACGCCGCGAGCCCGTTAAATCTCGGTTTTATACGAAATTGTCGCTTTAATGTTCCGGCAGGTGCAGGTCCAGGCCCGAAAACGGCTAGACGCGCGGATCTTGGCCGCCGCGAAGCCGCACCAGTCGGTCGTGCCAGGGCTGCGCGACCCGGCCGCCCCGCCATTTGGCCGATTCCCATGTTCGCACGCACACTTCGGCGCGGTCGGGCCCGTATTCCGCCTGCGTTTCCCGAATTTCCGGCCGCTCCGTCGGCTCCTTCGGCAGGAGCGATTCGGCGGCGGACGGTCCCTCTGCCGACTCCTCGCCTGTTTGCGGATTGCTGCGGTTTGTTTCATCCATAATCTTCACGCCTTTCCCGATTTATCGCTGTGTGGCTATTGGATTGCCTGTACAAGCGCGGCTTGGCCCGACACACAAAAAAGCACGCAAACCGAGAATGAATTCTCGGCTTGCGTGCTTCGCAGGCATGGGACGTACGGCAGAGGCGGGCGGCTTCGATCGCGCTACCCGCCCTGCAGGCGCCCTTACACATTAGGTTCGAATGACTTTTCGATAGCTGTATCTTACTCTCGGCCTTCTGCCTTGTCCAGCTTTTTCCATCGCGAATACCCGGGCTTACAAAGCGGGTACGAACGGGTTGTTGATCTTCTCGTGGCCGATTTTGGTCCGCGGGCCGTGACCCGGATAGACGACCGTCTCGTCCGGCAGCTTGTACAGCTTCAACCGGATCGAGTCTTCGAGGTCCCGCTGGCGGCCGCCGTACAGATCGGTGCGGCCGACGCCTTCGCGGAACAGCACGTCGCCGGCGAACAAATCTTTGCCGCACAGGAAGCTTACGCTGCCCGGCGAATGTCCCGGCGTATGCAGCACTTTGAAGTCATGGCCGATCAGGTTCAGCGTCTGGCCCTGGGCCAGCGCGAACTCGGCCGGCTCGGTCACGACGGGACCGCCCAGTTCCGACCACATCGCGGAACCGTTATGCTTGGCATCGGTCAGCCAGTCGGCTTCGAGGTCGTGCAGGTAGACCGGACAGCCTTTGGCCCGGCGCAGTTCTTCGACGCCGCCGATATGGTCGAAATGCGCATGCGTCAGCAGGATCGCTTCGACGTGCAGATGTTCGACCCGGCGCATCAGCGCGGCGGGATTCATGCCGGGATCGATCACGACCGCTTTGAGATCGTCTTCGCCCCGCAGCAGATAGGCATTGGTCTGGAGCGGCCCGAGATTGAACGTTTCGACTCTCAGCATGTTACACCCCCGACAGAAGCGTGCGCAGTTCGTGCACGATCACTTCGTGAATCGACGTGCCTTCGCCGTAACGTTCCATCATCTGCGCCCGCACGACCTTCATGTTGTCCGCATAGTCCGCCGCTTCGCGGTCCGGATTTTCGGCTTTGAATTTGCGCATCAGCTCCTGGACCTTTTCCGGACGCGGCCCCCACTGGGCCAACACTTCGCCTTCCGCGTTCGCGAAAATCACGACGGGAACGGAACGGCCGCCCATCGTCAAATATTCGTCCATCAGGTCGAAGTTTTGTTC
Source organism: Saccharibacillus brassicae (assembly GCF_006542275.1). NCBI lineage: Bacteria > Bacillati > Bacillota > Bacilli > Caryophanales > Paenibacillaceae > Saccharibacillus > Saccharibacillus brassicae. The sequence goes on from NZ_CP041217.1 coordinate 1,678,315, forward strand.
CAGAATCAGCACGTCGACCGGAATCTCGGCCGTTTCGAGCACCCGGAACACGACCGGCACGTTGCGCACGACGTCGCCGCACCAATCGGCCGCCAGAATCACGACTCGCAGATCTTCGCGGGCGCGCATGTCTTCGAAGAAAGCGCGGTCGTCTTCTTTTTTCCATGCGAAGTCCCGGTAGCCGCTCTCGAACGTTTCTTTGTTTTGCTGCATCGAATCGATAAAGCCCTGCGGGCTCAAGCCGGTGCCGAATCGGGATTTCAGGTTGGATTTTTGCATGGGAGTCCCTCTTTTCTTGTTGAAATGGAATGTTGGAACGAAGATATCAGAGCGGCTTGCCCGAGCATTTGATCCGAGCGTTGTATCGCAGCCTGTTAAGCGTTCGATTTTTTGCGCCGCGTCAACCAGGCTTTTACGACCAAATACACGAGCAGCAGGAACACCGCGCCCAAGATGATCGGAACGACGTACGGAGCCGCTTTTTCGTCGATTCGTTCCCATTGGCCGCCGAGCTGGTAGCCGAGGAAGACGAACAGGATCGACCACGGAATAACGGCGAGCGTCGTCAGCCACGTAAAGCGCCACGTCGGCATTTTGGCCAATCCGGCCGGAATGGAAATCGCGTGGCGGACGACCGGAATAAACCGACCGCTGAAAATAACGCCGGCTCCGTACTTTTTGAACCATTTTTCGGCGTGGTCGATATGCGATTCCTTGATGAAAATATATTTACCGAACTTGTTCAGCACCGGACGTCCGCCGTAGCGGCTGATCCAATAAATGAACAGCTGCGCCAAGACGCCGCCGATCGTGCCGAACAGCACCGCGCCCCAGAAATTGATCTCGCCCGAGTACACGAGAAAACCGCCGTAAGCCAGCACGATTTCGCTCGGAATGACTTCGACCATCAAGCCGAACATGATGCCGAAATAACCCAAACCTTGAATCCACGCAAACAACTGCGCCACGATATCCGAAATGAAACCCAATGTTTTCCCTCTTTTCGCTGCATGCTTTTCTGTGTAGGCTTTTCTTCAGACTGTCTTTGTCTTGTTCGCTGGAATGCTCAGGCGCCCGACGGAGCCGGCAGACGGTCCTGCAGCGCCTTTTCCAAATACGGAGCCGCTCCGAGAAAGTTTCGGAACGCTTCGTATTCGCGCCAGGATGCCTCCGTATCCGCCACGTCCGCTTTGACCGCGCGGATCAGGATGTTTTTCGGCGTATGTTCCAAATCGATGAATTCGAGCAGCTGCGTCTTGTAGCCGACCAGATCGAGCAGCTTCGCCCGGATCGCGTCGGTGGCAAGCGCGGAGAAGCGCTCTTTGAGAATGCCGTGCGACAGCATCGGCTCCAGCACGTCGCTTTGTACCTGCGCGAACAGCTCATGCTGGCAGCACGGAACCGAGAGAATCGCCGAAGCGCCCCAGCGTACCGCTTTTTCCAGCGCGGCATCGGTTGCCGTATCGCAGGCGTGCAGCGTGATGACCATGTCGACCGCGTCGAATTCGTCGTAGTCGGCGATATCGCCGATGCGGAAATGCAGTCCTTCGTACCGGAGCGTCCGGGCCAGTGATTCGCAGTGTTCGATAACGTCCGCTTTGAGATCGAGGCCGACGACGTTCAGTTCGAACCCTTCCTGCACGGCCAAATAATGATAAAGCGCAAACGTCAAATACGATTTGCCGCAGCCGAAATCGACGATCGTCAGTTTGCGGCCTTTGGGCAGCGACGGCAGGATATCCCGCACCATTTCGAGGAAACGGTTGATCTGGCGGAACTTGTCGTATTTGGCGGCCAGCACGCGGCCTTTGTCGTTCATGACGCCCAGTTCCACCAGAAACGGAACCGGCTCGCCTTCTTCCAGCACGTAGGTCTTTTTGCGATTGTGTGCCAGATCCGGCGCCTGTTTTTTGGTCGGCGGCTTTTGAAGAATTGCCGTTTTGCCTTTTTTGCTGACCAGCACCTGGTAATCGGCCGCAAGCGTATTGAACAGCCCCTGGCGCATGTCGTTCTCCAGCAGATCGGCGATTTTCGATTTGGCGTCTTCCGGCGTTATGTTATCGTGCGTCACCTTTTTGTCGTAATGGTAAGCGAATTGGTAATGCAGATCGTTTTTGAGCAAAAGAGGCTTGATCGCGACTTTGCCGAAACTTTCGCTGTCTTTGCGCCGGGGCTGGCTGATCGTCGCCGATACGAGCCGCCCTTCCGGCAGCACGGATTCCAGCATTTCCTCGATCGTTTGCATGGGTCACTCTCATCCTCTCGGGTTGGGTCCTGCGTATGTTTTCGCCGCAGGGCGCAAGGCCGGCCGGATCGAATCCGGTCGGCCTATTCGCCCTGCAGCGCTTCGATGCCTTCCTGCAGTTCTTCGCGCGTCAATCCGCCGGCCCGCAAAGCCGCTTCGTCAAGCTGCGCGAGGCGCGCATAGAACATCCGGCCTTCTTCGAGCGCGTCCGGGTCGCCTTCGGGACTTGCGTTCAGCATCCGGTACATCGCATCTTCGGCCTGTACGTAGCGCCCTTCGCTTTCTTCGTACAGCAGCGTCAGCCGCTCCGCGTCGGCCGGCAGCCGGTAGCGCTCAAGCCGCTCCGTCAGCTCGGCGATCCGCTGCGGGTAATCGACCAACTCCCGGCTGCCGCCGTTCAGCGCCGCGTATAGATACAGATGCAGCGCTTTGATCCGCACCGCCGCCGCTTCGCCTGCTTCGCCCATATTCTCGCGGATCTCCCCGTTCTCCTGCAGCATGCGCGCCACAAGCTGGAGGCTCTCCGCGTCGACGCCGCCCCGCTGCCGGAACAGCGTGATCAGTTCTTCGGGCGGGAGCGAACGCAGCATCTGCTCGCTCATGCGGAAATTGCGCTTCAGCAGGCCGTCCAGCTTCTCCAGAGCCTGTTCGTTTTTCTGTTCGCGGCGCAGGCCGAGCATGGAACCGACGGCTTCCGTCATCTCTTCGATCATGCGCGTCAAATAATCTTTTCTCAGCATGCCCTTTTCCCTCTTCTCTTCCCTGCTTGGCCGTTATAGGCGCTCGACGAACGAAGCGATATGGCGGGCCAGCTCCTGCGGCGCTTCGAACAGGCTCATATGGCCGACGCCTTCGATAATATGGCGGGTCGTCCGCCCGTTCTCGGCGGCAAAAGCTTTGTCCGGCGGCGCGATGCCGTCTTCGCTGCCGGCCACAAGCAGCACAGGCAGCTTCGAATCGCGAATGACGCCGGTGCGGTCCGGCCGCTCGCGCATCGCCAGCGCGGCGCCGGCGGCGCCTTCGGGCTTCGTCTCGCGCCCGATCCCGATCACGCGTTCCAGTTCCGCGTGCATCGACTTCGCGTTCTCTGGCGCGAACCAGTTCGGCGCGGACTGCTCCGCGAACGGCCCGACCCCTTCGCGGCGTACCCGCTCGGCTACGGCCGTGCGCTTCTCGCGGCCGGCTGCGTCGTCGGGCAGCGCCATGGAATGGATCAGCCCGAAAGCGGACAGACGCTCGGGATAACGTTCCGCGAACGACAGCGCCGTATAACCGCCCATCGAGTGTCCGAGCAGCACGACGCGGTCGATGTTCAATTCGTCCAGCAGCTGCAGGACGCCGTCGGCCATCTGCTCGATCGTATACGGGCCGTCCGGCGCGTCCGACAAGCCGTGTCCGAGCAGGTCCGGCACGATGCAGCGGAAATGCCTCTCCAGCAGCGGAACGATCCGCTCCCAATAATCGGCGCTGCCGACGAAGCCGTGCAGCAGGACCACGACCGGTCCCGTTCCGCGATCCACGTATCGAATCGGAAGTTGTTGCGATTGCCGTCTTTGCATGTTGGCACCTTCTTTCGTAGGATAGACGCGCGTCCGATGAAGCTCTTACGAACGCTCGTGAACATCTTCGGAACGCCGAACGACATCGCCGGGCCCCAACCCGAACGCCGCTTCCGCCGCGGCCGCGGCCCGGTCGGCCATATCCAGCACGAGGCGCAGCGAAGACGTTTGCAGCGTCTGGTAAGGCTTCGGCCCGTTCATATTGACGACTGCCGCAATGCTGTAGGCGCCGACGGGGGCAAAAGACCCTTTCATGGAAGCGGCCGGAACGAGCGGCCCGCGCAGCGCCAGAAAAGTACCGACCGAACCGGGCTTGCCCAGGCAGGCATCGACGGCCACGACGGTAAGTTCGGGCGGCAGCGAAGCGGCGATCGTGCCCAGATTGGTCGCGTCGCACGGCTCCTCAAGCGTTCCGACGACATGCGGAAAGCCGGCCGCTCTCAGCCGGGTTCCGACCAAGGGGCCGAACGCGTCCCCGCTGGAGCGGTCCGTGCCGATGCACAAAAACAACAGTTCTTCCGGGCGATGCCGATCCGCCAGTTCCGCAAACAGCGGCCCGATCCCCGCGAAGCGGTCTTCGCGCCTGCCGCCGTCCGTTCGGGCCCATACCGATTCGCTTATGCTCACTTTTTCGTTCCCCTCTTCATAACGGTTAAGCTGTACGCGCGTCCGCGACGCGCGCGCCGCATTCCTTACGATTTTAACCCACTTGACCGGTGTTCTGCAAAAAAAGGTGAGTCCGTCTTGGGATCGTGCTACAATGGGGGAACATGAGCCGTCGGGTCTACCGACGGAAAAGGATGACGGAAGGAGATTACGCATGGATTTGTCCAACAAAACGCAAGAAAACGTCGAATACATGATCGAAGGCATCAAGACCAAGCTTCGCATGGCTTCCGGAGCGGCAATGCAGTCTTCCTCGTTTTCGATCGAGCAGTACGAAGACATTCAAGACGTCTATGAAGTCGTCATGAGCAAGCCTACGCTCAGTATTTCCGAAGTGGAAGCGATTGCGTCCGAATTGGGTCGTTTACGCCGGAAATAAGCGCGAAATCGCCGAACCTCTCCCCAGAACCTACACCTTATGCCAATCCCGGCCTTTTGTGCTCTTTTCCGAGCCGAAAGCCGGGTTTTTGCGTTTCCCGGACCTGACACGAACGCCCGCGTTTGCGCCGCGATACGCCGCTTGCCTGTTTCAGCGGGAAAAGCAGCGTTTATATAGCAATTAAGAGCAGCGGCGCAGCAAGCTGAACGAGGCGTCGGCAGCGGAATGCCGGTAACGGAAGCGAGCCGAATGCCGGAGCTGCTTGCCCGAACGTTCAGACGCGCAGCTTAACAGATTCGAGCACCGTACAGATCCACACGCAAGCCAGTTTAAACGGCAGCATCCCAATTCGGTTACGGCCTTACGGCCTCCGACTACACTTAAGGAGTGATTGATGATGAACGAAGCAGAAAGAGAATACCCATTGCAAAGCGGTTCTACCTTCTATAAAGGCGTACTGATCGGCGGATTGATCGGTGCCGCGGCAGCCCTGCTCTTCGCACCGAAACCGGGTCGCGATCTGCGCAGCGACATCTCCGACAAAGTCGGCGTAGCTACCGACAAGACCAAAGGCGCGGCCAGCACCATCGGCCTCAAAGTCAAAGACACCGCTACGGTAGTCGGCGACAAAGCGACAAGCGCGGCTACTCTCGTAGGCGACAAAGCCAAAACGGCTGCTACCGTCGTGAGCGACAAAGCAACGACGCTGGCTCAATCCGTATCCGAAAAAACGTCGAACGTCGTTCAATCGGTACGCAAGAACAGCGCTGACGTAGCCGAAGTCGTGAAGGACGCTTCCGCAGACGTAGGCGACGCGGTCAAATCGGCTTCTGCCGACGTAGCGGACGAAGCCGCCAAAGCGGACAAGGAAGCCATGAAAGAAACGGCCGAAAAAGTCGAAGAAGCCAAAAAAGAAATCAAGTCTTCCAATACGGGCGGATCGAACTCCGGCAGCTCGACTCCGGGTACCCCGAACCTGGGCAGCTCGACTTCCGGCAATTCGAACTCCGGTAACTCGAACTCCGGCAACTCGACAAACGGCAAACCGGTTCTTTAATCCCTGATGCACGCTTAAAAGCCGGCTGGAATCAGCCGGCTTTTTTTATCGACATTCTCCAGCTTCCCAGCTCCAACAACTTGACCGAAAGCGGGGTATTCAACCATGGCACCCACAGAGACCCGACCGAATCCGGGCGATCGATTCGCCAGCGGAACGATCGAGCAGAATGAGCGCACCCAAGACGGAACGCTTCGTCCCCAGGATCTGTCCAAAGATCACCCGTTCGAGCTTCGTCACGAAGTGACCCGATTGAACAAACAGCTGGAAGATATTTCGATCGCTTTGCGAAAAGGCGATTTCAAAGATCTCGTCGAGAACTATACCGATTGGAAACGGCGCATTATCTCCAACTTCACGGCCGGCGTTGCCCGAGGTCTGGGCCTGTCTGTCGGTACCGTGGTCGTCATCGCGCTGCTGACCTGGATCGCTTCCGTTATGGCCAGCCTGGGCGTTCCTTACGTCAGCGATTTCTTCGACTATATGGGCAGCCTGATTCAGCAGGGCCGAAACGGCGGAGCCTGATCCCGATCAAAGGAATCGACAAAATAGCCAGGCTGTCTCTGCGTAAGCAAGCAAGACGGCCTGGCTATTTATATCGATATTCATCATAACGAAGAAGAATTGGACATGATCTGTTTGAGTTTCTCGGTCGCTCGCTTCTGAATCCGGGATACGCTCATCTGGGACACACCCAGCTTCTGAGCGATCGCCCGCTGCGATTGTCCTTCCTGGAAGGCCAGCAGCAGCACTTTCTGCTCCTGTTCCTTCAGTTGGCTCAACGCCTGCTGAAGGTCCATGCGCCGTTCGACCGTATCGTAATCGTTCACGTCCGAACTGATCAGCTCGCCGAGCGTCGCCGCACTCTCTTCCTGGGACAGGGGAGAATCCAGGGACACGTAATGGTAACATTCGCGCCCGGCCAGCACTTCGACCGTTTCTTCTACGCTGAGGTCCAGATACTGCGCGATTTCCTTGACATCGGGAGAACGCTCCAACCGAACGGTCAGTTCGTCGATCGCTTGTTGGACAAGCGCTCCTTTTTCCTTGATTCTTCTTGGCACTTGAATGTACCAGGATTTATCGCGCAAAAAGTTCTTCATATGCCCGATCATGCTCTTCATCGCATAGGGCTCAAAAGGAATTCCCAATTGGATATCGTACTGTTGAAGCAGGCGGATTAACGCCATTTGACCAACCTGATACAAGTCTTCATAAAGATCGGGCCGGTTTCTGGCAATCTTGCCTGCGGCCATCTTGACCATCGGCTCGTACTTTTTGATGAGCACCGTGGCGATTTCGTTATCCTTGGTCTGTTGATATTCCCAGATCAAGGATACCGCTTCCGACATGGATTCAGGCGGGGTCACTTTATCGTTCATACTTTCTCCTCACTCCTGGTGAGACGCTTGGTCAAGATGACCTGCGTTCCTTTTCCGCTCTCGCTGGCAACGCTAACGTCGTCCATCAGAGCTTGCATCAGATAGAAACCGAGCCCGCCGATTTCTACGTCATGCAGTTCTTTGTCGTGCAGGGTGGAAGCATCGGACTTCTCCTGCGGGAGCGAGAAACTTACGCCTTCGTCCTTGACGGTGATGGTGAGTTCTTCTCCGTTGACTCCGAAGATGACTTCAACCAATCCTCCTTCCTGTCCGTAAGCGTATAGAACCGAGTTATTGCAAGCTTCGGATACAGCAACCTTCATATCTTCGATGTCTTCATAGGAAAAGCCCATCTTGGACGCGATGCCGTACAGGTTCAGCCGTACAATATCCACGTAGTCGGCGGTAGCCGGTAAGTTGAGGGTAACGGTTTGATCTGCTTTCATGCGTTGTTCGATCCTTTCCTATTGGGAATTCCCTTGGGGTTCAAAAAATTTGGCAATGCCTGTCATATCAAACAATTTTTGAATTTGTGTCGGCACTTCTGCTACGCTGAACGAAGCGTTGGCGGAATGCCGGGCTTTCAAAATAGACAGCAAAATGCCAATTCCCGTACTGTCGATGTACTTCAAATCTTTGAGATTGATTACCAGATCGACATCGGAGTCCCCTACAAGCGGCTCCATCACGAGGCGAAAATCCGGTGCTACGGACAAATCGAGCTCTCCGCTCAAGTAAACAACGCTTTTGCCTTCTTCCAGAACCGTTCTTGCATTAAACTTATCGCTTTTATTTGTGGTCATAGACATTCTCCCTAAAAAAATGTTTTCTAAACTTATTAAACATAAACCAAGCAATTGAAACCCGGCGTACCCTTAGCTTACCACGACTTCGATACCAAAAGTTGCAAAAAATCAGGTTTTACATTCAATGTGCCGCTTTTTTTATGGCGAACCCGCCGTACCCCGATCGATGACGCAAAAGGACCTGTTTGATCCCTGCCATTTTGACCGGCTTGCTGATATAATCGTCCATGCCCGCTTCGCTGCAGCGCTGCTGGATATCGTTCATGACGTTGGCCGTCATCGCGACGACGACCGGTCCGCGATCGCCCGCGAAAAGCGTCCGGATCTTGCGGGTCGCTTCCAGCCCGTCCATGACCGGCATCTGCAAATCCATGAATACGTAATCGTAAGGGCGTCTCGCCAACATGCGAAGCGCCTGCTCGCCGTCTTCCGCAGTGTCCGAAGAGATGTCCATCTTCTGCAGCATGCTCGTCATCAGCTTCCGGTTGACCGGATGGTCGTCCACGATCAGCACCGAAGCCGGCATGCCGGTTTTGTCGCGCGGCACCGTCAACGGTTCGCCGCGAAAAGGACCGGGATCTTCCGGTTGGAAACTTTGCACCTGGATCGTGAACACGAAAGTGGCTCCGCCTTCTTCCATCGCTTCGACCCGGATCTCGCCGCCCATCATTTCAACGAGCGTTTTGCAGATCGCAAGGCCGAGGCCGGTGCCGCCGTATTTGCGCGTCATCGAAGAGTCGAGCTGGGAGAACGGCTGGAACAGCCGGTTGATCTTGTCCGGCGAGATACCGATACCGGTATCTTTGACCGCGAACTCCAGCGTCAGACGGCCGTCTTGTTCGCCGCGCGTCGAGACGACGAGGTAGATGCCGCCGCGATCGGTAAACTTCACGGCGTTGGCGACCAGGTTGATCAGCACCTGACGCAGCCGCGCCATGTCTCCGTACAGCAGTTCCGGCACTGAATCTTCGGTAAAGTACACCATTTCCAGATTTTTGCGCGCCGTCTCCATCGTAAAGAGATTGAAAACTTCGCCGATGCACGTTTTCAATTCGAACGGATGCTCTTCGAGTTCCATTTTGCCGGATTCCATTTTGGTAAAGTCCAAGATGTCGTTGATGACCGTCACGAGCGCATCCGCGCTTCCGCGAATGATTTCCGTATATTCTTTTTGTTCCGGCTTCAATTCCGTTTCCATCAGCAGGTCGATCATGCCGATTACCCCATTCATCGGCGTGCGGATCTCGTGGCTCATCATGGCCAGAAACTCCGTTTTGGCTTTGACCGCGATCTCGGCCGCTTCCTTGGCCTTGACCAGCTCCTCATTGATCTTTTCCAGCTCCTGCGTTTTCTGGTGCAGCAGCATACTCTGATCTTTGAGGCGCTTGTTGGCCAAATACATGCTGACGAACCCCTCGATTTTGGACTTCAAAATCTGGGGGATAAACGGTTTGACCATATAATCGATCGCGCCCGCGGAATATCCGGCAAACAGATGCTCGGATTCTTTGCTGTTGGCGGATATGAAGATGATCGGAATATCCTTGGTCTTCTCTCTGGCCTTGACCAGCTTCGCGGTCTCGATTCCGTCCATGCCCGGCATTTGGACATCGAGGACGATAACCGCGAACTCGTCTTTGAGCAGGCAGCGCAGCGCTTCTTCGCCCGAAGTCGCTTTGATCAACGTATAACGCTCACTGCCCAGCACGGCTTCCAAAGCGAGCAAGTTTTCCGGACGGTCGTCGACCAACAGGATGTGAATCGGCTCTTGAACCCCCATGGAATCCCCCTACTCTTTCTATTTAATCTTCCGATAGATCTTCTCGACCCGATCCAGCGGTTCGTAACAATCGCTGAAGCGGGTAAAGTGAATGGACTCTTTGGACCCGAGTACGAGCATGCCGAAACGGCTGAGACTCTCGTAAAACAGTCCATGCACCTGATCCCGGAGCGTATCGTTGAAATAGATCATGACGTTGCGGCAAAAAATGACGTTGAACTCGTTGAACGAGCGGTCCGTCGCCAGGTTATGCTCGGCAAAAATGATGTTCTTGCGCAGAAACGGCTGCAGCATAACCGAATTGTATTTGGCGGTGTAATAGTCGGAAAAAGATTGCGTGCCTCCGGCTTCCAAATAGTTTTTGGTGTACAGCTTCATCTTGTCGATTCCGTAAATGCCTTCCTTCGCCTGCTGCAGCGAACGGTCGTTCATGTCCGTCGCATAGATGCGGGCTTTGTCGTACAGTCCTTCTTCGTGCAGCAGGATCGCCATCGAGTATACTTCTTCGCCGGTGGAGCAGCCCGCATGCCAGATACGGATATACGGATAGGTTCTCAGGATCGGAACCACTTCACGCCGGAACGTACGGAACAGTTCGGGATCGCGAAACATTTCGGTCACGGGAATAGACAGGTTCTGCACCATTCGCTCGAAGCACGAACGGTCGTGCAGCACTTTGTCCTGAAGCTGCGAAATGGTCGACAGGTTCTCCGAATGGGCATGATGCCAAATGCGGCGCAGCAAGGAAGGGCGGGCATAGTTCCGGAAATCGTATCCGTACATCCGGTGCACGCCTTCGAGCAGCAGATCCGCTTCGATCGTTTCTCTTTCCGTCAGGTCGGGTTCTTTTTCCGATAAAGACAATGCCTTAAAATCGTTAAATGTCATGAATTCAGCCCCGATATGTGCAAAATCGTCGTTATTCCTTGTCTATTACCCAAATTCTCCTCTTACGAATACAACCAGACGCGCATCAGGGAAAGAAGCTGTTCCGTCTGGATCGGCTTTTTGACGTAATCGGACGCGCCGGCTTCGATACATTTGCTGCGGTCTTCCTTCATCGCTTTCGCCGTGAGCGCGATGATCGGAATCCGCTCGAAGCCCGGCATCTGCCGGATCAGGCGCATCGCTTCGTACCCGTCCATCTCCGGCATCATCATATCCATCAAGATCAGGTCGAAATCGGTGCGTTCTTCCAGCGTCTCGATCGCTTCGCGCCCGTTCTCGGCAAAAGTCACGTCCATGCGGTAGCCTTCGAGCACGCTCGAAAGCGCGAACACGTTGCGGACGTCGTCGTCGACGAGCAAAATCTTCTTGCCTTCGAACAGCGTCTCCTTGTTGTGCAGCTTTTGCAAAATTTTGCGTTTGTCTTCCGGAAGGTCCGCTTCGACGCGATGCAGGAACAGCGTCGTCTCGTCGAGCAGGCGTTCCGGCGATTTGACGTCTTTGACGATAATCGATTCCGCGTATTGGCGCAGCTTGGTTTCTTCTTTGGAATCGAGGTCTTTGCCGGTGTAGATAATGATCGGCAGGTCGCGCAGCCGGTCGTCTTCGCGAATCCGGTCCAGCATCTCGAAGCCGGTCATGTCGGACAGCATGAGATCGAGCACCATGCAGTCGTAATGATGCCGCTGCAGTTCTTCGAGCGCCTGCGAGCCGGTGCCGACCGCCTTGATCGCCACGTCGTCGTGGCCGATCAGCTCGATAATCGCGTTGCGCTGCGTCTCGTCGTCTTCGACGATCAGCAGATGCTTGAGGCTCTTGTCCGCATACGAACCGATGTAGGAAAACGCGCGTTCCAGCCCGTCTTTGTCGGCCGGCTTTTTGAGGTACGCGATCGCGCCCATCATCAAGCCCTGCTTGACGTCATCGACCATCGACACGACGTGCACCGGAATATGGCGCGTCTCCGAGCTGCTCTTCAGCTCGCTCAGAATCGTCCAGCCGTCGATGACCGGCAGCTGGATATCGAGGATGATCGCGTCCGGCATCCGGCTTCTTGCCGTCTGGAGCCCGGTGTCGCCTTGCACTTCGACGATCGCCTTGTAGCCGTAGCTCCGCGCCATGTCGCGCAAAATGACGGCGAACTTCGGATCGTCTTCGATGATCAGCAGCACTTTGTCGTGCGGGGCGAGCCCTTCCCGGTCGTCTTCGATATCCGCCTGCTTCGGCTTCGGTTCGATCGGGGCGACGGCCGCCGGCTTGGCCGAACGGGCCGATGTCCTTTCTTCGGAGCGGGACTGCGCCGAAGCTTCTTCCCGCGCGTCGGCGTCTTCGCCGGAAGCATAGGCGCTCAGCTTCGGAATATACAGACTGAATCGGCTGCCCTGGCCTTCTTCGCTCTCAAGCTCGATCGCGCCGCCGAGCAGCTTGGCAAGCTCGCGGCTGATCGAGAGCCCGAGCCCGGTTCCGCCGTACTTGCGGCTGGTCGTTCCGTCGACCTGCTGGAACGCTTCGAAGACGATGTCCGTCTTGTCCTGCGGAATGCCGATGCCGGTGTCGATAACGGAGAACTCGATAAATTTGCGCTTTTTCTCCAGATAGTCCGGCAGATGTTCGGGGTCCGCCTGGCGAATCCGGAACGTGACCGAACCGTCGGAAGTGAACTTGAACGCGTTGGACAGCAGGTTGCGCAGCACCTGATTAAGGCGATGCCCGTCGGTCAGCAGCGCGGTCGGCAGTTCGGCGTCGCTTGCTTCCACGTTCAGCTCGATGCCTTTCTTCTCGGCGACGGCCCCGAAGTTGTTCGTGACGAATGCCTTGATCTCTTCGATCGGCACCGGTTCGCGGTTGAGTTCCATTTTGCCGGCGTCGACTTTGGACAAATCGAGAATCTCGTCGATCATCTTCAGCAGGTCCGCGCCGGACATGTAGATCGTCTGCGCGTATTCCACCTGCTTCGGCGCGAGGTTGCCGTCTTTGTTCTCCGCCAGCAGCTGCGACAAGATGAGCAGGCTGTTCAGCGGCGTCCGCAGTTCGTGCGACATGTTCGCGAGGAACTCGGATTTGTATTTGCTCGACACGGCGAGCTGCATCGTCTGGCGTTCCAGCTGGACGCGCGCCAGTTCCACTTCCCGATTCTTCTCTTCGGTCTCGTGTACCTGCTCTTCGAGCGCACGCGTCTTCGCGATCAGCTCGGTGTTGAAATGCTCCAGTTCTTCCTGCTGACGCTGCAGCAGGTCTTCCGAGCGCCGCAGCGCTTCGGCCTGCGATTCCAGGTTCTCGTTCGAGCGCTTGAGTTCTTCCTGCTGGGTCTGCAGTTCTTCGGACTGGCACTGCAATTCTTCGGTGAGCGCCTGCGACTCGCGCAGCAGTTCTTCCACGCGCAGCCGTCCGTTGATATTGTTCAAGATGACGCCGAGATTGGCGAGCAGCTGATCGAGCAGCTGAAGCTGCAGCGGGTTGAACGGCGTCAGGGACGCGATTTCGAACACGCCGATCAGCTCTTCTTCCGCGACGATCGGATGGATCAGAATTTGGGTCGAAGCGCTCTCCCCGAGCGCCGAACCGATTTCGATATACTGCTGGGGCGGTTCGTCCAGCAGGATGGTCCGGCGGTCGGCCGCGCTCTGGCCGAGCAGCCCTTCGCCGATCGCGAACGAAGATTTCGCCCGCGGCTCGCTGGAGAAAGCGTAGGAACCGTAGCGCTTCAGTTCGTTCGGGTTGTCCGTGCCGGCCAAATACAGCGCGCCGTATTCGGCTCCGAGGATCGGGGTGAATTCGCTGACGAACGTCTGCGACACTTTTTCCAGCGACATGATCCCTTTGAGCACGTCGGTGATCCGGGCCATGTTGGAGTTGATCCAGGCCTGGTCGTTCTGCGCTTCCATGTATTCCCGCTCCAGGCGCTGCTTCTCTTCGATGTCCTGCGCCATCTGCTGGAACACGGTAGCGACGCTGCCGATCTCGTCTTTGGACTTGACCTTGATGCGGCGGATCGCTTTCAGCTTGCCTTTGCCGAAGCTTGAGATCATCATCGATACGGTGTTCAGTCCGCGCGTTACGCTCGGAATGATCCATAGCATGATGCCGAGCCCGAGCAGCAGGCCGACGACGAGAAACGCCGTCGTGATCTGCGTCGAACGCGCATAAGCTTCCTTGACGCTGGCCACTTCCGCTTCGACCTGCAGATCCTGGTAGCTGGCCAGCTCGTTCAGCGCGCCAAGCGCCGCCCGCTGAAGCTCGATGCCCGTCGTATCCCGGTACGTCTGGGCCTGCTGCGTATCGCCGTTCTCAAGCAGCTGCATGAGATTCGCTTCGTAGCTGGAGAAGTTCTCCCAGCTCGTGCCAACGTTCTGCACGAGCCGGCGCTCTTCGGCGGAGCCTTTTTCCGAAGTGATCGAATCCCAGAACGTCTGGGCGCGGCCTTTGGCGTTCTCGATCAGCACGCGGCTCGCCGACAAGTCGGCGGCTTGTCCGCCAAGCAGCTGGTTGGCCAGCTCGGTGGCGATGCCGTTGACTTCGCCCCGCATGCCGCTGCTGTACCGGACTTTCATGTAACGTTCCTGGTACACCCGGTCGATCTGGTCGTTCATGTAGCTCATTCGATCGTAGCTGACCAGCGACAGCGACAGCATAATGATCAAAAGCGCCGTAAAACCGACGACCAATTTGGTCTTTATTTTCATCTATTCAGCCGCTCCTTCTTTCAAAGAAATCCAAACCAGACATTTGTCGTCCGCCGCTTCCCCTTCGAAAAACACTTCTTCCATCCGCTCTTTTTCGAACGAATGGCCTTCGCGAAGATGATTGACGAGGAAATTCAGCTGATCTTCCTGCTCGCCGTCGACCGCTTCCAGCAGACCGTCGGTGTACAGGACCAAATGGCTCTCGCCGTCGTAGGATACGGTCTGCGGCTCGGCGTCGATGCGGTCGAACAGGCCGACCGGATGCGACGTGCGCTCAAGCTTGACTACTTCGCCGCTGCCGCGGAACAGCAGTCCCGGCGGATGCCCCGCATTGACATAGTCAATCCGCTTGAAGCGCGTATCGACGACCATGTAGATCGCCGTGAAATAATACTGGATCAGCTGGTTCTCGATATGCAGCTGGTTGAAGCGGCGGTTGAGTTCCTGAATGACTTTCTCCGGATCGACGTACGTAATGACGGTATCTTTGAGGACGGACGCGATGAACATGCAGAAAAGCGAGGAAGAAATGCCGTGTCCCATCATGTCCAGCAGGATGATGCCGTAGCGTCCGTCGCCGAGCGGATACCAGGCGTACAGATCGCCGGCCAGCTCGAACGAAGGCTTGTACAGCGCATCGATCTGGATATTGCGGTCGTTGACCGGAAGGCTCAGCACTGCGTTCTGCACGAGCGCGGCCAGCTTTAGTTCGTCCTGGATACGCTGATCGCGCTCGGTATGCCAGTCTTTCTCCTGCTTGAGCCGCAGCGCGAGGCGAATGCGGGCCATCAGTTCGACTTTGTTGATCGGTTTGGTCACGTAGTCGCCGGCTCCCGCGTCGAGCGCTTCCGCCAGCTTTTTGGAATCGCCTACGGCCGTGACCATGATGATCGGAATATCGCGCAGATGTTCGTACGTCTGCACGATCCGGCACGCTTCGATCCCGTCCATCTCCGGCATCATCATATCCAGCAAAATAAGGTCAATATCCGAATTTTTCGGTTTGACCTGCGGGTCGAGATCGGGTACGCCGAGAATGGCGAACATTTCCCGGGCCGAAGCCGCGATCTCGATATTGCGGTAATCTTCTTTTTTCAAAATTTCGCGAATGATAATGACGTTGGTGGGATTGTCGTCGACAACTAGAATCTTCATAATCCTCTCCCTCTGTTTATGCGCTTGCGCATTATAACCCTCTATTTTCAGCGAATATCTGACGTTACATCCTGCATCAACCTTATTATCTACTTCTTGTAAAAGATCCCATAAACATAGATAAGGAATGGGCAGCAAAGTCCCATTCCTTATCTATACTTCGAATCCGCCCCCGGGCGGCAAATAAACGTTGTTACGCAGCAGGACGCTTACAGCATGGGCGTCAATGCGACGACCAGAACTTTGCCCAATTCGAGTGTCATCCGAAGTTCCCGGATCGTCTCGACAGCCTACAGGCCGTTCTCCGCGATCTTGGCGTATGCTTTGGCATCGGCAGCATCCATTTGTGCACGCTCCTTTGCAAGGTGCTTGTTATTACAAGCACAAATTATATTTTACCCACTTCAAACGAGAATGAAACAGTTAAAAATGTTTTTTTTGCAATTCGGCTCTTTCACACCGGCGTATCGTCGAACAGATCCACGCTGCGCACCGTTCCGGTAGACGCTTCGACGAAGATTTTGATCGCCTGGCCGTCATGCGCATACCCGAACCCGTCTTCGGCTTCGAAGTCCGGCGTTCCGAGAGACGCGCGAATCCGGTCCGCGTCCATCGGCAGCTTCTGTCCGTTCAACGTAAAGCTTCCGGCGTCGCCTGGCACGGACACATAGTAGATCCAGCCTTCGTACAAGCCGACATTCGCCTCGCCGTAGCGGCGTTCTTCTCCGCCCATATAAGCCGGCACCTGCCGGGAAGCCGGACCGTGCAGACGTTCCGCGTCTTCGATCCGGTCCCGAAGCGTCAGTCCGTTCAGGCTCTCGAATCCGGAACGCGCGGGATACACTTTCGCGCCCGCAGCAGCCCGATCGGATAAAAAATAACCCGCCTGCTGAATCGCAGGCGGATCTAGGGCAGCCGAAGTATGGGAAGGAGCAGAATCCTGCGTCGAAAAGGAAGATAACATTCCGGTCAGCAGCATCATGATTGTAAACATGGTCCTCATCCTCTCGTGTCGCGTCAGGGCCTTCAGAAGTCCCGCCGTCCCCCGGCAAACCGTCACTGCTTGTTAGACCTGGACCGAGGTTCGCTTAGCGGCGGAATTTCTGCCAAATCGATACGCCCGTATCGACCCATTGCACGATTTTTTGCGCACCGGCTTTTTCTCCCGATCCGTAAGTGGCTTCGTAAGAACGAACGGTTTTGCTGTGTCCGGATTCCGGAAGCATCGCCGCGCCTTCATGCTCGTGTTTTTGCTTTTCTTTGTTTTCCCGGTGATGCTTCGCTTTTTCGATCATGCGGTGCGAATACTGCTGCGACACCAGCGTGACTTCGTTAAGCAGCTGTCCGAGGTTTTTGACCGATTCCATGACCGGATCCAACTGCTTGAGCTTGTGGTTGGCATCCAGCGCGATATCGTTCGTGTGCCGAACGATCTGTTTGACCTCGTAAGTCAGCTCGTCCATCGTCTTCTGTACTTCTTTCAACGTTTGTGCCGTATTTTCCAGCGTCTTGGTTCCCGCTTGCAGCATTTTGATCAGGAAGATCACCAACGCTACAAACGCCAAGGCTACGATAAGCACAGCCCACTGCCAAATTTCCAAATTCAAAACCTCGCTTTCTTCTCGTCCGTTTTTTCGATGATGGATGAAACTCTCTCATGCGCTACTCCATAGTTACCCTGAGGTTTTTGACCCGAAACAAAAGCGAAAACAACGCCGTGAATGCCGATGTAAGCTTTGTTTCAATGACAAAGTGCCCGGTTAATGTCTGTCTACGAGACGCAGGGAACCCGAAGCCTTCTTGAACCTTTCGGTTTCCTACTATTAGTCCGAAGGTTTTCCCGCACTTGATTCTACATACTGAAAGGAGGATGAAGGTCATGGTCAAATGGTCTTTGATCCTGCTCGTGATCGCGGTCGTGCTCGGCATCTTCGGATTCGTCGGCATCATCGAAGCGGCAGCGGCAATTTTCAAAGTGTTGTTCTGGGTGTTCCTGGCTTTGTTCGTCATCTCGCTGTTCTTCGGCCGGGGACGCGGCGGAGCCCGCAGATAACATTCCCTAATATTCGTACAGCAAGTCAACGGTTTGCCAAGCCGCTCCTTCGGGGGCGGTTTTTTTTGTTTTTTCGACAAAATTCATTTTCTTTTTTCGACCTCTATTTTGACCTCTATTCAGACGCTTTTTTCAAGCGATTTACCTGGCATTATCATTATAGCAATTTTCTCGCGGCATATGTAAACTTCAAGCGCTTGCAAAAACAAGTTACGATTCCGTAATTTTTTTGTGAAGAAATGGTTCAACCGACTAAGGTCTAGTTTATTGTTATAGCAGGATGGAGCAAACAAGCTCCCAAAATACCAAGGAGGTTCACTTTATGAAAAAATTAGTTACTCTTACAGCTTCGGCCCTGCTGATGGGCACGATGGCGACAGCCGCTTCGGCAGCTGAAACAACTCCAGCTCCAACAACAACGCCTGCAACGGTTACGGACACGACTTACACCGCTCCGGTTACCGGCACAACTTCTTCGAAGTTCACTGCAAGCAAAAACGCTTTCAGCTTCACAAACCCAACGGCTTGGAACGAAAGAGTAAAAAGCCAAGAGTTCGACGCAGCAGCTCTGCAAGCACGCGGAGAAGCCGGCGTATACCTGGTTGAATTTACATACACTCCTACGGATTCCAACGCTACACCAGTCGTGTTCGCTTCGATCCGCGGCTATGACAGCGGCGTATGGAACAGCATGACAAACAAAGATGCTATGGGTAAAGCCCTCAACACAAGCGGCGGCGTGACTTACGTCCTGTCTTCGAGCGCAAGCAACCCATTCACGGCAGCTGCGGACGTTAACGCGTTCAACACTCTGCTGCAAAGCATCAGCAGCGGCGCCCTGCCGAACTTCATGGTTAACCCGACTACGGGCATGATGCCAGGAAGCCCGGTTATCGCCAACGATCCTTCGAAAGTATCCGTTAACCCGACTCCTACGATTCAACTGACGGGTATGACACCGTTCTACAAATCCCCAGGCGGCACGATGATCGGCTACCTCGGACCCCAAAAGCTCGATACGACTGGCAAAGGCCAGACTGATCCTGCAAGCGGCCAATGGGTAGAAATCTACACTTGGATGGGTATGGCTTGGATCGTAGTCGAGTAATCGATACTTCCTCGCACGCTCGTTTTCCTTCAAAGCACCGGCTTACGCCGGTGCTTTTTGGCGCGCATCCCCGATACGGGACCGCTCTCTGCACGCGCCGGGCCGCCCAGCGAATTCGACGGGCGGGACTCCGGCGGACGAACGCCGAATTTGGCGCTTGTCCCGCCGCCTGAAAGCGGATAAGATAAAGTAAGAAATCCGCGCCCGAACGTTCGTCTCTCAAGGACGGCATCCGGGCCGCGCAGCGAGGAGGAGTTCCGCATGACCGAAGAAAAAGGGACCCGAAAAGTCGATCTGGCCGAAGCGATCCGCAGCAAGCTGGAGCAGAAAAAACAGCAGAACGGTTCGAACAAAAGCGGCTTCCATGGCAACGACCCCAAAAAGTTGACGACCCAAAACAACAAAAAAGCGAATAATCAGCGCCGCCGTACCGGAGGATCGTAAACGTATCCTTGCGCCCTGGCAGCAGCAAAAGCCCCTTATCCGGTTCATACCGGACAAGGGGCTTTTTCAATGCGTGGGCATCAGGCGGGAAAACTTACACCTGTACCGTATACATGCGATTGCGCAGTTCTTTGACTTCTTCGTTCTCCAGGTATTCGTCGTACGTCATGACGCGGTCGATGACGCCGTTCGGCGTAATCTCCACGATGCGGTTGGCGATCGTCTGAATGAACTGATGGTCATGGGACACGAACAGCAGCGTGCCGTCGAAATCGATCAGGCCGTTGTTGAGCGCCGTAATGGATTCCAGATCCAAGTGGTTGGTCGGCTCGTCCATGATCAGCGCGTTGGCGCCGTTGAGCATCATCTTGGCCAGCATGCAGCGGACTTTCTCGCCACCGGACAGGACGCTTGCTTTCTTCAGGCCTTCTTCGCCCGCGAACAGCATGCGGCCGAGGAAGCCGCGCAGGAACGTCTCGTCCTGTTCGTTCGAATACTGGCGCAGCCATTCGACGAGGCTCAGGTTGACGCCTTCGAAGTAAGCGGAGTTATCTTTGGGGAAATACGCCTGGGTCGTCGTGACGCCCCATGTGTATTCGCCGCCGTCCGCTTCCATCTCGCCCATCACGATATCGAACAGCGTCGATTTCGGCATGCCGTAAGGGCCGACGAACGCGATCTTGTCGCCTTTGTTGACGACCAGATTGAAGTTGTCGAGCACTTTCTCGCCTTCGATAGACTTGCTCAGGTTCTCGATCGTCAGCAGCTGCTTGCCCGCTTCGCGTTCCGGCTTGAAGTTGATGAACGGATATTTGCGGTTGGAAGGACGAATATCGTCAAGCGAGATCTTCTCCAGCTGTTTCTTCCGCGAAGTGGCCTGCTTCGATTTCGAGGCATTCGCCGAGAAGCGCTGCACGAACGCTTGCAGTTCTTTGATCTTCTCTTCTTTTTTCTTGTTCTGGTCGCGCACGAGGCGCAGGGCGAGCTGGCTCGACTCGTACCAGAAATCGTAGTTGCCGACGTACAGCTGGATTTTGCCGAAGTCGATGTCCGCGATATGCGTACATACTTTGTTCAGGAAGTGCCGGTCGTGAGAAACGACGATGACGGTGCCTTCGTAGCTCATCAGGAAGTTTTCCAGCCAGTTGATCGATTCGATGTCCAAGTGGTTGGTAGGCTCATCCAGCAGCAGAATCTGCGGAGTGCCGAACAGGGCTTGAGCCAGCAGGACGCGGACTTTCTCGTTGCCGCTCAGCTCGTCCATTTTCTTTTCGTGCAGGTCGCGCGAAATGCCCAGACCGATCAGGAGCGCAGCCGCGTCGGACTCGGCATCCCAGCCGTTCAGTTCCGCGAAGTCGCCTTCCAGCTCGCCGGCACGAATGCCGTCCGCTTCGGAGAAATCGCTTTTCGCGTACAGCTCGTCTTTTTCTTTCATGATCGAATAGAGACGGCTGTGGCCCATAATGACCGTTTCCAGTACCGGATACTCGTCGTATTCGAAATGGTTCTGTTTCAGGACGGCCAGGCGTTCGCCCGGTGTGATGGAGACTTCGCCCTGGTTCGCTTCGATCTCTCCGGAGAGGATCTTCAGGAACGTCGATTTGCCGGCGCCGTTCGCGCCGATCAGGCCGTAGCAGTTGCCCGGGTTGAATTGAATGTTGACGTCTTCAAAAAGTGGCCGCTTGCCGTAGCGAAGCGTAATGCCGCTTGTACTGATCATGTGCATTCCCATCCTTTATTATAAACTTTTCGTTAAACGCTTGAGTCGTCTTTCGGTTCCGAAAGAACAAGGGTACTTTTCAAAAGCTTATTATAGCACAAAACGGCGCTCCATAAGACATTTCCTGACTGTTTTCCGCAAATTTTCGCAGCTTCGACGCCCGCACGCGCCAAAAACCGCCCCGGCGCGCCGGGGCGGTTGGCCCGCTATTCGATCATCTTCTGCTGCGCGTGCACGATCATCGTCTCGCCGTGCGCCATAAGCTTGATGCAGTCCCGCGACGTGCGGGTCCGCTCGCGCTCGGCTTCCAGGCGCGCCAGCGCTTCTTCGGCCGTATCGTCGGACAGCTTGAACGTGCCGAAATGCATCGGAATCATGATCTCGGCGCCGACGTCGCGGAACGCCTGCAGCGCCTGCTCCGGATTCATATGCTGGGGCCCCATGAACCATTCGGGTTCGTAGGCGCCGATCGGCATCAGCGTAATATGGATCGGGAAGCGGTCCCCGATCTCGCGGAAGCCGGCAAAATAACCGCTGTCTCCCGCAAAATACACGGTCGGCGGAAGCGGCCGGCCGTCGGCCGACACGTTGGCGTTCAACGTCTCGCTCCACCGGCCGCACTTCGCTTCTTCTCCATCCGATTCTTCTCCGCCCGCTTCTGCTCTGTCGGCCGCTTCTCCCGCCGGCGCCTTGGACGTGCCGACCACCTTGCCGGGCGTCACTTTGACCGCATCCGCCGGCTCCAGCACGAACCCGCCCCAATGCGACGTGTTCGCGTCGAACAACGTCCGGCGCGTCCAGTGCTGGGTCGGGACGAACGTGATGCGCACGCCTTGTACGACGATCTCTTCCCACCAGGCCAGCTCGATGCAGGGACCGACCTGCTTGCGCGCCAGCTTTTTCTTGAGGCCGACCGGTACAATAATTTGCGTCTTCGGGCTTTGCAGCTTGCGAATCGACGCGATATGCATATGGTCGTAGTGGGAATGGGAGATCAGGATCAAATCGACGGGCGGCACTTTCTCGATCGGAATGCCCGGTTCGGTCAGGCGCTTGCCGATCCCCATCCGTTTGGCCCAGATCGGATCGGTCAGGATGTTCAGTCCCGCGTACTGGATCAGGAAAGTGGAATGGCCGACCCACGTAATCGTTACATCGTCGCGGTTGTCCGTCAGGTAATCCAGCTTGGCCGGCTGACTCGGGATGATATACGAATAATCGCGCTTTTTGCGTCTACGGTGCAGATGCCGGTCGCGATGTTCTTTGAGCGTTTTCCCCATCGGGGTATTGTTTGCGTTCAGGTACTTCACCTTCGGCATATCCGTTCCTCCTTCGCTAGACTGCCTCTCTCTCTCATTACCCTCTCTTTCCTTATATCGACTAAGAAAGCTCAATTTTTTTACGATTCGCGATTCGGCAGGCACAAGATTGTGACAATTATTACGGCGGCGTGTAAAATAAAGATATGAAGGAGGCTTGATTACCCCATGGAAATCAAATTGATCGAACCTACTCCCAGCCCGAATACGATGAAGCTTCATCTGGACGAGACACTGGAAGCGGGCATTCGCAAAACATATACGCTGGACAACGAACGCTCCGCCCCGCCGATCATCGCGCGGCTGCTGCACGTCGAAGGCGTCAAAAGCATTTTCCACACGACGGACTTCATGGCGATCGACCGCAAGCCCGGCGCGGACTGGCCCGCCATCTTGTCCGGCGTCCAGGAAGTGTTCGGCAGCCGCTCGGACCTGCCGGTCGACTCGGACATCGAAGACGCGGCCGGCCATTTCGGCGAAGCGCAGGTGTTCGTCCAGTTCTTCCGCGGCATCCCGATGCAGATCCGGGTCAAATCCGGCCTGCAGGAAGAACGGATCGGCCTGGCCCAGCGTTTTGTCGACGCCGTGACGGAAGTCGCGAGCGCCACGATGATCAAGGAACGCAAGCTGACCGATTACGGCGTGCGCTACGGCGACCTGCCGGATATCGCGCGCGAAGTGGAACAGGAACTTGAAGCGGCCTTCCCGCAGGAGCGGCTGGAACGCGTCATCAAGCAGGCGATTGCCCACGGCGCAAAAGCGGAAGAATTCGTGGAGCAGCGCCGGGAATGGTCGCAGGCCGAGATCGAAGAGACGCTGGCCGGCGACGACTGGCGCCGCCGCTACGCGGCGCTTGAAGCGATGGAAGCGAGCGAGCAGACGCTGCCGCTGATCGAACGCGCGCTGGGCGACGACAAGATGCAGATCCGCCGGTTGGCCGTCGTCTATCTCGGCGACCTCAAGACGCCGGAAGCGATGCAGCTGCTGTTCCGGGCCATGAAGGACGGCTCGCCGGCCGTGCGCCGGACGGCCGGCGATACGCTGTCGGACATCGGCGATCCGTCCGCGACCCAGGTCATGCTGGAATCGCTGACCGACGTCAGCAAGATCGTCCGCTGGCGCGCCGCGCGCTTCCTGTACGAAGTCGGCACCGCCGACGCCCGGGAAGCGCTGGAACAGGCGTCGAACGATCCGGAATTCGAAGTCGGGCTGCAGGCGCGCATGGCGCTGGAGCGGATCGATTCCGGCGAGGAAGCGGCCGGTACCATCTGGCAGCAGATGGCCAAGAGCCGCCAGAAGCCGGGCGACCCGGCGTAAAACGGCCGCCCGGCCGGCCTTGGACCTGCCGGGCACGGTGCGGGAAAGATTGCGCGAAATAGGGTTGCCTCACGCGGGGCAATCCCGTATACTGTGAAAGTTGTTCGCCCTGCGAATGCAGGGCTTTTTTTGTTACTCCGGACTTGTTTGTCCGAATTCAATAGGCATTCCCTCATCGCACCGCAGTTCGAAGCGTTGATGAGGTAGAGGTTGCGGTGGCGATCAGTACACCGGCAGAGGCGCAGCAGAGCGCCAAAGAAGCCGGCCTGGAAAGGCGCACCCGCCGAAGCGCGGATTTCTCTGACCTGAATCCCGCGTTGGGCCCGTCTCCGACAAGGAACGGAACTGTCATCCGCCGCAGGGCGGATGTTGAGCTATCTTCACGAAACGAAGCGATTTTGCGATGCGGAATAGGCCCCAGCCGGCGGACCCGCGTCTTCCGGCTTTTTGCCGTACGCTTCTTTTCGTGAATTTTCAAACCCACACGAGGAGAGTTGACTTCCCATGACAGCATCGCACGAAAAAGCGCCTCAGGCGTCTCAACTGAAAAAAGGGCTTCAAGCCCGCCATATGACCATGATCGCCCTCGGCGGCGCGATCGGCACGGGACTGTTCCTCGCAAGCGGCGGGGCGATCGCCGGAGCCGGTCCCGGCGGCGCGCTGCTCGCCTACGCCGCCGTCGGCATCATGGTCTATTTTCTCATGACCAGCCTCGGCGAACTTGCGACCTACTCGCCGGAGCCCGGCTCGTTCAGCTCGTACGCGGGCCGCTTCGTCGATCCCGCCCTCGGCTTCGCCATGGGCTGGAACTACTGGTACAACTGGGCCGTCACGATCGCAGCGGAGCTTGCCGCCGCCACGCTGATCATCAAATACTGGTTCCCGGGCAGCTCGTCGTTTCTCTGGAGCGTGCTGTTCCTGGCCATCTTGTTCCTGCTGAACGCCATGTCCGTCCGCGCTTACGGCGAAGCCGAATACTGGTTCGCCCTGATCAAGATCGTGACCGTCGTCTTGTTCCTGATTATCGGCGTGGCGATGATCTTCGGCGTCATGGGCGGCGAATCGGTCGGCTTCAGCAACTTCACGACCGGGGACGCTCCGTTTAACGGCGGCTTCCTCGCCTTCCTCGGCGTCTTCATGGCCGCCGGCTTCTCGTTCCAGGGCACCGAGCTGATCGGCGTGGCCGCCGGCGAGAGCGAAGATCCGCGCCGCAACGTGCCGCGTGCGATCCGCCAGGTGTTCTGGCGCATCCTGATCTTCTACATCCTGGCCATTTTCGTGATCGGCCTGCTCATTCCGTACACCGATCCGAACCTGCTGAACGGCGAGCTGGACCAGATCGGCGTCAGCCCGTTCACGCTCGTGTTCGAACGAGCCGGCTTCGCATTCGCGGCGGCCGTCATGAACGCGATCATCCTGACGTCCGTGCTCTCGGCCGGCAACTCCGGCATGTACGCGTCCACCCGGATGCTGTACGCGCTCGCGATCGAAGGCAAAGCGCCGAAGTTCCTGGCGCGGCTGACCCGCGGCGGCGTGCCGATCAACGCGCTGATCATGACGGCAGCCGTCGGCATGCTCGCGTTCCTCGCTTCGTTTTTCGGTGACGGAGTCGTCTACAGCTGGCTGCTCAACGCGTCCGGCATGTGCGGCTTCATCACGTGGGTCGGCATCGCGGTCAGCCATTACCGCTTCCGCCGCGCGTTTATCAAGCAGGGCCGCAGCCTGGACGAACTGCCTTACCGGGCGCGCTGGTTCCCGTTCGGACCGCTGTTCGCTTTTGCGCTCTGCCTCTTCGTCATCGTCGGCCAGAGCCTGTCCACGATCGAGAACGGAAACGTCGACTGGATGGGCTTCATCGCGACTTACTTGAGCGTGCCGCTGTTCCTGATCCTGTGGTTCGGCTACAAACGGGTCAAAGGCACCAAAATCGTACCGCTGGAAGAATGCGACCTGAACGGGCGCGGCAGCGATCTGTAACCTGTCTTCTCCCATAAAAAAGAGCCTGGTACCGGTTGTCCGGTACGCGGGCTCTTTTCGTATGCCTGGCTTTCATGCGGCTCGCTTAATCTCGCTTGATTCCCACTCGGTATCCCTTAACTCCAATACAGCGTAACCTGCCAGTTGTTGGCGCCGGCAAGCGATTTGCTCGTGTAGCCGATCGGCGACAGACCCTGTCCGTACAACGTCAGCAGATCGTTTTTGAGCTTGGACTTCGTGCCTTTGTAACGGAACGTCAGGCTGCTCTGCCCGTCGCCGTCGGCCGCTTTTACGACCTGCTGCAGCACCGCCGCCGTCGTGACGAGCGTGGACGAAGTCGCCGAGTAGCCAAGCGCGACCCGCAGTTCTTTGGCCCCTTTTACCCCTTGGGCGATCAGGCTGTCCACCGTCTCGTTGTAGGGCGTGACCGCTTTGGGATAATGGGCCGTTTTCCACGTGTGATCCTGCTTCAACTGCTCGTCGGTCACGAGATAATACGAAGTCGACACGCGATCGCCGCGGTCCGGCACCGGATCGTCCCATGTCGTATCGATCTGATACCATTTGCCGTCCAGCTTCACCATGTTCCAGGCGTGCGCTTCGCTGCCGACGTAGCCTTCGACGATATTCGTCTCGAACCCGGCCTGCTTCAGCATGTCGTACGTGAGCAGCGCGTAGCCCTGACAGACGGTGCTGCCCGTCTTGAGCCCTTCGTACGCCGTGAATTTCGACAGCGTCGTATCGTATTTCAGCGTACGCACGACCCAGTCGTGGATCGCTTTGACTTTCTGGTGATCGTTCATGCCCGGCGTGACGATCCGCTTGAGCGCCGCTCCGACCTGCTGATGGACGTAAGCGCTCTGCTCGGCCGTTTCCCGGTACGTGAGCTTCACCGTGGCGGTGGCGGACGAACGGCTGCCGCTCAGCGAATAGGCGTAGCCTTTCATCGTGTAATGAATGTATGGGTTCTGGGCAATCGCCGCGTCCAGCGCGGGTTCGATCGCTCTTTTCAGTTGGTCGATCCCGCCGGAATAAGTCAGCTTCACGCTGTCCTTATGCGCCGACAGCGCCTGAAACAGCTGATTTTGCAGCTGAGCCTGCGCCTGGGTCTGCGATACGGATGCGGCGCTTGCGGACGGAGTCGCCCATAGAGGCTGGAATCCTCCGACCGTGCTTCCCGTCACCAGTGCGAGTGCCGTGCCCACTTTCAACAGCTGTCTTTTTGCTTTTCCCTTCATGTGCCTGCATTCTCCCCTTTATTGACGAAAGTCTCTTTCCTTATATCGGTATTCGGATCGTTTTTCGTTATCGCGCCGTATCATTTCATTGGGTCGTTTATTTGGTCTTACATTCGGTTGGACGACTCAAAAAGCCCCCCATTTTATTATGAACGTCTCCCGTCAAAAAGCAACTTCCTGCTGTTTCCCGATATTTTGGCGCGTGCGCACGGCAAAAAGCCGCTGCCCCGAAATCGGGCAAACGGCTTTTCGCATCGTATCGACGTCGGGTGCGAACCCGGCGCGGGCTTTAGCTGCCGCCGCGGAAAGCGGACAGTTTGCGATTCAATTCGGCCGTCTGTCCATAGACGTCCTGGTAGACGGCGAACAGTCGGTCATACGTCTGCGCGCGCTCCGCGTCCGGCTTGTACGTCACCGATTCGCGGATAAACTCGCTTGCGCAGTCCTGCAGCGTCTCGAACCAGCCGCTGCCGAAAGCGGCCAGCATCGCCGCGCCCATCGCCGGGCCCTGCTCGCTTTCGAGCTTGACGACGTCGGCGCCGAATACGTCCGCCTGCATTTGCAGCCATTCCTTGTTTTTGGCGCCGCCGCCGATCGAGACCACTTTGTCGACCGTCTTGCCGGCCGCGCGCAGGATATCGATCGATTCGCGCAGCGAGAACGTGATGCCTTCCATCACGGCCCGGGCGAAATGCGGCAGCTTGTGGCTGGCGTCGATGCCGATAAAGCTGCCCCGGATGTCCGCGTCCGGGTGCGGCGTACGTTCGCCGACGATATACGGCGTGAACAGCAGGCCGTTCGCGCCCGGCGATACTTCGCCGATGCCGCCGAGCAGTTCCTCGAAGGAGACGCCGCCGCCGAACGTTTCGCGGAACCACTGCATGCTGTAGCCGGCCGCAAGCGTGACGCCCATAATGTAGAAGGCGTCTTTTTCGCTGTGGTTGAAGAAATGCACTTTGCCTTCGAAGTCCAGGTCGCGGCGCGTCTCGTACGAGAGCACGACGCCCGACGTGCCGATGCTGCACATCGTCTGGCCTTCGCTCAGGATGCCCGCGCCGATCGCGCCGCAGGCGTTGTCCGCTCCGCCCGCGTAGACGCGCGTCGCGCCCGTCAGGCCGGTACGCTGCTGCATCTCGGGCAGCAGCGCGCCCGTATCGTCGAACGATTCGACGAGTTCCGGGAACAGCGACGGCTTGAGGCCGAACGCCGCGCCGATCTCTTCGCTCCAGCGCTTGCCGCCCACGTCCAGCAGCAGCGTGCCGGCCGCGTCCGAATAGTCCATCGCGGCCTGGCCGGTCAGGCGCAGGCGCACGTAGTCTTTGGGCAGCAGGAACAGCGCAGCCTGATCCAGGATTTCCGGCTCGTGCTCCTGCACCCAGAGAATTTTCGGCAGCGTGAAGCCTTCCAGCGCGCGGTTGCGCGCGATCTTCAGCAGCTTGTCGCCGAGCACCTGCTCGATCTTGCGGCACTGCGGCGTCGTGCGCGTGTCGTTCCAGAGGATGGCGCGGCGCAGCGCCCGGCCGTCTTCGCCGACGAGCACCAGTCCGTGCATCTGGCCGGAGAAGCTGATGCCTTCGATCTCTTCCGGCTGCACGCCGCTTGCTGCGAGCAGCTTGTTCAGCGACAGCACGGTCTTCTCGACCCAGTCTTCCGCTTCCTGCTCGCTGTAGCCCGGCTTCGGCTGGTACAGCGGATATTGTTCCGATTCTTCGCGGACGACGTTGCCTGTGCGGTCTACGAGCACCGATTTGACGGCGCTCGTGCCGAGGTCGATCCCGATTACGTAAGTCATAGGTGGTTCCTCCTTTGGGTGTGGAGCTTACGAATAAAGATAAAAGGACGGCTCCCCTCCCCGAAGGGAGCTTGCGGGAAGCCGTCCGATTATAAAGCGGTGATCGCTTATGCGATTCTGTATGTGTGGAACCCTGACGGCCGCGGCGGAAATCGCTGGGGGGACCTGGGAGGTTCGATGAAAACCGAACGGGGGAAGCCCGAAGGTTCAACGAGCACCAAACAAGTGAAACCTGAAGGATTCAGATCCAGAGATAAGCGTAAGCTGCGGCTTAGCCGGTCGAATTGCCGGCTTTTTTTGAGAAGATTTAAAACATTTAAAAGTCGCTAGGCGCGGAGCCGGATTGGGGGGATCCGGCGTGTAAAGATTATCGCTTGGCGCGGGAACTCAATTCGCCTTGCCCGGAGGGGTCGGCGAGTTTCGTTCCTTTAACCATAAATATATTGGTTAAGCACAGCTTGAAGCAGCTCTTGACGTCCCGATTTATTCGGGCGCGGGTTCTCATTATTCATCGCATACTCCGACAGGGAAGCCAGAGTCGTCTTGCCGGCTACGATATCGGCGCCGATGCCTTCGGAGAAGCTGCTGTAGCGTTCTTCGATCACTTTATCGAACGCACCGTCTTCGATCAGCTTGGCTGCGACTTTGAGGCCTTTGGCGTATGTGTCCATACCGGCGATATGAGCCAGGAACAGGTCGTCGGCTTCGAAAGAGTCGCGGCGCACTTTGGCGTCGAAGTTAATGCCGCCTTTGCCCAGGCCGTCGTTCTTCAACACTTCGTACATCGTCAGTGTCGAATCGTAGACGTTAACCGGGAACTCGTCGGTATCCCAGCCCAGCAGCATGTCGCCCTGGTTGGCGTCGAGCGAACCGAGCATGCCGTTAATGCGGGCTACGCGCAGTTCGTGTTCGAACGTGTGGCCGGCAAGCGTCGCGTGGTTGGCTTCCAGGTTAAGCTTGAAGTCTTTGTCGAGGTTGTACTTTTGCAGGAACGCGATCGAAGTCGCCGCGTCGAAGTCGTATTGGTGCTTCGTCGGCTCTTTCGGTTTCGGTTCGATCAGGAATTGGGCATCGAAGCCGATTTCCTTGGCATAGTCGACCGCCATGTGGAACATGCGGGCGATATTGTCCTGCTCCAGCTTCATGTCCGTGTTGAGCAGGGACATATACCCTTCGCGTCCGCCCCAGAAGACGTAGTTCTCGCCGCCGAGACGTTTGCCGACTTCAAGACCTTTTTTGATTTGGGCCGCTGCGTGGGCGTAGACGTCCGCATTGTTCGTCGAGGCCGCGCCATGAACGAAGCGCGGGTTCGTGAACATGTTGGCCGTGTTCCACAGCAGTTTTTTGCCGGTCGATTTCATGTGGGTCTCAATCAGGTCGACGATCGTGTCGATGTTCGCGAAAAACTCCTTGAGCGTCGATCCTTCAGGCGTAATGTCGATATCGTGGAAACAGAAGTACTCCAGTCCCATTTTGTCCATGAACTCGAAGCCGGCTTCGACGCGGGCTTTGGCCATGTCCATGCCTTTGTAGGAATGCCACGGACGGATCGCCGTCGTGTCGCCGAACGGATCGTTGCCTTCCGCCGTCAGCGTGTGCCAGTAAGCCATCGAGAATTTCAGGTGTTCGGACATTTTCTTGCCTGCGACAACCTCGTCCGCATTGTAAAATTTAAAAGCGAATGGATTTTGCGACTGACTGCCTTCGTAAGCCACTTTACCGATATTTTCAAAATAAGCCATGTAAGAAATGCCTCCTCGTAGGTTCGCGGAAATCGTTTACATGGATATCCTAGCACATCGCAAAAACTTTGTCTATTGGATAAACTAAGTCTTTCGCAAAAACTTCGGGTACGTTATAATCAGAAGATGATAACGTTACCAACCTACACGGCACAGGGAGTTTGCGCGGCGACCTTCTTTTCCCGGGACGTTTGGATTAAGATAACAAGAGGTTTGAGGCACGGATGGAGGAATCGAAATGAGGGTGACCGGGGATCAGGCGCTCGTGAAAAAATTGAACAAATCGATCGTGCTGGACACGATTCGCAGAAAAGGGCCGCTGTCGCGCACGGACGTCTCGGAACGGACCGGGCTCAACAAGGCGACCGTCTCCAATCTGACGACGGAACTGCTGGAGCAGCAGTTGGTCGAGGAGACCGGGCCGGGACAGTCCAGCGGCGGGCGCAAGCCGCTCATGCTGCTGTTCAACGCCGCGGCGGGCTGCGCGGTCGGGATCGAGCTCGGCGTCACCGCGGTCAAGGCGGCGCTGACGGATCTGCGCGGACGCATCCTGCTGGAACGCAGCGCGCCGCTTGCGGATCACGATCCGGAATCGGCTTTTGCGGCGATCCGGGAAGTGACCGCGCCGCTGCTTGAAGCGGCGCCGCATACGCCGTACGGGCTGATCGGCATCGGGATCGGCGTACCGGGCATGGTCGACGAAGACGGCGTCATCTTGTACGCGCCCAACCTCGGCTGGGAAGGCGTCGATCTCAAGAGTCGGCTCGAAGCCGAATTCGGCGTGTCCGTCGTCGTCGACAACGAAGCGAATGCCGGCGCGGCGGGCGAACGCGAATACGGCGCCGGCCGGCATGTGCGGCATCTCGTCTACGTCAGCGCGGGCATGGGCATCGGTTCCGGCATGATTATCGACGGACAGCTGTACAAAGGCGCGTGGGGCTACGCCGGCGAGACCGGCCATATGTCGATCGAAAGCGACGGCCGGCTGTGCAGCTGCGGCAGCCGGGGATGTTGGGAACTGTACGCGTCGGAGCGGGCTTACGCCTATGCCGACGGACTGGAGCAGGCGGAGCCGGCGCGGGACATGCCGGTGCTCACGACGCGGGAGCTGACGGAGCGGGCGAGCCTCGGCGATGCCGGGACGCTTGCGATGTACGCCGAGATCGGCCGCAGGCTCGGGATCGGCATCACCAATCTCGTCAACGGCTTCAATCCCGAGAAGATCGTCGTCGGCGGGCCGTTGACCGAAGCGAAAGCCTGGATCGAGCCCGCCATGCTCGCGGAGATCGCGCAGCGGGCGCTGCCGTATCACCGGCGCGAGCTGGCCGTCTCGTTCTCGGAGCTGGGCAGCCGCTCGGCGGCGCTTGGCGCGGCGCATCTGGCCGTCTCGCAGTTTCTCGGCCGCGTCCGCGTCTCGCTGTAGCGGGCAGCGAGGCGCCGACGGCCCAACTGACCGTCCGAACACGGACAGGCGAAAAGGCTCTCCTGCCTGATGCTGACCTGGAATCCACATTTTGCTGTTTGAACGGCTTGTTCAGAAGAAATGCTGACTTCCCGTCCACTTTTTCTTCAAAATTCGCTTTGGACAGGCCCTATCGAAGCAAAAAGCTGACTTCCGGTCAGCTTTTTGCTTTTTGAGCAGCTTTTTCGCATAAAATGCTGACTTTTGATCCGAATTAAGCGGCCAGGCACGCTGCGTGCCGGGCAAGGCGCTGACGAGCCCCCACGCTTGCCGATAAAAAGAGCAATCCGGCTCGGCTCGGCTCGGCTCGGCTCGGCTCGGCTCGGCTCGGCTCGGCTCGGCTCGGCTCGGCTCGGCTCGGCTCGGCTCGGCTCGGCTCGGCTCGGCTCGGCTCGGCTAACGGATTGTATGTCCTTTAGAATACCCAACCAAGCCTCCCCAAACTTTTAACGGATCGTAGTTCCGTTAGCTGCTTTTTATCACCTTTTTTTCGCCAAAAACAAGCCCCATTTCATTCTAAGCGTCCTCTGAATCCATTAGAATGCTCACACCTCCCTTGCCTTGTATCCACCGTTCATGCAAAAAACCCGGTTCTCCGCGCTGGAGAACCGGGTTTCCCGACACACTGAAGGCGAAGCCCCAAGGGGCTTCGCCTTTTCAATTTGCTTATGCATGATGCGTTACTACTTGAAATCCGGATTTACGCGTTCAACGCTTTTTCCAGCTGCAGCTTGTTCATGCCCACGATCTTCGCGTCGCCGATTACCGTAACCGGTACGGCGCGCAGACCCATATCCCACACCTGCTGCGCGAAAGCGTCGCTCTGCTCGATGTTGCGCTCTTCGTACGTGACGCCTTTTGCATTCAGATAAGTTTTGACCTGCGTGCAGTGCGGACAAGTCGTTTTGGTGTATACGATTGCGGTTGCCATATACTCTCTCCACCTTTTCGCTCTATTATTGGACTGGCTGTTGATTGGATATCCGTCGTCTTATATTGTAACGCGATCGCTCCGCAATACCAAGCGCGGAAACGATCGGAAGCGTGAAAAAGAACAGGTCTGGCGTAACGGATGCCGGGTCGGATGCTTGGATGGATGCTTAGACGACCGCTTCGGCTTCGGCGGCAGCTTCGGCAAATTCCAGACTCTCGATGAACCGTTCGCAGTCCAT
Organism: Saccharibacillus brassicae; assembly: GCF_006542275.1. NCBI lineage: Bacteria > Bacillati > Bacillota > Bacilli > Caryophanales > Paenibacillaceae > Saccharibacillus > Saccharibacillus brassicae. The sequence goes on from NZ_CP041217.1 coordinate 1,711,316, forward strand.
CGCCGCGGCGCAGCCGCTGCCCGCAGCCGTAATCGCCTGACGGTAGCGCGTGTCCTGCACGTCGCCGCAGGCGAACACGCCCGGAATATTCGTCTCGCTCGTGCCCGGCGTCACGACGATATAGCCGTTCTCGTCTGTCGTGACCTGCCCGTTCAGGAAGCCCGTGTTCGGATGGTGCCCGATCGCGACGAACACGCCGCTTGCTTCGAGCAGCTTCTCTTCGCCCGTGCGGTTGTCGCGGACTTTGAGGCCCTGCAGCTCCATGCCGCCTTTGACCACTTCAAGCGGCGTATGGTCGAGCGCCCATTCGATCTTCGGATTCTGGCGGGCCCGATCCTGCATGATCTTCGATGCGCGCAGTTCGCCTCTGCGGTGAACGAGCGTTACTTTGGTGGCGAAGCGGGTCAGGAAGTTCGCTTCTTCGATCGCGGAATCGCCGCCGCCGACCACGATGATTTCTTTGCCGCGGAAAAAGAATCCGTCGCACGTGGCGCAGGTGCTGACGCCCATGCCGATGTTCTCTTCTTCGCCCGGAATGCCGAGGTACTTGGCGCTTGCGCCGGTCGAAATGATCAGCGTGTCGGTGACCAGTTCGCCCAGCCCTTCCACGTTAAGCTTGAAAGGTCTTTGCGACAAATCGACATTCTCGACCCAGCCCGTACGGAACTCGGCGCCGAAACGTTCGGCCTGCTTGCGCATATTGTCCATCAGTTCGGGGCCCATGATGCCATCCGGGAAGCCCGGGAAGTTCTCGACTTCGGTCGTCGTCGTGAGCTGTCCGCCCGGCTGCGGTCCTTCGATAATCAGCGGGCTCATGTTGGCGCGAGCCAGATAGATAGCAGCAGTCAGTCCGGCGGGTCCGGTACCGACAATGATCGATTTATACATACGGTGATCCTCCTCTTTCTCAGTCATTCCTATTTTATAATGATTACAATGTAGTTCTCATTATGAATCCTGAAATGTATTGTGTCAAGTTGAATTTCCCGCTATGAAAATGAAGATTTCATGAACTGCCTGCCTGCCGGCGCAGCGAAAAGCCCATCTTCCGCCGCGGCGGAAAATGGGCTTTGCTATCGTTCTTCATGAGGCCGTTCGCGCGGCCGTTCGCGTTGTTCCCTGTTCTTCCCCGGCGGCCGAAGGCGGTTCGGGGTTCGGAGATCAGGCTTGACCCGAAGCCGCGATCGCCTGCTCCAGATCGTGCAGGATGTCGTCGATCGATTCGGTGCCGATCGACAGGCGGATCATGCCGGGCAGGACGCCGGACGCGATCTGTTCCGGTTCGCCGAGCTGCTGGTGCGTCGTGCTCGCCGGGTGGATGATCAGACTCTTCGAGTCGCCGACGTTCGCCAAATGCGAGAACAGCTTGACGCTCTCGATCAGTTTTTTGCCGGCTTCGATTCCGCCCTGAATGCCGAATGTCAGAATCGCGCCCTGCCCTTTCGGCAGATACTTATGCGCCAATTCATGCGACGGATGGCTCGGCAGGCCGGAGTAGCTGACCCACTCGACCCGCTCGTGGCCTTCGAGGAACTTGGCGACGGCCAGCGCGTTCTGGCTGTGGCGCTCCATCCGCAGATGCAGCGTCTCCAGCCCTTGCAGCAGCAGCCAGGAGTTGAACGGCGAGATCGTTGCACCCAGATCGCGCATCAGCTGCACGCGCGCTTTGATGATGTAGGCGATCGGGCCGACCGCCTCGGTGTAGACGACGCCTTGATAGCTCGGGTCGGGCTCGGTCAAGCCCGGGAAGCGTCCGCTCGCGGCCCAGTCGAACTTGCCGCCGTCCACGATGATGCCGCCGATCGAAGTGCCGTGGCCGCCGATGAACTTGGTAGCCGAATGCACGACGATGTCCGCGCCGTGTTCGATCGGGCGCAGCAGGTACGGACTCGGGAACGTATTGTCCACGATCAGCGGCACGCCGTGCTCGTGGGCAATGTCCGCCACCGCCTGAATATCCAGCACGTCGCCGCGCGGGTTGCCGATCGTCTCCGCGTAGACCGCTTTGGTCTTTTCGTTGATGACGCTGCGGAAGTTCTCGGGATCGCTCGAATCGACGAAATGCACTTTGATGCCGAGCTTCGGCAGCGTGACGGCGAACAGGTTGTACGTACCGCCGTACAGGCTGGCCGACGAGACGATCTCGTCTCCGGCTCCCGCGATGTTCAGCAGCGAGAACGTGATCGCCGCCTGGCCGGACGCGGTCGCGAGCGCTCCGGCTCCGCCTTCGAGCGCGGCCACGCGCTGCTCGAACACGTCGCTCGTCGGATTCATCAGACGCGTATAAATATTGCCGAATTCCTTGAGGCCGAACAGGTTCGCGGCATGTTCCGTATCGCGGAATCCGTAAGAAGTCGTCTGGTACAGCGGCACGGCGCGGGCTCCCGTAACCGGATCGATCTCCTGCCCGCCGTGTACGGCGAGCGTCTCAAAAGCAAGCTTTCTGTCTTCCGTCATGTTCGATTCCTCCCGAAATGCCGGCGCCTTGCGCCGGATAGTGAACGGAATCTCCCCCTGTTCCCGCCCGCGGACCGACTGCGGCCGCTTTGCGGCCGTTCGATGCGTTCCGCCTGCGCATGCAGCTCTGGATGCCTTCAAGCGATTGGGAAATTCCCTTGTCTTTAGTTCTTGAACGCGGTACTTGGCTCTTATTCTTACACAGATGGGCAGGAATGAAAAGACCTTAAAATAAATTCCGATCCGATTAGTGTGTTATGGAATGAAAAAGCGGCTCCGCCTGCGGGAGCCGCTTGAATCAGGTACCGGACGAAGAACGGCGCAGCATCGGCGCGATCAGTCCGGCTTCGGGTGCATGTAGCCCCAGCCGTAACCGGCCGCTTCGGACAGGTCTTCGGGCATGCCCGGCAGGATCAGCCCGCCGTCGATCCGCAGATTGATGCCCGTAATATAGGCGGCTTTGTCGGACGCCAGCCAGGCGATCGCCTCGCCGATGTCCGACGGCGTGCCCATGCGCCCAAGCGGAATCTTCCGCCCCAGCGGTTCGGTCCGGGCATCCTGCTCCGGCTTGTTGACCGTTGCGCCGGGCGCGACGCAGTTGGCGCGGATGCCGTGCGGCGCCCATTCCAGGGCGAAAGAGCCGCAGGAGCGGATCAGCGCGGCTTTCATGCCGCCGTAGATACTGTCGCCCGGATAGGCGCGTTCGCCGCGGGACGAAGTGATAAACAGGACGCTGCCCCGGATGCCGCGCTCGATCATCGACCGCACCGCGTATTTGGACAGCAGCACCGGCGCGGTGTAGTCCAGCGCGATCATGGCCGCCAGCTTTTCCTCTTCCAGTTCGATCAATTCGCCGGAAAATCCGTGCCCGGCGTTATTGACGACGAGATCGATGCGGCCGAAATGCTCCAATACGCCTTCGACGACGCGCTGCGGTTCGCCCGGCTGCGTCAGGTCGCTTTGCAGCGCAAACGCGTCCGCCGCGTAAATATGTTTCAGTTCCCGGGTGATGCCTTCCGGGTCATCCGAATCCGAATGATAGGTGAGCGCGATGCGATAGCCTTTCTGGGCCAGCACGTGGCAGATGCCGCGGCCGATGCCTTTGGCTCCGCCGGTGACGAGCGCTACGAGAACTTGTTCCGAATCCAGCACGTGATTGCTCATTTGCGTTCGCTCCTTTTGCCGTAGATCGGGATAGATGGACGTTCACGCCCCATTACCCGGCCCGGAGCCCGCATAAGCGCGAAACGCCCGATTCCTTACGCCAAACCGCCTGTTCAGGCTTCCGCGTACATGCGGCGCAGCGTATCGGCCGAACGCTTCGCTTCGCTCGCCGTGACGCCTTCGATCGAAATATCGATATGCGGCTTGTGTTCTTTGAGCAGCCGGTACAGCAGCGCCTTGTTCAGCAGGCCCTCGCCGATCGGCCGATCCAGCCGCGGCTGTCCGCTGCCGGCAAAGTGCCCGCCTTCGCCGAAGTCCACGTCTTTGGCGTGGATCAGCACCATTTTGTCGGCCAGCGTCTCGAACGCGTCACGGATCAGTCGATCCTGCTGCGGCAGCCGTTCTTCGTTGAGCAGATTGCACGCATCGAACAGCAGCCCGATCGTCGAAGACGGCACTTCTTCCAGCAGCCGGCGGAAATGGTCGAGCGAATGCAGCGTATGGCCGGCGACCGGTTCCATCGCAAGCTTCACGCCCCATTTCTCCGCTTCTTCCGCCAATTCGGATACGCTCTCCCGCAGGATGCCCCAGCCGCGTGCTTCGTAATCGGACGGATGATATTCGGCATACGTCCGGATCGAACCGGTCTCCGTCGCCACGAGGCCGCAGCCGAAATCGCACGCCAGGCGCAGATGTTCTTTGAAGCGCGCGATTTCGGCGCGCCTCACGCTCTCGTCCGGATGCACCGGATCGATATAGCAGCCGAGGACGGCGATGCGCACGCCTTCGCGGTCGAACGTCTCGGCGATATGGTTCGCAAGCCCCGGGCTCAATTTGCCGGGCGAGCAGTCGATATCCCCGATCGCTTTGAGCAGCGCGAGCTGCACGGACGTGAAGCCTTCGTCCGCCACTTTGCGCGCCAGTTCCGCCGCCGGAAGCTTGCCGTACGTATGGGCCAGAATGCCAAGTTTCATCTTATGATTCCTCCTCGTGGGGTGCGGGCCGTCTAGCGGTTCATCCAGCCTCCGTCGACGCAGAGCACATGACCGTTCACGTAATCGGCCGCCGACGAAGCGAGGAACACGGCCGGTCCGCCGACGTCTTCGGCGGTGCCCCAGCGATCCGCCGGTATGCGGGTCGTGATCGAATCGGTCCGCTCTTTGTCTTCGCGGATCGGCGCCGTGTTGTCGGTCGACATATAGCCCGGCGCAATCGCGTTCACCTGCACGCCTTTGGAAGCCCATTCGTTCGCGAACGCTTTGGTCAACCCGGCCACGCCGTGCTTGCTCGCCGTATAGCCGGGCACGTTGATTCCGCCCTGGAACGACAGCATCGACGCGATATTGATCACTTTGCCGCTGCCGCGCTCGACCATATGGTTGCCGACGAGCTGCGTCAGGTAGAAGACGGTCTTCAGGTTCAGATCCAGCACGTCGTCGAAATCGTCCCAGCTGTGCTGCGAAATCGGCGTGCGCCGGATGATACCTGCGTTGTTGACCAGAATATCGATGCGTCCCGCCGCTTCCAGCGCCCGGGCCACGACGTTTTCCAGTCCTTCTTTTTGGCTCAGATCGGCCTGGATCTCATACGCCTGGCGTCCGAGCGCCCGCACTTTCGCTACCGTGTCCGCGCACGAACTGAACGAGACGGCGACGATGTCCGCGCCCGCTTCCGCAAGCGCCAGCGTCATCCCCTGACCGAGTCCGCCGCTTGCTCCCGTTACCATTGCCACTTTGCCGCTTAGATCGAATATGCCCATGAGTGCCTCCCGAATATCGCCGAACCGCGGAAGCGGATTACGCCGGATAGCCCGGTTGTCCACTTCCGTCGTCCAGCCTGATGTTTTTTCGCGCAAAAAGTTCTTTCTGCGCCGCGTCCAGCCCGCCGTCGGTAATGATCACGTCCAGGTCCGCGCAGTCCGCGAACGTCCACAGCGCAAAGTTGCCGAATTTCTGGTGCTCGACTACGCCGTATACGTGCCGGGCTGTGCGGACGAGCGCCTTTTTGTACGGCACGAGATCGCCCGTATAGATCGAAGCGCCCAGTTCCGCATGCAGCGCGGTCGCCGACAGAAACGCTTTGCTGATATTCAGCCCGCCCACGAAGTCCGCGCTGCCCGGTCCGATCAGCACGTTGCGCACGCGCTCGCCGCCCGGCACGACCAGCCGAATCCGGTCTTTGCGCGCCAGCTCGCTGAGAATGAACAGGTCGTTCGTGATGACGGTCAGCGGCGCGTTCTCCAGCTGGCGGGCCATCTCGAGCGTCGTCCCGCCGCCGTCGAGCGCGATAATGTCGCCCGGCTCGATATAACGCAGCGCGCGGGCGGCGATTTCCGCTTTTTCCGCCGCGTGCCGATCTCCCGTTCCGCGGGGCGACAAGATGCCGAACTGGTCGTTTTGCGCCAGCATCGCTCCGCCGTGCACCCGCGTCAGCAGCCCTTTTTCTTCGAGCCGCGCCAGATCTTCCCGAATCGTCTTGCCGGTCACGTCCAGCAGCGAGCTCAATTCGCCCACGCCGATCTCCTGCCGTTCGATCAGGATTTCCATAATTTTCTCGTGCCGTTTGAGTGCGTTCATGTGTCGATATAGCCCCTATTCCGCAAAAAGTGATTAGGCTCTATTTTAAGTCTTTCATGTCCACCGCGTCCATATCGTCGAACAGCTGATTCTCGCCGCCCATCGCCCAGCAGAACGTGTAATTGTTCGTGCCGACGCCGCTGTGGATCGACCAGCTCGGCGAGATGACGGCCTGCTGGTTGCGTACGACCAGATGGCGCGTCTCCTGCGGCTCGCCCATGAAATGGAACACCGCGGCGTCTTCCGGCATATTGAAATACAGATACACTTCGGAGCGGCGGTTATGCGTATGGCACGGCATCGTGTTCCACATATTGCCCGGTGCAAGCTCCGTGATGCCCATGACGAGCTGGCAGCTCTCGATGCCGCCCGGCAGGATGTACTTGTTGATCGTGCGCTCGTTCGAGCTGTCGATACTGCCCAGATGCGCTTTGATCGCTTCGCCCTGACCGGCTTTGCGGGTCGGATACGCTTTGTGGGCCGGCGTGGAGACGAGGTAGAACCTGGCCGGGCTGCCGCCGTCCGCGCTGCGGAACGTCACGTCGCGAACGCCGAGGCCGACGTACAGACATTCGTTTTTGCCGACTTCGAACGTCTCGCCGTCCGCCGTCACGGAACCTTCGCCGCCCACGTTGATGATGCCGACTTCGCGCCGCTCCAGGAAGTAGTCCGCGCCGATCTGCTTGAGATCGACTTCCAGCTTGATCTCGCCCGATACGGGCACGGCGGAGCCGACGATATAACGGTCCACATGCGAGTAAACGGTTACAAGTTGATCCGGCGCAAACAGCGTCTCGATCAAAAATTCCTCCCGCAGTTGGGTCGTATCAAAAGTCTTGACGGCGTTCGGGTGCGAAGCATAACGGTTTTCCATAACATTCATCCTTTCGGGTTGGGAGTGTGAAGAACTTGCCGGGCGGACCCTTCATGCTGCTATCCAGCGCAAATACGCAAATGAACGTTTATATAGGTTCATTTTAGTTCTTTTATTTCCTTTTGTATAGACTTTCCGGTAAAAAAGAAAACTTCTCCGGCGCCGGCGCAAACATTCAGCTTTCGTTCAGCGCCTTTTCAGATTCCGCTCAGGCTTGAGGCTTATACTCGGAAGCAAACAAAGCGGCACGGCAAACAGGCGGACCGCGACGCTGTCCGCCTTTTCCTGCCCGACCGGAGGAATCGCGCATGAATCTGTTTTCGCTTCGCCGAATCGATCCGCTGCCCGCGGCGCTTGCCTTCGCGGCCCTGCTGCTATCGCTGCTGCGGATCGACAAATCGGGCTATCTCAACGCTTATTACACGGCCGCGGCCGTCAGCATGAGCCAGAGCTTCCACAACTTTTTGTACAATGCGTTCGATCCCGGCGGCTTTATCTCGATCGACAAGCCGCCGGTCGCGTTCTGGCTGCAGGCGATCAGCGTCAAGCTGCTGGGTCTGCACGCCTGGAGCCTCGCGCTGCCGTCCGCGCTGGCGTTCGCCGGCTCGGTCGCGCTGCTCTACGTGCTCGTGCGGCCTTCGTTCGGTCTGGCGGCGGCCCGGCTGTCCGCGCTGATTCTGACGCTGACGCCGATCGCCGCGGCGGTCAGCCGGACCAACAACGCCGACAGCGTGCTGCTCTTCTGCCTGCTGCTTGCGACCCTCGCCTTGCAGCGGGCCGTGCGTACCGAGAGTACGCTGCGGCTGTGCGCCGCGGCGGCGCTCGTCGGCGTCGGCTTCAACGTCAAGATGATGCAGGCTTACCTCGTGCTGCCGGCGTTCGCGCTGTTTGTACTGACGGCCCGCACGCTGCCGTGGAGACGCCTGCTGAAGCAGTCGGCGGCGGCGCTGGCGGTGCTGGTCGCCGTCTCGCTCTCGTGGGCGACGTTCGTCGACGCCACGCCGGCCGACCAACGCCCCTACGTGGGCAGCAGCATGCACAATTCCGTGCTGGAACTTGCGCTCGGCTACAACGGCATCGGCCGGCTGACCGGGCAGATGGGCGGCAGCGCGAGCGCCGCCGTTCTGAGCTCAAGCAGCGAAGACGGGCCGCCCGGCCCGCTGCGTCTGCTGGACGTCAAGCTGGCCGGGCAGATCTCGTGGCTGCTGCCGTTCGCGCTGTTCGGCGCGGTGCTGTTGGGGGTGAGACGTCCCAAGCTTCGGGCGGACGTGCTGCTGTGGGCCGGCTGGCTGCTGCCGATGATCGTCGTGTTCAGCGCAGCGGGCTTTTTCCACCGCTACTACCTGGTCATGCTGGCGCCGGGCATCGCGGCGCTTGCCGGGGCCGCGATCGCGGAGCTGTGCCGCAACCGGCAGCCGGCCTGGCTGCTGGCCGGCGGCGCGGTCGCTTTCGGCACCGCCGCCTATATCGCGGGCACCGACGGGCTGCCGCGCCTCGGCCTGGCCGCGGCGGCGCTGGGCGCCTCGGGCCTCCTGCTCGCGCTGGCGCTTCCGCAGGCGCGCGCCGCTTCGAAGGCCGCCCTCGCGCTCTGTCTCGCGGGCGTGCTGGCCGCGCCGGGCTTCTGGTCGCTCACGCCCGCCCTGTACGGCGGAAGCGCCCGACAGCCTTATGCGTCGCCGTATCTGGCGGACGGCGACAGCTGGAGCCGCGACGGCGAGCCGCTCGACGCCGCTCTCGTGCATTACCTGCTCCGCCACCGCGGAGACGCCAAATACGTCGCCGCCATACCTTCGTCCAACAGCGGAGCCGATTCGCTCATTATCCAGACCCGCGAGCCGGTGCTGGCGTGGGGCGGCTTCAAAGGCGCCGACCCCGCTCTCGGCGTCGACGGGATACGCCGCATGGCCGCGACCGGGCAGGTGCGCTACGTGCTGCTGGGCGGCTCGCACGACTCGGCGGACGCCGTCGCCTCGTGGGTGCGGCAGCATGCCGCGGTCGTCCCGCGGTCCCGCTGGGACGTCATGAGCCGAGGCGAAGCTTCGGGCTTCTCCGCGGCTGCAGGCGCCGAAGCCGAGCAAGCCGGCACGGTCGCCGGCATGCTCGGCCGCGCCGTCGACCTGTTGGGGCTGCACCGAAGCTATACGCTGTACGATCTGGATAAGGGGGATTCTTCCGTTGAGAACAGCTAGTGCGCTCGGCCGTCCGCTGCGCTTCGCGATCGTCGGCGTATCCAATACGGCCGTCGATTTTATCGTCTTTTTCCTGCTGCAGGGCTGGCTGGGTCCGCTCGCCCAGGCTGCCGGATATGCCGCGGGCACGGCCAACAGCTATGTCTGGAACCGCGGCTGGACGTTCCGGAGCGATTCTCCCGCGCCCAGAGGCGAGCTGCTTCGCTTTTTGCTCGCAAATGGGGTCGTCGCTCTGCTCACTTCTTTTTTACTCATCCGGCTCGAACCGTTCCTGCCTCTGTGGATATCCAAAATCGCCGTAACCGTTCCGGGCCTTGCGCTGAACTACATGCTGAGCCGCTATTGGGTCTTTCGCGTCACCCGAACTCCGCTCTGATCCGCTCCGTCAGCTTCCCGGCCGCCCGGACATGCGTCTTCCTCGTCGGATGGTAATCCGACGTCCGTCCGTCTTCGTCGCGCTGCACGTCGAATCTCAAGGCGGAGACAGACGTGTCGCCTGTCGCTTCGACGTACCGCTTCACGGCCTGTTCCACCAGCGGATATAACCGATCGCCCATGATGCCGAGCGTGCACAGAATCGGGGCCTCGGCGCTGCGGCTTCGCACCTCCTGGAGAAAAGCGGTATACCGCTCCGCAAACTCCGCCTGCCGCCGGAGATCGCTTTGCGCATACGAATCGTCGTTCGTGCCGAGGTTGATCACGATCAGGTCGGGCACGAAGCGCGAGAAGTCCCACTCCACGCTCAGCGGATTCAGCGTGCCGCCCGGTCGGCCTTCGGACTTGGCCCATTTGGCGTAGTAGTCCGGCACCAGATGGGTCAGCAGCTTCTCGCCGTTCTCCGTATACCCCGAGATAAGGCCGTAGCCGCTGTACGAGACCATGCTGTAATCGGCGTCGAGCGCTTCGGCCGTTAAGTACGCGTACGTCCCGGTCACGTCTTCCGTCGCCGTGGAGAACGCATGCAGCGGGTCTTCGTCGTCGATGCCGTATCCGCACGTGATCGAGTCGCCGATAAATTCGATACGGCGGCTTCTGCCCGGCGTCGGGCGGATGCCGTCTTCGGCGTCGACCGCGATCGCCTGGATGCCGACCGTCGACATGGCGGCTTCCGACAGCTTGAGAATGCCGATCGTGACCTCCTGCTGCTCATAGCTGTCGAACACGGTATACACTTTGCGGGCTTCGTTCATAAGATCGTCCACGACCCGCTGCCCGTTCACCGTAATGCCGATCCGGGCAAAATTATTCGTTCCGCCGACGGTATCGTCGCCGATCAGGGCAATCTGCGCTTTTTTTCCGTAAAAAGAAAACTCCGCGCCGCTGCCCGACAGGGCCAGCCACAGCGCATCGTCGTATTCGTGCGTTCGGCCAAGCTTTTTCACGTAACCTTCCGCCGCTTTGAACGTTTTCATTGAATGTTTTCCGCTCCTTTTGATAAGTTTTCCCCGAGATGCACGCGAATAACGATGTCTTGATCATGATTGCCGAAGCCCGCTCCGTACAATGTGAGTCCGCCGACATGCTTCGCCTGCTCGTCCACCCCGAAGCGCAGCGTCCAGAACGGCTCGTTCAGGCGCAGGTCCGCGGCGGTCACGTCCGACATATACTCTCCGTCGATAAAAGTGCCGCGCGCGTCGACCCGTATCGTTTTGAGCAGCCCGTATTGATTGACGTTGCGATGCCACCACGTCGGCGTGTGCCGCCCGCGCGCGGCCCGACCGAAATCGGCCGGACTCGTCCAGATGCCGAGAGACACGCCGTTAAATACAAACCCGATGTCCGAAGGCCAGTCGTCCCGCAGCCCCGGCGCTTCGGAAGCCAGTTCCATCGAAATTTCGATCGCTTCCGCCGCCTGTTCCGGCAGCAGGTAATTGGGCGTTTTGTATTCGACGAATCCCTGCCCGAACCAGAGAATAGCCGCCTGCACGCGTTCCGGATCGAAGAAATAGCGCGGATCGTCCCACACGCCGATCTCTTTCTCCAGCGTCCCGAGGCCGCAGGTCGGCCGTATATCGAACGCCGTATAATGGCCGATCGCGATCGACTGCTCCCGGATCTTCGACGTTTGGCGTTCCGACGGCAGCTCGATCTCGATACGGCTTTCCGCGAGAAAACAAATCTTGTGCGTGCCCCCGTTCAGGCGCACCCGGCGGCTGCCGGTCAAGCCTGCCTGTTCGAGCTTGCGGATATGCAGCGTCACGATCGACGGGCTGAGCCCAAGTGCCGCCGCCAGGTCTTTGACGTTGCGTTCCCGCTCGGCCAGCAGATTCATGATCTGCCACCGGACTTCGCTCGCCAGCGCTTCGTAGATCGGCATGCATCCCGCGTCCCCGTTGACTTTGAGCATCTTCCGTCTCCTTCTTGATTGTTGAAATCATATCGGCATTCATTCAACCCAATTTCTGCGCCGATTTTACTGTATCATATTGTGAACCGTTTTCGAATATTGTTTAATTGGCTTAATTGCTCTAACTTTATCGATTCACGCAAAAGCGAATTCAACTTATCCCACATTCGAAAAAGGAGCACAGCATGAAATACAACAATCCCGTGATCAAAGGTTTCTATCCCGATCCGAGCGTCTGCCGGGTCGGCGATACGTATTACCTTGTGTGCAGTTCGTTTCAATATTTTCCCGGCGTTCCCTTGTTCGAGAGCCGCGATCTGATCAATTGGACGCAAATCGGCCACTGCCTGACCCGGGAGAGCCAGGTGCGGCTTGGCGGCGTGAACAGCTCCGGCGGCGTCTTCGCTCCGACGATTCGTCATCATGCCGGCCGGTTCTACATGACGACGACCAACGATACGACGCGCCAGAACTTCTACGTCTGGACCGACGATATCCGCGGCGAATGGTCCGAACCCGTGTACGTCGATCAGGGCGGCATCGATCCGGATCTGTATTTTGAAAACGGCCGGGCGTTCTTCATGAGCAACGGAACGGACGACGACGGGATCGGCGGCGTGGTGCAGTGCGAACTCGATATCGAGACCGGTGCCAAACGTTCGCCGAGCCGCTCGATCTGGCAGGGAACGGGCGGACGTTATCTGGAAAGTCCGCATCTGTACAACATCGACGGCCGCTACTATCTGATGGCCGCCGAAGGCGGAACGGAATACGGCCATATGGTCGTCTACGCGCGGGGCGACAGCCTGTCCGGCCCGTTCGAATCGTACCCGGCCAATCCGGTGCTGACCAACCGCAATCTGGGCGGCTACGAGCTGCAGGGCATCGGTCACGGCGACCTCGTGCAAGACGGCGAAGGCCATTGGTGGATGCTGCATCTCGGCTTCCGGCAGATCGGGCGCTGGCTCACCTATCACCATCTGGGCCGCGAAGTGTTCCTCACCCCGGTCACGTTCGGCGCGGACGGCTGGTTCACCGCCGGGTATGACGGCTTGACGCTGACGTCGTTCACGACCGACCGGATTCCCGAGGCGGTGCGCCAGCAGGAGAAGAAGCTCGATACGTTCGACAATACGGATTGGAGTCTGGACTGGTGCTATCTGCGCCATCCGGTGCCGTCGAATTACGAGCTGGGCGAAGAGGTGCTGCGGCTGCGGGGCACGGCGGTCAGTCTGGACGAAGCGGCTTCGCCGACTTTTATCGGGCTGCGGCAAAAAGACTTCGACGCGACGATCGCCTGCGAAGTACGGCTCTCCGGCCGAGAAGGCGAAGCCGGCCTCACCCTGTACATGGACGAGAACCACCGCTACGACCTGGCTGTGCGCACCGATGCCGACGGCAGCCTCAGCGTGATCAAGCGACTCAACGTCGGCGACATCAAGTCTATTGAAAAAGAGATTCCGCTCAGCCGTGCAAGCGCCGTCCGGCTGCTGATCCGCTCAGGACACGAACGCTACCATTTCTTCCTCGTCGAAGACAGCCGCGAGATCCCGCTTGGCAGCGCCCAGACCCGCTATCTCTCGTCGGAGGTCGCAGGCGGCTTCACCGGCGTCGTGGTCGGATTGTACGCGGTAGGCGAAGATGCGGAAGCCGAATTCACCGACTTTGCGTGCGAATACGCGTAAATCGCCGCGGCCGTTTCCCGCTTGATTGTTTGCTTGATTGTCTGCAATCGCGTTTCTTCGCAACAAAAAAAGAGCCCGCCGAAGCGGGCTCTTTTTCGTTGAAGCTGTCTACATTTTCATGCCGATCGAGTTGTTGCCCATGATCCAGATCGAACCGACGACGATCGTCAGCAGGATCAGAACCCCGAAGATCAACGTGATCAAGTTCCAACGCGGCTGCTCTCCGTCACGCACGTGCATGAAGAAGATCAGCTGAACGAGAAACTGGAGCGTTGCCGTAACCATGATGACCGCGATGGTCGCCGTACGGCCCATCATGTCGTTCAGGACGACAACGAGCGGGATGATCGTAAGCACGATCGAAATGATATAGCCGATGATGTAGGATTTGAGCGAACCGTGCTCGTGACGATCCCCACCGTGGCTGTTATGCGCGTTGTTGTGATCCGCCACCTTACATCACCTCCATCAGGTACACGATCGAGAGCAGGAAGATCCAGACCGCGTCCAAGAAGTGCCAGTACAAGCTGAATACTGTAACTTTGCCTTTGGTATCGTCGGTCAGACCGCGGCGAACGATCTGAATCATGATCGAGATCATCCAGCCGATACCGACGGTAACGTGCACCCCGTGCGTGCCGACGAGCGTGAAGAATGCCGACCAGTACGCGCTCGTTTGCAGCGTCGCGCCTTCGTGGATCAGGTGCAGGAACTCGTTGATTTCCAGGTAGAGGAACCCTGCGCCGAGCAATCCGGTAATCACGAGCCAGATCAGCATCTGCTTGATCTTGTGCTGGTGCATGGCCAGAACGGCCACGCCGCTCGTGAAGCTGCTTGTGAGGAGCAGGAACGTCGAGATGATGATCCCGTTGATCTCCAGCAGTTCCGCGCCGGTCGGACCGCCGTCCGTACCGCCGCGAAGAACGATGAATGTCGCAAACAGCGTTGCGAACAAGATAACGTCGGTTACGAGGAAGATCCAGAAACCGAGCAGTTTGATATCCTGCGGATCATGATGACCCGCAGCGTGATGGTGATGATCCGTGCCGTGTGCCGGAGACTGTGCCATTATACCGCGCCCCCTCTTAACTTCGCTTCGGTTCTTTCAATCTCATCAACCGGAATGTAGTATTCCGCTTTGTGTGCGCTGAAGGAACGAGCATACATGCAAATGAATACGCCGAGCAGGCCAGGAATGGCCATCCACAGCCAGTGGAAGACGAGACCGAATCCGAGCACGAACCAGAATGCGCCCATGATCGGCCCGATCGCCGAGTTTTTCGGCATATGGATCGGTTCGATCGGTCCGAGATCCCAAGGCTTCTCGCCTCTGGCGCGGCGTTCTTTCTCTTCCCACCACTCGTCGCGGCTGTGAACCTGCGGAATGACCGCGAAGTTGTATTCCGGCGCCGGGGAAGGAATCGAGAACTCAAGCGTACGAGCATCCCAGATATCGCCCGTCGTATCTTTTTCGTGACGGAAGATGCTGTAGCCGATCTGTGCAACCTGGAACAGGAATGCGATACCCATCAGGTAAGCGCCCATCGTCGAGAGGACGTTGAGGCCCTGCCAATCCGGGTCTTTGAATACGCTGATCCGCCGAGTCATGCCGTCGAGGCCGACGAGGTACTGCGGCATAAAGCAGACGTAGAAACCGATGTTCCAGAACCAGAATGCCCATTTGCCGAGGTATTCGTTCAGCTTGAAGCCGAACATCTTCGGCCACCAGTAGTACAGGCCCGCGAAGTAACCGAATACGACGCCGCCGATCAGCACTTGGTGGAAGTGGGCGATCAGGAAGTAACTGTTGTGGAACTGGAAGTCGGCCGGTGCGACCGAGAGCATGACCCCCGTCATCCCGCCGACGACAAACGCCGGTATGAACGCGATCGTCCACATCATCGGGGTCGGGAAGGTGATCCTGCCCTTGTACATCGTAAACAGCCAGTTGAAGATCTTGACCCCGGTCGGGATCGCGATGATCATCGTCGTGACCGCGAAGAACGCGTTGACGTTAGCGCCGGAGCCCATTGTGAAGAAGTGGTGAGCCCAGGTGAAGAACGAAATGATACTGATGATAACCATGGCGAATACCATCGACGCGTAGCCGAACAGCCGTTTTCTCGCGAAGGTCGCAACCGTCTCCGAGAATACGCCGAAGGCCGGCAGAACGACGATATACACTTCCGGGTGACCCCACATCCAGATGAGGTTGATATACATCATCGGGTTGCCCCCGCCGTCGAGCGTGAAGAAATGGGCGCCGAAGAAGCGGTCCATGAACAACAGCAGCAGCGTGATCGTCAGGATCGGGAAAGCGAAGATGATCGTCGTCGAAGCGGCGAATACCGACCAGGTGAACATCGGCATTTTCATCATCGTCATGCCCGGAGCGCGCATTTTGAGAATCGTAACGATAAAGTTGATACCGGACGCGAGCGAGCCGATACCGGAGATCTGTATCCCCCAGATGTAGAAGTTCTGTCCGACGCCCGGGTTGAACTGTGAACCGGAAAGCGGCGGATAGGCGAGCCAGCCGGCGTCAGGCGAACCGCCGATGACGAACGACAGGTTGAACAGCATTGCGCCGGCGAAGAACAGCCAGAAGCTCAGCGAGTTCAGGAAAGGGAAAGCGACGTCGCGCGCGCCGATTTGCAGCGGCACGACGATATTAAACAGACCGAACATCAGCGGCATGGCCATGAAGAAGATCATGACGACGCCGTGCGTCGTAAAGATTTGGTTATAGTGGTCGGCTTCCAGGAAGTTCAATTCCGGAAAAGCCAACTGAGTCCGCATCATGACGGCATCGACGCCGCCGCGGAACAGCATCACGATCGCGGCCAGGATATACATAATCCCGATCTTTTTGTGATCGACGGTCGTGAGCCATTCTTTCCAGAGCCAGCCCCATTTTTTGAAGTAGGTCAGTACGAATACGATCCCGAGCGTCGCCAACACGATGGATGCGTCCGCGCCGTAGATGAGCGGATCGCCCGTTACAAAAAACTCGGATGCGAACTCTTTGATTTTCTCGAGCATTAGGGAGCTCCTTTCGTTGCAGTAAATGTTCAGATCACCCTATCCGGCCAAGACCGAATGTCAGTGACCGCTGTGCGAGGAAGAACCGTGTTCTTCCGAGTCCGCAGTCGAAGCCGTGCCGTCCGCTTTGTCGGCCGACGCGCTTCCGTGCTGGTGAAGTTCCGCGCCTTCGTGCATGTACTTGGTCACGATGCTTTCGTAAATGCCTTCCGGGAACGAAGAGTACAGCGTCGGTTCTTCGCTTTCGGTCGGCTTGGACATTTCTTCGTACGACTCGGCGGTGATTTTGTTCGGCGAGCTTTTCGCCTCTTCGATAAACTTCTCGTAGTCCGCTTCGCTTGTCGCGTTAACGTCGAACGTCATGTTCTCGAAGTGTTCGCCGGTGAAGTTGGCCGCCGTGCCGAAATATTTGCCGGGTTCGTCGGCCTGCAGATGCAGCGCCATCGACATGCCGGACATGGCATAAATCTGTCCGCCCAGTTCCGGAATCCAGAACGAGTTCATCGGCGAATCCGCCGTCAACTCGAAGCGTACCGGATGACCTTCGGGAATCGTAATCGTGTTGACGGTCGCGATGCCTTCTTCCGGATAGAAGAACAACCATTTCCAGTTCAGCGATACGACCTGGATCGTGACTTCGTCTTTCTCGGACGCCAAAGCTTTGGACGGTTCGAGTTCGTGCGTGTAACGCACGGTAACGATAGCGAGGACGATAACGATGACAATCGGAATTCCCCACCAGATCGTCTCCAGCAGGTTACTGTGTGCCCATTCCGGCTTATAATCGGCCTTCTTGTTGCTGGCCCGGTAGCGCCAAACAATGATGAACGTAATGATAAGCACCGGCACGATAATGATCGCGCACAGGATCACGGTGATAATCATCAGGTCCAACTGCTTCGCGGCGATCGGTCCCTTCGGATCGAGGACCATATAGTCCGCGCATCCCGAGAGCAGCAGCATCGTCATGACGAGCATGACAGCCGAGAAAGCTGCGCGAACGAGCGATCTTCGTTTTTTGCCCATGTGGATCCCCTCTCTTTGTTGAACGCTCAGTAAATTCGACAAGCATTTCACACATTAAAACGCAACTTTGATTCTACACTTAAAGATACCAGAAATGAACAGCTTTTTCGAAAAGTTTTGACTTTGTTAACAAAGATGTCAAACTATCCTCCGGAATTAGTGATGTTAGGCCTTGAAAAGCACTTACCCGAAGGCTAAGTGTCTTTTCATGCCTAGTGCCTAACGCGCCTTTCGCCTTGAAAAGCACTTACCCGAAGGCTAAGTGCTTTTCATGCCCAGTGCCTAACGCGCCTTTAGCCTTGAAACGCACTTGATCTTAATCTCGGATCTTAATCATGAGATCTTAATCCCGGATCTTGATCTTAG
Organism: Saccharibacillus brassicae; assembly: GCF_006542275.1. Taxonomy (NCBI): domain Bacteria; kingdom Bacillati; phylum Bacillota; class Bacilli; order Caryophanales; family Paenibacillaceae; genus Saccharibacillus; species Saccharibacillus brassicae. The sequence goes on from NZ_CP041217.1 coordinate 1,729,042, forward strand.
TCTTGCCCTCAGATCTTCCCCTCAAATCTTTTCCCCATTAACAATCCCCGGCGCGAAAAAACCCCTGTCGCTTTCCTTCCATCACCGCCTATTGTTCCGCCCCCACCTCACTTTATTTCAAATTTTAAATTTTCTCTTCCTTATAATAGGCCGATATATAGCCTTTAACGTCTTCCGGTCCGATCCTAAACACCTTTCCTTCCGGTTTCCTCCTTCTACGGGGCTTCTTTCTATTATCGGCCTTTATTCGGCGCGTTCAAGGGTTATCCGGCGCTCTCTTCGACACTTTTGTGACATTTCTCATAGCCTCTGTCCTATCCGGATTTCTGCGGCCGAAACGCGTAGAAACCGCGCGAATTCGCCTTTTTCCGACACATCGAACCCATCCTGCGCGCTCCACTTGTTCGTACTATGCTCCTCATCCCTGCTCTACCCTGCTCTCGCTACAACCCGCAACGAATCCTCCTATCGCTATTTGCCCGTTTTCGGCTTTTTCCGCCCTCCAACGAATCCTGTTATCCTTATCTGCCGCAATCCGCCCGATTAGGGCCGATTTCGAGCATATAGCGTGATGACGATTCGTTAAAACGCCAAAAAGCGAATCCGGGCGCAAATAGCGTGCTGACGATTCGTTAGCCTGACCGTGACCCGCCTCGAGGCTGCCGCCACCAGCACCACCAGCATCGCCAGCACCACCAACATCTCCCGCAGCCTCAGTATCGCCACCGGCATCGCCACCGCCACCGCTATCGCCAGCACCATCACCAGCCTCACCATCGCCCGGCCCGACTCCCCCATTTTCCCCGCACGCCAAAAAGACGCGGAGATCCGCGTCTTCGGGCCGTGCGCTTTTTCGAAACAGGGAAGCCTCGGGGCGACTGCGCCCTAGTCTTTGCGGGTCTCCATCCAGTTGTTCTTCACCAGGTTCTGGTACCAGTAGAAGCTTTCTTTCGGCGTGCGCTTCAGGGAACGGTAGTCCACGTGCACGAGACCGAACCGCATCCGGTAGCCTTCGGCCCACTCGAAGTTGTCCATGAGCGACCAGGCCATGTAGCCTTTGAGGTTGATACCGTCGGCGATGACGCGGTGCACCTGCGCGATATGCTGCTGCAGGTACGAGATGCGGCGCGTATCGTTGACTTTGCCGTTGACGATGTCGTCGTTGATGCAGGCGCCGTTTTCGGTAATGTAGATGTCGATGTTGCCGTATTTTTGCAGGTAATGGATGACGTCATAGAGGCCTCTCGATTCGACCGGCCAGCCGATATCGGTCTTGGTCAGTCCCATGTCGACTTCTTCCATCTGCAAATAGCCGCCGTCCGGGTTGAACCGGTTGACGCTCATCGCGTAATAGTTGATGCCGATATGGTCGATCGGCTGCGCGATCGCTTCCATGTCGCCTTCGTGGATCGGCGGCACGTGGCCGGACTGCTCGAACCAGTCGTACAGCGGCTTCGGATAGCTGCCTTTGTAGATCGGGTCGAGGAACCAGTCGGAGAAGACCTGGATATTGCGGTCCGCGGCGCCTTGATCGGCTTCGGTCTTGGAATACGGCACGGCCCAGGCTACGTTCGGCGCGATGCCGATCTTGCCGTCGACGCCGAGTTCGCGGAACTTGGACACGGATTTGCCGTGGGCGACGAGCAGGTTGTGCGCCACGTCGAGGCCGGCCTGCAGATCCTGCTTGCCCGGCGCGTGGACGCCGATCACGTTCGACAGGAAGGCGATGCACCACGGCTCGTTGAACGTCAGCCAGTATCTGATCTTGCCGTTGAACTCGCGGTACATCACTTCGGAGAACTTGACGAAAGCGTCGATGCTGCGGCGGTTTTCCCAGCCGCCCACATCCTGCAGCGTCTGCGGCAGATCCCAGTGGTACAGCGTGCAGAACGGCTCGATGCCGGCTTCCAGCAGCTTGTCGACGAAGCGGTGGTAGTAATCCAGTCCTTCCTGGTTGATCTCGCCGTCGCCGTCCGGAATGATGCGCGACCAGGAGATGGAGAAGCGGTACGTGTTGATGCCGAGTTCTCTCATGAGCTCGACGTCTTCTTCGTAGCGGTGGTAGCTGTCGCACGCGACGTCGCCGTTATCGCCGTTGTAGACCCGGCCCGGGGTGCGGGCGAACGTATCCCAGATCGACGGGCCGCGGCCGCCTTCCTGCGCGGCTCCTTCGATTTGGTAGGCGGCCGTAGCCGTGCCCCATTTGAAATCTTTCGGGAATTGGAAAATAGTCATGTGTCGTTCCTCCATAAATTGAGTGTGGGCGGATCTGTTCAGGCAGGCCCGCATTGCAGGGCGAATCGAAAAGCATCAGGGCGCCGGCCGCTCGGCAGGCAGCGGCCGGCAGGACCGTATCGCCTACTCGAAGGCGATACGGCGGGTCTCGCCGGCGGCGAACACGAATTCGCCGGCAAAAGCTCCGGCTTCGCCCGCGGCAGCCGGCGAAGAGCCTTCAAAAGCACGGTCGGCGCGCAGCCGGACCGTGGCGGAACGGTCGGCCGCGATCTCGGCCGACCGGAGCTTGCCGCCGCGCCAGTCCAGCGCGACGGTGAAGCCCCCGCGCGCGCGCAGCCCGCGAACAGAGCCGTCCGCCCACGCTTCCGGCAGCGCCGGCAGTAGGTGCAGCTCGCCGAGATGGCTCTGCAGCAGCAGCTCCGCGATGCCGGCCGTTCCGCCGAAGTTGCCGTCGATCTGGAACGGCGGGTGGTCGTCGAACAGGTTCGGGTGCGTAGAGCGCGCCAGCAGCGTGTGTACGAAGCGATAAGCGCTGTCCCCGTCCAGCAGGCGGGCGTACAAATTGATCAGCCACGCGCAGCTCCAGCCCGTGTGGCCGCCTCCGCTTGCGATGCGGGCTTCAAGCGAAGCCCGCGCGGCCGCCAGCAGTTCCGGCGACTCTTCCCGGTTGATGGAACGGCCCGGGTACACGCCGTACAGATGCGAGACGTGGCGGTGGCCCGGCTCGTGCTCCTCCAGTTCGGTGCCCCATTCCAGCAGGCGTCCGTCGGAGCCGACCTGCAGCGGCTGCAGGCGTTCCAGCGCCGCGGCGAATTCCGCCGTCCCGGAAAGATCGAGCCCCAGAATCGAAGCCGATTCCGATGCCTGCTCCAGCACGTCGCGAATAAGCGTCAGGTCCATCGCCGAACCGAAAGCGGTACTGCAAGGCTCGCCGTCCGCCGTCATGAACTTGTTCTCCGGCGAAGTCGACGGAGCCGTCGTCAGACGGCCGTCCGGCCCGTCCACGAGCCAGTCGACGGCGAACAGCGCCGCTTCGCGCAGGATGGGATACGCGGTTGTCCGCAGGAACTGCTCGTCGCCCGTGAACAGATAATGTTCCCACAGATGCGACGTCAGCCACAGGCCGCCCATCGGCCAGAATGCCCAGCTGGCTTCTCCGCCCGAAGGCGTCGTCATGCGCCACAGATCCACGTTGTGATGCGCCGCCCAGCCGCGCGCCCCGTAATGGATCTTCGCCGTGCGGCGCCCGGACTGCGCCAGCTCCCCGATCATGCGCAGCATCGGTTCGTGGCATTCGCCGAGGTTGACCGACTCGACCGGCCAATAGTTCATCTGCACGTTGATGTTCGACGTGTAGTTGCTGTTCCACGGCGGCTCGATCTGATGGTTCCAGATGCCCTGCAGGTTGGCCGGCTGCGTCCCGGGACGCGAGCTGCCCATCAGCAGATAGCGGCCGTAATGGAAGTACAGCGCTTCGAGCGCCGGATCGGCCGCTCCCTGCTTGTACGCGTCCAGCCGCTCGTCCGTCGGCAGCTGCGCGCGCTCCGCGCCGCCCAGATCCAGCTCCACGCGGCCGAACAGCGCCGCATGGTCGCGGACATGCCGCTCGCGCAGCGCCGACGAGCCGAGCGCCGAAGCCGCCGTGAGCCATGCTTCGCACAGGCGATCCGGCCGGCGGCCGCCGCTCTCCGGCAGCTTGTCGTACGCTTCGAAGTTCGTCGCCGCCGCAAGCAGCAGCACGGCCCGGTCGGCGCCGCGGATCTCGATCCGCCCTGCGGCGGCGCGCACCGTTCCGCCTTCGACCTCGCTTTTGAGCTGCGCTTCGAAGCGCATGCCCAGCCCTTCCTCGAACAGGACGCCCTGCGGATGGTCGCGGAAATAATTCGATTCCACATGGCTCGGCGCCATGCCTTTGATCGACAGCCGTCCATCCGTGAACGCAGCCGTCTCGTAAGGCAGCAGGCTCTCCAGCGACACGTCCGCGTCGATCGCTCCCGGACGGTCGGCGCTCAGCACGACGACCAGCACCTGATCGGGTTCGCTGATCCACACTTCGCGCGTATGGCGGACGCCGTCCGCCGAGAACACGGTCGCCAGAACGCCCGTGGACAGGTCCAGTTCGCGTTCGTAGCCCGAAGCTTCGCCGCCGCCGATCCGGTCGATGTAGAGGTCTCCGAGCGGCTGGTACGCTTCCGTATTCCAGCCCAGCATCCGCTGGTTGATCTGCTGCTCGGCTTCGGCGTATCGGCCGGCGAAGATCGCTTCCCTGGCCGGCTTCAGATAACGCTGCGCGTCGTAGTTGACTTTGTCCCGCGGAAAGCCCGACCACAGCGTATCTTCGTTCAGCTGCAATCGCTCCCGGCGGTCGCCGCCGAACACCATGGCGCCCAGGCGTCCGTTGCCTGCGGGCAGCGCTTCTTCCCAGCGCTGCGCCGGCTGTTTATACCATAATTTGAACGTTCGGTTGTGCTCCATTGCGTCTTACCCCCGTCTCCGGAAAACGTTTTAGGTACATCGCGGAATTGGCCCGCTGAAAATGCTTACACATACGTATTCAGTATAATTCAGCCGCCAAACAGCGTCAATTCCTTCATGCAAATTTGACCCTGTCCGGTCCTGTGTCCCGCTCTGCCGCGGCGGCTTGTACGAACCTTTTCTTTCGCGCAAAAACAGCCTTCATCCGCGGGGGATGAAGGCTGTTTGCCGCTGCGTGCAGAATCCGGGTACGGAATTATTTGGCCGACCAGGCTTCTACCGTATCTTTGATCAGTTGGGTATACGTCGCTTCCATTTCCGGAATGCCCGAACCTTCGAGATCGTTCAGCATTTGATCGTAGATGGCATCGAACTCTTCCGGTGTCGCCACGATCGCGGCCGGAATCGCTTTACGGACGATATCCTGCGATTTTTGGAAAGCAACCGTGTAGTCCGAACCGCTCGGAGCCGGCAGGTTGTACGCGGCGCCCCATGCTTTGACCGGGAAGGCGTCTTTGTCCGGGAACAGGTCTTTCCAAGTTGTCGCGTCATATGCAGCCAACGCTTTTTTCATCGGCTCGCTGTAGTTCGCCGTAATTTGTTCCGGGTAGTTCGTCGTGTAGTAGTTGTCGCTTGGATCTTTGACGCCGTCGCCGTAACGGACGGACAGCGGGTTGTACAGACCAATGCCGGATTCTTTGCTGAACGCGGCGTTGTCGTTGGTCTTGCGGTCCTGCACGTCGGCCGGAATCACTCTCTTGCCGTCTTCGACGTTGTAATGCGTACCTTCGATACCCCAGTTGTTGAGGACTTGGGCTTCGTCGGAAGCCATCCAGTCGATGAACTGGATCGCGCGAATCTGGTTCTCTTCGCTGAGAGCGGTCGTCAGGCCGACGCCGTAACCGGAGCCGTTGCCGATATCCACGAAGGAGTGGTCTTCGTATTCTTCAGTCAGCGTAACCGGGAAGTGACCGTACGTACGCTCGTGTTTGCCTGCGCCTTTGAGTGCGTTTTCGGCTTCCTGGTAGTTCCAGTTCTGGTCGATCAGGCCGAGTACGCGGCCGCTTGCGATCTTCGCTTTGTACTGGTCGTCTTTTTGCGTGAACGATTCTTTGTCCAGCAGGCCGGTGTTGTACATATGGTTCAACCAGCGGAAATATTCTTTCTCCTCCGGACGTTTGTAGTGCAGTTTCGCTTCGTACGTCTCCGGGTCGACATAGTATTCGCCGTCATCCGGACCGCCGGTCGCGTATACGGCCGGGTTCGTCACGGTAATCATGATCTTCCAGTCGTCCGCGTTCAGCGTCAGCGGAATGGTCGGCTGTCCGTCGATCGTCGGGTTCTTCGCGTAGTAATCTTTGAGCGCTTTCTCGAAGTCTTCGACCGTACGGATCTCCGGATAGCCGAGTTCTTCCAGCACGGCGAGCTGTACTTCGAATCCGCCGCCGGCGTCGAAGTACGATTGGTCGACCATCGCGTTCGTCGGGATCGTGTAGATGGACGGATCTTCCTTGCTGAATTTCAGACGGTTCATGTAAGGTCCGTAGATTTTCTTGATGTTCGGGGCGTACTTGTCGATCAGGTCGGTCAAGTCCACCATAGCGCCCGCGTCAACCAATTTGCTTGTTTCGCCTTTGGGGAAGATGATCTCCGGGTAATCGCCCGAAGCGATCATGAGGGCAATCTTCTGCTGGTCGGTACCGCTGACCGCGAACTCCGCATTCAGCGTCACGCCGGTCTTCTCGGTAATGACTTTGCCTACCGCGTCCTGCATGCCGGTCCAGTTCGGGCTGGCGTCGCCGCCGAAGAACGTGAATTCGATCGGTTCCGTGCTCGGTGCTGCCGTCTCGGTTGTGCCTCCGGTATCCGTTGTCTTGGCCGGGTCGGTACTGGCTGTCGTACCGCCGCCACCGCCACCGCATCCTGCTGCCACAACCAGCGTGCTCGTCATGAGCAAAGCCGCCATTTTCTTTGTTTTCCCCTTCATAAATCTACATCCCCCTTAGGACGGATTTTATAGTCGTACAACGGGCGCTGACCCGGTTATACCGATGCTGAACTTCTGTCGATCCTGCCAAAAAGAGATTACATTTCCCGACTTTGATTGTCATATAAAGCGTTTACATTATTAATGAATAATTAAGCTTTATCCGGCCGGTTTCCAAACTGTTTCGAAGCAGGAAAGTCTCTGGGATAAAGCCGTTTCGAGCGAAGCTTGAATAATTGCTTCATTTAATAATGTAAGTGCTTACAGTAAGAATATAACGCTCCGAAAACGTTTTGTCAATAACCAATCGCTTAAATCGACACGAATTTTTTTCAACGTTTTCGGTCTTTCGCAGACGGCTGGTTTCAAGCAAAAAACCTTGTCCGAATGGACAAGGTTTTTCGTCTGAAAAGGCTTATGTTATTGGGCGGCCGTGTCGCTGTTCCACAGTTCGACCGTATCTTTGATCAGCTGCGTGTAGAGAGCTTCCATCTCCGGAATGCCCGAACCTTCAAGATCGTTCAGCATTTGATCGTAAATGGCATCGAACTTCTCCGGCGTCGCCACGATCGCGGCCGGAATCGCTTTGCGGACGATGTCCTGCGATTTTTGGAACGGTACGGTGAAGTCTGGCGTGCTAGGCGAAGGCAGGTTGTATGCGGCGCCCCACTTTTTCACCGGGAATTCGTCTTTGGCCGGGAACAGGTCTTTCCACGTCGTCGCGTCGTACGCGGCCAACGCTTTTTTCATCGGCTCGCTGTAGTTCGCCGTGATCTGTTCCGGGTAGTTCGTCGTGTAGTAGTTGTCGCTCGGATCTTTGACGCCGTCGCCGTAACGGACAGACAGCGGAGCATAGAGACCGACGCCGGATTCTTTTTGGAAAGCGGCATTGTCGTTCGTCTTGCGCTCCTGCACGTCGGCCGGAATGACTCTTTTGCCGTCTTCGACGTTGTAATGCGTGCCTTCGATCCCCCAGTTGTTGAGGACCTGCGCTTCGTCGGAAGCCATGAAGTCCAGGAATTGGATCGCCCGAACCTGCTGATCTTCGCTCAGCGCCGTCGTCAGACCGACGCCGTACCCGGAGCCGTTACCGATATCGGTGAAGGAAGGATCTTTGTACTCTTCCGTCAGCGTAACCGGGAAGTGACCGTATGTGCGCTCGTGTTTGCCCGCGCTCTTGAGCGCGTTTTCGGCTTCGCCGTAGCCCCAGCTTTGGTCAATCAGACCGAGCACGCGGCCGCTTGCGATCTTCGCTTTGTACTGGTCGTCTTTTTGCGTGAACGATTCTTTGTCCAGCAGGCCGGTGTTGTACATATGGTTCAACCAGCGGAAATATTCTTTCTCTTCCGGACGTTTGTAGTGCAGTTTCGCTTCGTACGTATCGGGATCGATGCTGAACTCGCCGTCATCGCCGCCGCCCGTCGTGAATACGGCCGGGTTCGTCACCGTAATCATGATCTTCCAGTCGTCCGCGTTCAGCGTCAGCGGAATGGTCGGCTGCCCGTCGATCGTCGGATTTTTCGCGTAATAATCTTTAAGCGCTTTCTCGAAGTCTTCGACTGTGCGAATCTCCGGATAGCCGAGTTCTTCCAGCACCGCCAGCTGCACTTCGAATCCGCCGCCGGCGTCGAACGCCGTGTTATCGACCATGCTGTTCGTCGGGATCGTGTAGATGGACGGATCTTCTTTGCTGAATTTCAGACGGTTCATGTACGGCCCGTAGATTTTCTTGATGTTCGGGGCGTGCTTGTCGATCAGATCGGTCAGATCGACCATCGCTCCCGCGCTGACCAGCTTGCTCGTCTCGCCCTTGGGGAAGATGATCTCCGGGTAATCGCCCGAAGCGATCATAAGCGCGATCTTCTGCTGGTCGGTACCGCTGACCGCGAACTCCGCATTCAGCGTCACGCCGGTTTTTTCCGTAATCGCTTTGCCTACCGCGTCCTGCATGCCGGTCCAGTTCGGACTGGCGTCGCCGCCGAAGAACGAGAATTCGATCGGCTCCGTGCTCGGCGCGCCCGTCTCGCTTGATGTTCCGGCTCCCGAAGACTTGTTGGCCGCGTCGCCGCCGCCGCATCCTGCCGCCACTACCAGCGTACTCGTCATAAGCAGAGCCGCCATTTTCTTTGTCTGTTTGCGCATGGATCTGCATCCCCCTTAGGATGTATTTTTGACAATTCCAACTTCGTTTTACTTATAAAGCGCTTGCACATCTAATAAAAATGCAGCTTCGTTTCCGCGCTTCGGCCTGCTTTTTATAAGCAGCAAGACCTTCTGCATAAAGCGTTTTCGGAACAGGCTGAAAATAAACCTTCATCTAATATTGTAAGTGCTTACAGTCCGAGTATAACGGACCGAAAACGTTTTGTCTATATAAATGTTCTTTTTTTACTCAAAAAGAAAAACTCTCCTTATAAGGAGAGTTTTTCTTATGAATGTTTGATATTCTAATGACTTATTTACCGTTGAACAGGTCAACCGTATCTTTGATTTGCTGCGTGAACGTTTTTTCCATTTCGAGGATCGAAGGGTCTTCCAGCTCTTTCAACATGCCGTCGTACACAGCGTCGAATTGGGCCGGCGTCGCCAGGATCGCTTCCGGAATACGCTTGCGCACGATATCCTGCGATTTTTGGAACGCTACCGAGTACGAAGAATCGTTAGGTGCCGGCAGGTTGTACGCCGCGCCCCAGTCGCTCGTGCCCAGTTCGTCCGCCTGCGGGAACAGGTCTTTCCAGGTCTTCGCGCCGTATTCTTTGAGCGCGTCTTTTTCAGGCTGCGTGTAAGCGGCTTGAATCTGTTCCGGGAAGTTCGTCGTGTAATAGTTGTCGGTCGTGTCTTTTACGCCGTCGCCGTAGTGCGGGGACATCGTCGTGTACATGCCGATACCCGTTTCTTTGGTGAACGCCGCGCTGTCTTTCGTTTTGCGGTCCTGCACTTCTTGCGGGATAACGCGTTTGCCGTTCTCGACGTTGTAATGCTTGCCTTCAACGCCCCACTGCACGAGCACTTGGCCTTCGTCGGAAGCGAGCCAGTCGAGGAACTTGATCGCGCGGATCTGTTCCGCTTCGTTCAGGTTGGTCGTCAGGCCGACGCCGTAGCCGCCCGGGAAGCCTACGTCGATAAACGAGTGGTCTTTGTACTCTTCGCTCAGCGTAACCGGGAAGTGGCCGAAGATGCGGTTTTGCGTCGTTGCGTCGCTCGAACCTTTAAGCGCGTTTTCCGCTTCCGAGTAGCCCCACTCCTGGTTGATCGTGCCGAGTACGCGTCCGCTGGAGATTTTCGCCAGGTATTGGTCGCTTTTTTGCGTGAACGTTTCTTTGTCCAGCAGGCCTTCGCTGTTCATTTTGTTCAACCAACGGAAGTATTCTTTCTCTTCCGGACGTTTGTAGTGCAGCATCGCTTCGTACGTCTCCGGATTGATGTAATACTCGCCGTTATCCGGCAGGCCCGTCGCCATGAAGGCCGGGTTGGTCACGCCGATCATGATGTTCCAGTCATCCGCGTTCAGCGACATCGGGATCGTCGGCTGGCCGTTGATGGTCGGGTTTTTGGCGTAATATTCCTTGATGGCGTTCTCGTAATCTTCGAGCGTCCGGATTTCCGGGTAGCCCAGTTCTTTCAGCACTTCAAGCTGCAGTTCGAAACCGCCGCCCGCGTCGAACGAAGTTTGTCCTACGCCGGTGTACGTCGGAATGATGTAGATCGAAGGATCTTCTTTGCTGTATTTCAGACGGTTCATGTCTTCGGAATACAGTTTTTTGATGTTCGGAGCGTATTGGTCGATCAAGTCCGTCAGGTCGACCAGCGCGCCGGCGTCCACCAGCTTGCTCGTATCGCCTTTTGGCATAATAAGGTCAGGGTATTCGCCCGAAGCGATCATCAGCGAGACTTTTTGCGTGTCGCCGCCGATTGCGAATTCGGCATCGAGCGTAACGCCCGTTTTTTCCGTAATGACTTTGCCGACTTCGTCCTGCATATTGACCCAGTTCGTATTCGTATCGGCGCCGAACAACGTGAAGTCGATCGGTCCGCTTTCCGTCTCTGCTGCTGCTTCGCTATCGCTTGCGCTGCCGCCTCCGCATGCCGTCAGACCGACGATCGATGCCAGTGCGACAGGGGCTACCCATTTCACTTTTTTGCTTACCACTTATAAAAACCTCCCTATTCAATTTCACCCTGAGAATTTAATCTCTTTATTTGTATGGAGCTCTTTGTCAAAATGTCCGAAAAACAGCTTCAGGCGAATTTCGCAAAGCGCCCTTTGTATATCGGGAGGCCGAAGCCTCCCATAGATACCTAAGGAATACTTGCTCGCAGCCGGTCCCGATCGGGAGCGATTGCGGTCTTGACGTTATCTGCTTGCCCTTACGATTTTACCGCGCCGAGCGTCATGCCGCTGACGAAGTATTTTTGCAGGAACGGATACACGATCAGGATCGGTACGGTAACGACGATGGTGATCGCCATTTTGATCGATTCCGGCGAGATTTGAGTCATCTTCTGCGCCATGTCGTTCGCGTTGATCTGCTGTCCGCTGCCGCCCTGCTGGGTGCTCTGCAGCACCTTCATGAGCTCGTATTGGAGTGTCGTCCATTCCGGATGACGTCCGTTATACAGGTACGTATCGAACCAGGAATTCCACTGGCCGACCGCGAGGAACAAGGCGATCGTGGCCAGTACCGGCTTACAGAGCGGCAGGATGATTTTCCAATAGATGGTCAAATCATTCGCGCCGTCCAGCTTCGCCGATTCCTGCAGCGCATACGGCAGGCCGTCCATGAAGGAACGGATGACGATGACGTTGAAGGCGTTGACGACGGTAGGCAGGACGTACACCCAGAACGTGCCCAGCAGGTCGAGATCGCGGAACAGGATGTAGACCGGGATCAGGCCGCCGCTGACGTACATCGTCACGACCAGGAACGTCGAAGTGAATTTGCGGGCCTGGAAGTCCGGTCTGCTGAGCGTGTACGCCAGCATCGAGGCACTGACCAGGCCGAACAGGGTACCGATGACCGTACGGAGAATCGAAACCCACAGGCCGCGGATCAGACCTTCATATTGGAAGATCTGCTGATAGTTCTCGAAGGTGAATACCCGCGGCAGGATCGTAATTCCGCCTTTGACCGTATCGGACGATTCGTTGAGCGAGATCGCCAGTACGTTCAGGAACGGATACAGCGTAACGATCAGGACCAGCGACATGAACACGATATTGGCGACGTCGAATATTTTATCGCCGCGTGTGGCGTTGAAAGCTTTAGGTGCTGCCATGACGTTCCCCCCCTTACATGATGCTTTCTTTGGATATTTTCTTGAAGATGCCGTTTACCGTGAACAGCAGGATTACGCTGACAACGGAGTTGAAAATACTGATCGCGGTACCGTACGAGAAGCGTCCCATCTGCAATCCGTACTGCAGCGCGTACAGTTCCAGCACCTGCGAGTATTCCTGCACCAAGTTGTTGCCGAGGAGGAATTGTTTCTCGAAGCCGATTTGCAGCAGGTGACCGATCTGCATGATGAACAGAACCGAGATCGTCGTCCGGATACCCGGAAGCGTGATATGCCACATCTGTCTGTAACGGCTTGCGCCGTCGACACGGGAAGCTTCGTACAGCTCGGGATCGATGCCGGTAATGGCCGCCAGATAGATGATCGTGTTCCAGCCCATTTCTTTCCATACATCTGAAGCGGTTACAATGTACCAGAACCATTCGCCTTTGGCCATGAATTGGATCGGTTCATTGATAATGTGAAGTCCGAGCAGCAGGTCGTTGATCGCTCCATCCTGCGTCGAAAGCATTTTCGTTACGAGACCGGCCACAACGACCCACGATACGAAGTGGGGCAGGTAAGAGACCGTTTGCACGAATCGTTTGAACATCATGCCGCGCAGTTCGTTCAGCAGCATCGCGAAGATGATCGGAATGACGAAACCGACCAGCAGGCCGAGAACGCTCATTGCCAGGGTGTTTCTCAAAGCGAGATAGAAACGGTCATCGCTGAAGAGTTCCACGAAGTGTTCGAATCCGACCCATTTTTGATCGAAGAATCCTTTGGCCGGCTTGAAATCCTGGAAGGCCATCGTCCAGCCCCATAACGGCAAGTAACTGAACACAAAAGCCCAAATGATGAACGGTAACGACATTAAATACAGATACCTTTGCTGCAGAGCAGTACGCCAGAAACCTTGCTTTTTAAAGCGCTTACCAGCGTTTGGATCGGCAGCAGGAGTACCCGGGTTTTTGGAAGTACCGCCTGGTGTGAGCGTTCCCATTTCTATAACCCCTCCTGATTTCCTTTATGACCTAATGATAAGCGTTTTCTTTGAAAGCGCATACCCTATGAATTTTGGACAAAATCATGCGAAAATTAGACATCAAAATCAAACTCTCTCACAATTCGCAAAAAAACGGGTGAAAATTAGAGATCGCTCTCCAATCCTCACCCGTTTCCGTAAAAATAAAAGGGGATTTCGTCGAACTTTGTTTTGCAACCGTTATCTTTCTCCGCTTTGCTGCTCGCCGTGCGCCTCGCTGCGGTAAGCGGAAGGCGAAGTGCCGACGTATTTGCGGAATTTCGAATGGAAATAGTCCGCGTTGGAGTAGCCGACCCTTGAAGCGACCTGGTGCACTTTGAGTCCCTGGGCCAGCAGCTCTTTCGCTTTGTCCACTCTCACCTTGTCGACGAAAGCGTTGAAATACTCGCCGGTATAGTTTTTGAACAGCTTGCCGAGGTAGCCGCTGTTGTAGCCGAACATTTCCGCCAGCAGTTCAAGCTTCAGGTTCTCGCTGTAATTGCGGCGGATAAAGTCGATCATCTGCTTGAGCACGGTATCTTTGTTCGCGCCGCCGAAACGGTCGACCAGTTCGCCGAGCCGCGCATGCACGCGCTGCTTCAGTTCGTTGTAGCTCTGCGCCTGGTTGACGTCCGAGAGCAGCAGGCTGTGGTAGTGCTGGGCCTGCTCCGCCGCGGCGGAACCGCCGGAAGACAGCTTGCCGATCGCGAGCGACAGCGTGCGGGAATATTCGCCGCGGACCGCGGCTTCGTCCATCCGCCGGCCGACCGCCGCGAGTTCGAGCTCCGCCAGCACTTTGTCCACCGCGTCGCGGCTGCGAATATCGAGCGCGTAATACAGCTTGTCGCCCAGCTGCGGGCCGTCTTCGGCCGCTTCGCCGTCTGCCGGCGCCTGCGGGCCGTCGAACAGCGCTTCGTAGGCGGAGCGGTCGATGACCGAGCCGTTCTCGAAAAAGAAGCGCGCGTGCAGCAGCCGTTCGGCGTCGCGGAACGACTCGCCGATCGCGGTCAGGCTGTCGACGACGAGGCCGCAGGCCGCATGGAATTCGAGGCCGCTCGCGGCGTCGGCCAGCTGGGCGCGCAGCGTGTCGCCGCATTCCACGTGGCTCTGCCGCACGAGCAGCATGCCGATATGCGAGCCGGCCGAGAACAGTACGCTGCCGCCGCGTTCTTCGAACACTTCCTTGAGGCGCTGCCGGAACACCGCATGCTGGCGGGATTCCGTATCCGCGCCTCCGTGCGCGTCGAGCAGCGCGATCCGGTAAGCCGGCGCAGGCAGCCCCAGCGCTTCGGCCAGCTTGTTCTTGTGCGCGTCGTCCGCGTCTTCTTCGAACAGCAGCTCTTCGACGAGCTGCGCCTTCGGCAGCGAAGCTTCCTGCTCGAACCGGGCGCTGAGGGCGTCCCGTTCGCGCTGCAGCAGCTCGCGCACGCGGCGCAGCTCGTCGAGCAGCTCTTCCTCGTCGACAGGCTTGAGCAGATAGCCGCTGACGCCGCTCACGATCGCGCGCTTCGCGTAATCGAATTCCGCATAGCCGCTCAGGATGAGGAAATGCGCCGTAGAATTCGTCTTGCGCACCCGTTCGATCAAATCGAGCCCGGTCATCCCCGGCATCCGGATATCGACGATCGTCAGATCCGGTTCGAGCCGGCCGAACTTCTCCAATCCTTCTTTGCCGTTCGACGCCGTATCGACGATCTCGTACCCTTCGGCGCCCCAATCGACGATCGTGCGCAGGCCTTCGCGAATCATCGGCTCGTCGTCCACAATCAGCACTTTATACATCATTCGTCCCTCCCGGCGGGTATCTTGAAATAGATTTGCGTTCCTTTGCCGAGCTCGCTCGAAATGCGCAGCCCGCACTCTTCTCCGTACGTCATGATCAGCCGCTGGTGCACGTTGCGCAGCCCGATCCGGCTTTCTTCGTTCTCTTCCTTGTCGCGGATCGATTCTTCGACCTGACGCAGCCGTTCCGGCGTCATGCCCGCTCCGTTGTCGATAACGTCGATCAGCACCTCGTCGCCGACCCGCACCGCATGCAGCGAGACGATGCCTTCCGCTTCCTTGTTTTCCAACCCGTGGACGATAGCGTTTTCGATCAAAGGCTGTACGATAAGAGGCGGCAAAAGAACCAAAAGCGTATCGAGCTCGGCCGCCAGCTCGTAATGCAGCCTTTCTCCGTGGCGAAACTTCTGGATCTCCAGGTACGACCGGACCATGTCCAGTTCGCTTTTGAGCGACGTATGCCGATTGCCCAGTTCCAGATTGCGGCGAATCAGCTTGCCGAGCAGTTGGACGATGCGCGCGATCTCTTTTTCCCCCTGGATATGGGCACGCATCCGAATCGATTCCAGCGCGTTGAACAGAAAGTGGGGATTGATCTGGCTCGCGAGCATCTTGAGCTTGATCTCGCGCTGCATCACTTCGAGCCGGTTATTCGTCTCGCTCGCTTCGTACACCTGGCTCATCAGTTCGTTGATATTGCTCACCATATAGTTGAACTGTTCCGACAGCTGCCCGATCTCGTCGTGCCCGTCGATCCGGGACACCGTGCCCAGATCGCCTTCGGCTACGCGGTTCAGGTTGCGGTTGAGCTTGAGCAGGCGGGAGCTGATCAGCCGCGAATTGAAATATACGGCCAGCAGCGCCGTCAGCAGGATGAAGATGATCAGCTCCGCTCCGATCAGGCCGATCCGGTTCGCGTCATGTACGATGCTGGACGACGCGAACGCGGACACGATCGTCAGTCCGCTCGTGCTGGAGTCGGGAATCAGCGTATTGATCGACACCTGGTAATCCATGCCGTTGATCGCCCGCTCGAACGTCCGCTCCTGCTCCCGGTCGCCGACCGCCACCTCGAAGCCCATATCGCCGAGCGTACGCCCGATTGTCGACCGGTCTTTGGCCGCGACGATGTAGCCGTCTTCGTCGGCGACCATCGTATCGAACGGTTCCTGGCTGAGCAGCGAGTTCAGATAATCGGTATCGACCTGCACGACGAGCACGCTGCGTTTGCCTGTATTGGGGAAAAAGATCTGCCGGACGAGGCTCAGCTGCTTGCCGGATATCGAGCTTGGATTGTTCAGGTCTTCGATATACATCCAATAGATCGTCCGTTTGCCCATCGCCTTCTTGTACCAATCGGCGGACTGGATCGCGCTGTCCGCGTTCATGAACTGCAGGTTGTTGAGCAGCGTCGGATTGTCGGTGAACAGCTGGATGCCTTTGATTTCGCTGTAGGCGCGCAGATAGTCGCTAAAATCGGTATAGCCGCGGTAGGCGTTCACCAGCTGGATCGGATCGTCGGGCGGATACACCGTCGTGGCGACCCGCTCCATGTCGCGGTCCAGCAGCAGCTGGTTCGAGACGCTGATCGGCACGTTAAGCTGGTTCTCGATCTGCGTCTTGATCCGCTGGACGTTGTTCTCGGTCTGCTCGGTCGCTTTCTCAAGCGCGTCCTGCCTGAAATACTGGATCACGATCAGACCGACGATCAGTACCGGAACCATGACAACGATTACATAAAAAAAGATCAACTTGTTGCGTATTTTCATATCGTTCAGCCATCGGACAAACCTTCTTGTCAACCTTCTCATCACACGTTTCATCCTCCGAACATCGGGCGATTGCCGGGGCCGCTCGCCGTATCGGCCGACACGCGGCCCCATTTCATCATAACACAGAAAGAAGCCGCTGTTCATCCGCGTGCCGGCCGCCCTTTTCATCCGTTGCGAATTCGCCCGAAGCGGACTATACTGACAACAGGATGAAGCGCCGGCCCGTCTGCCGCGACGCGACGTTTCGCATTCGATCGACCAACGGGCCATGCCGTCCGTTCAAGGAGGGTCTATGTATTATTTAGCCGCTTTTGTATTGTCTTTGGCCGTTGCCCTGATTCTGATTCCTTTGCTTCGGAATTTGGCCGTCCGGCTCGACTTCGTCGACAAACCGCGACCGGACAATGAACGCAAACTGCACCGCGAACCGATTCCGCTCATGGCGGGAATCGCGCTGTTCGCCGGATTCGCCGTCTCTTACATACTGTTCAACGATATGAGCGCCACGGAATCGGCTGCCGTCATGGGCGGTTCGCTGCTGATCCTGCTGATCGGCCTCGTCGACGACTGGTACAAAGTCAGCCGCCGCGAATTCCCGGCCCTGCCCAAGCTGATCGTGCAGCTGCTGGCCGCGCTGCTCGTCTACATGGCCGGTATCCGCTTCTCCGGCTTCTCCAACCCGTTCACGGACAGCTACGTCGTCCTGCCCGAATGGCTCCAGCTCGTTCTTACGCTGCTGTGGATCTTCGGCGTGACGACGGTCATCAACTTCACCGACGGTCTGGACGGCCTCGCCGGCAGTCTCGCGACCATCTCCGCCGGCACGCTGTTCGTTGTCGCGATCGCCCAGCAGGAGAGCAATTCGGCGATCATGGCGATCAGCCTCGTCGGCGTCGGCCTCGCGTACCTCAAATACAACAAGCCGCCCGCCAAAGTGTATATGGGCGACTCGGGAGCGACCTTCCTCGGCTTTATCCTGGCAATCATCGCTCTGGACGGCGCGTTCAAGCAGGCGACGGCCCTGTCGCTGCTCGTGCCGATTCTCGCACTCGGCGTGCCGATCTTCGACAACATCTTCGTCGTGCTGAAGCGGTTGAAGAACGGACAGAAGATCTATGAAGCGGATGCTTCGCAGATCCATTACCGGCTGCTGTCGAGCGGGATGAATCCGAAGCAGGTGCTGTTCGTCCTGTGCCTGGTCAGCGTCTGCCTCAGCCTGTCTTCGATCATTCTCGTGCTGCTGCCGATCTGACGCCGGTCTGCCGCCTGTCGGCCCGAATAGGGCCGTATCCAGCCAAAAGAACCCCCTGTCCGATCTTCTCGATCGGACAGGGGGTTCTTTTGGCCTTTACTTCCGGTTCATGCGGTAGTGCAGCAGCACCTGCGGCCCTACGGGACCCTGCTTGCGGTGGCCGCGGTCTTCGAAGCCGGCCTGTTCATAGACGCGCAGCGCCGCTTCGTTGTGCTGGTTGACGACCAGCACGATCTCGTTCATGTCGGGGAAATAATTGCTGACGAACTTGGGCAGCATGCTTGTCGCCTGCTTCGCGTACCCTTTGCCCTGTTCGGGAAGATTGACGGACATCGAACGCACCAGCATCGCGCGCGGAGATTCGGTCACACTTTTGATCCGGTCTCCCCGGTGAAGCACGAAGAAGCCGACCGGCTTCTTGTCCGCCAAAATCACGATCGGGTGGCGATCCCGGTCTTCCCTGCACAACTGGATGGCCCGGACCGGCAGCGCGGTATATTTCTCCTGCTCCGCGGATACCTGATAGTCCTCGAACAGAGCTTTTTCGTATTCCGGACGGAAAAACTTCAGCTCCACTTTCGGCTCCGTACCCTGAGACATACTGCTCATCCTACGTTCCTCCTGTCTTCTTATCCCGACCGCCGCGGACGTGCCCGGCGCTGCGGCGGAAGCTAATGAAGATGACGCCGTTACTCTACTATATAAACGCGAATATTCCTTCTCTAATCGCCGGCCCGGCCGAACCGGGCATTCATTCGATGATCTGCTGAACCCGGCCGACTTGGCCGTCCTGCAGGCGAACCTTGATTCCGTGCGGGTGGGTAGCGGAATTGGTCAGCAGATCTTTGACGACGCCGCGCGTCAGCGCGCCGGTCCGCTGGTCTTTTTTGAGTATGATATCGACGGTGAGGCCCGGCCGAATGTTGGAGCGGTTCTTTCCGTTCATGACGATCTCTCCTTCTTGGTCTGCTTCCTTCATCATAACATAGCGCCCTGCCGGACCAAAATGCAAAAACGCCTTTCGCCGATAGGGCGAAAGGCGGAATGCGTGCGCGACGACGGGACAGGAGCTTCTCCCCGCGCGTCCGGAGGCCGGGCGCGGGTCAAAGATCGTACGGGACCGTCTATTCGTTCAGGGCGCTCTGAAGCTGCTGCAAATTGGTACGCATCACGGACAAATAGTCGGCGCCTGCGGCCGTTTCTTCTTCGGTCAAGCCTTCGAGCGGATTGAGCACCGCCGTTCTCGCCCCGATCTCGGTCGCGATCGTGGCGGCGACTTTGGAAGACACGAGCGTCTCGAAGAAGATCGTCTTGACGTCGTTCGCTTTGGCGAACTCGACGATCTCCGCCATTTCCTGGGCGGACGGCTCCTGATCCGGCGACAGTCCCGCGATCGGCACCTGCGTCAGCCCGTAATCGCGGGCCAGATAGCCGAACGCGGCATGCTGCGTTATAAAGTCTTTGCGTTTCGTATCCGCGAAGCCGCTCGCGAATTCCTTGTCCAGCGCTTCAAGCTTCGCGACATAAGCGTCGGCGTTGCTCTTGAAAC
The DNA here is from genome assembly GCF_006542275.1 of Saccharibacillus brassicae. Classification (NCBI taxonomy): domain Bacteria; kingdom Bacillati; phylum Bacillota; class Bacilli; order Caryophanales; family Paenibacillaceae; genus Saccharibacillus; species Saccharibacillus brassicae. The sequence goes on from NZ_CP041217.1 coordinate 1,748,398, forward strand.
GCTCGGCGTTGCCTGGGTCCGCTTTGGCAAAAGCCGCTTCGATGCCGCGGACTTCCTCGATCGCCAGACGCGGCGACAACCAGACGTGCGGATCGAGTCCGCCGTGGTCATGGTCGTGACCGTGGGCCTCTTCGGCCGCCGCGTCATGCTCGTGGTCGTGGGCTTCTTCGGCCGCCGCGTCATGCTCGTGGTCGTGGCCTTCTTCGGCTGCCGCGTCATGTTCGTGGTCGTGGGCTTCTTCGGCCGCCGCGTCATGCTCGTGGTCGTGGCCTTCTTCGGCTGCCGCGTCATGTTCGTGGTCGTGGGCTTCTTCGGCCGCCGCGTCATGTTCGTGTCCATGTTCATGGTCATGCTCGTCTTCCGAACCTTCCATAATGTCGATTCCCGCGCTCGCTTCCACGACCGCCGGCGCGTCGCCCGACGTGGCGTTCAACACCTGATCGACCCAGCTCTCCATGCCCGCCCCGTTATAGACGAGCAGATCCGCTTCGGAGATCTTGGCGATGTCTTTCGGCGTCGGTTCCCAATCGTGCGGCTCGGTTCCGGCCGGCACGAGCAGTTCGACGTCCGCGAGATCCCCGCCGACCTGGCGGGCGAATTCGTACATCGGATAGAAGCTCGCCTCGACCTTGAGCTTGTCCGCCGGCGCGGCGGCCTGCCCGGATGTGCCGCCGTTCTCCGCCGACCCGTTCGCCGGAGCCGTGCCGGCCGGCGCAGCCGCGTTCGACCCGCATCCTCCCAATACCAACATCAAACCCAGCAGCGAAGCGCCGACGGCGCTTGCGGTCTTCACGTTCTTTGTATTTCTTTTTGCCTGCATCTTTTTGTTCAGTCCTCTCCGTTCAAACGATCTGTTTAATCTCTTTTTTGCGGCTGCCGGTATTTGAAATACCGACCCGGCCGTGACGTTTCCGCCGGAACAGAAGCCCGACTTTTTGCAGCGCCGTCCCGAGCAGCAGCAGGGCCAGCAGAATCAGCGCGATCGTCCCGCCGGGCGGCATGTCGTAAAAGTACGACACGGTCAGTCCGCCGAATATGCCGATCAGCCCGACGACGACGGCGATGAAGATGGCCGACAAAAAACCTTGCGCGATCCGCAGCGCCAAAGCGGCCGGCAGCACGAGCAGCGCCGAGACGAGCAGCACGCCCACGATCGGCATGGCGGCGGCCACCGTCATTCCGGTCAATACCGAGAAAGCGATCGATAACGCGCGCACCGGCACCCCGCTGATCCCCGCAGTCTCTTCGTCGAAAGTCAGGTCGTACATCGGCCGCCGGAACACGAACAAAAACAAAAGGCCCGCGACCGCGGCGCTCCCGATCAACCAGAGCTGCGTCTCGCTGACGGCCACGATCGAGCCGAACAGATAGGCATTGAAGCTCTGGGACAGCGTCTTCCCGAAGCTCATCAGCACGACCGCAAGCGCCAGCCCGCCGGTCATCATGATCGCGACCGGTACTTCGGCATACGTGCGGTACCCGCGCCGCAGCCGTTCGATCAGCAGCGCCGCGACGACCGCCGCGACAAAGCCTCCGACGGAAGGATTCACGCCCAGCAGGGCGCCGGCCGCCACCCCGGCAAGCGATACGTGCGACAGCGTATCGGCCATCAGCACCTGACGGCGCAGCATCAGGTAGATGCCGAGCACCGGCGCGATCAATCCGATCAGCGCTCCCGCCAGAAAAGCGCGCTGCATAAATTCGTAAGCCAGCATAACCGTTACCCCTTTTCCCAGCGGTCGCCGGTCGAGACTTCGCTTGGGCGCGGCGAAGCTTCGACCGATTCCGTGTCGAACCGCTCCAGCGTAACGACCCGGTCCAGATACCGACCCGCTTCTTCAAGGCCGTGCGTGACCATCACGACCGTGACGCCGTGATGCCGCACCTGATGCCGCATCAGGCGATACAGCTCGGTGCGGCTGTTAACGTCCATGCCGGTCGTCGGTTCGTCCAGAATCATGACGTTCGGGCATTGGACGAGCGCCCGGGCGATACATACGCGCTGCTTCTGTCCGCCGGACAGCTCGCCGATCCGGCGGCTTCTCAGCTCCCACATGCCGACCTGCTCCAGGCTGCCCCGCACAAGCCGCTCTTCCTTCGCGCCGAGGCGGCCGAACAGCCCCGCCCGGGCGTGGCAGCCCGAACGCACCAATTCGATCACCCGGCTCGGAAAGCCGGAGTTGAACGCCGCCGCATGCTGCGGCACGTAGCCGATGACCGGCTTCTCTCCGTCGAACGCGGCCGCGTTCAGTTCGACGCTGCCGCTCCAGGGCTTGAGCAGGCCGAGCAAAATTTTGAGCACTGTCGTCTTGGCCGTGCCGTTGGGACCGACGATGCCCAAAAATTCGCCTTTGTGCACGTCGAGCGATACCCCGTTCACGACCGGCTTTTCCCCGTACCCGAAAACGACGTTTTGCATGGAAGACAAGATCATGCCGGACACCCCTTGCGTAATGATTACGATTTAAAAAGAGGCAAAAAAATTTGCCTCTTTCCGGTTTTCGTTTTTCCGTTTTTCCGTTTTTCCGTTTTTCCGTTTTAGCGTATTTTCGTTTTAACGCGTTTCCCGATGGATCGTATACTTTTTCAGTCGCGGGGAATATTTTTTCAATTCCAGACGCTCCGGATGATTTCTTTTGTTTTTCGTCGTTGTGTAGTTGCGGTCTCCGCATTCGGTACAGGCCAACGTAATGATGACTCTCATGATCGGAACCCTCCCCTTTTTTTGAAAGCGGCCGCATAACGGTCTGCATGCTGTGCCGCTTAATATCGTAATGATTACGAATAGTTGAAATTATACGGATTCGTTGATCTCTTGTCAACAGCGCTCGCGCCGTGACCCGCTGTTACCAGCTCGCTTTTTTGACGCCCGGAATCTGGCCTTTGTGCGCCAATTCGCGGAACATGATCCGGGACACTTTGAACTTGCGCAGGTAAGCGCGCGGACGGCCCGTAATCTCGCAGCGGCTTTTGAGCCGGGTCGGCGACGAATCGCGCGGCAGTTTTTGCAGGGCGGCATAATCGCCTTTTGCTTTGAGTTCGCGGCGCAGGTCGGCGTATTTCGCTACCATCGCCTCGCGCTGCTGCTGACGTACCACTTTGGACTTTTTGGCCATGTTTATCTCTCCTTCGGTAGGTTTGCTTTGGTAGGTTTGCTTCTATTGGGCCGATCGTTCCTCAGACCGGCAGTTCTTCGGCGACCGTCCACGGCAGCGGATTGTCGAACCCGCTCCAGTCCGCCGCCATCTCTTCTTCGCCCAGCAGGCACGCATCCAGCTCCCGCTCGATTTCTTCGCGCTGCATGTCGATCCCGATCAGCACGAATTCGTTGATCCGGTCGCCGCTGCGTTCGTCCCAGCCATCCGCAAGTTCCGGCTGCTCGGCGAACAGTTCCGCGCGTTCGCTCTCCGGCAGGCCCGCAAGCCAGCTTCCGGCCGGACCGAACTGGATCGAAGGCCCCGCCTGGCTGAAGTTGGCTGCCCAATCCTGCTCGACGGCGATCCACATCAGCCCTTTGGCGCGGACGATTTCGGCCGGCCATTCGGCCAGCACGTTCGCCAGCCGCTCCGGATGGAACGGACGGCGGCGGCGATAGACGAACGAGCCGATGCCGTACTCTTCCGTTTCCGGCGTATGCTCTTCCCGCTGCAGTTCGCGAATCCAACCCGGCGCGAGGCTCGCTTTTTCAAAATCGAACCGGTTCGTATTCAGCACTTCGGCCAGGTCGACTTCGCCGCGTACGGTGCGAATGATTCGGGCCGACGGCTGAAGCTTGCGCAGGACGCCTTCGAGGCGCTGCAAATCTTTTTCCGCGACGAGATCGCACTTGTTCAGCAGCAGCACGTCGCACATCTCCACCTGGTCGATCAGCAGATCCGTGACGTCGCGCAGGTCGTGCTCGTCATTCGCCTGTCCGCGGGCCAGCAGGCTCTCGCCCGATTCGAAATCGTGCCAGAACCGGTAGGCGTCCACGACGGTCACCATGCAGTCCAGCCGCGCCAGGTTCGTCAGGTCGACACCGGTCGTCTCGTCCGCATACGTAAACGTCTGCGCGATCGGCACCGGTTCGCTGATCCCCGTCGACTCGATCAGGATGTAATCGAACCGGCCGTCGGCCGCAAGCGTCTCCACTTCGCGCAGCAGGTCGTCTCGCAGCGTGCAGCAGATACAGCCGTTCGACATCTCCACCAATTTTTCCTCGGTGCGCGACAGGCTGGCTTCGCCCGCCACCCGTCCCGCGTCTACGTTGATTTCGCTCATATCGTTCACGATTACCGCCACTTTCAGACCCTGTCGGTTATGAAGGATATGATTAAGCAGGGTAGTCTTCCCCGATCCCAAATAACCGCACAGGACGGTAACGGGAATCTTCTCGCTAGGCATGTGTACCGCTCCTCGAACAAATAGTAATTATTACGATTAACAAATCGTACTATACGCCTCTTTTTGCCACCCTGTCAACGTTCTATGGGAAAAAGAAATCCGGAAACGACAAAAAACCCGGCGCGAACCGGGCTGCGGATCAAGAACTGCCGATCAATCGAACTTGTTGATCTTCTTGCCTTCGCTCTGGCCGAGCAAATATTCGAAATCGTTCTCCAGCCGTTTGCGTTCGGCCTGCTTCGCTTCGAGCGCCTGACGCTGCTCGGTCTGGCGCCGTTCTTCTTCCGTTGCCTTGAGTTCGTTCGCCTGGGCCTGCAGCTTCGCCAGCACTTCGGGGTTCAGCATATCTTTGAGCGTAGCCGGCTTGTCCGAAGGTGCCGGACGGGCGGCCGGCTGTTTTTTCTTGGCAGCCATGTTGTTTTCCTCCCTCGTGATCGCGGTTCCTGCGGAAGGAACCTGTATCTCTTTATTATACGGCTCATGCCGCGGGAAAGGAACCCGGCAGCCCTGTGTATAACTTGCTGGCTATGCACAAGTTATGCCGCGCTTTTCCACAACTTTATCCCCAATAATCGGCAAGTTACCCCCAACCTGTTGAAAGCTTGCTCCTTTTTTCCAATTAACAGGTTTTTTTATCCACAAATCTCTCAATCCGTCAGCCGTTCTTCCCCGTCCCGCCCGAACGCGCGCACCGCTTCGATCTGTCCGATCCGGCCGTCCCGCATATCGAGAATTTTCCAGTCCCAGCCCGATTCGTGCAGCGTATCGCCCGGCTTGAGATCGAACTTGGCCGACAGCAGCCAGCCGCCGATCGTGTACACTTCCTCCGAATCGATATCGGTGCCGAGCGTCCGGTTCACGTCGTGCAGCAGCGCGTTCGAACCGAGCCGGAACCGCCCGTCCCCGTCTTCGCGGATGAGCGGCGTCGGCGTCCCTTCGCCGTCCGGCGAAGAACTGGACGGAATATCGCCCACGATTTCTTCCAGCAGGTCTTCGAGCGTGACCAATCCCGACGTGCCGCCGTATTCGTCCATCAGCACTGCCATATGAATACCTTCCTTCTGCATCCGCCCGAGCAGGTCGCGCGCCCGCACCGTCTCGATTACCTGGATGACCGGACGGATATACGCCGCGATCGGCTTGGACTGCCCGCCGCCGCTGCGCACGTAATCGCTCAGCACCTGCTTGACGTTCACCATGCCGACGATATGGTCTTTGTCCCCGTCCAGCGATACCGGCACGAGGCTGTACGCTTTCGGTTCGATCAGCGCCACCAGATCCCGCACGTCCGCCTGCTGCGGAATATGCCGAATCTCGGTACGCGGCACCATGATCTCCTGCGCGTCGCGCTCGTCGAAATCGAACACGTTGTTGAGATAGCGGTATTCGGTCGGCGTAATCTCTCCGCTCTTGAAGCCTTCCGACAGCGCCAGGCGCAGTTCGGCTTCACTCTGCGCGGCTTCGCCTTCGGTCAGCGGCTTCAGCCCGAACAACCCGCTGATGACGCGCGACGAACGGCTGAGCACCCAGTTGAACGGGTACGTAAGGCGGTAGAACGCGATAAGCGGGCGGGCCAGCGCAAGCGCGAGCGGCTCGGCGACCTGAATCGCGATCGTTTTGGGTACCAGCTCCCCGATCAGCACTTCGAAATAGGTCAGGATCAGGAACGCCAGCAGGAACGAGAGCACGCCTGTGGCCGATTCCGGGATATGCAGCCAGACGAACGCCGGCGCCAGCAGTTCTTCCACCGTCGATTCGCCCAGCCAGCCGAGCGCAAGCGACGTCAGCGTCGTGCCGAGCTGGCTGGCGGACAGAAATTCGTCGAGCCGCGACAAGATGCGTTTGACGGCCTGCGCGTTTTTGCTGCCCTGCTCCGCGAGCTGGTTGATACGCGAGACGCGCACCCGGATAATCGAATATTCGGATGCGACAAAAAAGGCCGTGAGCACGATAAGCAAAATGACGATTAATATATTTACGATTTCCACACTGTTCCCCCGCCTCCGGCCGCACGCGGCGAACCGAAGCGGGGAACACCTCCTTCACGGCATTCGTCGGTCCTGCGCGAACCGCGTCGTTGTCGTATTTATATACCCATTTTTACACATCGTATCGCGCGGTCATCCGCTTGAAGCCAAACGGCGATCGTTCGACTGTTCAGGCAGCGCAAAAAGCCGCGGGGCGCGGCCGGCCGAACGTTCCCGGTTACAGGAAAGTTTCAACCGATCGCGCCTTCGCGGCTTCGGAGAGTGCGGGTTGACGGGAGCTGGCGGCTATCCGGCCAAAACGGCCGGCTTGGGCTTCACCTTGCGGTTGACCAGATAGATTCCGGTTCCGATCAGCACGAGGCCAAGCAGCAGGAAGCGGCTGAACGGCTCATGCAGCGCAAGCGTTCCGATCAGCACCGACAGCAGCGGCACGAGGAACGTATAGGACGCGACCTGACTCGCTTCTCCGGCCTGGGTCAGCGTGATGTACAGAATCCACGACAGCGCAATCCCGAAGAAGACGCCGAACAGCAGGCCGGTCCAATAAGCGCCGTTCCAGACGATATCGCTCCAGCTTTCGGTCAGCGAACCGGACAGCGTCAGCACGATTCCGCCAAGCGTACACTGGAACGCCACGAGCCAGAGCGAGTCGACGGACGTACCCGCTTTTTTGATAAAGACGGTTCCAAACGCCCAGCTGATCGCGGTCGCGATAGCGAGCACGACGCCGATCACGGCGACATGGCCGGAGAATCCGCCCAGACTGACCGAGATCACGCCCAGGAATCCGAGCAGCAGCCCGACCGCTTTGAGCGGATTCATCCGCTCGTTCAGCCAGACCCAGGCGAGCAGTCCGACGAGCACCGGCTGCAAATAGACGAGCACGGTGAACAACCCCGACGGCATATAGAGCAGGCCGATCGTCTGCAGGCCGTAGAACAGCACGACATTAAGCAGCGCCGAGACGAGATAGACTTTGCGGTTTTCTTTCCAGCGGATACGGCTGCGCTTGGGCAGCAGGAACAGCATCAGCAGCAGTCCGCCGATCAGCGTGCGCAGACCCGCGAACAGCAGCGGCGGCGTGTAGTCGAGCGCGACTTTGTAGATCGACCAGGAGACGCCCCAGATCAGGACGAGCGCGGCGATCATGCCGAGACGCTGCGGTCCGGTTAAAGTTTTCATGGATGTATGACTCCTCGTTGTGTGATTTTATCGGCAAAAACGGAAAAAGCGTTGATCGCGCCGCGCAGGCACTTCCTTCGCTTTTCCCGTTGTCGATGTGATGAAGTTGGGGTGCAGCTTGTTCGCGGTCTTGTCCGCGGCCTTGCCGTTATTCCGGCGCGTGGCCTTTGTCCAGGCGCTCCAGCCCGGTCTCCAGCGTATTCATGGCCAGAGCCAGCCGGTCGACCAGTTCGCCGAGATCTTTTTTGCCTTCCGACGGCTCGCTCGACACGGTCGGAATCGGGTCGCCGATCACGATCCGGGTCTTCGCGCCGCGCAGCAGTCCCTTGAACGTCGTCGGACCGGAGAAGGCCGCGGGAACGACAGGCACTTTCGCCATCTTGGCGATGGTCACCGCGCCGCGCTTGAGCGGCACGTCTTCCGAGGAGCGGGTGCCGGACGGGAAAATCCCGATCGTCTTGCCCTGCTTGAGCAGTTGAATCGGCACTTTCAGGCTGCTCGGCCCCGGATTTTCCCGGTCTACCGGAAAAGCGTTGATGTCGCGCAAAAATTTATCGGCAATCTTTTTTCGGAACAATTCCTTCTTGGCCATAAAGTGGACTTCGGTCGGCAGCAGCGAGCTTCCGAGCGCGATGACGTCGATCCAGCCCCGGTGCGTGCAGGTGATCACGTAGCCGCCTTCTGCCGGCAGCCGCTCCGCTCCGATCACTTCGAACTTCCCGAATCCACGCAGTACAAGTCTGGCCAATTTAGCTAGGGGTTGATACAACACGTCGACTGCTCCTTCCGTATTCCGCTTGTTCATGGGCTTAGGATCTGGTCCTAATTTTGACGTGCGTCGTACTTTCCGTGCAAAAACGGACGACACGTGTTAAGTGTACCACGCGCTTGCTCTCCTGAACAGCGCTGCACCGGTAAAAAGCATGCGCCTTTTCCGCAATGCGGGTAGAAAGCCGCGGCCTTATCGCCTATAATGACGGTAAGCCAATCCTTTTGCATGCCTTCTTTTGGAAGGGGTACAAAAAGATTCTATCCGCAAACGAAGGAGACCGGCGTATACGATGAGCGACTTTATTTTATTCAAACTGGCCGACAAAACTTACGGAATTCCTTTTCACGAGATCGACGAGATCCAGAACTCCAAACCCGGCACGTCGATTCCGTTCTCTTCCAATTGGCATGAGGGCGTAGTCAAGATCCGCGAAGAAATCTATACGATCCTGAATCTGCGCAAAAAATTGAACGTCTCGCACGACGACCAGCAGGATACGGACAAGTTCATCCTGCTCCGCCGCGAAAAAGTCGCCCTGCTCGTCGATTCGCTCGACGATACGGCGTCCGTGCCCGATTCGGCGCTGACGGACAACGAAGAAGCGGCCAGCCGCCGTTTCCTGCCGTCGGTATTCGAACACGGCGACCGGCTCGTCCTCGTGCTGAACGTGGACACGCTGCTCGCCAGCACGACCGGAGGCGGAGCCTAGGCTCCGTTCCCGCCCGGCGCGGCACCGGCCATAGGCACGCAGCAAAAAGCCCCGATGCGAATCGGGGCTTTTCGTCGTTTCCGCGGCTGCCGGCAAGCGGGGAATAGTGCTGCGAATAAACAAGGTATGGGTCAAAATGCCGTAGGCTGAAAATCACAAGCGTGAACGTGCTCTGGTTGTATAGGCTGTATCGTTGAGAGAAGCTGCGGATACGAGCCGCGGAAATCGACCGGCCTGTGCCGAAAGTTGAGAAGAGAGCACCCACGGTTGGTTGAAAATCTAAGCGGGCGATGGGGCCGTACCGGTTGTTGTTCTGTGGTGCTCTCACCGGGTAAAACGCAAAGGATTCCGGATTGGATCACTTTTTTTGAAATTTTTTAAAAAAGTTTTTCGCGACCTTTTTCGGGACGTTCGGCGAGCGGTGCAGCGGAACGTTCGGCGCGTTCGGCGCGTTCGGCGCTATGAAAGCTAAGCGCGCCAGACCGACGCGATCCGCGCGATCTGCTCCGGCGTCGTGCGGCAGCAGCCGCCGATCAGCCGGGCGCCGGCGGCGTGCCAGGCGCGCGCCGAGTCGGCCATGTCGCCGCAGGCCGCGGACTCGCCGCCGTGCCACGTCTTCGTCGAGGCGTCGTACGACTCGCCGGAGTTCGGATAGACGAGCACCGGCTTGGACGTGTGCGCGGCCAGCACGGCGACCGCTTCGGCCGCTGCCGAAGACGGCGCGCAGTTGACGCCGATCGCGGCGATGCCCGCCCGCGGCTCAAGCGCAAGCGCGCACTGCTCAAGCGGCGTACCTTCGCTGATCTGCCGGCCGTTTTGCAGCGAGAACGACATCCACGCGAACGTCCCCGGGAATTCTTCCAGCAGATCGGCGAGCACGAGCGCTTCCTGCAGCGACGGAATCGTCTCGAACGCGAGCAGGTCGGCGCCCGCCTCGATCAGCGCGCGCATGCGCGGCCGATGAAACTGCGCCAGGCGCTCGTCGCTCACCCCGTAATGGCCGACGTACTCCGAGCCGTCCGCCAGATAAGCCCCGTACGGACCGACCGAAGCGGCCACGATCGGCTTGGACCGATCGCCATGGTCGCCGCCGGCCCAGAACTCGTCGCGCGCCTGCGCCGCAAGCTCCACCGTCAGGCGGATGAGCCGGAGCGCCTCCTCTTCCCCGATCCCTCTCGCCGCGAAGCCTTCCACCGTCGCCTGGTAGCTCGCCGTAATGGCACAGTCCGCGCCGGCGCGGAAGTAATCGGCATGGACGTCCCGGATATGCCCGGGATGGTCCAGCAGCACGCGCGCCGACCAGAGCGGATCGTCGAGGTCGCAGCCGCGCCCTTCAAGTTCCGTCGCCATCGCTCCGTCGAGGATCAAGACCGGGTGCCGGCTCAGCAGGTCCGCGATCGGGTCTTGGCGTGGCGCTCCGGCCGGGTCGGTTCGATTATGCTTTTTTTGCGGATCTTCGGTCATGACTGTTTCTCTCCTTCGGGACGCCCGGTGCGGGCGGTCAGGTAATAAGCCGCGTAACACAGCAGAATAAACGGAACGCCGAAGTACAGCGCGACGCGCTGCGTCGGATCGAACGCGATGCCGATGCACGACAGCAGGCACAGCAGGAACGAAGCGATCGGCACGAACGGGTACAGCGGGGTGCGGAAGCCGAGATCGCGAACCGAATGGCCCGCTTTGAGGTAGGCGCGGCGGAACATGAGCTGCGAAGCGCTGATACTCATCCAGACGACGACTACCGCAAGGCCCGAGATCGAGACGAGCGCGATATAGACCGTTCCCGGCGCGATGATGCTCGACAGCAGCGCCAACGCGCCTCCGGCCATGCTCAGCAGCAGCGCGTTAAACGGGATGCCGCGCTTGTTCAGGCGGGCGAGCGAACGCGGGATCGTGCCTTTGTCCGCCAGCGACCAGAGCATGCGCGAAGACGCGTACAGACCGGAATTCGCCGCGGACAAAATGGCTGTCAAAATGACGAAGTTCATGACGTCCGCCGCGTAAGGAATACCGATCCGGTCGAGCACGGCCACGAACGGACTCTCCAGCACGCCGGCTTCGTTCATCGGCAGCAGCGCCGACAAGATGACGATCGTGCCGATAAAGAACAGGATCAGGCGCACAAGCGTCGTCTTGATCGCTTTCGGAATGGTGCGGGCCGGATCGACCGTCTCGCCCGCCGCGATCCCGATCAGCTCCGTGCCGGAAAAAGCGAAATTGACGGCCAGCATCGTCAGCAGGATCGCGCTCGCCCCGTTCGGGAACCAGCCGTCCGCCGTCAGGTTCGACAGCAGCGGCGCGGTCTCGCGCCCTTCCATCGGCACGATGCCGAACACGGCGGCCGCGCCGATCAGGATGAAAGCCACGATCGTCAGCACTTTGACGAGCGAGAACCAGAACTCCGACTCCGCGAACAGCCGCACGGTCAGTGCGTTCAGACCGAAGATCAGCGCCGCGAACAGCGCGCTCCAGATCCAGACGTTGATGTCCGGGAACCAGCGCTGCATCAGCAGCCCCGCCGCGGTAAATTCCGAACCGAGCGCCACGGTCCAGGTCAGCCAGTACAGCCAGGCGACCGTGTATCCGGTGGCAGGCCCGATATATTTGGCGGCATAGCTGTGAAACGCGCCGGTCTCCGGCATCTGCACGGCCAGCTCGCCGAGGCAGAGCATGACCAGATAGACGGCGATCGCGCCGACCGCGTACGACAGAATCGTTCCGACGGGTCCGGCCTGCTGGATCGTATACCCCGAGCTCAGGAACAGCCCCGTTCCGATCACGCCGCCGAGCGACAGCATGACGACGTGCCGAACTTCCATTTTCCGCTGAAAATTCCCGCCGTTTTGTTGATCCATCCGTATTTGCCCCTTTCGGTCCGCACGCAAAAGAGGCGTCTTCGTATTGAAGACGCCTCGGAAACACTTTTCTGTTCCTGCCGGGTCCACCGATTTTTCAACCAATATACCGGGCTCGCTCCCTGCTGTCAACGATTATTTATGCCGCTTTGCTGCGGTGAACCGGTGATTTGGAAAAACGATTATACTTTGCCTTTTATATGGGCGGCCGCTTCGACCGGAGCAGACAGGCTGCGGCTTCCCGTCTGATTTACGGCCTGATCCCGCCTGTTCCCGTTTGCGAAGAATAGGTTTTGACGTCCGGAAGTTCGTCCAGAGTCACGACGTAAGCATGATGGAACACCTTCTTCAAATGCTCCAGCGAATTGGCTTGGCCGTCGTAGGCTCCCCATATGCTGAACCAGCTCCAATCCGCCCGATACGCCTGCAGCAGATCCGGGTCCGGAACGGCGCCGTTCTCGGTCATGGCGACAAGCTTGCTGTCGTCGACGAGATCCAGCAGTTGGTCGTATTTTCCGATCTGCGGATTGTAGTCTCCGCCCTGCGGATACGAATCGTAACTGACGATGTCCACGACGTCGTCTCCCGGATACCATTCCGGCGACACGGAATTCCATACCCAGATCAGGTTGTTCAAGCGATGCTCGTTCGTTAACCGGTCATAGAACAGCCGGTACAAAGCTTTGGCAGGTTCCGCGCCTTGGGCTCCCCACCAGAACCAGCCTCCTTCGGCTTCATGCAGCGGGCGGAAAAGTACGGGAATATCGGCGTCCTGCAGCTTTTTGAGCTGAACGGCGATGGCGTCGATGTCTCTCAGCAGAAGCGCGTACTCTTCGGAATCGGGGTGCGCCATCGCATACCCGACGTCGAAAGTCGTCGAGTCGGTGTAGAACCCTCTCCACCATTCTTTGCCCGGCTGGTCGATCAAGCCTGTCGGCGCGTTCCAGTGCCACAGCATGGCCACGATCCCGCCTTGGCGATCCCACTCGATCGCTTCTTCGATTTCTTCGGTAGCCGCTCCGTATTTCACCCGCGAAGGCGAATAATCCATCAGATCGAAGCCGACGACAGCCGGCTTTTTGCCGAGATTCGTCTGCAGCCACTCCACGTTGGCATAGTCCTGCTGCCCCGACAGGATACGATGCCCGTAATTGTCGACGAGGTAGCTCATCAACGATCGGGCTGACGAGGAAGCGTCCGGATTGGACAACGTTTTGGCAACCGGATGCGACGGCGTTTGGGTGACCGGCCCGACCGAGAACGAGTCGATTTGGTACCATCCCCAGCCTTTTTCCAGCCGGATACTATTCGATCCTTTTTTCAATATCGCTTTGGTGACGGCAATTTCGGTAAACGAAGCGGTCGGCGCGAAGTCGACGATGCCGGCCGATACTCCGTTGACGGACAAATTCGCCTGCTTGGGGCCTTCGGAGGCCCGATACCTGATCTTGATTTGATACAAGCCGGCTTTGGCCGGCTTCACGGTTACTTCAACGGCGTCGCCTTCGTCCTCGAACCCGGTCACGTACCCTTTTCCGGTATAGCCGCGAACCGACTTTTCTACCTGCGTACCCGTCAATTTTCCTTTTTCCGCTTCGTACACCCGGAATCCCGATTTGGCCGACGCCGTCCCGGGAATCATCGAGACCAGCAGGACCAGGGCCAACAGGGTCAGACCGATTCGTTTGCTCATAGGCGTATTCCTCGCTTTCTTTTTTTGTAATCGCTTACAGATATTGCGGTTATGGAGCGGCCTGCCACACCGAATCCGGTGACAGGCCGCTTCGGGCGGCACAACATTTTTGCACAACTTCGGACCCTACAACTTCCGTTACGACTTCGGACCCTCCTATGCCTTCGGGCACTACGGCTTCGGGAATTCGGGTTCGCCTGCCCTTTCCAACGAAGGATCGACAGCCCGCAGCCGGAAGCTCCGGCTCTGATAGTCTTTGGACTCGTAATGCAGAGGAAGTCCCAGGCGCATCAGGCGGTCTCCTCCCACAAGGGTCCTCTCTCCTCCGTGTTCCGCTTCCACCTCGTATTCGGCCTCCGGGTCCAGGCCGGCCAGGCGCAGCGTGCGCAGGGGACCGTTCGGTACCGCCTTCGTTCGAAAAGCGTATACCAAGCCTTCCCGTTTGTTTTCCGAGACGAACATCCAGGCCGATTCGTCGCCTTCGAACGGACTTTTCAACCGGTACAGATCTCCCTGCTGAACCAATCCGCGAATCTGCTTGTAGCGGGCTACCTGCTGCCGGACGATTGCTTTCTCTTCCCCGGTGAAGGCGGTGAGATCCAATTCGTAACCGAAATTGCCCGACATCGCGACATCGCCGCGAAACTCAAGCGGCGTCGTCCGCCCGACCTGGTGGTTGGGCACCGCCGATACGTGCGCGCCGATCGAGCTGACCGGATACACAAGGCTGGTGCCGTACTGGATCTTCAGCCGCTCTGCGGCATCGGTATTGTCGCTGGCCCAGGCTTGAGGCATATAATGCAGCATGCCGGGATCGAAACGTCCGCCGCCGCTTGAGCAGCTCTCGAACAGAATGTCCGGAAACCGCTCGGTGATCCGCTCAAGCAGTTCGTACAAGCCGAGCACGTAGCGGTGGGCCGTCTCGGCCTGCCGCTCCGGCGGCAGCTTCGCCGATCCGATCTCCGTCAGCGCCCGATTCATGTCCCATTTGACGTAAGCGACCGGCACGGTGGAGAAGATAGCGGACAGCGACTCGAAGATGTACTCGCGCACTTCCTTGCGGGTATAATCCAGCACCAGCTGCCATCTTGCTTCGCTGCGCCTTCTGCCGGGCACGTGCAGGCACCAGTCGGGATGTGTGCGATACAGCTCGCTCTCCGGCGAAATCATCTCGGGCTCGAACCACAGTCCGAACTGCAGGCCATGTTCGTTGATCCGCCGGGCCACGTCCGCCAGTCCGCCGGGCAGCTTGCGCCGGTCTTCGAACCAGTCGCCGAGCGACGAATTGTCGGCATCGCGCGTGCCGAACCAGCCGTCGTCCAGCACGAACAGTTCGATTCCGAGCCTGGAGCCTTCTTCCGCGATCGAGACCAGCTTGTCCGCGTCAAAATCAAAATAGGTCGCTTCCCAGTTGTTGACCAGAATCGGCCGTTCTTCGTCCCGATATTTCCCGCGGCACAGTCGGTTCCGATAGAGGCGGTGGTAGGTTCGCGACATGCCGCCGATCCCTTCGCCGGAATATACCAGTACGGCTTCCGGCGTCTGGAAGCTTTCGCCGGGCTCCAACAGCCAGGCGAAATCGAACGAATTCAGGCCGATCCCGACACGGGTCGAACCGAACGAATCCGTCTCGGCGCCCGCTTCGAAGCCGCCGCTGTAGACGAGGCTGAAGCCGAAAGCTTCCCCGACGCTCTCGGTCGTCTCCGGCGTGACCAGGGCGGCAAACGGATTGAACTGATGGCTGCTCATGCCCCGCTTGCTGTCGATCCGGACCTCTCCCTGCTGCAGCGGTCTTCGCTTCACGCTGCCTTCCCTTGCCCAGGCACCCGACAGATAGAGCATTTCCAGCTCGTCGCGCCCCTGCAGATCCACGCTTGCGCTCAAAGCGCGGCGAAGCCGCAGCTTATTCGGCCCTTCATTGCCCAAACGGGCCGAGCGCACGATTACGTTCCGATCTTCGTACACGGAATAGAGCAGGCTGACCCGCAGCCCCGAATAAGCGTCTTTTAACAGAAGTTCAAGCGTCTCGGCTTCGCTCTCCCGTTCCACGTACACGGCGGGAAGACCCGGCAGCGCCGGCTTGCCCGGCAGGATGCGGTATCCTTCGTACCGGAGTTCGGTAATTCTTGTCCCGTCTTCCAACTCGGCCTGATAAGCCGGATTCCGAAAATCGCCGCTCCCGTACTGCGGATATTCCTGCGGCAGCCGGTCCAACCCGGCTCCCGCGGGCGTATGGATCAGCATGCCTTCCATCGACTCTCTCTGCTTCAGCCGGCTTCCCCAATAGACGTGGGCAGGATAACCGTCCACGATCTGTATCAGGTAACTCATGCCGGACGACTGCAAATGAAACAATCCCGTCTGCTCTTGCACGATGACACCCATGGCCTATCCCCTCTCTTTCTTTTGCGGCGGATCTCTCCGAATCTTTGTGCCAACCGACTGCCGCCCCGGTCCGAACATGGGATAAGGCTTGTTCGTTCTTGTATATAAAAGAGGTCCTCTTGCAGAAATCATATACGCCGGCACGACGTTTCGTACATGGCGCGGTGCTTAGAAAATATGGTATTTTGATAGATACCCGGAAAGTGAGGCGATCAGATCGTGATTGAATATCTGCCAAGAAGCAAGCTGTACACCCAACTGTATCTGACTCAATTCGGCATGGAAGACTGCCTGCCCGGCCATGATTTCGGACCGGCGGTCCGCACGCATTATTTGTTTCATTACGTGTTCGAAGGAGAAGGTCTGTTCGAAGTGGACGGCGCCGAATATCGTCTCGCACAGGGAGAAGGGTTTTTGATTTGTCCGCATGTCGTCACTTATTACCGGGCCGACCGATCCAATCCCTGGTCCTACGGCTGGATCGGCTTCAACGGGACGCTGGCCGAGACGCTGTTGGCGCAGGCGGGACTTACGTCTGCGGCTCCGGTACTGCGCTGCGGACACAACGATCGTATCCGCCGCCTGCTGCAGGAGATGGCCGAGCCGTGCGCCGATCGCAAAGCGCGGGAAACGCGCTTGACGGGACTGCTGTATCTGGCGCTGTCCCTACTGGTCGAATGCGGGACCGAGGCACCTCGTCCGTCGGCGCTCAGCCGGGCGGAAACTTACGCGGAGCAGGTAAAAGATTTTATCGAAATGAATTTTTCGAGCAAATTCGGTATGGAAGACGTCGCGGCCTCGATCGGGTTGAACCGCAGCTATTTGTGCGCCTTGTTCACCCGGGAGACCGGCACAAGTATTCAGGATTACCTGATCCGCTATCGAATCGATACCGCTTCCGCCATGCTTGGGAATACCGACCTGTCGATCGGCGATATTGCCCGCTCGGTCGGTTATGCCGATCCGCTCGTATTCTCCAAAGCTTTCAAAAAGATCACCGGAAAATCGCCCAAATCCTATCGCGACGATTTGCCAACCGAATCCGATGCCGAATCCGATGCCGAATCCGATACGGAATAGCCCTAAGCGATCACATGCCAAATAAGCCCGGTCCGGTCTGGGTGCAGACCGGATCGGGCTTATCGTTGGCAATCGGCTTTGAAGGCGCAGCCTCCGGCCTCGCGCCCGGCAGCGCAGCTTCCGCGCCGCTAGGCTCTGCGCATCCGGGCCAGCGCCGCAAGCAGCCGCTCCGAAAAGTCGGCCGGGTAATCGTGCCCCGTGCCGGCCGCGACTTCGAACCGGGCTTCAAGTCCCGCTTCGCGCAGCGCGGCGGAGATCCGCTCGGCGCCTGCCCGGCCTTCTGCGTCGAGTTCGCCCGCGATCCAGACGCCGCGCGGCGTCCGGCTTTCCAGCCGGTCGAGCGCCTGCGCCCATTCGTCCGGGGCGTCCAGCCACGGCGCGGCGAACACGTAGCCGTCCGCCGGAAACTCGTCGTGCAGCAGCGCATTCAGCGCCACTTCCGCCCCCGCGGAAAAAGCGCCGAGCACGACGGGCGCGCCGCTCTGCCCGGCGTCTTCCCCGCGCAGCGCAAGCAGATGTTCGCGCAGCTCGGCCGCGCCCAGGTCGATATCGTCCCAGCCGAACGTATCATGGAAGCGAATCTGCGACGAACGCACGAGCCCGACCGTCCAGCCGGCCGCAAGCGCGGGGCTCCAGAACGGCTCGGCATCGCGTTCGTTCTCCTGGTCGCCGTGCAGCACGAGCAGCAGCGGCCCGTGAGGGGCTGCCTGCCTCTCCGCCGCAGCCACGGCATCGCCATCGCCGGCGGCCGGAGCGGCAGAGACTGCCGGGTAAGCCGGCGCTCCCGGCTCCGGCTCCAGCACCGCAAGCGCCGGCGCCGCGTCTTCCAGCGCCGCCGCTTCGCGCCGCGCGCACAGCTCCGCAAGCTCGGCGAAGCCTTCGCGCCCGCGCAGCGCGTCCAGATCCCCGTCTTCCAGCAGGTAGTCCGCCGGATACCAGAAGCCGCGCGCCTCGACCGCTTCGCGCAGCAGCGCGAACGCTTCGTCCGCGCGGCCGGCAGCGGCGGCCAGCGCGTACAGCAGATTCATCTGCCGGGCATCGGCCTGCCCGGACTGCCGGTCGCTGCCGGCCTGTTCGCGCACGAAGCGATAGGCTGCTTCCGCACCGGACGCCTCGCGCAGGCGCAGCGCTTCGTTGAACAGGCGGGTTGCCGTCATGATCTCCATGCCGGCCCCTACTTCGTCAGGATGATCGGCGCGCCCTTGGTGATGATCATCGTATGTTCGTATTGGGCGACGAAGCTGCCGTCGTCCGCGCGGAGCGTCCAGCCGTCGTTCGCGTCTTCGAACACTTCGCGGGCGTTCGTCGAGACGAACGGTTCGAACGCGATGACGGAGCCTTCTTTCCACAGATCCGTATCGGTCGGATCGAAGTAGCTCAGGATGTACTCCGGCTCGTCGTGCAGCGAAGTGCCGATCCCGTGTCCGGTCAGCGTCTCGATGATGTTGAAGCCGTGGCGGCGCGCCACGTTGTAAGACGCTTTGCCGGCATTGTTGCGCTTGGAGCCGGCTTTGATCTTCGCCGCTCCCGCTTCGAACGCTTCGACCGAAGCTTCGCACAGCTTGACCAGGCGCGGATCGCCTTCGCCGACGACGAACGAGACGCCCGTATCCGCGAAGTAGCCGTCGCAGGAAGCGGACACGTCCACGTTCACGAGGTCGCCTTCCTGAATGACGCGTTCGCCCGGAATGCCGTGCGCGACTTCTTCGTTCACGCTGATGCACGTGTATCCCGGGAAATCGTACGTCGATTTCGGAGCCGAGATCGCCCCGTGTTCTTCGAACAGTTCGGCGGCGCGGCGATCCAGATCGATCGTGCGCAGGCCGGGCTTCGTCATTTGTTTCAGTTCGTCGCGAATCAACGCGACGATCCGTCCGATTTTTTTCAATCCTTCGATGTCCTGTTCCGTTTTGGCTATCATGGTTGTTCTCCTTTGGATGTAAGTTGGTTAGGCGCGGCCTTCGAGCGAATTCCCCGCCGCAAATCGCGGCTCGGCCGCGCAGCGGGCACGTTCTGCCCGAATACGACGGTATCCGCTATTATACCACCGCTAAGCGCCTCTTTCTTCCTTCCCGGCAAAAAAGGCTTGGGGAAAGGTGCCCGAACCTTTTCCCCAAGCCCGCTTACCAGCCCATGACGCGCCCAAGCTCCGGCACGAGACGGTCGGCCATCTTCTCGTTGCCCTGTACCGAAGGATGCAGCGCGTCGGTATAGTCGCCCGTGTCCGCCGTCAGCCAGCCGTCCGTCGCAATCACGTGCAGGCGTCCGTCACCCCTTTTCTGGCGGACCAGGGCCGCTTCCTGCGCTTCTTCGGCCATATAGCCGTTCAGCGGCCGGATGACGAAGATTTGCGCCGCCGGGTAAGCGCCGCGCAGCCGCTCAAGAAAGCGCACGTAAGCTTTGCGGAATGCGGCGCCGCCGATCTTCGCCCGTGCGTCGTTCGTGCCGAGGTTAAGCACGACGGCGTCCGGCTGCGCGGCCGCCCGGACGTTCCACGCGGGCGAATCGGCGTAATCGAGCGGCTGAAGCTTGAAATACTGCTCGCTCATGCCGCGGGGCGGCAGACCGTTGCAGGAGACGCCGTCGGTCAGGCAGATGCCCGTATAGGCAATCTGCGTATGCTCCGCCTCCAGCCGTTCGCCCGCTATCCAGGCGTACGATTCGATCGAGACGTTCGGCGTCTTGTAACCGACCGTAATCGAATCGCCTACAAACTCGATCAGGCGCCCGCGTTCGGGCGGCGCGAACGTCCGGGCGCCTTCGTCCAGCAGCAGCCCTTTGAACACGGCGACGTCGCGGATGTTGCGCGTCACCACCGTCAGCGTATGCTCGCCGCCCGGCAGCCGCTCCGGCGTCAGATTGACGATGCCGGAAGCGTTTTTGTACAAATTGTAAGGTCCGTCGTCGATCGACACGAACAGATCGGAGCCGGCGGGCGGCGCCGCATAACCGAGCCGCAGCCGGACGCCGGTTCCGGTAAAGCCGGTCGTAAGCGACGTCCCCGACCAATACCCCCGGTAAGCGACAGCGCCGGAAGTGTCCCAACGTCCGGTATACCGGATATGGGGATCGTCCGGACCGATCGGCGTCAGGCCGACGTTCATGCGTCCCGTCGCGGGCGCCGCCAGCAGGACGGTCGCCGCCACCAACAGCAGGACGATCCAGAACCGTCCGCCCGGCATCCGGCGTATTCCGGTCCGGCGCACTCCGGTCCGGCTCCCGCCGCCGGGCTGTGGACGAGAATAGGCGGCTGTCAACCAGGCGGACGGACGCACGGCGTCGCGGCTGCAAGGTCGGAATCGGCGTTTGCGTGCAGAGGACTTGCTGATGTTCAATCGGGTCGCTCCTTTGTGCGATATAAGGTTGGTGAATGGGTTATTTTGTAAATTCTACGCCTGTTTCATTATACCCGCTTTCCGTTTGCATTTCAGCTTTTTTATAACGGCCTGCCACGCATAAAAAAGCCCGGCAGCGCGAAAGGCTGCCGGGCTTGCCGCTGTTTACAGCGTCGAAATGTCGATCACGAATCTGTATTTGACGTCGGAAGCCATGACGCGCTCCCAGGCTTCGTCGATCCGGTCGGCCGAGATGACTTCGATCTCCGGCTGGATGCCGTGCTCGGCGCAGAAGTCCAGCATTTCCTGCGTTTCGCGAATACCGCCGATCGACGAACCCGCGAACGAACGGCGCTGCGGAATCAGCGAGAACACCTGAACCGGCAGCGGTTCCGAAGGAGCGCCGACGTTGACCAGCGTGCCGTCTACCGCCAGCAGCGACAGATAGGCGTTGATGTCGATTTTGGCGCTTACCGTATTGATGATCAGGTCGAACGAACCGGCGAGCGTCTTGAACGTTTCTTCGTCGCTCGTCGCATAGTAGTGGCTCGCGCCGAGCTTCAGGCCGTCTTCTTTCTTTTTCAGCGATTGCGACAGCACCGTCACTTCCGCGCCCATTGCATGAGCCAATTTGACCGCCATATGTCCGAGGCCGCCGAGGCCCACGACCGCGATTTTCTGGCCCGGAGCCGCTCCCCAGTGGCGCAGCGGGGAATACGTCGTAATACCGGCGCACAGCAGCGGAGCGGCGGCGTCAAGCTCCAGCGCGTCCGGAATACGTACGACGAAATCCTGCGTCACGACGATATGGGTCGCATAACCGCCCTGCGTATACTGGCCGTACCGGTCGACCGAACCGTACGTGCCGGTCATGCCTTCGAGGCAGTACTGCTCTTCGCCGTCGTGGCAGTGTACGCATTTGCCGCACGAATCGACCATGCAGCCGACGCCGACGCGGTCGCCGACCGCGTATTTCGTCACTTCCGGTCCGACCTGCGAGACGATACCCGCAATTTCGTGTCCCGGCACGAACGGATACTGCACCGGTCCCCATTCGCCGCGGGCGCTATGAATATCGGAATGGCAGATGCCCGCATACTTGATCTCGATCAAGATATCCTGGGCTTTCAGATCCCGGCGTTCGATTTCCGTGCTCGTAAACGACTGGTCCGCGCCGTGCACAGCTTTTGCTTGAGCGGTTATCATAAAAAACCTCCTGTAAGTTCAAAGATGTGTTCGTTCTTTTTCCATGCTAAGCCTTACAGTTAACTCTAAGTCAAGTTCTATTTTCGCAAAGTCTGTTTACTTTTGACAGCCGATCATGCCGATGGTAAGATTTCGATCAAGACAAATCTAGAGTTAACTCGAAGTCTATCCGTATAGAACAGGAGAATGACCATGACCTCTTATTCGATCAGCGAGGCCGCCCAACTGTTGAACCTGACTCCCTACGCCCTGCGTTACTACGACAAGGAAGGGCTGCTGCCGTTTTTGGAGCGCAGCGCAAGCGGCACCCGCTTTTTCAAGGAAGCCGATATCGCCTCCCTCAAAATCATCGAATGCCTCAAAGCGACAGGCATGCCGATCAAGGAAATCAAGACGTTTATCGACTGGTGTTCCGACGGCGACTCGACGCTCCGGCAGCGGCGCGACATGTTCGAAGAACGCAAAGCCGTTGTGGAAGCCCATATGGCGGAATTGGTCGAGACGATGAAAGTGATCCGGCACAAGTGCGACTACTACGAAGCGGCGTTGGCCGCCGGCACGGAAAGCGTGCACAGAGAAAAGGCGATCTCCCCGGCTCCGTAAAAAAAGAACTTTTCTGTGCAAGCCACCGTTCCACGTTTCCGTTAATGCGCTCCAACGCCAAAAAAGACGACCCCGCGATTACCGAGGTCGTCTTTTTGATAGGCGAAGATTTATTCTCCCCTGCGTTAAGCCGTGCTTGGTTTACTCAACCGTTACGCTTTTCGCCAGGTTACGAGGTTTGTCCACGTCCAGGCCGAGAGACAGCGAGGCGTAGTACGACAGCAGCTGAAGCGCTACGACGGACAGGGAAGCGGTCAGAAGCGGCAGCGTCTTCGGAATGGTGAATACCGAATCGACCGACTTCATGAGTTCCTTCGCGTCTTCTTCGTAGCAGATCGTCAGCACGACGCCGCCGCGCGCTTTGACTTCCTTGATGTTGCTGACCGTTTTCTCGATCAGCGCCTGTTCGGTCGCAAGCGCAATGACCGGCACGCCGTCTTCGATCAGGGCAAGCGTACCGTGCTTCAGTTCGCCCGCCGCGTACGCTTCGGAATGAATGTACGAGATTTCTTTGAGCTTCAGCGAGCCTTCCTGGGCTGCCGCATAATCGAGGCCGCGTCCGATGAAGAACAGGTGCTTCTGCGCCGAGAAGTTCTCCGCATGCACTTTCGCTTCGCCTTCGCGGGCCAGGATCGACTCGACCTGCTCCGGCAGAGCCTGCATGGCCGCAAGCGTCTCGGCGACCTGGGCTTCCGTCTGCGTGCCGCGCACCTGCGCGAAGTACAGACCGAGCAGGTAGAACGCGATCAGCTGCGATGTGTACGCCTTGGTCGAAGCCACGGCGATTTCCGGTCCGGCCAGCGTCGCGATTACGTCGTCCGCGTCGCGTGCGATCGAGCTGCCGACCACGTTCGTGATCGCAAGCACGTGCGCGCCGTTGGCGTGCGCTTCGCGCAGGGCCGCCAGCGTATCCGCCGTTTCGCCCGATTGGCTCACGACGATCACGAGCGTCTCCGGCGTGATGATCGGCGAGCGGTAACGGTACTCGGAAGCGACGTCCGTCTCGACCGGAATGCGTACGAGGCGTTCGATGACGGTGCGTCCGACCAGTCCCGCGTGGTAAGCCGTGCCGCAGGCGATGATCTGGATGTTGCGGATATTTTTGATCTGCTCGTCCGTCATGTGGAAGTCCGGCAGCACGACTTTTTTGCCGGTTTCGTCCACGCGTCCGCGCATTGTATCCTGGTAAGCTCTAGGCTGTTCGTGAATTTCTTTGTGCATGAAATGCTCGTAGCCGCCTTTTTCGGCCGTTACGGCATCCCACTCGATGTACGTCATTTCCCGGGTAATGGCGTTGCCTTCGATCGTCATCAGCTGCACGCCGTCACGCGTCAGAAGCGCCATTTCGCCGTCGTTCAGAATGAAGACGTTGCGCGTATACTTCAGGATGGCCGGAATATCCGAACCGATGAAGTTTTCGTTCTCGCCGATACCGATGATTAACGGGCTCGCTTGGCGAACCGCTACGATGCGGTCCGGTTCGTATTCGGTCAATACGCCGAGCGCGAACGCGCCGCGCAGATGCTTGATCGCTTTCTGAACGGCTTCCACGATGTTGCCGTCGTATTCGCGCGCCACCAAGTGGGAGATGACTTCGGTATCCGTCTCGGAGACGAATTCAACGCCGCTTGCGATCAGCTCGTCCTTGAGTTCCAGATAGTTCTCGATGATGCCGTTATGCACGACCGAAAACTTCTGTGTAGCGTCCGTGTGCGGGTGGGAGTTCACGTCCGAAGGCTTGCCGTGCGTCGCCCAACGGGTGTGCCCAATGCCGACCGAACCGGTCAGCGGCGCGCTTTCGAGCTTGTTCTCCAGGTTTACCAGGCGTCCGAGCGCTTTTGTGACCCGCAGGCCTCCGTCCGTGTATACGGCGATACCCGCCGAGTCGTACCCGCGGTATTCAAGCTTCGAGAGACCTTCGATCAGGACGTCCTGCGTATTTCTTGCTCCGATATAACCTACGATTCCACACATAATATATTGTTCCTCCGCTCATGATTTGGGTTGGATCATCGGCATTCGAGCGGTCGAGGGCAGAGCTATTTTTTGAAAAGAAAACGGAATGGCGCGTCGGGCGCGTCAAAATCGGAATCGTTAAATCCGGTCCGGAAGGCGGACTTCACCCTTCGGACAGAATGTTTTTTCAAAATCAGCATACCGAAAAATGCGGTCGCTGCGCGTCGATTTTCGGCTGCGTAAGCTCTCGCGTTCTTGTCTTCGCTACGAAAAGCCCGATGATGGAGCATCCGCGAACTCGTTTGTGCGGCCAGTCGCCTGTCCGTTTTTCGAAATTCGCTTACGGTGTGATGCAGTACCGGGAGGTCCCCGCCGAATATTTCGAACACCTCCACCTCGTCAGCTTGAGCCGCGCATCCCCGTCGGACTGTCGTCCTTCGGCGTTCCGGTCCGGCGGCCAAGCTCTGGCGCTTGTTGAATCCCTACCTCACGATCCTCGCTTTCTGTCTCAAAGTCGGACTTTGTACGGAGTCCTGGCCGCGAAAATATAAAAAGGCCCGCCTGAACGCAAGCGGGCACTTCAACATTATATGATATTCGACCCTGTTTTACAACTCGCGCGTTCGGAAGCGTTCAAACGGAGGCTTAGACGAGCTCGCTGCGCACGACGTCGGCGATCTGTCCGACGACGCGGTCCAGCTGGTCTTTGTCCGGACCTTCGGCCATAACGCGGATCAGCGCTTCGGTGCCGGACGGGCGCACGAGCACCCGGCCTTCGCTGCCGAGCTCCCGTTCCACCGCTTCGACGGCGGCCAGAATCGCCCGGTTGCCTTCGTAGTTGCGTTTGTCCTGCACGCGAACGTTGACCAGCAGCTGCGGGTATTGGCGCATCATCGTTTTGACTTCGCTCAGCGGCTTGCCGGAAGCGGCAAGCGTATCGACGAGCTGAATAGCGGTCAGCATGCCGTCGCCCGTCGTGTTGTGATCGAGGAAGATCACGTGGCCGGACTGTTCGCCGCCCAGGTTGTAGCCGCCTTTGCGCATCTCTTCCATGACGTAGCGGTCGCCGACCGCCGTTTTGAGCGTGCTCAGGCCAAGCTTCTCGGTCGCTTTGTAGAAGCCGATATTGCTCATGACCGTCGTCACGATCGTGCTGCCGTTCAGTTTGCCCGCACGGTTCATCGCGTCGCCGCAAATGCACAGGATAAAGTCGCCGTCCACGACTTCGCCTTGGTCGTCGATCGCGATCAGGCGATCGGCATCGCCGTCAAAAGCAAGGCCGATCTGCGCGCCGTGCTTCAGCACTTCTTCGCGCAGCGTCTCCGGATGGGTGGAGCCGACGCCGTCGTTGATGTTGAGGCCGTTCGGCTCAGCGCCGATCGCGATCACTTCCGCGCCGAGTTCTCGGAACAGGCGGGGAGCCAGTTCGTACGCGGATCCGTGCGCGCAGTCCAGCACGACTTTGATACCGCGGAACGACTGCTGCACGGTCGTTTTCAGGTAATCGAGGTAGACGAACTTGGACTCTTCGTCGTTTACGACCGTGCCGAGAGCCGCGCCTACCGGGCGGGGCAATTCGTCGGTCTCGGCATCCATCAGCGCTTCGATACGCAGTTCCGTCTCGTCGGACAGCTTGAAGCCGTCGCCGCCGAAAAACTTGATGCCGTTGTCTTCGACCGGATTATGCGAAGCCGAGATCATGACTCCCGCGTCCGCCTTCAGCGTGCGGGTCAGGTAAGCGACCGCCGGCGTCGAGACGACGCCGAGACGGACGACGTTCGCGCCGATCGACAGCAGGCCGGCAATCAATGCCGATTCCAGCATCAAGCCGGAGATCCGCGTATCCATGCCGATCAGTACGGTCGGTTTCTCCACTTTGCCTGCCAGCACATAGCCGCCGCAGCGGCCGACTTTGTACGCCAATTCCGCCGTCAATTCCTTATTCGCTACCCCGCGTACGCCGTCTGTTCCAAAATACTTTCCCATATCGATTCTCGTTCTCCTTTTATTTCAAAAACGTGCGGGCCGTATCCACCGTATTTTAGGTTGCCGTAAAATGCGGACCGATCGAGACTCCGATGCGACGTATTCGAATATGATGATGGTTCAATCTGCCTGACTTTCGATTTAGGGCGAAGAAGTTCCGCCGCTCGGTTCCTCGCCGGTGTCGGGCGTCGGATTCTCGCTTCCCGGCACGGCGGGATCGCCCGGTTCGGCTTGACCCGAATCGGGCGTCTCCTCGACGGCCGGAGGCGTCTCTTCTTCAGGAGCCGCAGGCTCCGGCGCAGTCGTCCCGCCGCCGTCCGAAGGTTCGGGCACGACGGCCGGATCGTCCGGCGTGGCAGGTTCCGGCTCAGGTTCTTCTTCCGTCGTGCCCGGCGCCGAAGGCGTCGCCGCGTCCGGAGCCGGTTCCGGTTCGGTATCCGCCGGCGGCTCGGCCGGGGCGTCTTCGGACGCCTCGCCGATCTCGACCGTCACCGACGGCGCCGAAGGGCCGCCCGCGCGGATGTAATCCGGCAGCTCGACCTTCAGCTGCACCTTGTGCGAACCGGCCTGCAGGCCGCTCAGATCGGCGGTCAGCCGTATATCGCCCGCCGTGATTGTGGACAGGCGATCCGGCGCGCCTTCGATCGTGACATTCATCTTGCCGGACGCCGGATCGGTAACCTTCGCTTCGGCTCCGCTCGGCTGCCCCGTCAAGGTCACCGGAACGTTCTCGATGGTCCGCTGCTCGTAAGGCACGACGTTCACCGTGAACTCGACGGAAGACGGTTCGAGGCGTTCGACCCCTTCGGGCGCGGCGAGAGCTTCCTTGTAGCGGGTAGATCCTTCCGCTTTGACTTCGCCCAGATCGAGCGTCACGGGCGGGTAGCTGTCCAGCCGCTGCAGCACGCTGTCGGGGCCGTACAGCGTCACCTGCTGCGCGCCGGCCTCGACGCCCGACAAGATCAGCCCGTCGGGCAGTTCGCCGCTGTAACTCACGTTGAGCGGCAGCGTCTTCGACGACACGGAAGAGACGTTGGACGAGATCGGAATCTGCACCTTGAGGGACGACGGATTGATGACGGCGTCGTCCAGCACTTCGCCGTTGTTCGAGTAGGCGACCAGCTTGACGCGGCCGGAGATATTGTCGCTTGCCCCGTCCACGCTCATCTCGCCCTGAATCTTCTGAACCTGCTTGATCTGGCTCGAAGGAAGCGTCACCTGGACGGCGCTGCCTTCCGCGAAGACGGGATCGAGTTCCGTGAACCCGTTCTCCGGCACGCCGGTCGTCAGGATGACCGCATTGAATTCCTGCGTCACTTTCTCTTCGATCGTCACCGTTACCCGGGACGGTTCGATCGACAGCAGTTCTACGCCGGCCGGCGGATCGAACTGCAGCGGCACAGTATACTGCCCGGGTTCGGTCACCCGGCTCAAATCCATCTTCACCTGATATTCGGTGCTCGGCAGCAGCGAAGTGATTTGCGAGCGCTGGCCGGACACTTCGACGCTGATTCGCTGCGGCACGACGGACTGCATGACGTATTTGGCATCGTCGAGCCCGTAAGGTTCGATCGACAGATTGGCTATCGTCTGATTCCCCTGGGTATTGCGCGTAATGGTCGGCGTATCCGTATCGACATGAACAATGGCCCACAGGATCAAGGCTACGGCCAGCGCGATAATTTTGGCAGCGGTATTGTTGGCTAACCACTTATCCATTCGGCTCGTCCCCTTTCTTTCTCGAGAACAGGCTCTTCTTGTCCTTGACGGACGGATTCGGCTTCAACAGCTCGTAAAGTTTCGAGACCAGCGCTTCTTCGCTGATATCGCGGACGACTTTTCCGTCCAGGGCAAGCGAGACTTGTCCCGTTTCTTCGGATACGATGACGGACACGGAATCCGCCACTTCGCTGATTCCGATCGCCGCGCGGTGCCTCGTTCCGAGTTCTTTGCTGATAAACGGATTTTCGGACAGGGGCAGATAACAGGCCGCCGCGGACAGCGTGCGATCCTGAATGATAACGGCCCCGTCGTGCAAAGGCGTATTCGGCGTAAAAATGTTGATCAGCAGTTCCGACGTCACGACCGATTTCATCGGGATGCCGGACTCCGTGTACTCGTTAAGCCCGGTATTGCGCTCGAACACGATCAAGGCCCCGATCTTGCGCCGGGACAAATAAGCGACCGACTTCATCAGTTCGCCGATCATCTGACCGATCTCCACTTCGTCCGCACTGCTCCTGCCCACGAACTTGCCGCGTCCGATCTGCTCCAGCCCGCGGCGCAGCTCCGGCTGGAAGATGATGAAGATGGCGACGACCCCGAACGTAAACATGCGGTCCATCAGCCATTTCAGCGTGTACAGGTCGAGCCAACTGCTGATCGCCCAGATGATGACCAGCACGAGAATTCCTTTGAGCAGCTGCACCGCCCGGGTTCCCCTCACCAGCAAAATCAATTGATATACAATATAAGTAACGATCAAAACGTCCGCGACGTCTTTGACCCGATCTGTCCAAGCCGTGTTCGTAAAATAATCCATCATGACCCAAGCCCCCGTTATCTCCGTCTTCCTCAGGCTGCTGGCATCTATGTATGTCCGCCGGCCGTCCAAGCTTCGGAACCGACTGCCGGTTCGGATTGTAGTTCGGATTGATATCTATAGGTTATAACGTTCATGCTTTTGTTGCAAGCCGATGCTGCGCGAAGCAAAAAAGGCGCCGCCGCCCGATAAGGGCGAAGGCGCCGCGCTTCTACTGCGAGATAAGCGGAATTCCGTGCGCCGGCCGGATTCCGGCGGTCGTTCGAACCGATGTCCGCACGACCGCGGCGGCCGACCCTTTACCGGTAAGCGACTTCCGAAAAGATATTCCCGAGCTTGTACCATACCCAATCGAAAGCCTGGTTGATATCTTTCACCTGGCCCGCGACGTGAGCCGTCGAAGCCTGGTAAGCCGAACCGTCGATTACCGTCACGTTTCCTTCTACATCGCCGTAGATCTTCAGTTCGCCGCGTTCAACGGTCAGATCCCCGGTTACGACCGTCCCTTCCGGAACGATCACGGTGTTGCCTTCCACTTGAACGCGATTGAGATCGCTGCCTTTGACGACAAGCTGCGTATCCGCGTTCCAGAATCCGATCGATGTGCCCAGCATAATAAGGATAAAGGCGGCAGCTGCGGTCAGAGCCGGATGCCTGCGCACCCAATTCCATACGGGACTGTGCTTTTTGGGCTGAGGAAGAAAGCTCATGATGCGATCGGTTGCGTCCTCGGACAACGCGACGGACTCCGTTTTGCGGTTTGCGGCAAACAGCATCATCTCCGTCTCTTCGAGACTTCGAAAAGCCGATCGGCATTCCGGACAGGCGTCTAGGTGACTTTGTAATTCGCGCGCCTGCTCCGAAGGCAGGTCTCCATCCAGATAGTCGTGCATAAACGAGACGGCTTGTTTGCATTCCATATGAGCCATATCCTTTCGTGAAAACTCGGTGAAATTGGTGATGGGCCTTATTATGCCCTACTTAATACGCCTTCGATCGACGATAGTTTCAATTCGAAACGACAAAATCGGACTTTAATTCGATTTTATTAAATCTTATTCAGGTTTTCGTAAAATTTCGCGGTTTCGAGGCATAAAAAAACCGAAATCGCTCAGCGCTGCGGCGATTCCAGTTTTTTTCGTAAAAATTCCCGTCCCCGGTGCACGCGGGTCTTGATGGTCGTGACGGGCATGTCGAGCACTTCGCTGATTTCCTGAAGAGACAGCTCCTGCAAATAGCGCAGAATCATTACCGTCTTGTACTTCGGAGGCAGCCCGTCGATCGCTTCGTGAATCGTCGTTCGCGTCTCGGAGATCATGTATTCGGTCTCCGGCGTGCGGTTATCGCCCGGAATAAGGGCGTAGCCGTCGGCGCCGTCCTGATCGCCGATCTCCGCGTCGAGCGAATATGTAGGTTTTCTTTTTCTGAGACGGTCAATGCTCAGGTTGGTGCCGATCCGGTATATCCAGGTCGAGAACTTCTGACCGGGATCGTACCGATCCAGATTGCGGTACACGCGCAAAAACGTCTCCTGCACGACATCTTCCGCTTCATGCCGATTGCTCAGCATGCGATAGGCGAGATGAAAAATTCGATCTTTATAGAGATCAACGATTTCGGCAAAAGCCCTCTGGTCACCTTTGAGCGCAAGCTTCACCAATCTCGTTTCCAGATTGTCCACCGTGTCTCCCCCAGACTAAGCCTGCTGAATCGGGAACCTGAAGCGCCCTGTCGCTCCGTTTCCGGGGTTCCCTTACCAACTGAAGGCAAGCATTCCTTCCGACGTCCCGACGCGGTGCGCCGCCTGGCTCGTTCTTGTCCGAACCGCAGCGCAAACCACGCGGAATTGCCGTTTTATGCGTATGTTCAAATCGTAATTCATGCGGCGTCAAAAAGCAACACTGCTGCTGTAACTTCTTCCAACCCTTTACAGCCTTGAGCAACAATCTCCGATCTTTTTCTTTTTCCGGAAAATCGAACGAAAAAACCGCGTCTTTCCATATGAAAGGACGCGGTTTTTCGTGAGGCGTGCCTGGCACAAACGGGAAGCGGACCGTCGATCAGCCCGTGTTCCGCAGTCCGGCGGCAATACCGTTGATCGTCAGCAGCACTTCGCGCAGCATCTCCTGGTCTTCCGGTTCCGCGGAATCGCGCAGTGTGCGAAGTTCGTTCAGCAGCTGTACCTGCAAATAGCTGAGCGGATCCACGTAAGGGTTCCGCAGACGGATCGACTCCTGGATGACCGGCACGTTATCGAGAATCTCCTGTTGGCCGGTAATGTCGAGAATGAGCTGCTTCGTCAGCTTGAACTCTTCCTCGATCAATCCGAAGATCCGGGTACGGCTTTCTTCGTCTCCGTACATCGAAGCGTATTCCTTGGCGATGACCAAGTCCGCTTTGGCGATCGCCATTTGCAGCGAATCGATCAGCGACGTGAAGAACGGGAAGCTCGCATACATCTTTTTCAACACTTCCAGATTTTCCGCTTTGCCTTGGTAGAAGCTCTGGATACCTGTTCCCGCCGCGTACCAGGCCGGCACAAGGTAACGTCCCTGCGTCCAGGCGAACACCCACGGAATGGCGCGAAGATCTTCGAACCGGTCGCTGTTTTTGCGTTTCGAAGGGCGGGAACCGATATTCAGCTCGCCGATTTCGGACAGCGGCGTCGCTTCCTTGAAGAAGGACAGGAAATCCGGATCGCGGAAGATCAGATCCTGGTATTTATTCAGCGAAGCTTCGGAAATGTTGCGGGCAATGTCTTCCCATTGGAGTTCTTCCTCCATATAAGACGTGTCCGTCGCGGCGACCGCGGACGTCAGCAGCGCCGAAGTGGCCTGCTCCAGACTGCGGTAGGCAATGCCCCGGAGCGAATAGCGCGAAGACAGCACTTCGCCCTGCTCGGTAATCTTGATGCCGGCGCCGACCGTATGCGGCGGCTGGGCCAGGATGCTGCGGT
The DNA here is from genome assembly GCF_006542275.1 of Saccharibacillus brassicae. NCBI lineage: Bacteria > Bacillati > Bacillota > Bacilli > Caryophanales > Paenibacillaceae > Saccharibacillus > Saccharibacillus brassicae. The sequence goes on from NZ_CP041217.1 coordinate 1,780,029, forward strand.
TAAGCGGCATGCCCCCGCGGCCGAGCGCACCTCCGCGGCCGTGGAAAAACTTGAGCTTGATGTCGTACGAAGACGCCATCTCGGTAATTTCGTTCAGCGCCACGCGCAGTTCCCAGTTGGCAGCGACCACGCCGCCGTCTTTGCTGCTGTCGGAATAACCGAGCATGATTTCCTGCTGGTCGTTCCTCGCTTTGACCGCTTCGCGGTAGATGGGAATATCGAACAGCCGCTTCATGATACCGCTTGCGGCTTGCAGATCGCCGATCGTCTCGAACAGCGGTACCGCTTGCAGCGTGCAGACGACCGTGCCGTCCGAATGCTTGCGGAACAGCCCGACTTCTTTGGCAAAGACCATAACTTCCAGAATGTCGCTGGAAGCTTCCGCCATGCTGATCAGATAGCTGCCGATGCAGTTGCGTCCGAATTCGTTTTGGGCCTCGAACACGGTGCGGTATACCTGCAGGCATTCTTCGGTTCCGTCGCTATACGTCTGGTACGGCGTAGTGAGCGGTCTCGGATCTTCGAGCAGGCCGACGAGCAGCTTGACCTTGTCGTCTTCCGACAGTTCGGGGTAGTTGGAGACGATGTTCATGCTGTGGAGAATCTCGGTCATCGCTTTCTCGTGTTCCTGGCTGTGCTGGCGAATATCGAGCGAAGCCGTATGGAAGCCGAACAGTTCGACCTGACGAACGAGCTTCTTGATCGCACTGTCGGCTACGTAGTCGGCATGGTGATAGCGCAGGCTCCGGTCGATGATCTTGAGTTCCTCGATCAGCTCGGACGGGTCCGCATACCGGTCGGGCTGTCCTTTTTTATCTTCATCCAACACGTTGTCCAGCTTGCGGATCATATAAGTCAGCTTGACGCGGTAAGGTTCGTTATCGTTATGCCAATTCGCTTTGGCTTCCACCGTGACCGTCTCGCGGTCGCGTTCGATCGACTCCAGCAGCTCGTCCGTGACATTCACGATACTGCCGCTGAAGCTGAGCATATGGATAAGTTCCACCAGAATGGCGTGGTATTCGCGAATGGCGAGCTTGCGCTGCATCTGGAGCGTCTGCCACGTGACGTTCGCGGTCACGGAAGGATTGCCGTCCCGGTCGCCGCCGATCCAGGAACCGAAGCGCAAATAGTTCGGCACATGCCAGTCATGACCCGGATAGTAGATATCCAGGCAGCGTTCCAGTTCTCCGTATACGTCCGGCAGCACGTGGAACAGCGTCTCGTGGAAATAATACATGCCGTTTCTGACTTCGTCGAGCACGGTCGGTTTGCGGTCGCGCAGCTCGTCGGTCTGCCACAGCGTAATGACTTCGTTGAGCAGTTTCTCGCGCAGCTGTTCGCGTTCCCGGAACGTCAGCGAAGGATCGTCCAGCTTCATCACGTCCGCAGCGATGCGTTTGTGAATGTCCAGAATGACCCGGCGGACCGCTTCCGTCGGATGCGCCGTCATGACAAGTTCAAGCGACAGGTTTTGCAAAAAAGCCTGTACGTCTTCATAGGAGAAGTTCTGTTCTTTCAACTGCTGAACCGAGGTCTCGATCGAGCCCGGCTGCGCGGCTTCGCCGGCAGAACGCTCGTAATCCCGTTTTCTGCGAATCCGGTGATTTTGCTCTGCAATGTTGACGAGTTGAAAATAAATGGCGAAAGCCCGAATCACCTGATGTCGGATCTCCGGATCGAGCGAGTAAATTTCCCGTTTGAACTCTTCGTGCAGGTCGGGCAAATAGATAGCGCGAAGCGACTTGCTCAGTTCGCGAATTTTCTCAACTTTATCCAGGAGTTCTTGTCCGCTGTGATGAACGAGTACTTCACCAAGGATATTTCCCAGGAACCGCACATCGCGTCTGAGCAGATTGTTGGAACTGCCTTTGCTTGCGGTTACCATCAGTTCAGTCATTTTACTCCTCCTATCTGTCTGCATCGCATGCTTGCCGATATGACATCTTCATCACATCATACAACAATTCATTTGATAAATCTTCACTTTATAGCGAAAAAGCGACCGGGTATTTCGAGTAACAATCAGCTGAAACAGGAACTTGATTTATGAATGAAAGCGGGTGAAACCTATGTATGGAATACAGAATTCCCGCTTTAAAACTGCGCAGAGCAAAAGCGAATGTATACAACAAAATGGCGTCCACAGAGAACGCCGGGAATATAACAAAAAAGACCGCTTCCGGTCTCTGCTTTTTAGAAATGGAGCGGGTGATGGGAATCGAACCCACGCTACCAGCTTGGAAGGCTGGAGTTCTACCATTGAACTACACCCGCAAAAACAATCGGGATGACACGATTTGAACATGCGACCCCCTGGTCCCAAACCAGGTGCTCTACCAAGCTGAGCTACATCCCGTTATTGATTTGTAAAAATGGCGCGCCCTGAGAGATTCGAACTCCCGGCCTTTTGATTCGTAGTCAAACGCTCTATCCAGCTGAGCTAAGGGCGCAAAAATTATGGAGCGGACGACGGGAATCGAACCCGCGACCCTCGCCTTGGCAAGGCGATGCTCTACCGCTGAGCCACGTCCGCAAAAACTCGATAATGCGCGTGGAGGGACTTGAACCCCCACGTCGTAAGACGCTAGATCCTAAGTCTAGTGCGTCTGCCAATTCCGCCACACGCGCAAATACGAATGGTGTAAATGGTGAGCCATGAAGGACTCGAACCTTCGACACCCTGATTAAAAGTCAGGTGCTCTACCAACTGAGCTAATGGCTCTCAAATGGCTGGGGGTATAGGATTTGAACCTATGCGTGACGGAGTCAAAGTCCGTTGCCTTACCGCTTGGCTAACCCCCAACAAGAGAGTACATATGGTGGAGGCTGAGGGGCTCGAACCCCCGACCCTCTGCTTGTAAGGCAGATGCTCTCCCAGCTGAGCTAAGCCTCCATATGTATGACCCGTAGGGGATTCGAACCCCTGTTACCTCCGTGAAAGGGAGGTGTCTTAACCCCTTGACCAACGGGCCTTGTAACAAGCTCTCAACCGGGCTCGAACCGGTGACCTCATCCTTACCATGGATGCACTCTACCTAACTGAGCTATGAGAGCAAATGGCTCCCCGAACAGGACTCGAACCTGTGACAACTCGATTAACAGTCGAGTGCTCTACCAACTGAGCTATCAGGGAAAATTGTGCGACTCCAGAGGAGTCGCGAACGGCTTGGCGGCTTCCTACTCTCCCAGGACCCTGCGGTCCAAGTACCATCGGCGCTAGAGGGCTTAACGGTCGTGTTCGAGATGGGAACGTGTGGAACCCCTCTGCCATCACCACCAAACCTAGGCTTACGAAGTAAGCCGGAACAGATTCTCTTTAGGAAACGAATATCCCGATTGGGCCTGTGTTTCCTAAACAAGCTCTGTCTTGTACAAGGTTTGCACCTTGAAAACCGGATCCGAAACGATCCACTTCGCGTCATGAAGTGTTTGCCTACGCAGTGTGCTCAACCGAAGCAGAGGCTTCCGAAGAGTCTGGCTGCGCAAGTCTATAGGATAAGCCCTCGACCGATTAGTACAGGTCAGCTACACGTATTGCTACGCTTCGACCTCCTGCCTATCTACCTCGTCGTCTCCAAGGGGTCTTACCACTTGCGTGTGGGAAATCTCATCTTGAGGGGGGCTTCACGCTTAGATGCTTTCAGCGTTTATCCCTTCCGCACGTAGCTACCCAGCGATGCTCCTGGCGGAACAACTGGTACACCAGCGGTGCGTCCATCCCGGTCCTCTCGTACTAAGGACAGCTCCTCTCAAATTTCCAACGCCCACGACAGATAGGGACCGAACTGTCTCACGACGTTCTGAACCCAGCTCGCGTACCGCTTTAATGGGCGAACAGCCCAACCCTTGGGACCTACTTCAGCCCCAGGATGCGATGAGCCGACATCGAGGTGCCAAACCTCCCCGTCGATGTGGACTCTTGGGGGAGATAAGCCTGTTATCCCCAGGGTAGCTTTTATCCGTTGAGCGATGGCCCTTCCATGCGGTACCACCGGATCACTAAGCCCGACTTTCGTCCCTGCTCGACCTGTCCGTCTCGCAGTCAAGCTCCCTTATGCCTTTACACGCTGCGAATGATTTCCAACCATTCTGAGGGAACCTTTGGGCGCCTCCGTTACATTTTAGGAGGCGACCGCCCCAGTCAAACTGCCCGCCTGACACGGTCCCTGTACCGGATGACGGTACGAGGTTAGAACTAGCATGCGATCAGGGTGGTATCCCAACGGCGCCTCCCCCGAAGCTGGCGCTCCGAGATCTAAGGCTCCCACCTATGCTGTACAAATCGCACCCCAGTCCAATATCAAGCTGCAGTAAAGCTCCATGGGGTCTTTCCGTCTTGTCGCGGGTAACCTGCATCTTCACAGGTATTAAAATTTCACCGGATCTCTCGTTGAGACAGCGCCCAAGTCGTTACGCCATTCGTGCGGGTCAGAATTTACCTGACAAGGAATTTCGCTACCTTAGGACCGTTATAGTTACGGCCGCCGTTTACTGGGGCTTCAATTCAGAGCTTCGCGTTGCCGCTAACCCCTCCTCTTAACCTTCCAGCACCGGGCAGGCGTCAGCCCGTATACTTCGCCTTGCGGCTTCGCACAGACCTGTGTTTTTGCTAAACAGTCGCTTGGGCCTTTTCACTGCGGCCCCCTCGTGCTATTCACACTACCGGGCACCCCTTCTCCCGAAGTTACGGGGTCATTTTGCCGAGTTCCTTAACGAGAGTTCTTCCGCGCGCCTTAGAATACTCTTCCCACCCACCTGTGTCGGTTTGCGGTACGGGCGCCTTCACCTGGCTAGAAGCTTTTCTTGGCAGTGTGAGCCCAGGACCTTCGCTACTGTAATTTTCGCTCCCCATCGCAACTTGTCCTCAGATATGCGGATTTGCCTACATACCAGACTTGTTACTTGGACGGACACTTCCATCAGTCCGCGTCCCTTCCCTCCTGCGTCACTCCATTGCTCGTAACGGTTTACGGCGGTACAGGAATATCCACCTGTTGTCCATCGACTACGCCTTTCGGCCTCGCCTTAGGTCCCGACTAACCCTGAGCGGACGAGCCTTCCTCAGGAATCCTTGGGTTTTCGGCGGATCAGATTCTCACTGATCTTTTCGTTACTCATACCGGCATTCTCACTTGAATACAGTCCAGCGCTCTTTCCAGTACACCTTCAATCCGTATTCAACGCTCCCCTACCCCTGATGCGCAAGGCATCAAGCCATGGTTTCGGTGGTGTGTTTAGCCCCGTTACATTTTCGGCGCAGAGTCACTCGACCAGTGAGCTATTACGCACTCTTTAAATGGTGGCTGCTTCTAAGCCAACATCCTGGTTGTCTGGGCAACTCCACATCCTTTCCCACTTAACACACACTTGGGGACCTTAACCGATGGTCTGGGCTGTTTCCCTTTTGACAATGGATCTTAGCACTCACTGTCTGACTCCCGGATATAAGTTGATGGCATTCGGAGTTTGACTGGACTTGGTAACCCTTGGCGGGCCCCGCACCCAATCAGTGCTCTACCTCCACAACTCTTCATCCGAGGCTAGCCCTAAAGCTATTTCGGGGAGAACCAGCTATCTCCGGGTTCGATTGGAATTTCTCCGCTACCCCCACCTCATCCCCGCACTTTTCAACGTACGTGGGTTCGGGCCTCCAGTGCGTGTTACCGCACCTTCACCCTGGACAGGGGTAGATCACCCGGTTTCGGGTCTACACCTACATACTATATCGCCCTATTCAGACTCGCTTTCGCTGCGGCTCCGGCTTCTCACCTTAACCTTGCATGTAAACGTAACTCGCCGGTTCATTCTACAAAAGGCACGCCATCACCCCTTAATTGGGCTCTGACTTTTTGTAAGCGCACGGTTTCAGGTTCTATTTCACTCCTCTTCCGAGGTCCTTTTCACCTTTCCCTCACGGTACTGCTTCGCTATCGGTCACCAGGGAGTATTTAGCCTTGGCAGATGGTCCTGCCGGATTCATACGGGGTTTCACGTGCCCCGCACTACTCGGGATCCGTCTCGGAGAGAGCTTGCTTTCGGCTACAGGGCTATCACCTGCTGTGGCGGGTCGTTCCAAACCTCTTCGCCTACCAAACTCCTTTGTAACTCCGTGTGAGACGTCCCACAACCCCAGAGAGCAAGCTCTCTGGTTTGGGCTGTTCCGCGTTCGCTCGCCGCTACTGACGGAATCACTATTGTTTTCTCTTCCTCGGGGTACTTAGATGTTTCAGTTCCCCCGGTCTGCCTCTGCCGAGCTATGAATTCACTCGGTCAGTAACTGGGTATGAGTCCAGCTGGGTTCCCCCATTCGGAAATCTCCGGATCAACGCTCACTTACAGCTCCCCGAAGCACTATCGCGGTTCGTCGCGTCCTTCGTCGGCTCCTGGTGCCTAGGCATCCACCGTGCGCTCTTACTTGCTTAACCAAACTTCATTTGAAATATTTCCTCATATAGAAGAGATATTCCAGACGCGAAGTTTTTCGTTTCGGTATCCAGTTTTCAAGGAACAAATTTTGTGTGCATCACTGTTGTGCGGACCAAAAGTTGTTCACGCGCTAAGCGAAATCTCTTAGCTCGAAATCAATTGATCTTTCCAAGCAGTTAAGCAATTATGGTGGAGCCAAGCGGGATCGAACCGCTGACCTCCTGCTTGCAAGGCAGGCGCTCTCCCAGCTGAGCTATGGCCCCATAAAAGGAAAATATGATGTTGGAAATGGTGGGCCCTAGTGGACTCGAACCACCGACCTCACCCTTATCAGGGGTGCGCTCTAACCAGCTGAGCTAAGGGCCCATAAAAGGATGCGCTTGGCAGCTTCCTACTCTCCCGGGACCCTGCGGTCCAAGTACCATCGGCGCTAGAGGGCTTAACGGTCGTGTTCGAGATGGGTACGTGTGGAACCCCTCCGCCATTACTACCAAACGCATATTTAATTGAAAGAGTTCCCTCTCTCAAAACCGAACAGTGAGTTTGAGTGTTTCTATTTTTTATTTCCCTAGAAAAGCGGGACTGAATGTTTCCGCTCTCCGGAAACGATTCTCCATAGAAAGGAGGTGATCCAGCCGCACCTTCCGATACGGCTACCTTGTTACGACTTCACCCCAATCATCTATCCCACCTTCGGCGGCTGGCTCCTTGCGGTTACCTCACCGACTTCGGGTGTTATAAACTCTCGTGGTGTGACGGGCGGTGTGTACAAGACCCGGGAACGTATTCACCGCGGCATGCTGATCCGCGATTACTAGCAATTCCGACTTCATGCAGGCGAGTTGCAGCCTGCAATCCGAACTGAGACCGGCTTTCTGGGATTGGCTCCACCTCGCGGCTTCGCAGCCCTCTGTACCGGCCATTGTAGTACGTGTGTAGCCCAGGTCATAAGGGGCATGATGATTTGACGTCATCCCCGCCTTCCTCCGGTTTGTCACCGGCAGTCACTCTAGAGTGCCCATCTTAAAATGCTGGCAACTAAAGTCAAGGGTTGCGCTCGTTGCGGGACTTAACCCAACATCTCACGACACGAGCTGACGACAACCATGCACCACCTGTCTGGCATGTCCCGAAGGAAAGGCTTATCTCTAAGCCGGTCATACCGATGTCAAGACCTGGTAAGGTTCTTCGCGTTGCTTCGAATTAAACCACATACTCCACTGCTTGTGCGGGTCCCCGTCAATTCCTTTGAGTTTCAGTCTTGCGACCGTACTCCCCAGGCGGAGTGCTTAATGCGTTAACTTCGGCACCCAGGGTATCGAAACCCCGAACACCTAGCACTCATCGTTTACAGCGTGGACTACCAGGGTATCTAATCCTGTTTGCTCCCCACGCTTTCGCGCCTCAGCGTCAGTTATAGGCCAGAAAGTCGCCTTCGCCACTGGTGTTCCTCCACATCTCTACGCATTTCACCGCTACACGTGGAATTCCACTTTCCTCTCCTACACTCAAGCGGGCCAGTTTCGGATGCGAATCGGGGTTGAGCCCCGATCTTAAACATCCGACTTAACCCGCCGCCTGCACGCGCTTTACGCCCAATAATTCCGGACAACGCTTGCCCCCTACGTATTACCGCGGCTGCTGGCACGTAGTTAGCCGGGGCTTTCTTCTCAGGTACCGTCACTCCGGGTGCAGTTACTCACCCGGACGTTCTTCCCTGGCAACAGAGCTTTACGATCCGAAAACCTTCATCACTCACGCGGCATTGCTCCATCAGGCTTTCGCCCATTGTGGAAGATTCCCTACTGCTGCCTCCCGTAGGAGTCTGGGCCGTGTCTCAGTCCCAGTGTGGCCGTTCACCCTCTCAGGTCGGCTACGCATCGTCGCCTTGGTGAGCCGTTACCCCACCAACTAGCTAATGCGCCGCAGGCCCATCTCTCAGTGACAGCTTGCGCCGTCTTTCCTCATTCTCCGATGCCAGAAAATGATGTATCCGGTATTAGCATCCGTTTCCGGAAGTTATCCCAGACTGAAAGGCAGGTTGCCTACGTGTTACTCACCCGTCCGCCGCTAACTGTCAGAGAAGCAAGCTTCTCTTCAAGTCCGCTCGACTTGCATGTATTAGGCATGCCGCCAGCGTTCGTCCTGAGCCAGGATCAAACTCTCCATTAAGGTGCAACCTCTGTTGCACCCGCGACTCCGATTAGAGACCCCATAGGGCCTGGATTCGGATAAAGCGGATGGTCTTGAAGTTGACTTGTCAAGAAAGCACCATGTGCTCGTTCTAGCTAGACGCTGGAACTGCCAATCGCTTTGCCCAAAGGGGTCAGCAATTTTCGTTCCGGCTGGCGGGAATTTTCATTCCCTATATTCACTCTAAACCGTCTTAGGCTTCAAGATTCAGATCCGAAGATCAAAACCCTTCGCTAAGCGCGGTTCCTCGAATCACTTGGCCCGGCTGGGTTCCGTGATTCTCGTTACTCACTGTTCAGTTTTCAAAGAACAAACTCGTTAATTTGCTTGTCTTGCTTGTTTCTTTTGTTCACCACCGCATCTCAGCGGCGACTTTTATATCCTATCACAGTGACCAGCAGTTTGTCAAGCACTTTTTTTAAAACTCTTTTTCAGTGATCTTCGCTTCTGGACTGCGTCGGCGCTCTCTCGAAGGGCCGAGATTTAATTTACCACATAGCAACACAGCAAGTCAACACCTTTTTACAAATAACCGCAGTGCGCTTGATCGTGCCTTACCATGCCTTACCGTCCCTTAACGCATCAAAAGCGGCCCGGAATCCTCCGACCGCTTTCCCTGCCTTTTATAAACAATGCTCGGGCTTCACCGTTCGCCGCCGTGCCGCTTGTCTCTCACGTACTTCGACAGCTCTTTGGCCGGCGCAACCCTCGCATACATTTGAAAAATGGTTTGATACCGCTTCGATATCGCTTTGCGCATATCTTTATCCAAGCGCTTGTCGCTGAGGTCGAACAGCATCTCGTCCAGCTCTTTGCGCAGTACATACCCGAATTCTTTACACTCCATTTCGCTGAACATCATACCGAGCATTGCAGCCCCTCCTCTTTCGGGTTCCCTCTATAGTTGGTTTGCCAGTTCAACTTTGATTTAACCCAAAATGGAGTCTTGATAACCGTTCCATGCGTAAAAGTTTACAAAACTACCGCATGAGCTGCAAAGTGATCGTACTTTCGATCGCCGCGGCCACAAACAGCATAATGACGATCCAGAACGCGGCCCCGAGCATTTGCTTCATTCCGTGCTCCCAGCGGGCCGCCAGACGCTCTCTTTTGCCCGCGCCGAGGCTGAACAGGCTTCCGATGACCAGTCCCCCGAATTTCATCCCGTAGGCGCAGGCGATCACGATCGCAGGCAGTTCGAGGATGCCGTGCGGCAGCAGTCCCTTGAAGATCAGTTCCGTGATATTCTCTCCCTGCTCATGGCTCACCATGACGACGAATCCGAGCACCATGCCGTTAATAAGAAGGAAGATCAGCGGAATCAGTCCGAAGAAAGCGCCCAACAGTATGACCAGAACCGATTTGATCGCATTGTTTAAAAAGATAAACGTAAAAAAGCTCAGCGTCACGTTATCCGACTGTTGGAGATTTTGCACGACTCCCTGCAGGCCTTCGATCTGGGACAGCAGCAGGCGCTGCAGCCCGTCCGCGTTGATCGTGCCCAAAGCGATAGCAGCGATAAACAGCGCCGCCGCCGACAGCATATACCCTTTGTTCTCCGCCAGTCCCCGGATAAAGCGACCGAACGACAGCATCTTCATGATTGGCCTCCTTGCCGTGACGTTATGGGATCGAACAGCGTAGTCTTACTGCGCACTGCCGCTTTTGTCGGTCTTGCCGATCAGCGCCTGGGCCATTTCGTCGTACATGGCGCCGGTCGCCGTCTCCGCCTTATAGACGGAAGGGGAGAAGTCCCGTTCGGATACGTGGTTGTCCGGCACGCCGAGCGGAATCTGGGCCAGCAGGCCGGTATGCAGCGTCTCTGCCAGGCGTCCACCGCCTCCGCGGCCGAAGACGTAGTCCCGCTCCCCGTTTTTCTCGTAATACGCCATGTTCTCGACGACGCCGAGAATCTCGTGCCCTGTCTGCAGCGCCATGGCGCCCGCTCTCGCCGCGACGAAGGCCGCCGTGCCGTGCGGGGTGGTCACGATGATCTGCTTGCTCTGAGGCAGCAGCTGATGCACGTCAAGCGCCACGTCGCCCGTACCCGGAGGCAGATCGAGCAGCATGTAATCGATCTCGCCCCACTCTGTCTCTTCGAAGAACTGCCGGAGCATCCGTCCCAGCAGAGGACCGCGCCAGACGACGGGGTTATTTTCACGGATAAAGAAGCCCATCGACATCACCTTGACCCCGAAACGCTCGACCGGACGCAGAAGCCCTTCGATCACTTCCGGCCCTTCTTCGATCCCCATCATATCCGGTACGCTGAACCCGTAGATGTCGGCATCGATAAGACCGACCTTTTTGCCGGCCCGCGCAAGCGATACCGCCAAATTGACGGCTACCGTCGATTTGCCTACCCCGCCTTTGCCGCTCGCCACGGAGATGAACACGGTCGGAGAGTCGGCGCTCAGGATCGGCAGGTTCTCGAGACCGGCCGCATGGCCTTTGACCAACACCGGATCATCGTCCTCTTCCTGCTCGTCCCGGTCGGTTCGATTGTCTTCGATAATCGCGCGGCTGCGTTCCTTCTCCAGTTCTGTCGCTTCCTTGAAGCGGATATGCACGTCTTCCACTTCCAGCGACCGCAAAATGGAGCGCACCTGCGTCTCCAGCCCCTGCCGGCTCTCGTCCGCGTTATCCAGACATACGACGCTCAGCGATACCCGTCCTTCCCGAACCACGACGTCGCGGATCAACCGCAGGTCGGACAAGCGTACGCGATAGACCGGGTCTACCACGGCTTCAAGCGCTTCCACAACTTCTTCTCTCGTTACCATTGCGTTCATCCTCTCTTCCACTCGTTAGGAAAACCTGTTCTTATTATACATGAAACGAAAACGCCGGACCGTCTCCCTAAGGAAAACGGTCCGGCGTATAGTATGGCCCCGTCTATCGGGGAACTTGGCTTACTAGACTTGCTGCGCCGCGCGATCGCGCATGCCTTCGATCAGCACTTCCGCCACTTCGGGACGGGTGAACTCCGGCGGCGGGCATTCTCCGTTACGCAGCAGGGCGCGCACTTTGGTGCCCGACAGGGTCAGATGCTTCTCCTTGCCATGCGGACACGTCTTGCTCGTCGCCATGTTGCCGCAGTGCGTGCAGAAGAAACTGTGTTCGAAAAAGAGCGGCGTGATCTGCAGTTCCTCCGGTTCGAAGTTCGAGAAAATCTCCTGCGCCTCGTACGTGCCGTAGTAGTCGCCTACCCCGGCATGGTCGCGTCCGACGATAAAGTGGGTACAGCCGTAATTTTTACGTACAATCGCATGGAAAATCGCTTCGCGCGGTCCCGCGTAACGCATCGCCGCCGGGAATACGCCCAGAAACGTCCGCGCGGCCGGATAATAGTTTTCCAACAGAACCAGATAACTGCGCATCCGGATATCCGCGGGCACGTCGTCGGACTTGGTCTCGCCCACGAGCGGGTTCAGGAACAGCGCGTCCACCGTCTCAAGCGCCGACTTCTGGATATACTCGTGCGCCCGGTGTACCGGGTTGCGGGTCTGGAAGCCGACGACGGAATTCCAGCCTTTTTCCGCGAACAGGCGCCGGGTCTCGGCAGGGTCGAAGTAAAATTCGTTGAAGCGCTCCGGCTGCGGGCGATTGAGCACGCGGACCGAACCGCCGATCCGCTCGATGGGCCGCTCGAACAGCTTTTTGACGCCCGGGTGCTCGGGATCGTCCGTCTTGAACACGTTGACCGCTTCCTGACGGCGATCGATCCGGTAGACGCTCTCCACGTCCAGGATGGCGTAGACGACACCGTCGCTTTCGCCGACCAGCGCTACCCGCTCTCCCCGAAGAGAGTCTTCCGCCCCTTCGAGCGGCAGCGTAATCGGAATGCTCCATACGGTACCGTCCGCAAGTCTCATCCGCTCGACGACGCTAACGTAATCTTCTTCGTTCAAAAATCCGGTCAATGGGGAAAAAGCGCCCACCGCGATCAGATCGAGGTCGGACAGCACCCAGGTGTTGATCGGGATCTGTCGCAGGGTCTTCGCTTCGTCCAGCAGCGCGTCGCGTTCCGCACCTTCGGCGAGACGGTTGATCAAAGTGCCGCCATGCGGCTTGATGGAAGTCATAATCGGCAGTCGCTCCTTTGTCGGGGGTTCGGGTTCCTGTTCGGGTCTTACTTGTGCAATCCGCATTCCGTCTTGTCGTTGCCTGCCCAGCGTCCCGCGCGCGGATCTTCGCCCGGCATAACCTGGCGGGTGCACTGCTCGCAGCCGATGCTCGGGAAATTGCGGTCATGCAGCGGATTGTAGATGACGTCGTTGTCGCGGATATAGGCCCAGACGTCTTCGCTGGTCCAGTCCGCGAGCGGATTGAACTTCATCAGGCCGAACTTGTAATCGTACTCGACCTTTTTGGAATTGGCGCGGGTCGGGGCCTGATCGCGGCGAATCCCCGTGATCCAGGCATCGTAACGCGACAGATTGCGGGTCAGCGGCTCGACCTTGCGGATATTGCAGCACAGGTTGGGGTCCGACGTCCACAACTGCGGAGCATGCTGCACGTCCTGCTCGGCCGGCGTCAGCAGCGGAGAGACGCGCACGAAGTCCAGACCGTACCGTTCGATCATGCGGTCACGCGTCTCGTACGTCTCTTTGAAGTGAAAGTCCGTATCGAGGTAAAAGACGTCGGTCGACGGGCTGATATGCTGAAGCATGTCGACGATCACGACGTCTTCCGCTCCGAAGCTGCAGGCGAACGTCAGGCTGTCATACTGCTGCGCGGCGAACCGGATCACTTCCTCGGCGCTCAACTGTTCCAACTCTTCGGCTTTTATGCGCGCAAACTCTTCTTTTTCCAATAAGTTCATGTTCAAAACCCTCCATCTCTGAATGGCAAATTGAATAAGGATTGAAACCTCCGGCAGGAGAACTTCATATCGGCGGATTAACTCTTTAACGGATAAAACCAACTATTCTAATCTGAATTATTTATAAGTATAAAACTTTACGCGGCAACAATCAATTCTTTATTTCAAAATGACAAAAACTTTTAAGGAAGCAAGCAACTCCGGTCCGTAGTACAATGGGGACAGAAAATTGGGGAAGGTGGCACTTATGTCTATCATTACTAAAAAGCTGGCCGTTAAGCTGGCGCTCATGATCTTTGCCGTGCTGCTCGTTTTATTTACGGTCTTCGTCTACATGCAGAACCAAAACGTAAAAAAAGCGAGTCAGTACACGATCAGCAGCTTCAACACCAAAATGGCCGAAGCTTTTGTCACGCAGTTCGATGTCGCCGGGTATCAATCGTATTTGGCCGACGCGACGGAGAACGATCTATACTGGCAGATTCGCGAACAACTCGATCAATATCGCAGCGAAATCGGGGCGATGTACGTGTATACGGTCCGGATCGACGATAACAAGCAGCCTATTCTGCTGATCGACGGACAGCCGGCGGATTCGGATAGCGCGTCGCCGATCGGAGAAGTGACGGACATTCCGGCCGATGCGATCGAAAAGCTGTTACAGGGAGAGTCGGCCCAAACGGGCATTCTCGTCCATCCCGAATACGGAAGCTACATCTCTTCCTACGTGCCGATGCGCGGCGCCGACGGTACGGTCATCGGCATTCTGGGTATCGATACGGACGTGACCGTGTCCAATCAGATTTTCAAGCAGTTTACCGACGACAGCGTCTGGTTCTATGTGCTGATGGGCGCGCTGACGCTGCTGATCTTCGCGGTCATCTCCTTGTTCCTGTACCGGGCGCTGCGGCCTCTGGGCTTTATCGTGCGCGGGGCGCAGGCGATAGCGGATGGCGAGATCGGCAAAGCCAACCAGCTGTTAAGCGCGGTAGGCAAACCTTCGCGGGACGAAATCGGACAGACATACGAAGCGATGGTCAAAATGAGCCATCGGCTCGGAATAACGCTCGGCGACGTCATGCGGGACATGCAGGATACGACGCAAACGCTCGTGCAATCTTCCCAGCGTTTCTCTTCGGAAGCGAACCTGCTCCTGAACATGAACGATCAGTTGAACGAGTCGGCGGGCACGTTGGCCGTCGAAGCGAACAATCAATACGCGGGAGCGACGGAGTGTGCCCGGTCCATGCAGGAGATCACGTCCGCGATCGAACGTGTCACCCACTCGTCGGCCAACGTGTCGGGCGTTTCCCGCGAAGTGCTGGAGAAAGCATCCGAAGGGCGGACGTCGATGGACGGCTTGCAGCTGCAAATCGCGGAAATGTCCCAACTCGTCGGACAGACGTCGGCTTCGGTGCATACGCTGCATCGTTATATGGATGAAATCGGACCGGTCCTGCAGGCGATTACGAGCATCGCGGAGCAAACGAATCTGCTGGCCTTGAACGCTTCTATCGAAGCGGCCAGAGCGGGCGAAGAAGGCGCCGGATTCGCCGTCGTGGCCGGAGAGATCCGCAAGCTGGCCGGCCTGTCGTCCACCTCGGCTTCGCATGTCGCCGAACTGCTAACCAAAATCGGACAGGAAGCTTCGACGATCGGAGAGCGAATGAACAAGGAAAGCGCAGAGATTCAGAAAAGCGGCGAACTGTCGACGCGTGCCGGACAGCTGTTCGAGCATACGGTCGTGCGCTTCAACGAGATCAGCCTGCATATGGAGGATCTGTCCGCTTCCGCGGAAGAGATTCTGGCCGGCTCCGAAGAAGTGTCGGCTTCGATCGAAGAGATTTCGCAGATTTCGAAAGTGACTGCCGATTACACCGTTTCCCTGCAAAAGCTGTCGCGCGACCAGCTCGAAGCGTCCAAAAATATCGCGGAAACGACAAAATGGCTGGAGCAGAGCAGCGCCAGCCTGGAGAACACGATCGCCAAATTCGAATTGTAACTCCAGACCTCACGCCTCTAAAAAAAGCACAAAAAAACAGCCTGCCTCCGAGTAAATCGGGAGCAGGCTGTTTGCATAACGTCCGGCAGTTCTTAACGCTTCGAGAACTGTGGAGCGCGACGTGCGGCTTTGAGGCCGTATTTTTTACGTTCTTTCATACGTGGGTCACGAGTCAGGAAGCCCGCTTTTTTGAGCGAACCGCGCAGCTCAGGGTCTGCTTTGAGCAGAGCGCGCGAGATGCCGTGACGGATAGCGCCGGCTTGGCCCGAAGTGCCGCCGCCGTGTGCGAGTACGATTACATCGTACTTGCCAATCGTTTCAGTCAGGTTCAGCGGTTGGTTGACGATCAGTTTGAGCGTCTCCAGACCGAAGTATTCGTCGATTCCACGCTTGTTGATGACGATGCGTCCTTCACCCGGTACGAGGCGAACACGTGCTACCGAATGTTTACGACGACCAGTCCCATAGTATTGTACAGTTGCCATGAAAGGGTCCTCCTTTTATTTAGCCGCGAAGTTCGTAAACTTCCGGTTTTTGTGCTGCATGTGGATGCTCGGCTCCGGCATACGCTTTGAGTCTGAGTTTCATTCTGTCGCCCATGCGAGTCTTAGGAAGCATGCCGGTTACGGCGAGTTCCAGAATCCGTTCAGGCTTGTTCTTGATCATTTCGCCGGCGCTTGTAACTTTCAGGCCGCCCGGGTGCATCGAGTGACGGTAGTATTTCTTGTCCTGCATTTTGTTGCCTGTGAGGTGAATCTTCTCTACGTTGATTACGACAACGAAGTCGCCGCCGTCAACGTGTGGAGTGAATTGGGTCTTGTGCTTGCCGCGGATGAGGGCAGCCGCTTCGCTAGCCAGACGGCCCAGCGTTTTGCCTTCAGCGTCGATGATATGCCAGTTGCGCTCAACTTCGCTCGGCTTAGCCATGTAGGTAGTACGCATGAATAAGTTCCTCCTTCTAATCTTTGCAATAAAGTTCGGTTTCGGTGTCAAAAAGTTCCATGCCGCCGGGCTAAGATCCGGGGCTGCCGGAACAGTGTATGTTTGCGATCATGGATAGTAAGAGTTAAAACGGATAATTCCGTACCGTTTTCTTGATTGGGGGCCGTGGGAAGCCTTCAAGAAAACACAACTTTTATTCTACATGATCATTGGTTAAACTGCAATACATTTTCAAGCAATTCTCCAAAGAACTTTCGGCTACTCCGGCAGTAGATCGCCATAGTCGACGTTCCAGAGAGCAAGGCCTTTCCCCACCGCGGTCGGTCCTGCCGCCGCGCGATCGCAGGCTTGCAAAATGGCCTTCATCTCCTCGGGCTTGCGCTTGCCTTCTCCCACTTGAATAAGCGTGCCCGTGATGATGCGGACCATATGCTGCAGAAACCCGGTGCCGGTCAGGAAAATATGGATGAAGCCCTGATCGACCGTTCCCGGCCGGCAGGTGCTGGCATCCACCTCGATACGCGCTTCGAGCAGCGTCCGTACATGATCCGCTTTCTGGGATTGCGTGGAGGCAAACGACGTGAAGTCGTGCGTGCCTACCAACTGCTGCAGCGCTTCTTCCATTGCCCCGATATCGAGCCGGGGAACCGGATGATGAAACTGCATATGCCGCTGGAAAACGTCCGGATGACGGTTGGCGTTAATCGTATAACGATACGTTTTGCGCTTGGCCGCATGGCGGGAATTGAATTCAAGCGGTACTTCCCAGGAGCGGGTCACGACGATGTCCTGAGGCAGCCGGGCATTAAGCGCGAGCGGCCAGCGTTCCGCGGGGATCTTCGAAGCAACATGGAAGTTGAATACCTGGGCATAGGCGTGCACGCCGGCGTCCGTACGGCCCGAAGCGATGATCTTGGGCTTATGCCCCGTCAGGGACAAGATGGACGCTTCCAGCTCGTCCTGGACGGTGCTGCCGATCGGCTGCGTTTGAAAACCGTTATAGTTCGTGCCGTCGTAAGCGACGGTCATGCACAGATTGCGCAAAGGTTCCACCTCCATGTGTTCGTCGTGCATCGCAGTTCAAAAAAAAAGAAACGGCTCTGCCGCCTTGGACAGGCGGCATACGTTTCTCGGAATCCCGCAGGCAGGGTTACCCCTGCCTTAAACGGTCTAACCGGCTACTAGGCGCGGTCAACCAGTTCCAGGTAAACCATAGGCGCTGCGTCTCCGCGGCGTGGTCCCAGTTTGAGGATACGTGTGTATCCGCCCGGACGGTCCGCATAGCGCGGTGCCAGATCTGCGAACAGTTTTTGGATTGCATCCTGCTCACCGTCGATCGTCTCGCGACGAACGTATGCAGCCACTTGACGGCGTGCATGCAGGTCTCCGCGTTTGGAAAGGGTGATCAGTTTCTCGGCAACGGAACGAGCTTCTTTGGCTTTCGCTTCAGTCGTCTCGATACGCTCATACAGGAACAGGTCGGTTACCAGGTCGCGAAGCAGTGCTTTACGAGCGCTGGAGTTACGTCCCAACTTTTGGTATGCCATTGTTTTCCCTCCTTCTACATCATACTTTTCGTTCTTAGTCTTCTTGACGAAGACCGAGGCCCAGCTCTTCGAGCTTCTCTTGAACTTCTTCCAAAGACTTGCGGCCCAGGTTGCGGACTTTCATCATGTCTTCTTCCGATTTCGTAGTCAGCTCTTGTACCGTATTGATGCCGGCACGTTTCAGACAGTTATAAGAACGTACGGAAAGATCGAGTTCTTCGATCGTCATTTCCAGCACTTTCTCTTTCTTGTCTTCTTCTTTTTCGACCATGATCTCCGCGTCGCGGGCTTCGTCGGTCAGACCCACGAAGAGCAGCACGTGCTCGGTCAAAATTTTGGCGCCAAGACTTACTGCTTCTTCTGGACGAATGCTGCCATCGGTCCAGACTTCAAGAGTGAGCTTGTCGTAGTTCGTGACTTGTCCGACCCGCGTGTTTTCGACCGCGTAGTTTACGCGGGAAATCGGGGTGTAGATCGAATCGATCGGAATGACGCCGATCGGCTGATCGTCACGTTTGTTTTTGACGGACTGTACGTAACCGCGGCCGCGGCCTGCGAAGATGCGTACATGCAGTCTAGATCCCGGTGCCAGAGTGGCGATGTGCAGATCCGGGTTAAGGATCTCCACGTCGCTATCTGCGCGGATGTCTCCAGCCGTTATCAGGCCTTCGCCTTCCGCGTCGATTTCCAGTACCTTTTCTTCATCGGAATGAATCTTCAGCGACAAGGCTTTGAGATTCAGGATGATTTCCGTTACGTCTTCCGTAACGCCGGGGATCGTCGAAAACTCGTGCAGAACGCCGTCAATCTGGACCGAAGTGACCGCTGCGCCGGGAAGCGACGACAGCAGGATGCGACGAAGCGAGTTTCCAAGCGTCGTACCGTATCCACGTTCCAGAGGCTCAACGACAAACTTACCGTACGTGCCTCCGTCGTTGATCTCGACGGTCTCGATTTTCGGCTTTTCGATTTCTATCACTACAATACCCCTCCTTCAAAACGTCGCTTCCGTGAAACCAAGCATACTGAATGCACAATGCTTATGAATACTATACGCGGCGACGCTTAGGAGGACGGCATCCGTTGTGAGGAACCGGTGTTACGTCCTTGATCAGGTTGATTTCCAGACCTGTTGCTTGCAGGGAGCGGATAGCCGCTTCACGGCCTGCGCCAGGACCTTTAACCATAACTTCAACGGTTTTCAGACCGTGCTCCATGGCAGCTTTAGCAGCTGTTTCGGCAGCAAGCTGAGCAGCGAATGGAGTCGATTTACGGGAACCTCTGAAACCGAGACCGCCGGAGCTTGCCCAGGAGATCGCGTTTCCGTGCGGATCCGTAATCGTGACGATCGTATTGTTAAACGTGGAACGAATGTGTGCCACGCCGGATTCGATATTTTTACGGTCGCGACGTTTCGTACGTACGACTTTTTTCGGTTTAGCCATTGTCAGTTATCCCCCTTTCTTACTTCTTCTTGTTCGCTACAGTACGACGAGGACCTTTACGAGTACGAGCATTCGTCTTCGTGCGTTGTCCGCGTACCGGCAATCCACGACGATGACGGATACCGCGGTAAGAGCCGATTTCGATCAGACGTTTGATGTTCAAAGAAACTTCGCGGCGAAGGTCGCCCTCCACTTTTACGTCAGCGTCAATCGCTTCACGCAGCTTGCCTACTTCATCCTCAGTCAGATCGCGAACACGAGTCTCGGAGCTGATTCCTGTTTGGCTCAGGAGTTTTTGGGAAGTCGTTCTACCGATTCCGAAAATGTAAGTCAAGGCGATCTCAACGCGTTTGTCACGTGGTAAATCCACACCAGCAATACGAGCCATTACGCTACACCCCCTTCTAATTTATCCTTGTTTTTGTTTGTGTTTCGGATTTTCGCAGATTACCATGACATTCCCTTTGCGACGAATGACTTTGCATTTTTCGCACATTGGTTTGACCGACGGTCTAACCTTCATGATTATTACCTCCTCAAAAGCATTCGGTTTGCTCGTGCCGAAACGTGCCGGTCCAGCCGGAAGCGTTCCTTGCACCAGAACGTTGTATATCCAAAAGGCGACGTATCCTTACTTGCGGTAAGTGATACGGCCGCGAGTCAGATCGTAAGGCGATAACTGTACGACCACTTTATCTCCCGTCAGAATACGGATAAAGTGCATGCGCAGCTTACCGGAAACGTGAGCGAGAATTTGATGACCGTTCTCGAGTTCCACCTTGAACATCGCATTCGGCAGCGGTTCGATAACCACGCCTTCGATTTCAATGACATCTTCCTTGGCCATAATCATTCTCCTTTCTGCTTAACATGATGTGCGTCGGATTCCAGAAACGCGTTGACCGCATGACGCAGCTTCGCGTTCGTAACCCTGCCGCTCTCCTGCAAACTGTTTACGACTTCGCTGCTGATCGTCGCCTGAGGCTCTAGATGGAGCCGGTTCTTCTTCTTCGGGCGGTCAAACTTGCGTTTGTGTCCGTCCGCGATCCAAATACCCTGCTCTTCGTCGAGTCTGACGACCACCGCCGCCTGCCCGGCATCGCGGCCTCTGCGGATCTTCACGAGTTGACCGGGCTGCAGGGGATGTTCCTTTTTCAAGTTTATCACCTACGCGCTCAATTTTGTGAAAATTTCCAATCCGCTCGGGGTAACCGCCACCGTATGCTCGAAATGAGCGCACAGCGAGCCGTCTGCCGTTACGACGGTCCATTGATCCTCCAGCGTCCGAACTTGTCTTCCGCCGAGGTTGACCATCGGTTCGATAGCGAGCACCATGCCGGGCTTCAGCTGAGGACCGCGTCCTTCGATGCCGTAGTTCGGTATGTTCGGTTCTTCGTGCAGGTCCCGGCCGATGCCGTGCCCCACGAATTCCCGAACGACCGACATTCCGGATGCTTCGATGTATCGCTGAATCGCATGCGAAATGGTAAACAGACGCACATCCGGCTTAATAAGTGCCAGTCCTGCGTACAGGGAGCCTTCCGTAACGTCCAGCAGCCGCTGGGCTTGATCGGAAATTCGCCCTACCGGGTAGGTCCAGGCGGAATCGCCGTGATAACCGCGGTACTGCGCGCCGATATCGAAAGTGACGATATCGCCTTCCCGAAGCTTGCGCTCGCTGGGGAATCCGTGAACCAGCTGGTCGTTGACCGACGCACATATGCTGGCCGGAAAACCATTATAGCCTTTGAAAGACGGCACCGCATCCTGGCTGCGGATGGTTGCGTCGGCCAGCGCATCAAGTTCGGCCGTCGTAACGCCCGGCTTGATCGCTTTCTCCAACACACGGTGAGTCTCAGCCACAATCCGTCCCGCTTCTCTCATAAAGCCGAGCTCCGTTTCGGACTTGCAAATGATCA
Source organism: Saccharibacillus brassicae (assembly GCF_006542275.1). Taxonomy (NCBI): domain Bacteria; kingdom Bacillati; phylum Bacillota; class Bacilli; order Caryophanales; family Paenibacillaceae; genus Saccharibacillus; species Saccharibacillus brassicae. The sequence continues at coordinate 1,801,331 of NZ_CP041217.1, forward strand.
TTACAGTTAACCTCGCAGTACGGATAGGATACCTTCCGATACCGTACCGATCTCCTGGTCTCCGTCGATCTGCCGCAGCAAGCCTTTGTTTGCATAGTAATCGATCAGAGGCGCCGTTTTGCTTGCATATTCCTCAAGCCGCGTGCGTACGCTCTCTTCATTGTCATCCGGACGCTGGTAAAGTTCGCCACCGTCTTTGTCACACACGCCTTCCTGCTTCGGCGGGTTGAAGATTACATGATAGGTCGTTCCGCAAGTTCTGCAGATCCGACGACCCGTAATCCGGACAAGAAGCTTCTCCGGATCGACATTCAGATTGATAACATGATCAAGCTTACGGCCAGACTCGAGCAAAAGTGTATCCAAAGCTTCGGCCTGCAGCAGAGTTCTCGGAAATCCGTCGAGCAAGAAACCTTTTTCGCAATCCGGCTGACTCAGCCGTTCGCGGACGATACCGTTCGTTACGTCATCCGGTACGAGCAGCCCTTGATCGATGTATTCTTTGGCTTTGACCCCGATTGGGGTTCCCTCTTTGATCGCCAGGCGAAAAGCATCGCCCGTCGAAATATGAGGAAGACCGAATGCATCGACAATGACCTGTGCCTGTGTTCCTTTACCTGCCCCGGGAGGCCCCATGAATAGAATGTTCACGTCATGTCAACTCCTTACGTCTAACCCATGCCTAACCGCACAAAAGGCGCCGGGCGAGCGCATGGAGTCGGACCCGTCCGGAACCTGAGCTATTTATTGATAAAACCTTTATAGTGCCGTTTAATCAGCTGACTTTCAATCGTCTTCATCGTATCCAGCGCAACCCCGACGACGATCAGCAGCGAAGTGCCGCCGATTTGAACCGATTGGGGAAGACCGGAGAGCGAACCGAACGCGATCGGCAGCAGGGAAATGACTGTCAAGAATACCGCACCGGTCACGGTGAGACGCGACATCACGCGAGTGATGTACTTCTCGGTCGCTTTACCCGGACGAACTCCTGGGATGTAACCTCCGTTTTTCTTCATGTTCTCCGCCATCTGCTGCGGATTGATCTGCACGAAGGTGTAGAAGAACGTGAAACCGATGATCATGAGCGCGTAAAGCGCCATGCCAAGCGGTTGACTGTAGTTCAAGTTGTTTTGCACCCAAGCTGCCCAGGCATAGCCCGACCAGAAGTTTGCGAGAATAACCGGGAACTGCAGCAGAGAAACGGCGAAGATAACCGGGATGACACCCGCAGCGTTGACTTTCAACGGAATGTGAGTGTTTTGACCGCCGTACATTTTATTGCCGACTACCCGCTTCGCATATTGGACCGGAACTTTCCGGATCCCCTGCTGAATAAAGATAACACCGACAATAATCAGGATCAAGACCAGAACGATAATCACGGTTTTCATCGCGTTCAAGAACGTTTGACCGTCCACGATGAAATCGGATTGAGCCGTCGTCGAGATATACCCCGGAATGTTTGCGACGATCCCGGCAAAGATGAGAATCGAGATCCCGTTGCCGATGCCCTTTTCCGTGATCTGCTCGCCCATCCACATCAAGAGGGATGTACCGGCAGTCAGGACGATCGCAATCAGGATATAATCGACGGTCGTAGCGTTCGGAATCATCTCCGCATTATAAATGCGGTTGAATCCGATCGCCGTGGCGAACGCCTGAACCAAACCCAGAACTATGGTGCCGTATCGAGTGATCTGCGCCAGCTTTTTCTTACCGTGTTCACCTTGTTTGGACCACTCGGTGAATTTCGGAATGACATCCATCGACAGCAGCTGCACGATGATCGATGCCGTAACGTACGGATAGATACTGAGGGCGAAGATCGAGAACTGCATGAGCGCCCCTCCGGAGAAGGTGTTCAGCAGTCCCATCAACTGGCTGCCGGCTTCGTTAGCCGACTGAAGCACGTCCGTGTTGACTCCCGGAACGGGAATGAACGTACCGATACGGTAGATCACCAGAACCATCAGCGTAAACAGGATTCGTTTACGGAGGTCGTCGACCCGCCATATATTCTTCAGGGTGTTGAACATTAGATCACCTCGGTTTTACCGCCGGCAGCCTCGATTTTCTCCACCGCAGATTGAGAGAACTTGTTTGCTTTGACAGTCAATTTCACCGTCACATCGCCATTGCCAAGGATCTTGATACCGCTCTTGGCATCTTTGACGATACCTTGTTCCTTAAGCAGCTCAGGAGTGATTTCGGTGTTTTCTGCAAAGTTGTTCAGTTCTTCGATGTTGACGATGGCGTATTCTTTGCGGGTCGGGTTAACGAATCCGCGTTTTGGCAGACGACGGTACAATGGGTTCTGACCGCCTTCGAAACCTGGACGAACACCGCCGCCGGAGCGGGAGTTTTGGCCTTTGTGACCGCGTCCGGCTGTTTTACCCGTACCGCTACTCGTACCGCGACCGATGCGTTTCCGCTCTTTTTTGGAACCTGGAGCAGGAGAAAGCTCATGTAACTTCATCGTTCGTTGCACCTCCTTGATTCATTCTATTAATTCGCTCCTTGCGGAGCGATGGATTTAAGCTTCGATTTCTTTTACGGAAACCAAGTGCTTGACTTGGTTGACCATACCGCGAATCGCAGCGTTGTCGTTTTGAACGACGACTTGATTCGTTTTACGCAGTCCGAGCGTGTTGACGGTCGTGCGTTGGTTTTTCGGACGTCCGATCAGGCTGCGTACGAGGGTAATTTCCAATTTAGCCATTGTTGTTCCCTCCTTAGCCTCTCAGTTCTTCGACGGATTTGCCGCGAAGCTTTGCCACATCTTCGGCACGCTTCAAACGGGACAATCCTTCCAAAGTCGCGTTGACCATGTTCATGGAGTTCGAAGAACCCAGGGATTTTGTCAAGATGTCGCCTACGCCTGCCAGTTCCAGTACTGCACGTACAGGACCGCCGGCGATGACTCCGGTACCTTCGGATGCCGGTTTCAGCAGTACGCTGCCCGCTCCGAATTTACCCGTTACCAGGTGAGTGATTGTTGTTCCGACGAGAGGAACGTGGATCAGGTTTTTCTTGGCATCTTCGATACCTTTACGGATCGCATCCGGAACTTCTCCGGCTTTGCCGATTCCTGCTCCAACGTTGCCTTGGCCGTCGCCCACGACAACCAGTGCGCTAAAGCTAAAGCGGCGTCCGCCCTTTACAACTTTAGCTACGCGGTTGATGTGTACAACGCGCTCCGTCAGTTCTCCTACAGTGCTCATATCTACACGCAAGTCGTTAACCTCCTTTTTTCGTTTTAGAATTCCAGTCCGGCTTCGCGGGCTGCGTCGGCCAGTGCTTGAATCCGTCCATGGTAGAGGTATCCTCCGCGGTCGAAGACGACAACGGCATGACCTTTTTCCTTAGCGCGGTTTGCAACCAGTGTGCCAACTTTGGCAGCAGCTTCAACGTTGCCGCCGTTTGTGATTTCGCTTTTCAGCTCTTTGTCCATAGTCGATGCGGAAACGATGGTTACACCGTTTACGTCGTCGATCAGTTGGGCATAGATGTGCTTTTCCGAACGGTATACGTTCAGACGAGGGCGCTCAACCGTACCTTGAATTTTCTTGCGTACACGCAAGTGTCTTTTCAAGCGAGCTTTATTTTTATCACCTTTGGTAATCATGAGTACTTTCACTCCTTCCCAATCTGCCTATTAAGCAGCTTTACATGAGCAAGCTATGGTTGTGGATAAGGTTAAAGGCAACGGTTTATTTCTTCTTACCGGCTTTACCTTCTTTACGGATGATGCGTTCGCCTTCGTACTTGATCCCTTTGCCTTTATACGGCTCAGGTTCGCGTACTTTACGGATTTGAGCAGCATAAGCGCCTACGCGCTCTTTGTCAATTCCGCGAACGATGATTTTCGTGTTCGAAGGAACTTCGAACTCGATTCCCGATTCCGGCGTGATTTCGACCGGGTGGGAGTAGCCTACGTTCAAGACGATTTTTTCTCCGGACTTGCTGGCACGGTATCCGACCCCGACCAGTTCAAGCGACTTGGAGAAACCTTCCGTTACACCACTTACCATGTTGCTGACAACGCTGCGGGTCGTTCCGTGAAGGGAACGATGCTCTTTGTTGTCGGAAGGACGTTCTACCGTAATTGTGTTAGCTTCCACCGTTACTTTCATATCTCTATGAAGTTCACGAGTGAGAGTACCTTTAGGGCCTTTGACCGTAATCGCCGTGTTATTCAGCGTTACTTCAACACCGCCCGGTACTTCGATTGGTTTGCGACCAATACGCGACATATTTGTTGCACCTCCTTGTGTTCTGACGTGATTACCAAACGTAGCAGATTACTTCGCCGCCAGCTTTCGCTTGACGAGCTTCTTTGTCGGTCATAACTCCCTTGGACGTGGAGATAATCGCGATACCCAGGCCGCCCAGTACGCGAGGAACTTCGTTGCTCTTCGTGTACACGCGCAGACCAGGCTTACTGATTCTTTTCAGACCAGTAATAACGCGTTCGTTGTTTTGACCGTATTTCAGGAAAATACGAATCATGCCTTGTTTGTTATCCTGTACGAATTCCGCGTCGCGGATAAAACCTTCGCGTTTCAGGATCTCGGCAATTTGCTTTTTCATCGCGGAAGCCGGCATTTCGACTTTCTCGTGACGCACCACGTTCGCGTTGCGAATGCGTGTAAGCATATCTGCAATCGGATCGGACATAGTCATAATGTGTGAACCTCCTTCCTTGTTATGCGGTAATTACCAGCTTGCTTTTTTAACGCCAGGGATCTGGCCTTTATGAGCCAATTCGCGGAAGCAAATACGGCAGATCTTGAACTTTTGTAACACCGAGTGTGGACGACCGCAACGTTCGCAGCGCGTGTAAGCACGCACTTTGAATTTTGGTGTACGTTGCTGTTTAACTTTCATCGAAGTTTTTGCCACTTTAGCCTGACACCTCCTGGATAGTTTCGGAAGAACAGGGTCATGGATCATGGCCCTAGATACTGGCCGATATTATTTTGCGAAAGGCATTCCGAGACCTGCGAGCAGCTCGCGGCCTTCTTCGTCCGTTTTCGCCGTAGTTACGATGACGATATCCATACCGCGGACTTTGTCCACTTGATCGTATTGGATTTCTGGGAAGATAAGCTGTTCTTTCAGACCCAGTGTGTAGTTGCCGCGGCCGTCGAAGGCTTTGTTGGATACACCCTGGAAGTCACGTACGCGCGGAAGCGCAACGTTGAACAGTTTGTCGAGGAACTGGTACATACGCTCGCCGCGCAGTGTAACCTTCGTTCCGATCGGCATGTCTTCACGCAGTTTGAAACCTGCGATCGACTTTTTAGCACGAGTGATAACAGGCTTTTGACCTGCGATCTGCTCAAGTTCGGCTACGGCAGTGTCCAGAACCTTGGAGTTGGATACGGCTTCGCCGACACCCATGTTGATGACAACTTTCTCCAGCTTAGGAACTTGCATTACCGATGTATAGTTGAACTTCTGCATCAAAGCAGGAGTGCTTTCGTTCAAATAACGTTCTTTCAGTCTTGTTACCATGAAAGATGAACCTCCTTTCCAAAAAAATGATATTATTCGATAACTTCTCCGGACCGTTTCGCAACGCGCACTTTTTTGCCGTTATCCAACGTCTTGTAACCTACGCGGGTTACTTTGCCGCCGTCTTTCGGGTCAACGTGCATCACGTTCGACACGTGGATCGAAGCTTCTTGCTCCACGATTCCGCCTTGCGGGTTGTTTTGGCTTGGCTTCTGGTGTTTTTTCACCATGTTCACGCCTTCGACCAGCACGCGGTTTTCACGAGGGTAAGCGGCGATAACGCGCGCTTTTTTGCCTTTGTCTTTACCGCTGATCACGATAACGACATCGTCTTTTTTCACGTGAAGTTTGTTGTTGTGGGATTCCAGAACTTTTTTCACTCTTGCCATCAGGTACACCTCCTATGACTCACCGGCCGGCAGGCCGCTAAGAAAATCGTGCATTATATTAGATAACTTCCGGGGCCAAGGAAACGATTTTCATGAAGTCCTTGTCGCGAAGTTCACGGGCTACTGGTCCGAAGATACGCGTGCCGCGCGGGCCGCGATCGTCTTTTACCACAACTGCTGCATTCTCGTCGAATGCGATATACGATCCGTCTTTACGACGTACCGAACGCTTCGTGCGAACGACTACCGCTTTAACTACGTCGCCTTTTTTGACAACGCCTCCTGGTGTTGCTTGTTTTACCGAGCAAACGATCAGGTCTCCAATGTTAGCCGTACGACGTCCCGTACCGCCGAGGACGCGGATACACATCAGTTCCTTCGCACCGGAGTTATCGGCTACAGCCAAACGTGTAAATGGTTGAATCATTTATATTTCCTCCTTTCGGACGAGCTTATCGTTCATTAGATGATGATTGCTTTTTCAGTGACTGCAGCCAGTCTCCAGCGCTTGTCTTTCGACAACGGGCGTGTCTCAACGATTCTTACTGTATCGCCGATTTTCGCTTCATTGTTCTCATCATGCGCTTTGAACTTCTTAGTCGATTTGATGCGTTTATGATAGAGTTCGTGTTTTTTGTAAGTTTCTACAACAACAACGATCGTCTTGTCCATTTTGTCGCTTACGACTTTACCCACCAACACTTTACGCGAGTTGCGTTGTTCGGTCATGGTTAGCCTCCTTCCTGAATAACGGGCCTGATACCCGGAGGGTTAAAATGAATTACGAAGTGATCCCGAGTTCTCTTTGACGCAGAACCGTTTTGGCACGAGCGATTTCCTTGCGGACAACGCTGATGCGAGTCGGGTTATCGAGCTGACCGGTAGCGAGCTGAAAGCGCAGATTAAAGAGTTCCTCTTTGAATCCGGAGACCTTCTGTTCGATTTCGGCAGTAGTCAGGTCACGCAGTTCCTTAGCCTTCATTTGCTTCACCACCCACTTCTTCACGTTTCACAAACTTGGTTTTGACAGGCAGTTTGTGAGAAGCAAGACGCATCGCTTCACGAGCGATTTCTTCGGATACGCCAGCAAGTTCGAACATGATCTTGCCCGGTTTTACAACCGCTACCCATTTCTCAACGTTACCTTTACCGCTACCCATCCGAACCTCGAGAGGCTTTTGAGTAATCGGCTTGTCAGGGAAAATCTTGATCCAGACTTTACCGCCCCGTTTGATGTAACGGGTCATGGCGATACGAGCAGCTTCGATCTGACGGTTCGTGATCCAAGAAGGTTCAGTCGCCTGCAGGCCGAATTCGCCGAAGTTCAATTCAGTACCGCCTTTAGCACGACCGGCCAGACTGCCGCGTTGCTGTTTACGGTGTTTTACACGTTTAGGTACCAACATGATTAGTTGCCTCCTTCCTGAGCAGCTTGTTTCTTAGCTGGCGGAAGAATCTCTCCACGATAGATCCATACTTTAACGCCGATACGACCATAAGTCGTGTGCGCTTCAGCTGTACCGTAATCGATGTCGGCACGCAGGGTATGAAGTGGAACAGTTCCTTCGCTGTAGCCTTCCGAACGAGCGATTTCAGCGCCGCCGAGACGTCCGCTAACCGCAGTTTTGATTCCTTTTGCGCCCGAACGCATAGTGCGCTGCATCGACTGTTTCAGAGCACGACGGAACGATACGCGACGCTCCAGTTGTTGTGCGATGCTTTCAGCGACCAGAATAGCGTCGAGTTCTTGGTTTTTGATTTCAGCGATGTTGATGTGTACTTTTTTGCCGTTCGAAATCTTGGTGATTTCGCCACGCAGTACTTCAACTTCTGCGCCGCCACGTCCGATGACCATACCCGGTTTAGCAGTGTGGATCGTCACGTTTACGCGGTTAGCCGCTCTTTCGATCTCGATCTTGGAGACAGCGGATTCTTTAAGTTTAGCTTTCAGGTATTCGCGAATTCTCACGTCTTCCATCAGCAGTGTGCCGAAGTCTTTACCTGCGTACCATTTGGATTCCCAGTCACGGATGATCCCTACGCGGAGTCCGACCGGATTTACTTTTTGTCCCACAGTTGTCCCTCCTTACTTTTCGGATACAGCCAAAGTGATATGGCTGGTGCGTTTATTGATCCGGCTTGCGCGTCCCATTGCCCGAGGGCGGAAACGTTTCAGAGTCGGTCCTTGGTTGACGTAAACTTGCGAGATAACCAGTTTGCTGACGTCCAGCGAATGATTATGCTCTGCGTTTGCGATCGCCGAGTTCAGCAGCTTCTCCATGAGCGGGGATGCCGCTTTCGGAGTGTGGCGCAGAATCGCGATAGCTTCACCCACGTGTTTGCCGCGAATCAGGTCAGCGACCAGTTGCGCTTTACGTGGAGAAATGCGGGAATATTTCAAGTGCGCTTGTGCTTCCATGCTATCATAACCTCCCTTCGGACTTTAATGATGTCCGTTTTAGCGTCTTGTTTTCTTGTCGTCGTCGGTATGGCCTTTGTAAGTACGCGTCGGCGCGAACTCACCAAGTTTGTGTCCGACCATGTCTTCCGTCACGTATACCGGCACGTGCTTGCGACCGTCATAAACGGCGAAAGTGTGTCCGATGAATTGTGGGAAGATCGTGGAGCGTCGGGACCAAGTTTTGATAACGGCCTTTTTGCTGGCTTCGTTCAGTACTTCTACCTTTTTGAGCAGGTATCCGTCAATGAAAGGGCCTTTTTTGAGACTGCGTGTCATCGATTGTAGTCCTCCCTTCAGCTGGCTTGTTCCATAATCCTAGCCGGCGAAGCAATGCGGGATAAGCGCATTACTTCGTGCGGCGACGGATGATGTATTGATCCGAAGATTTGTTTTTCTTGCGTGTTTTGTAACCAAGAGTCGGCTTGCCCCAAGGCGAGAGCGGGGACTTACGTCCGATTGGAGCGCGACCTTCACCACCACCGTGTGGGTGATCGTTCGGGTTCATGACTACGCCGCGGACTTGAGGGCGGTTGCCCAACCAACGGTTACGTCCTGCTTTACCGATCTTCACGAGCTCGTGATCCTGGTTGCCTACCGAACCGATTGTAGCGCGGCAAACTTTGAGGACGCGGCGAACTTCGCCCGAAGACAGGCGGATCGATACGTAACGCTCTTCTTTACCCAGCAGCTGAGCTTCTGTGCCGGCTGCGCGGACCATTTGGCCGCCTTTACCCGGTTTCAACTCGATGTTGTGGATAACCGTACCTACCGGAATGTTTTCCAGTGGCAGCGCGTTACCGATCTTGATGTCCGATTCAGGACCGGAGTAGATCGTATCGCCAACTTTCAGACCCTTAGGCGCGATGATGTAGCGCTTTTCGCCGTCTGCATAGTGGATCAATGCGATGTTGGAAGTCCGGTTCGGATCGTATTCGATCGTGGCAACGTGGCCTGGAATTCCGTCTTTGGTACGTTTGAAGTCGATGATACGATATTTACGTTTGTGTCCGCCGCCATGGTGACGAACCGTAATTTTACCCTGGTTATTACGGCCCGCTTTTTTGAAGAGCGGCGACAACAACGATTTCTCCGGCTGATTCGTGGTGATTTCTTCGAAAGTCGACACGCTCATCGCGCGTCGGGCCGGGGATGTTGGTTTGTACTTTTTGATTGGCACGTTAGTTTCCCTCCTTACTCTGCAGATTCAAAGAATTCGAGCGATTTGCTATCTGGAGTCAGCGTCACGATCGCTTTTTTCCATTCGCTCGTATAACCGGAATGACGGCCGTAGCGTTTCGGCTTAGCCGGCACGCGCAGAACATTGACTTTAGCCACTTTCACGCCGAAGATCGATTCTACTGCCTTTTTAACTTCCGTTTTGTTGGCGCTCATTTGTACTTCGAAGACGTACTTGGACTGACTCATCGCTTCGGCAGTACGTTCCGTAATGATCGGACGTTTGATAAGGTCACGAGGATCTTTCATCATGCGAATACCTCCTCTACCTTATGAACTGCGTCCTTCGTGATGATAAGCTTATCATACACGAGCACGTCGAGAACATTGATGCCATCAGCCTGGACGAATTTGACGCCCGGGATGTTACGAGCGGAAAGAGCTACGTTGTTGTCGTATTCCGGAGCCACTACGAGGGCTTTACGGTCTACGTTCAATTTGCTCAGGATTCCCGCGAATTCTTTTGTCTTCGGCGAGCTCAGGTTCAGTGTATCCAGAACGATGATCTCGTTTGCGATAACTTTCGAAGACAGTGCCGATTTGATCGCCAGACGACGAACTTTTTTAGGCAGTTTGAAGGAATAGCTGCGCGGAGTTGGTCCGAAGACGATACCGCCGCCTCTCCATTGTGGCGAACGAATGGAGCCTTGACGAGCGCGTCCCGTACCTTTTTGTTTCCAAGGTTTACGACCGCCGCCACGAACTTCCGAGCGTCCTTTTACTTTGTGCGTACCCGAGCGAAGCGATGCTTGTTGCATCACGACTGCCTGGTGAAGCACGTGTCCGTTAGGATTGATACCGAATACCGAGTCGCTCAGTTCGATTTCTCCAACCTGGCTGCCTTCGATATTGAAAACTGCTACTTTAGGCATTTCATGTTCCTCCTTTCTTCTAAAGGTTTATTATTTCTTGATCGATCCGCGAACCCGTACGAAGCCGTTTTTAGGACCCGGAATGGAGCCTTTAACCAGCAGTACATTGCGTTCCGTATCGACTCTTACGATTTCGAGGTTTTGAACAGTGATCGAGTCGTGGCCCATGTGTCCTGGCAGGCGTTTACCTTTCGGTACACGGTTAGCCTGGATGGAACCCATCGAACCCGGTCTGCGGTGGTAACGCGAGCCGTGCGCCATTGGTCCGCGGCTTTGTCCCCAACGTTTGATAACGCCGGCAAAACCTTTACCTTTGGATACGCCGCTTACGTCAACGAATTCGCCTTCTGCGAATACGTCCGCTTTAAGCACTTGTCCAACCTCGTAAGTTCCGAGGTCAACACCGCGAAGTTCGCGAATGTAGCGCTTAGGTGCAGTGTCAGCCTTTTTGGCGTGACCTGCCTCGGGTTTATTGGAACGGCTAGACTTTTTGTCCATAAAACCGATTTGTACCGCTTCGTAACCGTCATTTTCCAGGTCTTTCTTCTGCAGAACCACGCAAGGGCCTGCTTCGATAACCGTTACCGGAACGACGTTACCTTCAGCGGTGAACACTTGGGTCATGCCCAGTTTTTTCCCTAAGATACCTTTCATGTTGACACCTCTTTTCATTTATGTCCTTATTCAGGAGTCTTACAGTTTGATTTCGATATCTACACCGGACGGCAAGTCCAGGCGCATCAGCGCGTCCACGGTCTGTGGAGTTGGGTTCACAATGTCGATCAAGCGTTTGTGTGTACGCTGCTCGAATTGCTCGCGCGAGTCCTTGTACTTGTGTACCGCACGGAGAACGGTGATGATTTGTTTTTCAGTTGGCAGTGGAATCGGCCCGGAAACACCTGCACCGGAACGTTTTGCCGTTTCAACGATCTTTTCAGCGGATTGATCAAGAATCCGATGGTCGTATGCTTTCAAGCGAATACGAATTTTTTGCTTAGCCATTAATAGTCCCTCCTTCTATCGCCCAATTTGGTATCGGACATACTCCGCGAAAATTTTCCGCTCACATCACTATGGCAAAGGAGCCGGGTGTGTCGGTAACCTCTCGCATCATCGCAACGTCGCAGAACAACATTTATTATTATATAGAATAAGTCGCAACAATGCAATACTTTTTCGAAATTACACAAAAAGAAAGCGAGGCCCCATCCCGACACCGGGATAATGGCCCCGCCTTCGCGCTTTCCTTTACAATACATCGTTACTCGTTCCAGTACACTGTTGCTCTATAAACGGTTAAGAACCGTCTTATTTTTGGATCGATGCTACGGCACCGGCGCCCACTGTACGTCCGCCTTCACGAATAGAGAACTTAGTTCCTTCTTCGATAGCGATTGGAGCGATCAGCGAAACGGTAACCGTGATGTTATCGCCCGGCATTACCATTTCCGTACCTTCTGGCAGGTTGATGATGCCCGTTACGTCAGTTGTACGGAAGTAGAACTGAGGACGGTATCCAGTGAAGAAAGGCTTGTGACGGCCACCTTCTTCTTTGGTCAGAACGTAGATTTGAGCTGTGAATTCCGTGTGCGGCTTAACCGAACCCGGCTTCGACAGTACTTGTCCACGCTCGATTTGCTGACGGTCAACACCGCGCAGCAGGGCGCCGATGTTGTCGCCGGCTTGAGCGGAATCCATCAGTTTACGGAACATTTCTACGCCCGTAACAACCGATTTTTTGGACTCTTCAGCAATACCAACGATTTCGATTTCGTCGCCGATCTTAACTGTACCGCGTTCGATACGGCCTGTTGCTACCGTACCACGGCCAGTGATCGAGAACACGTCCTCGACTGGCATCAGGAAAGGCTTCTCAGTGTCGCGCTCTGGAGTCGGGATGTACTCGTCGATGATGTTGAACATTTCAACGATCTTCTGAGCCCATTCGCCATCAGGGTTTTGCAGCGCTTCACGAGCGGAACCTTGGATGATTGGAGTGTCGTCGCCTGGGAAGTCATATTCGCTCAGCAGGTCACGTACTTCCATTTCAACCAGTTCCAACAGCTCTTCGTCTTCAACCATGTCGCATTTGTTGAGGAATACGACGATGTAAGGAACGCCTACTTGACGGGAGAGAAGGATGTGTTCGCGAGTTTGCGGCATAGGGCCGTCAGCTGCGGATACAACCAGGATCGCTCCGTCCATTTGGGCAGCGCCGGTGATCATGTTTTTAACATAGTCGGCGTGTCCTGGGCAGTCTACGTGTGCGTAGTGACGAGCAGGAGTCTCATATTCTACGTGAGCTGTCGAGATCGTGATACCACGTTCTCTTTCTTCCGGAGCCTTGTCGATTTGGTCGAAGGCTACAGCGGCACCACCATAGGTTTTGGAGAGTACAGTCGTGATTGCGGCAGTCAGAGTCGTTTTACCATGGTCGACGTGACCGATAGTACCGATATTGACGTGCGGCTTGTTACGTTCAAATTTAGCTTTTGCCATTTGAAACAGTTCCTCCTTAATGTAGAAAGATTATTTGGGTTAAGCTCAATCCGGAAAACGGAAGCCCGAAAGCATCCGTCGACCGGCGGTGAAAACGAGGATTACTCCCCTGCTTTGTTCTTCGATACGATTTCTTCGGCGATTGTCTTAGGCACTTCTTCATAGTGAGAAAGTTCCATCGAGAATACGCCGCGTCCTTGCGTACCGGAGCGCAGAGTCGTCGAGTAACCGAACATTTCGGAGAGAGGTACCTTCGCACGGATGATTTGAGCGCCACTGCGGGAATCCATACCTTCGATACGGCCGCGGCGGGAACTCAGCATACCCATAACGTCGCCCATATACTCCTCGGGAACCGTTACTTCGACTTTCATGATTGGCTCAAGCAGGACAGGCTTACACTTTTCCTTCGCTGCTTTGAGTGCCATCGAACCGGCAATTTTGAACGCCATTTCGTTGGAATCGACATCGTGATAAGAGCCGTCGACGATTGTCGCTTTAACGTCTACCAGCGGGAAGCCCGCGATAACGCCGCTCTTCATCTGTTCTTCGATACCAGCAAGTGCAGGCTGTACGTATTCGCGAGGAACCGAACCGCCGACTACTTTGCTTTCGAATTGGCTGCCTGTACCCGGCTCCAGCGGTTCGAATTCAACCCATACGTGACCGTATTGACCACGGCCGCCGGATTGACGAACGAACTTGCCTTCTACGCGGGCTGCTTCACGGAAGGTTTCACGGTAAGCGACCTGTGGTTTACCCACGTTAGTCTCTACCTTAAACTCCCGACGCATCCGGTCGATAATGATATCAAGGTGGAGTTCGCCCATACCTGCCAGAATCGTCTGGCCGGTTTCTTCGTCCGTGTGGGCACGAAGGGTCGGATCTTCTTCTGTCAATTTACCAAGAGCGACGCCCAATTTATCTTGGTCGGCTTTGGTTTTCGGTTCCACGGCGATCTCGATAACGGGATCCGGGAAGTTCATCGACTCGAGAATGACCGGGTTCTTCTCATCACACAGTGTATCACCTGTACCCGTATCTTTCAAACCAACGGCTGCCGCGATATCACCGGAGTATACTACGCTGATTTCTTGACGGCTGTTGGCGTGCATTTGCAGGATACGACCGATCCGCTCACGTTTGCCTTTCGATGCATTCAGTACATACGAACCGGATTGAAGCGTACCGGAGTATACACGGAAGAACGTAAGTTTACCCACGTAAGGGTCTGTCATGATTTTGAAAGCGAGTGCGGAGAACGGCTCTTCATCCGAAGAATGACGAATCGCTTCCGTACCGTCTTCAAGCGTACCTTGGATCGCAGGTACATCGATTGGAGCTGGAAGATAATCGACAACAGCGTCCAGCATAAGCTGAATGCCTTTGTTTTTGTAAGAAGATCCGCAGATAACCGGGAAAATCTTAACATCGACAACGCCTTTACGCAGAGCGGCTTTGATCTCGTCAACCGAGATTTCTTCGCCTTCCAGGTATTTCATTGTCAAATCTTCGTCCAGTTCCGAGACTTTCTCGATCAGGAGAGCACGAAGTTCTTCGACTTGGCCCAGATATTCTTCCGGGATGTCGACAACTTCAATGTTCTGGCCGAGATCGTCTTTGTACATGTGAGCTTTTTGCTCAACGAGGTCAATGATGCCGGTGAAGTCGTTTTCCGCGCCGATTGGCAGCTGGATCGCTACCGCATTAGCTTGGAGACGCTCGCCCATATCTTTGACAACGTTCAGGAAGTCAGCGCCGATAATGTCCATCTTGTTGACATAAGCGATCCGAGGAACGCCATACCGGTCAGCTTGTCTCCATACGGTTTCCGACTGAGGCTCGACACCTTCTTTGGCGCTGAATACGCCTACTGCCCCGTCCAATACACGAAGGGAACGTTCAACTTCAACCGTGAAGTCTACGTGTCCCGGGGTATCAATGATATTGACGCGGTAACCGTGCCATTGAGCGGTCGTAGCGGCGGAAGTAATCGTGATTCCGCGCTCCTGCTCCTGCTCCATCCAGTCCATCGTCGCTGCGCCATCGTGTACTTCACCGATTTTGTGCGTGATGCCCGTGTAGAACAGAATCCGTTCCGTAGTCGTCGTTTTACCGGCGTCAATATGCGCCATGATCCCGATGTTACGTGTATTTTTCAAGGAGAACTCTCTTGCCATGAATGGGATTCTCCCTTCAAAATTCTGTTTTGGGTGCTAAGCCGAAATCCTACCAGCGGTAGTGAGCAAACGCTTTGTTCGCTTCAGCCATTTTGTGCGTGTCTTCGCGTTTCTTCACGGATGCGCCTGTGTTGTTCGATGCATCGATGATTTCAGCCGCCAAACGCTCTTCCATCGTCTTCTCACCGCGGTTACGGGAGTAGTTGACGAGCCAACGGAGACCGAGAGCCGTCCGTCTTTCTGGCTTGACTTCGATCGGCACTTGGTAGTTTGCACCGCCTACACGGCGTGCTTTAACTTCGAGAACAGGCATGATGTTCTTGATTGCAGCTTCAAAAACTTCCATCGGGTCGTTGCCCGTACGTTCTTGAATCAATTTGAACGAGTTATAAAGGATGTTTTGAGCTACACCGCGTTTACCGTCGACCATAATGCGGTTGATCAGACGAGTAACCAGTTTGCTGCTGTACAGCGGATCCGGCAGTACGTCTCTTTTTGTAACGGGACCTTTGCGTGGCATGGATATCCCCCTTTCTCTTATAGTTGAACGCCCTTAGGCGCTCAAATTAGTTTTTCTTTTCTTTTGGACGCTTAGCGCCGTATTTCGAACGGGCTTGCATACGTCCGTTTACGCCTGCAGTATCAAGAGCACCGCGAACGATATGGTAACGTACACCCGCCAAGTCCTTTACGCGACCTCCGCGAACCAGCACGACGCTGTGTTCTTGCAGGTTGTGTCCAATACCCGGAATGTAAGCAGTCACCTCGATACGGTTCGTCAGACGAACACGGGCATACTTACGAAGCGCGGAGTTTGGTTTACGTGGAGTCATTGTACCTACACGAGTGCAGACACCGCGTTTTTGCGGGGCGCTCAGGTTTGTTTCTTCACGTTTGAGTGCGTTGAAACCCTTTTGCAGAGCTGGGGATTTCGACTTCACGACTTTCGCTTGACGTCCTTTACGGACGAGTTGGTTAATTGTTGGCATTTTCATTGCCACCCCCTTCCCATATTGGTAAACATCCTTGTTATGAACCGTTCCCTCAAGTCCACAGACCCAGGTGGTTCATAAAAGAACAAATGAAAGTTTTTGTCTCAGACGCTTGACGCTTCTGAAACAAAAACATCCTCACACAGTTATAACGTTCTCACTTCAGAATCGCAACCATCGCCGCTCCGACTTCGATTCCGCAGGCTTTTCCGAGCTCTCGCATCGTCTCCACCTCGGTGATCTTCACATCGGACTTGCCGCACAGCGATGTGATCTTCGCGATCATCCGCTGGTCTGCGTCCATGGCTACATAAACTTCGGAAGCTTGCCCAAGTTCGACTGCTCGCACAGTCTGCTTGGTACCGATTTTGACATGAGCATCCTGAAGTCCTTTATCATTAGACATTCGGCATATCCTCCAAAAGACAGGATGAGTAGTACCTGCTCACGCACCTTTGCTATATTAGCACCTGGGAGCGCGTTGTGTCAAGCAAAGAATACGGAGTTTCAGGAAAGATTGCTCTTTCCCTCCACTCCGATTCCGGATCCCGCACGACCTTATTCGGTCGTAACGGGCTCCAGCGTCGCTTCTCCGCTTGCTGCGCCTTCCGGATCTTCGAAACGCACATTGCGGTAACGGCTCATGCCGGTACCGGCAGGAATCAGCTTACCGATCAACACGTTTTCTTTGAGGCCGAGCAGCTGATCGACTTTGCCTTTGATCGCGGCGTCGGTAAGCACTCTCGTCGTTTCCTGGAACGATGCGGCCGACAGGAAGGAATCGGTCTCCAGGGACGCTTTGGTGATACCGAGCAGGATCGGTTTGGCTACAGCCGGATCTTTGCCGTTCAACATCGCTTCTTTGTTCGCCTTTTCGTACTCGTGGATTTCCACGAACGATCCCGGCAGCAGCGTCGTTTCGCCTGCGTCGACGATGCGGATTTTGCGCAGCATCTGACGAATCATGACTTCGACGTGCTTGTCGTTGATTTCTACGCCCTGGTTCCGGTATACGCGCTGAACTTCCTGAAGGATATAGTTCTGCACGCCGCGGATGCCTTTGATGCGCAGCATTTCTTTCGGGTCGATCGAACCGTCCGTCAGCTCGTCTCCGGCTTCCACGGCCATGCCTTCGCGTACGCGCAGACGGGAACCGTAGGTAACCAAATACGTTTTGCTTTCGGCTTCGCCCTGAATTTCGATCTCGCGACGGTCTTTCGCTTCGCGGATCTCTTTCACGACGCCGTCAATCTCACTGATCGTGGCCTGACCTTTAGGGTTACGGGCCTCGAACAGCTCCTGGATACGCGGCAGACCCTGCGTGATGTCGTCGCCGGCAACGCCGCCGGTGTGGAACGTACGCATGGTGAGCTGGGTTCCCGGCTCGCCGATCGATTGAGCGGCGATGATGCCGACCGCTTCGCCGATTTCGACGTGTTTACCCGTAGCAAGGTTCCGTCCGTAGCACTTTTTGCAGACGCCGTGACGTGCGCGGCAGCTCAGTACGGAACGGATTTGCAGTTTCTCCACGCCCGCTTTGATGATTTCTTCCGCTTTGTCGGAAGTAATCAGTTCGTTGCGGGTCGCGATGATTTCGTTCGTTTGCGGATGGCGTACCGTCTCGAAGCAGTAACGACCTTCGATCCGGTCGTACAGGTCTTCGATGACTTCCTTGCCGTCCTGGATACGGCTTACGCTGAAGCCTTTATCCGTGCCGCAGTCGTCTTCGCGCACGATAACGTCCTGGGCTACGTCGACCAGACGACGGGTCAGGTAACCCGAGTCGGCGGTACGAAGCGCGGTATCGGCCAGACCTTTACGCGCGCCGTGCGTAGACAGGAAGTATTCGAGGACCGTAAGGCCTTCGCGGAAGTTCGACTTGATCGGGAGCTCGATGATCCGACCCGACGGGTTGGCCATCAGGCCGCGCATGCCGCCCAGCTGGGTGATCTGCGATTTGTTGCCCCGGGCTTTGGAATCGACCATGAGCATGATGGAATTGTAACGGTCCATCGATTTCATCAGAATGTCACTGATTTGATCTTTGGCATGCGACCAGATCTCGATAACCCGGTCGTACCGTTCTTCATTGGTAATCAGGCCGCGGCGGTACTGGTTCGTAATGACCGCGACTTTCTTGTCCGACTCTTCCATCAGCGCTTTTTTCTCCGGCGGTACAACGACGTCGGAAACGGCTACGGTTACGCCCGAACGAGTCGAGTACGTAAAGCCGAGCTGTTTGATTTCGTCGAGGATCATCGAAGTTTGAGTCGTCTGGTAGACCTCGAAGCAGCGTCCGATGATTTCGCCCAGATACTCTTTGCCGATGCCCTTCGTTTGCGGAGCGTTCATGATGCGGTCGGTAACGTTCTCCCCTTTTTCATAGATGAAGAAGTCTTCGGCCACGCCGTCGAACAGGTTCGCGCGGGTAGCGTCGTTGATATACGGGAAGCTTGCCGGGAAAATCTCGTTGAAAATAATCCGGCCGATCGTCGTAATCAGCATCGCGCCTTGCTGTTTGTCGGTGAAGCTTGTTTTATTGAGAGCTTTGACCGGAATCGCCACGCGGGCGTGGAGTTCGGCCGTGCCGCGCTGGTAAGCGGACACCGCTTCGTTGATGTTACGCAAAATCATGCCTGCGCCCATGGCCTGGTTGTTGTCCATCGTCAGGTAATACGTTCCGAGGACCATATCCTGCGAAGGGGTAACGACAGGTTTGCCGTCTTTCGGGTTCAGGATGTTACCGGACGCCAGCATAAGAATGCGGGCTTCGGCCTGCGCTTCCGCGGACAGCGGAACGTGCACGGCCATCTGGTCGCCGTCGAAGTCGGCGTTGTAAGCCGTACATACGAGCGGGTGAAGGCGAATCGCTTTGCCTTCGACCAGAATCGGTTCGAATGCCTGGATACCGAGACGGTGAAGCGTAGGGGCACGGTTCAACAGAACCGGATGCTCCTTGATGACTTCTTCAAGCACGTCCCACACTTCGGCGCTTACGCGTTCGACTTTGCGCTTCGCACTCTTGATGTTGTGGGCCAGACCTTTGTTGACAAGCTCTTTCATAACGAAAGGCTTGAACAGCTCCAGTGCCATTTCCTTCGGAAGACCGCATTGGTACATCTTCAGGTTAGGACCTACGACGATAACGGAACGGCCGGAATAGTCGACCCGTTTACCGAGCAAGTTCTGACGGAAACGGCCTTGTTTACCTTTGAGCATATGGCTGAGGGATTTGAGCGGACGGTTACCCGGGCCTGTGACCGGACGGCCGCGACGGCCGTTGTCGATCAGGGCGTCTACCGCTTCCTGCAGCATGCGTTTTTCGTTCTGTACGATAATGTCCGGAGCGCCCAGATCAAGCAGTCTTTTCAGACGGTTGTTCCGGTTGATGACGCGGCGGTACAGATCGTTAAGGTCGGAGGTCGCGAAGCGGCCGCCGTCCAATTGGACCATCGGGCGAAGTTCCGGCGGAATGACCGGAAGCACGTCGAGGATCATCCAGTCCGGGTTGTTACCCGAGCTCTTGAACGCTTCGATGACTTCCAGACGTTTGATCGCACGGCTTCTGCGTTGTCCCTGAGTCGTACGGAGCTCCTCCTTGAGGAACTCCAGCTCTTTGTCGACATCCATGTCCTGAAGCAGCTTTTTGACCGCTTCGGCGCCCATGCCGGCATGGAATCCGTAGCCGTATTTTTCACGGTAGCTGCGGTATTCCTTTTCGGACAGGAGCTGCTTTCTTTCAAGCGGCGTTTCGCCCGGATCGGTGACGACATACGAAGCGAAGTAAATGACTTCTTCGAGCGAGCGCGGCGACATATCCAGTGCCAGGCCCATACGGCTCGGAATCCCTTTGAAGTACCAGATGTGGGAAACCGGAGCGGCGAGCTCGATATGGCCCATCCGCTCGCGGCGTACTTTCGCACGGGTAACTTCAACGCCGCAGCGATCGCAGACGACGCCTTTATAGCGTACCCGTTTGTACTTGCCGCAATGGCACTCCCAGTCTTTGGTCGGTCCGAAGATCTTTTCGCAGAAAAGACCTTCTTTCTCCGGTTTGAGCGTACGATAGTTGATCGTTTCCGGCTTCTTCACTTCGCCGCGGGACCAAGAACGAATCTTGTCCGGCGAAGCGAGCCCGATCTTGATAAACTCGAAGTTGTTTACATCCAACAAGGAGCAACCCTCCCTATATCCGGTTCCTGATTTTTAAACATTATTGTTCTGCGGTGAC
Organism: Saccharibacillus brassicae; assembly: GCF_006542275.1. Lineage (NCBI taxonomy): Bacteria > Bacillati > Bacillota > Bacilli > Caryophanales > Paenibacillaceae > Saccharibacillus > Saccharibacillus brassicae. The sequence continues at coordinate 1,821,711 of NZ_CP041217.1, forward strand.
TTCCGAACCTTCAAGATTGAGGCCCAGTTTGTCGCCGCCGGTCGGTTCTTCCTCGTCGTCCAGTTCTTTCATTTCGATCTCCTGCTCGTCTTCGCCAAGGATTTTGACGTCCATGCCCAAGCTCTGCAGTTCCTTGATCAAAACCTTGAACGCTTCCGGTACGCCAGGTTCCGGAACGTTCTCGCCCTTGACGATGGATTCGTACGTTTTCACGCGGCCGACCACGTCATCGGACTTGACCGTCAGAATTTCCTGCAGCGTGTATGCCGCGCCGTAGGCTTCCAGTGCCCATACTTCCATTTCCCCGAAACGCTGTCCGCCGAACTGTGCTTTACCGCCCAGAGGCTGCTGCGTAACGAGCGAGTAAGGACCCGTGGAACGGGCGTGGATTTTGTCGTCGACCATGTGCGCCAGCTTGATCATGTGCATGACGCCAACCGTAACTTCGCGCTCGAAGCGTTCGCCGGTACGGCCGTCGTACAGAATCGTTTTGCCGTTGCGCTGCATGCCGGCTTCTTCCATCGTATCGAATACGTCGTATTCGTTCGCTCCGTCGAATACCGGAGTGGCTACGTGGATACCGAGACGCTGCGCGGCCATGCCGAGGTGGACTTCCAAAATCTGTCCGATATTCATCCGCGAAGGTACGCCCAGCGGGTTCAGTACGATCTGAACCGGCGTGCCGTCCGGCAGGAACGGCATATCTTCTTCAGGCATGATACGCGATACGACACCTTTGTTACCGTGACGTCCCGCCATCTTGTCGCCCTGGGAGATTTTCCGTTTCTGCGCGATGTAGACGCGTACGAGCTGGTTAACGCCCGGAGGCAGCTCGTCCCCGTTTTCGCGGGTAAAGACTTTGACGTCCACGACAATACCGTCCGTACCGTGAGGCACTCTCAGGGAAGTGTCGCGCACTTCGCGTGCTTTTTCGCCGAAGATCGCGTGCAGCAGGCGTTCTTCCGCCGTCAGCTCCGTTACGCCTTTCGGCGTTACTTTGCCCACGAGGATATCGCCGGCAGCGATTTCCGCGCCGATGCGGATAATGCCGCGATCGTCGAGGTTCTTCAGCGCTTCTTCGCCGACATTCGGGATGTCGCGCGTAATTTCTTCCGGTCCGAGCTTCGTGTCGCGCGCGTCGGATTCGTATTCCTCGATATGGATCGAAGTGTATACGTCTTCCTTGACGAGCTTCTCGCTCAGCAGGATGGCATCCTCGTAGTTGTAACCTTCCCAAGTCATGAAGGCTACGACAACGTTGCGGCCCAAAGCCAATTCGCCCATTTCGGTCGAAGGACCGTCCGCCAGGATATCGCCTTTTCGCACAACGTCACCCGCACGAACGATCGGCCGCTGGTTGATGCATGTGCCTTGGTTCGAACGCATGAATTTGTGTAATTTATAAGTGACCAAGTCGCCTTTGACTTCCTGGCCGTCCACATTCTCAACGCGGCGCAGCGTAATTTCGCTGGCGGTCGAACGTTCGATGTAGCCGTCATGCTTGGCTACGATACATACGCCCGAATCTTTGGCCGACTTGTGTTCCATGCCGGTACCGACGAGCGGTGCCTTCGGAATCAACAGAGGAACGGCCTGACGCTGCATGTTCGATCCCATCAGTGCGCGGTTGGAGTCATCGTTCTCAAGGAACGGGATGAGCGCCGTCGCGACGGATACGACCTGTTTCGGCGAAACGTCCATGTAGTCGACGCGATCGCTCGGCATCGGCAGGATGTTGTCGGCCTGTTTGTTGTAACGGACGATAACCATGTCGTCGGCGAAGGAGTCGTCTTCGGTCAGCTGGGCGTTAGCCTGGGCAACCACGTAGTTGTCTTCTTCGTCTGCGGTCAGGTAATCGATCGTTTCCGTGACTTTGTTCGTCTTCGGATCGACGCGGCGGTAAGGCGCTTCGATGAAGCCGTACTCGTTGATCCGCGCGAACGTGGACAAGGAGTTGATCAGACCGATGTTCGGTCCTTCCGGCGTCTCGATCGGACACATCCGGCCGTAGTGGCTGGCGTGAACGTCTCGAACTTCGAAGCCCGCGCGTTCGCGGGTCAGACCGCCGGGTCCGAGAGCGGACAGACGGCGTTTGTGCGTCAGTTCGGCCAGAGGGTTCGTCTGGTCCATGAACTGGGAGAGCTGCGAACTACCGAAGAACTCCTTGATCGACGCGATGACCGGACGTATGTTGATCAGCGCCTGAGGCGTGATCACGTTCGCGTCCTGAATCGACATCCGTTCGCGCACAACGCGTTCCATCCGGGACAAACCGATCCGGAACTGGTTCTGCAGCAGCTCGCCTACGGAACGCAGACGGCGGTTGCCGAGGTGATCGATATCGTCGGTATCGCCGATGCCGTGCAGCAGGTCGATGAAGTAGCTGATCGAAGCGATGATGTCGGCCGGCGTAATGTTCTTGACGCCTTTGTCGATCAGACCGTTGGCAATGACTTTAACGACTTTGCCGTCTTCGATCGGCGAGAACACTTCGATAGACTGCATCGGAATGTCGTTGGCGTCGAGAACGCCGCCTGCGACATGATACGTCTTCACGCTGTGCTCGCTTTCCAGGTAAGGCAGGATCTCGTCGAGCAGTCGACGGTCTACCATCTGGCCGGCTTCCGCGATGATCTCGCCCGTTACGGTGTCGATCAGCGTTTCTGCCAGTTTTTGATTGAACAAGCGGTTTTTGATATGAAGCTTCTTGTTCATTTTGTAGCGGCCAACGCTTGCCAGATCGTATCTCTTCGGGTCGAAGAAACGTGCGATCAGCAGGCTTCTCGCGTTGTCCAGCGTAGGCGGTTCGCCCGGACGCAGACGCTCGTAGATCTCGATCAGGGCTTTCTCCGTCGAGTCCGTGTTGTCTTTGTCGAGGGTGTTGCGGATATACTCGTCGTTGCCGAGCAGATCCAGAATTTCGGCATCGCTGCCGAAACCGAGCGCACGGAGCAGTACCGTAACCGGAATTTTCCGGGTGCGGTCGATCCGGACGTAGATGATGTCTTTGGCATCGGTCTCGAGTTCGAGCCATGCGCCGCGGTTCGGGATGACAGTCGCGCTGTATGTTTTCTTTCCGTTTTTGTCCACTTTATTATTGAAGTAGACGCTTGGAGAGCGAACCAACTGACTGACAATAACCCGTTCCGCACCGTTTATGATAAACGTACCGGTTTCGGTCATCAGCGGGAAGTCGCCCATAAATACTTCCTGCTCTTTGACTTCGCCCGTTTCTTTGTTAATCAGGCGGACTTTCACACGAAGCGGCGCCGCGTACGTTACGTCACGCTCTTTGGCATCGTCTGTCGTGTATTTCGGTTCTCCAAGACTGTAATCGATAAATTCCAGAATGAGATTACCGGTGAAGTCCTGAATCGGCGAAATGTCATGAAACATTTCCCGCAGGCCTTCCTCAAGAAACCATTCGTAAGATTTCTGCTGAATCTCGATCAGATTCGGAACTTCGAGCACCTCATGAATTCGCGAATAACTCCGCCGAGTGCGTCGACCATATTGAACAAGATGTCCCGTCAACTATACTCACCCCTCAATGTCTACTCAACTTTAGGCACTTTTGGATGAAAAATGCCGAGTTTAAAAATTCCATTGCGACCCCTACTTTGAATCACGTATAATGAGTTCAAAAGAGTCGCGACCCATACATGCAGAAAAGCCCTTATCGAGTTTATTCGAAAAAAGAGCGTCGCATGAACGGATCAAAATAAATCGAAGCTGGAATTGAAACGTCGCTGGATATCTTTCACGATGTCTTCAGAAATGCCGTTGTACGCGCAAAGCCCTATCAAAATAGGAAGCCCCAAACAAAACCGCGCTTCTTTGCTGTTTTGCGGAGCCGCTTGAAATTTTGATATGCTAAAGCCACGTAGGGCATTCTATACTGACATTTTATAACTATAACACGGCCTTTCGGACCGGTCAAGCCCTTCTCCGCGTTTTTCGCAAAAGAATGTTCGACCTTCGCTTAACTTCCTTTGACCGCTTTGTAGATGCGATAACCTTTGTCTTTCGTTACTTCCTCCACCCGGTCGAACAGAGTGTCCAGTTTGGCTTTCGCCGACGGAGCTCCCTGCTTTTTCTGAATGACGATCCATAACGCGCCGTTCGGATTCAAACATCCGTAAGCCTGGTCGAACAACCGGTGAACGGTCTCTTTGCCGGCTCGAATCGGCGGATTGCTGATAATGACGTCGAAACTCTGCTGCGATACCGCTTCAAGCAGATCGCTCTGCATGGCCTTGGCCTGTGCAATGCCGTTGGCCGCGGCGTTCTCGCCCGCGAGTTCGACCGCTCTTTCGTTGACGTCCAGCATCGTAATGCTTGAAGCGCCCATGATTCCCGCTGCGATTCCGATCGGACCGTACCCGCAGCCTACGTCCAACACCGAAGCTCCCGCGGGAAAATCCAGGGCATCGATCAGCACGCGGCTTCCGTAGTCCAGACCGCTTTTGGAAAAGACACCGGCATCCGTCACGAGTCGCACTTTCTTGCCGCGCAGTTCGACTTCGACCGTTTTGCGGTCATGCGCTGCGGAAGGACGATTGGAATAATAATGATCCGACACAGTTTCAACCCCTTTGCCGTTGATCGGAGATCCGCCTGCCATTCCGAAATAAAGAAACGAAGCAAAGCCGGCTTATTTCGGGATTGGCATGAAATACGAGAACAGACCCCCGAAGCAGGATAACTTCGAGGGTCTGCCCTGTGTAATGCTCGTTTGAAAAAGAAATTACTTAACTTCTACGGAAGCGCCTGCTTCAGCAAGTTTAGCTTGTACTGTTTCGGCTTCTTCTTTGCTTACTTTTTCTTTGATTGCTTTTGGAGCGTTGTCTACAACTTCTTTTGCTTCTTTCAGGCCGAGACCTGTGATTTCGCGAACCGCTTTGATAACGTTGATCTTCGAAGCGCCAGCGCTTGTCAGGATAACGTCGAATTCAGTTTGCTCAGCTTCAACAGCTGCTGCGCCGCCTGCTGCTGCTACTGGAGCTGCTGCAGTTACGCCGAATTCTTCTTCGATTGCTTTAACCAGGTCGTTCAGTTCCAGTACAGTCATGCCTTTGATGGCTTCAAGAATTTGCTCGTTACTCATGAGTGAACCTCCATTTGGGTATGTGGGATCAGCCGGTTAAGGCTGTCGATTGTAATACGGGATGAAGCTTGTGCGATGCAAAAAGCTTATTACGCGGATTGCTGTTCGTCTTTGTCCGCAACGGCTTTGACTGCCAGTGCGAAGTTGCGCACCGGAGCTTGAAGCACGCTGAGGAGCATGGACAGCAAACCTTCGCGGGAAGGCAGGGAAGCCAGAGCTTTGAGTTCTTCGGCTCCTACTACGCGACCTTCTACAACTCCACCTTTAAGTTCCAGAGCGTCATTCGTTTTCGCGAAGTCGTTCAGGATTTTGGCTGGAGTCACAACGTCTTCCGTTCCGAACGCGATCGCGGTAGGTCCTGTAAGGACTCCTTCGAGCTCGCTCAGTTCGGCAGCCGCAGCCGCACGGCGAACCAGCGAGTTTTTCAGAACCTGAAACTCGATGCCCGCTTCGCGAAGCTGTTTACGCAGCTCGGTAACTTGAGCAACGTTCAGACCACGATAGTCGACAACCACGGTCGATACGCTTTCGCGCAGTTTACCGGCGATTACGTCTACCGACTCTTGTTTGGATTGAATCAGTTTTGCGTTAGCCAAATCGTACACCTCCTGTTGAATTGGAGTGAAGCGCCGAACCGCCGCAGCGGACGATGCGGTCGCCTCCACTTTTGCCACATTCAAGTAAAACTTAACGTGCGGCGTATGCAATAAGAAAAGCCTCCGCAGAAGTACGAAGGCTTGACGAATCAGCAGAGCTGAAATTCTATCACACACCTCGGTAGGAAATTAAGCCCGAAAGCACCTACTGTCTACGGTAAGCATATTCAAATTTACCAGACCGTTACGGATAACGGAATGAAACAGCTTCTACAATGTATCGAAAATATCGACCGGAGTCAACACTTTTTTATTTGTAAGAAGTTGTGTTAACGCGAATGCTCGGTCCCATCGTTGCGGACATCGCTACGCCTCTCAGGTAAACGCCCTTGGCAGCAGCAGGTTTAGCGCGGTTGAGCGCCTCCATCAGTGCTTTCAGGTTCTCGTTCAACTGATCCTCACTGAACGACGCTTTGCCGATCGGTGCATGGATTTGGCCTGCTTTGTCCAGACGGTATTCGATTTTACCGGCTTTGATTTCTTGCACAGCCTTGGTAACGTCGAAAGTAACTGTACCTGCTTTAGGGTTAGGCATGAGGCCTTTACCGCCGAGCAGACGACCCAGTTTACCGACTTCGCTCATCATGTCAGGCGTTGCTACGCAGACGTCGAACTCGAACCAACCTTGTTGGATCTTGTTGATCATGTCCTGATCGCCTACGAAGTCAGCTCCGGCAGCTTCCGCTTCCTTCGCCTTATCGCCTTTTGCAAATACCAATACGCGCTGCGTTTTGCCTGTGCCGTGTGGCAGGACAACGACGCCGCGAACGGCTTGGTCTTGTTTACGTGGGTCTACGCCCAAACGCACTGCCGCTTCGACAGTTTCGTCGAATTTAGCTGTTGCCGTCTTTTTTACGAGACTTACAGCTTCGGCTGGTTCGTAAACTGTTTCGCTGTCGAACAGCTTAGCAGCTTCTACGTATTTTTTACCGTGTTTAGCCATTGTGTATTCCTCCTTTGTGGTGTTAGCGGGTTACCCTCCCACATATGCCGCACTGCCTTGGGGCTCGGCTTTGGAACGATAGTTCAAGAACTAGTCTTGGATCGTGATGCCCATGCTGCGGGCTGTACCTTCAACCATACGCATAGCGGACTCTACGCTCGCTGCGTTAAGGTCAGGCATTTTTTGTTCGGCGATTTGACGAACGGTATCGCGGTTAACGGTAGCCACTTTCTTCTTGTTCGGTTCGCCCGAACCCTTCTCGATCTTCGCAGCGACACGCAGCAGAACTGCAGCCGGCGGAGTTTTCGTGATGAAAGTGAAAGAACGGTCTTCAAATACGGAGATCTCGACCGGAATGATCAGACCTGCCTGGTCGGCTGTGCGAGCATTGAATTCTTTACAGAATGCCATGATGTTCACACCTGCTTGACCCAGTGCTGGACCTACTGGAGGCGCCGGGTTAGCTTTACCTGCAGGAATTTGAAGTTTCACCATTTTAATGACTTTCTTTGCCATTGAGAAACACCTCCTTGCGCTTAGTTAAATCTTCTCGACTTGCGTGTAATCCAATTCAAGCGGCGTTTCCCGCCCGAACATGTTGACGTGTACCTTGAGCTTGCTCTTCTCCAGCAGAATTTCTTCCACTGTTCCGACAAAGTTCGCAAAAGGCCCCACTTTGATGCGCACGGATTCCTTCAGATCGAATTCGATCTTCGGTTTCGGCTCGGACATGCCCATGTGCTTCAGAATTTGTTCTACCTCTTCCGGAAGCAGGGCTGTCGGCTTGGAACCGGAACCCGTCGAACCTACAAACCCGGTGACGCCCGGCGTGTTGCGAACAACGTACCAAGAATCATCGGTCTGGATCATTTCCACCAAGACATAACCCGGATAGACTTTACGCATGACGGTTTTTTTCTTGCCGTCTTTGTCGACTATTTCTTCTTCCATCGGAACAAGAACCCGGAAAATCTTGTCTTCCATGCCCATCGATTCTACGCGCTTTTCCAAATTGGCTTTGACTTTGTTCTCATACCCGGAATAGGTATGAACGACGTACCATCTTTTTTCCATATCAAGCCACCTACAGGCCCTTCCTTAAATTATCGCTTCAATCGCATAGGAGAGTCCAATGTCGATTACCCAAAAGAATACAGCCATCACAACAATCGTGCCCAAAACAACAAGCGTGTAATTGGTCAGTTCTTTGCGATTGGGCCAGCGAACCTTTTTAAGTTCAGCCCAGCTTTCGGAGAAAAAGGAAAACATAGACTTGAAGCTCTTTTTCACGCCGACGACACCTCCAACAAACTATCTGGTCTCACGATGAGGAGTTTGCGAGTTACAATACTTGCAATACTTCTTCATCTCCATGCGGTCAGGGTGATTACGTTTGTTCTTCATCGTTGTATAATTGCGCTGCTTGCACTGCGTGCATGCCAACGTGATAATAACCCGCATAGATGTACACCTCCCGAAGATATCCTTCAATCAAGAAGAACTCGTATTGAGCCTAAAATCATGATTTTAGGCCTACCTAAGACACTTTAGCATAGCCGGTATATACTGTCAACGAAAAAGCTTGAAAGGACAATGCTTTTCGTCCCCGCAAAAAAAGGCTCCGATCCCGGAGCCTTCCCTTTTCGCCCTCTGCCGGGCCGCCTTGCTGCCTATGTAGATCGCAAACGAACGCCTTATACCTGATCCCGAATTTCCAAATACCGTTCCAGCTTGCGCTTGACCCGCTGCAGCGCGTTGTCGATCGACTTCACGTGTCTCCGCAGGTCGACGGCGATCTCCTGATAGGAGCGCCCGTCCAGGTACAGCATAAGCACCTGCCGTTCGAGCTCGCTCAAAATCTCGGCCATCTTGTGTTCCAGTCCATTGAAGTCTTCCCGATTGATGATCAGTTCTTCCGGATCGCACACCTGGGATACGCAGATGACGTCGAGCAGCGTCCGGTCCGAGTCTTCTTCGTAAATCGGCTTGTCCAGCGACACGTACGAATTCAGCGGAATATGCTTCTGCCGGGTCGCCGTCTTGATCGCCGTAATGATCTGCCGCGTAATGCAAATCTCGGCGAACGCCTTGAAAGAAGCCAGCCTGTCGCCGCGAAAATCGCGAACCGCTTTGTACAGGCCGATCATGCCTTCCTGGATAATGTCTTCGCGGTCGGCTCCGATCAGGAAATAAGACCGGGCTTTTGCGCGCACGAAATTACGGTACTTGTTAATCAGATATTCCAGTGCCTCGCTATCTCCGGCACGAAACGCCTCCACGACTTCTTCGTCGCATTGGAAATCGTAAGGTGAAACTATGACGTCTTTGAGATCTACACTCACCAGCAATCCCTCCGGCCGCGGCGCAAGTTTCGAGCCTGTCGTAAAAGTTAGCCTCAGTATATATTATGTCACCTTCCAACGTCAACCGCGCGGCACCTAAAAGTGGGCGCGGATACCGGAAAATTCCTTTTTGCGTCACCGCTTGCAAAAAAACGCTTCCTTCCGCGCCGTGCCGCGATTTCTATTCGCGGCGCCAGCGTTCGAACAGCCGCAGCTGCTCGGGCGTCAGTTTGCCGTCAATCGTATTGCGGCTTTCGCTCCGCGCCTGTTCGGCGATCCGCTTGCTGATCTCGCGCTCGCTCTGCTCCACTTCGCTGAGCAGTTCGAGCGCCGGCATCCGCAGCGCGCCCTGCGCGAACGCGACGCTCTGCTCCACGAAGTCGCTCGTAGCCACGTACACGTCGCGCCGCTTTCTGCGAAACTGCCCGGCAAAGCGTTCCACCGCTTCGTCCGCGGTTTCCTTTTCCCGGGTAAAATACACTTCGACCCGTCCCTGCTCGAACGTCCGGCCTTTGCCCGGTACCCGGTAAGCGTCGAACACGGCGATGACGCGCCGCCCCGTGAAAGCCTGATAATCGGCCAAGCGTTCGAGCAGGCGGTCGCGCGCCTCATTCATGTCGATTTGCGACAGCGAAGCCAGGTCGGGCCAGGCTCCGATCATGTTGTAGCCGTCCACCAGAAGCACATCCCGCAAATCGGCCATCGTTACACGCTACTTTCTGCTGCCGCGCTGGCGCAGCACTTCGTACATGACGACGCCTGCGGCAACGGAAGCGTTCAGCGAATTGATTCGGCCCTGCATCGGCAGCTTGATCAGCACGTCGCATTTCTCCCGAATGAGACGGCCCATGCCTTCGCCTTCGTTGCCGATCACGATCGCGAGCGGTCCTTTGAAAATATCCGTGTCGTAGATCTCTCCTTCGGCCCGGACGTCGGTACCCGCGATCCAGACGCCCGACTCCTTGAGCTTCTCGATCGTCTGCACGAGGTTCGTCACCCGCGCGACCGGCACGTATTCCGCCGCGCCGGCACTCGTCTTGGACACCGTGACGTTGACCTGGGCCGACCGGCGCTTCGGAATGATGACGCCGTGCACGCCCGTGCAGTCGGCCGTACGCAGGATCGAACCGAGATTATGCGGATCTTCGATCTCGTCCAGAATGAGCAGGAACGGATCTTCGTCCTTGGCCGCCGCGGCGGCGAGCAGGTCTTCCACTTCCGCGTAGATATACGGCGCGGCCTGCGCGACGACGCCCTGGTGCTGGATGCCCGGCACGAGCGTGTCCAGCTTGCGCTTGTCGGCGGTCTGCACGACGACGCCGCGGCTTTTCGCTTCCGTCAGGATCGGCTGCATCTGCTTCTGCTGCGTGCCCTCCGCGATCCAGATCTTGTTGATGCTGCGTCCGGCTCTGAGCGCCTCGGCGACCGAGTGCTTGCCGGCAATCAATTCTTCTTCCATGCTGTCGTTCCCCTTCCGCCGGCGGCGTTCGGCCGCCGCTCTGTAAGATGATGTCTCATGTCTCTTCGGGCGGTTCTGTCGATTCCGGCATTCCCGGCGCTTCGGACCCGCCCGCCTCTCCGCCGGACGCCGATTCGATCTCCGGCGCAAGCCCCAGGCGGATCAGTTGTTCCAATCGGCCGGCCTGACCGCGGTAATACAAATACCCGGCCAGGCTTTCCAGCGCCGTCGCATGCCGGTAGTCGAGCGCGTCGGCATTTTTCGGAATGGAGCCCGACTTGGCGTTGCGGCCGCGGCGGACGATATCCGCTTCTTCTTCCGTCAATTCCCCTTCGATGCGAAACAGCATCCGGGCCTGCGCGCCGGCCGAGACCCATTTCGTCGCTTCGCGGTGCAGGTGGTGCGGACGCAGGTTCGTGTGCCCGATCAGATACTGCCGGATCGCGACCTCGAACACCGCGTCGCCGATATAGGCCAGCACGATCGGCGGCAGCAGTCCCGGCGCTTTGGACGGCGGGAAGCCGAACAGCAGGTCCGTCCGCTCCTCCGCACGGGCCGCTTGTTCCGGCAGTTCCCGTTCCGGCCCGCCCGTCTCCGCTCCGTCTTGTCTGTCGTGTCCGGTCATCTTATTTTCTCCGCCATCTCATGCCCTGCGGCGTGTCTTCCAGCGCGATGCCGCGTTCGGCCAGCAGGTCGCGGATTTCGTCGGAACGGCTCCAGTTTTTGGTCTTGCGGGCTTCGACGCGTTCGGCGATCAGCGCTTCGACCTCTTCGTCCAGCAGTTCGGCGCCCGGTTCGGCCGCCACGCGCAGCACGGCGTTCATCTTGGCGAATGCTTCAAGCAGCGCGTCCAGGTCGGCCTTGCGCGCCACTTCGCCGCGCAGCACGAGGTTGGCTTCGTTCACCCATTCGAACAGGGCGGTCACCGCATCCGGCGTGTTGAAATCGTCGTCCATTTTGGCGTAAAAATCGTTCAGCACGGCGTCCAGCTTGACGCGCAGCGTCGGCGTGACACCTCCGGAAGCGTCCGTGGCCGCTCCGAGGCGGTGATGTACGCCGGCGACGGCGTTCTCGATCCGCTCCACGCTGTTGAGCGCCTGCTGCATATTGTCCTGGCTGAAGTTGAGCGGGTTGCGGTAATGCGTCGAGAGGACGAAATAGCGCAGCGCTTCTTTTTTGTAACGGCCGCGCAGATCCTGCACCGTGATGCCGTTGCCGAGCGACTTGGACATTTTCTCGTTGTCGATATTGACGTAGCCGTTATGCATCCAGTAATTGGACAGCGGGTGGCCGGTCAGGCATTCGGATTGGGCGATCTCGCATTCGTGGTGCGGGAACTGGAGATCCTGTCCGCCGCCGTGAATATCGAGCGTATCGCCCAGATAACGACGGGCCATCGCCGAGCATTCGATATGCCAGCCCGGACGTCCCGGTCCCCACGGGCTTTCCCAGAAAATCTCGCCCGGCTTTACGCCTTTCCAGAGCACGAAGTCTTCCTGGTTTTCTTTGCGCGCGTCGACTTCGATCCGGATGCCGAACTGCAGCTGGTCGAGGTTCTGGCGCGACAGCTTGCCGTATTCCTCGAAGCTGGACGTCCGGAAATACACGTCGCCGCCGCTCGGATAAGCATGGCCGGTCTCCACCAGTTCGCCGATAAAAGCGACGATGTCGTCCATGTTTTCCGTCACGCGGGGGTTCAGGGTCGCTTTTTCCACGCCGAGTCCTTCAAGGTCTTCGTAATACGCCGCGATAAATTTCTCCGCCACTTCCTGCACGGTCGTGTCCATCGCTTCCGCTTTGCGGATCAGTTTGTCGTCCACGTCGGTGAAGTTGACCACGTAATTGACCGCATAGCCCCGATCTTCCAAATAAGCGCGTACCACGTCGAAAAAGATGACGGGGCGCGCGTTGCCGATATGGATATAGTCGTATACGGTCGGACCGCACACGTACATGTTCACTTTATCCGGCTCCACCGGCACGAACTTTTCTTTTTCTCTCGTCATCGTATTGTAAATTTGCAGGGTCATTCCATTCACGTTCCTCTCTCGTTCTCGCTGCTTATTCCCGATTGTCTCCGCCTGCCGCGCGCGGACGTTCTTCGTACCCGCCGCGCCGCACCTGTTCCAGTTCCTGCTGCAGCTCCCCGATCTGGCGCCGAAGCTCGCAGATCGCGTCGTGCGAAGGGTCCGGCATCTGGTGGTTCAGCCGGTCGACCTTGCGCCCGTGCTGCCGGACGATCTGCCCCGGAATGCCCACGACCGTACTGTTCGGCGGCACTTCCTTGAGGACGACGGAATTCGAACCGATATTGCTCTGGTCGCCGATCGTGATGGAACCGAGCACTTTCGCGCCCGATCCGACCACGACGTTGTTGCCGATCGTCGGATGCCGCTTTCCTTTTTCTTTACCCGTGCCTCCGAGCGTGACGCCCTGATAGATGACCACGTCGTCGCCGATCTCGCACGTCTCGCCGATCACGACGCCCATGCCGTGGTCGATAAACAGGCGGCGTCCGATCGTCGCGCCCGGATGTATCTCGATTCCGGTAAAAAAGCGGCTGCCCTGCGACACGAATCTCGCCAGCGTGAACCGCCGCCACTTGTACAGCTTATGCGCTACCCGGTGCGCCCAAATCGCATGCAGGCCCGAGTAGGTGAACACGACTTCAAACATGCTTCTCGCCGCCGGATCGTTGTCGAATACCGCACGGATATCGGACTTGACCGATTTGAACATTACGCTTCCTCGCTTCCATTGCCCAAAATAAAAACGCCCCGGCAGCATTATGCTGCAGAGGCGTTAGACCGCGGTTCCACTCTGCTTGGACGGCCGTCGACCGGCGTCCATCTCGTTCAAAGCCCGTAACGGGGACCGGCCGGCGGACTCTAGACCGCGTCTTCGCAAAAAGACGGGCTTCGAATCCGCAGCTCCCAGGCGCATTTCGGTCTGCCGATTCCGGACGGTTCCCAGCCCGCGTCCTCTGCCTCTACGGGCAGGGAACGTTCGGCCGTCCTCTCTGGGGGATTCGGCGTACGACGTACTTCTCCTGTTCTTCGCTATAGAAATATTCGATTAAAGGCGTGATCGGATAGATGTTGTTTAGCCATTATAAACGAATCGCCGCGGTCTGACAATCGGAATCGTGCGGCGTTTAGGCCGTCTGCGCCTTCAGGCGCTCGATGACGCGTTCTTTGCCGAGCAGGTAGATCGTGCGGTTGAGGTCGCGTCCGTGCATCTGCCCGGTCAGCGCGACGCGGATCGGCATAAACAGCTGCTTGCCTTTGATGCCGTTCTCTTTTTGCACTTCCTTGATCAGCGCGGCCATGCGTTCCGGCGAGAACTCGTCGGACGCTTCGACTTTGGCCAGGAAAGCGCCCAGCGCCACCGGCGCTTTTTCGTCCGCCAGCACTTCGCGCTCTTCGTCGCCGAAGTGCACTTCGTCGCGGAAGAACATCTCGGACAGCGCCACGATGTCGGAAGCGGCGTTCATCTGTTCGCGGTACAGCTCGACCAGGCGTTCCGCCCAGTCCCGACGGTCGGCGTCAAGCTCGTCCGGCAGCAGCCCCGCTTTTTGCAGATGGGGAATGGCGAGGTCGGCGATCCGCTGCGCGTCCGCGTGTTTGATGTAATGATTGTCGATATGCGCCAGTTTGTTCGGATCGAACACGGCCGGGCTTTTGGACAGCCGCTTGGCGTCGAAGATCGAGATCAGCTGCTCGCGCGTGAAGATCTCTTCTTCGCCTTCCGGGGACCAGCCGAGCAGCGCGATGAAGTTGAACAGCGCTTCCGGCAGGTAACCGAGTTCTTCGTACTGCGAAATGAACTGGATGATCGACTCGTTGCGCTTGCTGAGCTTTTTGTGGTCGTCGCCCACGATCAGCGTCATATGGCCGAAGCGCGGCGGCTCGAAGCCCAGCGCTTCGTAGATCATGAGCTGGCGCGGCGTGTTGGAGATATGGTCTTCCCCGCGCAGCACGTGGCTGATCTTCATGAGGTGGTCGTCAAGCACGACGGCGAAGTTGTACGTCGGAATGCCGTCGCGCTTCACGATGACGAAGTCGCCCGTATCTTCGGTGGTAAAAGAAATCTCGCCTTTGACCATATCGTCGAACGTGTACGTCTTGTTCGCCGGCACGCGGAAACGTACGCTCGGCACGCGGCCTTCCGCCGCAAAAGCTTCGCGCTGCTCCGGTGTCAGATCGCGGTGCTTGCCGGAATAGCGGGGCGTTTCGCCCGCGGCCATCTGCTCTTCGCGTTCTTTTTCCAACTCTTCCTCGGTGCAGTAACACAAATAGGCCAGCCCTTTGTCGAGCAGCTCCTGCCAATATTTTTTGTAAATATCAAGCCGTTCGGTCTGGCGGTAAGGTCCGTATTCGCCGCCGACGTCGATGCTTTCGTCCCACTCGATGCCGAGCCATTTCATGTAGTTGAGCTGGCTTTCTTCGCCGCCCACAACGTTGCGCTTGACGTCCGTGTCTTCGATCCGCACGATGAACTTGCCGCCCTGGCTGCGCGCGAACAAATAATTGAACAGCGCCGTTCTGGCGTTGCCGATATGCAGATGGCCCGTAGGGCTCGGTGCGTAACGTACGCGTATTTCCTGAGTCATGATTGTGTGCCTCCCGTATCGTTTCTAAAACTCTTTCAAGATGATAGCATACCCTTCGTCAAGCAGACAACGGCCTGGGCCGCGATGCCTTCGCCCCGTCCGGCAAAACCGAGCCATTCGGTCGTGGTCGCCTTGACGTTGACCTGCGACTCGTCCGCGCCAAGCGCCCCGGCGATCACGGTGATCATTTGCGGAATATGCGGCGCCATTTTCGGCTGCTGCGCGATGATCGTCGCATCCACGTTGCCGAGAGAGTACCCGCGTTCTTCCGCCATTTTCCATACGTGTTCCAACAATTTCAGGCTGTCCGCGTCCTTGAATTCCGGATCGGTATCCGGAAAATGGCGGCCGATGTCGCCCAGCGCCAGCGCGCCCAGAATGGCGTCGCTGATCGTGTGCAGCAGCACGTCGGCGTCCGAATGCCCGAGCAGTCCTTTTTCATGCGGAATGGTCACGCCCCCGATAATGCACGGCCTGCCTTCCACCAACTGATGCACGTCGAATCCTTGTCCCACTCTGATCATCATGTTCTCTCCTTCGTTTCCGCCCGAAGCAAAAACTCCGCATAATCCAAATCTTCCGGCGTCGTAATCTTGATATTTGCGTAATCGCCCCGGGCCACGTTTACCGCGATGCCCTGACGTTCGACCAGCATCGAATCGTCGGTGCCGAGGAAGCCTTCGCCGGCCGCAAGCTCGTGCGCGCGCAGCAGTTCTTCCGTCCGGAACCCCTGCGGGGTCTGGATCGCCCACAGCAGGCTGCGGTCGGGCGTATCGACGATCCGGCTGCCGGCTTCGACGGTCTTGATCGTGTCCTTGACCGGCACGGCCAGTACGGCCGCCCCGCTGCGCCGCATCTCGTCGTAGCAGGCCGCGATGTCCCGCTCCCGGACGAACGGCCGCACGCCGTCGTGGACCATCACCCAGGGGAAGGACGCCGCCTTCAAGCCTTCGTACACGGAATGCTGACGCTCCGATCCGCCGGCCACGACCGTCTTCACGAGCGGACAGCCCGCTTCTTCGATATACCCGGCGCAGCGCTCGACGTCGGCGGTCCCGGTCACGACGATAATTTCCGCGGTCGCGCCGAATCGCCCGAACGCTTCGACCGATCGGAGAAACAGCGGACGTCCGCCCAGTTCAAGAAACTGCTTGCTTTCTTTGGTGCCCATGCGAGAACCGCGGCCGGCCGCGACCACGATCACGCTCAAGTTTCGTTCCATTTTCCCGCCCGCCTTTGTGCCCGTTTCGCTTTTTTCGCGTCTCTTTAGTATACCCCCGGGAGGGGGCGAAAACTACACGGCAGCCCCGAAAACGCCGATCCGAAAAAATCGCGGGCCTGCACGGCGAAAAAGCGCCTTCCCTGGGAAGACGCTTTTCGGATCATGCGGCGGTTACACCTGGCGATCGATAAACACCTGGTCCTGCAGGCGCCGCAGGCCTTCCTTGATCGTCCGGGCCCGGGCTCCGCCGATACCGTCGACCTCGTCCAACTCTTCCAGCTCCGCCTTCACGACCTGTCCCAATCTGCCGAAATGTTCGGTCAGGTTGTTCACGATCACATTCGGCAGGCGCGGAATCTTGCTCAGCACGCGGTAGCCGCGCGGCGTAAGCATCTCGTCGGCCGGCGATGTCGAAGCCGGATAACCGAGCAGACGCACGATATGCGCCGCATCCAGCAGTTCGTCGTCGGTCGAGCGGCGCAGCGAAGCGAGAATTTCTCTCGCTTTCTCATCGCCGGGCTGAGCCGTGTAGTCTTTGAGCAGCAGCAGCACTTCGCGCTCGGTATTGCCGACCAGCTCCTCCATCTGCATGGAGATCAGCCGGCCTTCGTTGCCGAGTTCGCTGATGTAGCGCTGGATCTCCGTCTTGATGCGCAGCACCATTTCGACGCGGCGGATCACGCCGACGACTTCGGTCAGCGTGACCAGCTCTTCGAATTCCGAAGCGGTCAGGTTGGTCAACGCCTGCGTCAGCACCGCCTTGTACCGTTCAAGCGTCTGAATTGCCTGATTGGCTTTGGTCAGAATGACGCCGATCTCTTTGAGCGTATACCGCAGGTTGCCGAGGTACAGCGTGATGATGTTGCGGCGCTGCGAGATGGACACGACCAGCTTGCCGGTCTGCTTGGCGACCCGCTCCGCCGTCCGGTGGCGGATGCCCGTCTCCGACGACGAGATCGCCGAGTCCGGGATCAGCTGCGTGTTGGCGTACAGAATACGCTTGAGGTCTTCGCTCAAGATGATCGCGCCGTCCATTTTGGCCAGCTCGTACAAATAGTTCGGCGAAAAATCGCAGTTGATGGAAAAGCCGCCGTCGACCACTTCCATCACTTCGGGACTGTAGCCGACAACCAGCAGGGCGCCGGTCTTGGCACGCAGCACGTTCTCAAGCCCGTCGCGGAAAGGCGCTCCCGGTGCGACGAGTTTGAGCAGTTCATTCATTTTTACGGATTCCGATTCTTTCATTGCCTGCCTCCCCTTGCGTCGACCCTGCGGTCAACGCCCTACTCTAGCGCCGCTTTGAGCGCCTGCGAAACGGTCTCTACGCCGATCAGCTCGATCCCTTGCGGGTGCTTCCATCCTTTTAAACTTTTCGCGGGCAAAATAACCCGTTTGAATCCCAATTTCAACGCTTCCTTGACGCGCTGCTCCGCCCGCGACACGGCCCGCACCTCGCCGGTAAGGCCGATCTCGCCGAAGACGACGTCGTACGGCCGTGTCGGCTTGTCCTGGACGCTTGAGGCGATGCAGACCGCCACGGCCAGGTCGACCGCCGGCTCGTCCAGCCGGACGCCGCCCGCCACGTTGACGTAGGCGTCCTGCGTCTGCATGTACAGGCCCATCCGTTTCTCCAGCACGGCGATGATCAGGTTCAGCCGATTGTAGTCGATGCCGGTGCCCATTCTTCTCGGCGAAGGGAAATGCGTCGTCGCGACCAGCGCCTGCAGCTCGACCAGCACGGGACGCGTGCCTTCCATGCTGGCGACGACGGTCGTGCCGGATACGCCCATGGCCCGCTCGGACAAGAACAGCTCCGACGGATTGGTGACCTCTTCGAGGCCTTCCTCGCGCATCTCGAAAATGCCCATTTCATTCGTCGATCCGAAGCGGTTCTTGACCGCCCGCAAAATCCGGTACGTGTGATGGCGCTCGCCTTCGAAATACAAGACGCAGTCGACCATATGTTCCAGCATCCGCGGTCCGGCGATTGCGCCTTCCTTCGTGACATGGCCGACCAGCACGGTCGCGATGCCGCCGTTCTTGGCAATCCGCATGAACCGGGCCGTGCATTCCCGCACCTGCGAGACGCTGCCCGGCGCGCTCGTCACGTCCGGTTGGTACACGGTCTGAATAGAGTCGATGACGAGGAAGTCCGGCGCGATCTGTTCGATCGCAAGCTCGACCTGCTCCATGTTGCTCTCGCACAGGACGTACAGCTGCGGCGACAGCGCGCCGAGCCGCTCGGCGCGCAGCTTCGTCTGCTTCACCGATTCCTCGCCGGAAATGTACAGCACTTTGAGTCCCGTGGCCGCAAGCGAATGCGACGTTTGCAGCAGCAGCGTCGATTTGCCGATGCCGGGATCGCCGCCGACGAGAATCAGCGAACCGGGTACCATGCCCCCGCCGAGCACCCGGTTCAGTTCGCCGATCTTCGTATCTACGCGGGGTTCCTGCCCGCCTTCGATATCCACGATGGACAGTGGCTTCTGCGTACCCTGCAGCAGGGAAGAATTCATGCCGCCCATCCCCTGGGTCTTCACGCTGCTGCTGACCGTTTCTTCCACCATGGAATTCCACGATTGGCAGCCGGGACATTTTCCGTACCATTTCGGCGACTCATAGCCGCACTCGGTGCAATAAAACTTCGTTTTCGTCTTGGCCATGGATCTCCTCTCTCGCCGGTCTTCCGGCAGTCCGAAACCGTCCGCTCGCCTCCGGCAAATGCGGAAAGCTCTTCCTTAAAAGTTTATCATTTATTGCTTCCAAAAGTAAGGGTTCACGAATTGGCAAAATCCGGCGCTGCGCGAAAAAGCCGGACCGCGGAAAAAATTCCGCGATCCGGCCTTAGGCCGCCGGCAGACCGGGAAAGCGCGCAGCATCGCCCGGTCCGGGCTGGGTAGTATGGAGAACGGAACTTCGCAGTCGGCTGCGCTCGTTCCGGCAATACCGTTATTCTTCCGATTTCTCCACCGATACGGCCGGCTGTTCTTCGGCTTTCTCGACGGACAGCGCACCGTCTTTCTCGTCGATCATCAAGAAATCGCCTTTGGAGACGTGGCCCGTCAGCAGTTCTTCGGACAAACGGTCCTCGATATGCTTCTGGATCGCCCGGCGCAGCGGACGCGCGCCGTAAGCCGGATCGTAACCTTCCTTGGCCAGGAACGCTTTGGCGGCGTCGGTCAGCTTGAAGTTCACGCCGTATTCGTTCAGGCGTTTGCGCAGTTCTTCGGACATCAAAGTCACGATCTCGGCGATATGTTTCTCGTCGAGGGAATGGAAGACGATACTTTCGTCGATCCGGTTCAGGAACTCGGGACGGAAGCTTTTCTTCAGCTCTTCCATGACTTTGCCTTTCATGTTCTTGTATTCCGCTCCGCTGTCGACCGCGGCCGTGAAGCCGAGCGTCGAATTGCGGCGAATCGCGTCCGCGCCGACGTTGGACGTCAGAATGATCAGCGTATTGCGGAAATCGACCACGCGGCCTTTGGAGTCGGTCAGGCGTCCGTCTTCCAGCACCTGCAGCAGAATGTTGAACACTTCCGGATGCGCTTTTTCGATCTCGTCCAGCAGCACGACGGAGTACGGCTTGCGGCGTACTTTCTCGGTCAGCTGGCCGCCTTCTTCATAGCCCACGTATCCCGGAGGCGCTCCGACGAGGCGCGAAGTCGAATGCTTCTCCATGTACTCGGACATGTCGATGCGGATGACCGCGTTCTCGTCGCCGAACATCGACTCGGCCAGCGCACGCGCCAGCTCCGTCTTGCCGACGCCTGTAGGGCCGAGGAAGATGAAGGAGCCCATCGGACGCTTCGGATCTTTGAGGCCGGCACGGGCGCGGCGGATTGCCCGGCTGACGGCGACGACCGCTTCGTCCTGGCCGATGACCCGGTCATGCAGCAGGCTTTCCATGTTGAGCAGGCGGTCCGTCTCTTCTTCCTTGAGCTTGTTGACCGGAATGCCGGTCCAGCTGCCCACCACGTCCGCAATATCTTCGGGCGTCACTTCGGAATCGGTACGTCCCTGCTTTTCTTTCCACTGGTTGCGCGTCATTTCCAGTTCTTCGCGGATCTTCTGCTCGGTATCGCGCAGCGCAGCCGCTTTCTCGAACTCCTGGCTCTGCACGGCCGAATCTTTTTCTTTGCGGATATCGTCGAGACGATTTTCCAGCTGCTTGAGGTTCGGCGGTACGGTGTAGGAGTTCAGTCTGACTTTCGAACCCGCTTCGTCGATCAGGTCGATCGCTTTGTCCGGCAGGAAGCGGTCCGTGATGTAACGGTCCGACAGCTTGACGGCTTGTTCGATCGCTTCGTCCGTAATCTTGACGCGGTGATGCGCTTCGTAACGGTCGCGCAGGCCGTGGAGAATCTGAATCGCTTCGTCCACGGAAGGCGGTTCTACCTTGATCGGCTGGAACCGGCGCTCAAGCGCGGCATCTTTCTCGATATATTTGCGGTATTCGTCCAGCGTCGTCGCCCCGATGCACTGCAGTTCTCCGCGCGCCAGCGAAGGCTTGAGGATGTTCGACGCGTCGATCGCGCCTTCCGCCCCGCCTGCGCCGATCAGCGTATGCAGTTCGTCGATGAACAGGATGACGTTACCCGCCTGGCGAATCTCGTCCATGATTTTTTTGAGGCGGTCTTCGAATTCGCCGCGGTATTTGGTGCCCGCCACGACAGAGCCCATATCGAGCGTCATGACGCGCTTTTCGCGCAGCGTTTCCGGAATTTCGTTATTGATGATTTTCTGCGCCAGGCCTTCCGCGATCGCGGTCTTGCCGACACCCGGTTCGCCGATCAGCACCGGATTGTTTTTGGTCCGGCGGCTGAGCACCTGGATCACGCGTTCGATCTCTTTGCTGCGGCCGATGACCGGATCGATATTGCCGTCTTTGGCATAGGCCGTCAAGTCGCGCGCCAGACTGTCCAGCGTAGGCGTACTGACGTTGGCCGGCGTGCCGTGGTGGCTCGATACCGCTTCGCTGCTGCCGAGCAGCTGCAGCACCTGCTGGCGGGCTTTGTTCAGGCTGATGCCGAGGTTGTTCAGCACGCGAGCCGCTACGCCTTCGCCTTCACGGATCAGGCCGAGCAGGATATGCTCCGTGCCTACATACGTGTGGCCGAGCTTACGCGCTTCGTCCATCGACAATTCAATGACCTTTTTCGCGCGCGGCGTATAGGCGATATTGGTCGGCTGTTCCTGGCCGCGCCCGATCAGCGTCTCGACTTCGTTCTGGATTTGTTCCAGTCCGAGGCCGAGGCCGATCAAAGCTTTGGCCGCGATTCCTTCGCCTTCGCGAATCAGACCGAGCAGGATATGTTCCGTGCCGATATTGTTATGTCCGAGTCTTACCGCTTCTTCCTGGGCAAGAGCCAGCACTTTTTGCGCACGTTCCGTAAATCTGCCAAACATCATATACAAAGCACCTCCACAAAGTAGTAAGCTCCAGGCCGAATACGGATCCGACCGCCGAACCGGGTATTATTCCTTGCTTTTGACCAGCTTATCCCGGATCAGCTGCGCCCGGTACATGTCTTTCTCCGCTGCATTCATTGTAGCACCGAACGTTTTCTGAAGGAAATGAGGTTGCGTCAAAATGGTTAACTCGTTCAGCAGCGTCGTCGTCAACTTTTCGATCCAGCCCAGATCGACGCCCAGCCGAAGATCGGACAGCCGCTGAGCGGCTTCTTTGCCGTCGATGATCGCGGCATGGGTCAAAATGCCGTACGAGCGCATGACCCGGTCGTACAACCGGATCTTGGACTCCGCGACGAGCCTGCTGCGTGCTTGACGTTCATATTCGATGATCTGGGCCGCAATTCCTTCCAGGTTGTCCACAATCTCGATTTCGCTCTGGCCGAGCGTAATCTGGTTGGAGATCTGGAAAAGATTCCCCTGCGCTTCGCTGCCTTCGCCGTAGATGCCGCGAACGGTCAGTCCCACCTGGGAGACCGCGTTCAGGACGCGGCCGATCTGGTGGGTCATGACGAGAGCGGGCAGATGGACCATGACCGACGCCCGGAGCCCCGTGCCCACGTTTGTCGGACAGCTGGTGAGATACCCGCGCCGGTCGTCGAACGCGTAATCGACGTAAGCTTCCAGCACGTCGTCCACCGACGTCGCC
Organism: Saccharibacillus brassicae; assembly: GCF_006542275.1. NCBI lineage: Bacteria > Bacillati > Bacillota > Bacilli > Caryophanales > Paenibacillaceae > Saccharibacillus > Saccharibacillus brassicae. Next base: position 1,844,173 of record NZ_CP041217.1, read on the forward strand.
CGCTCCCAGGCACGCTTGACCTGAAAGCCGGAGTACAGGCATTGAATACGCAGATGGTCTTCTTCGTTGACCATGATGCTGAGCGATTCGTCGTCGCTGAGGACGACGGCCGCTTCCTGCGACTCGTTGGCGAGCGCCGGACTGACCAGATGTTTCTCGACCAGCACCTGCCGGTCGATCTCGTTCAGCTCGTCGAGCCGGATCGCGTGCAGCGTCCCGAGCTCTCCTGACGCCTGTTCGGCCGCTTCGACGAGCCGGACGCGCACTTCCTCGGCCTGCTCTTCGCTCGCCACGAGCGGAAACGGGAGCGCCCGCAAATTGCGCGCGATACGCACCCGGCTGCTGACCACGATATCGGAGTCCTGGCCTTCGGCTTTCATCCAACTGCTCAGCGCATGTTCCGTAAACGCAAAATCCGACATGGTTCGGTTCCTCCTCTACCGCTGGGACCGCTTCAGTTCAAGTTCGCGGATGCGGTCCCTGAGCTGCGCGGCCGTTTCGAATTCCTGTTTTTCAATCCGTTCCTGCAACTCCTGCTTGAGCGCCTCGATCTCCCGCTGCACCTGCAGGTCGGCGCCTCCGCGCTTCGGCACTTTGCCGACATGCACGGTACCGCCGTGAACGCGCTTGAGCAGCGGATCGATCTTGCCGTCAAAATGCTTGTAGCAGGAACTGCATCCGAACCGCCCGATTTTGCGGAACTGCGCATACGTCATCCCGCATTCTTCGCATTGAAGCCGCGGAGCCTGCGCCGCGCTTCCGGACTGCGTTTTGCCGGCCATATCAAAATCGAGAAAGCCGGACAGCAGATTGTGGATCGAAAAGCCGCCGGAATGGCCGGGCAGCATCTCGCCTTTTTCCCTTGCGCAGTGCTCACAAATATGGAATTCGTTTTTTTCGCCGCTGATGATCTTCGTAAAATGCAGGGTTGCGGGCCTCTGCTGGCATTCCTGACAAAGCACTCGCCCACCTCCTTCGCAAAATAAACGCCCGAACAACAAAAGTTCCGGTCAGTCCGATTGTCCCATCAAAGCGATCAGCATCGCCTTCATGATGCGCGCTCTCATCTCGTCCCGGTAAGGAAGCTTGAGCAGCAGCGTATTGCGCAGAACGGCCGAACGCATCAGCGCCGCTTCGCGCCCGGTGATAAGGTTCGCCTCCACCAGCCGGTAGATCAAGCCTTCGGCCGCGGATTGGCTCATCTCGCTGCCGATCGTCTCGTGCACGTGGGCATGCAGCTCGGAATGCATCGGCAGATCGATCCGCTGGATACGAATATAGCCGCCTCCGCCCCGTTTGCTTTCGACCAGATACCCTTTTTCCAACGTAAAACGCGTGCTGATGACATAATTGATCTGCGAAGGCACGCAGGAAAAGCGATCGGCCAAATCGTTGCGCTGAATCTCGATCATGCCTCCGTGACTTTCCTGCAGTACCGTTTTTAAATAATGTTCGATGATATCGGAAATATTACGCATCGATCCACCCTCCACTATCTGCCTGAGCCGCCGCTCGGCCTATTGTCCGGATGTGGAGCCTACTCTTAAAATAACCCTTCCGCAAAAAGGAAGAAACGTCTGGTTTTTTTGAGGCACCGTCCGTTTGCGGCGTGTCACAGAGTCTTGTACGAATATTCTTTCCGTTGACTTTGACTTTCTTTGACTTTGTATATATTATATCATGTTTTTTTGAATTGCCAAGCGCCGCAGGAAATCGAAAGCAAAAAAAGACCGCGGAAATCCGCAGTCCCCGTTCCATGGTGAATTCCGCTTAGAATCCGCTGTTGCCTTCGGCATGGATCTCGCCTTTTTTGAACGTCGTGGCCGATCCGCCCGGATTCGTGATCTGGTTCGACGTGAAGTAAATATTGCCGATTTGCCCGTCTCCCCATACACCGATGCCCGCATTGACCGAATCGGAAATCAGGTTGCCGGTAAACCGGACTTCGTCGATGCTGCCCTGATCCGCGAACACCAGCACGTTCGGATGGTCGTCGGTCGGACGGGTTCCCGCATTCACGATCTTGTTGCCGCTCACGTTCACGCCGCTTACGCTTCGCGTATTCCAATGTCGTTCGACCGCGATGTAGATGCCGGCCATTTCCGTGTTGCTGATCGCGTTTTTGTCGATCGTGACCGAACTTCCGCCGACGACCGATATGCCCCGCGCCTTGGATGCGTAGCCGACCGAGTTGCCCCGAATAACGATGTCGCTCGTCGCTGCTGCGTCTTTTTGGTAGCTGACTACGGCGATAGCGTCGTCGCCGGTCTGCTTCACCGTATTGTTTTCGACCGTGATGCGGCTGCTGCCGCCTGTGATATGGATACCGTCGGCCCGGGTGCTTTTGATAACGTTGCCGGCGATGACGCCGTCGGTCGCACCGTCGCGGACCAGAATGCCGGCCGTGCCGGCGCCGATAATCCGCACGTCGCGAATCGCAAAGTCCGAAGCGCCCAGTACCGTCACGCTGTTCTTGTTATCGGAACCGTCGCGCCGTCCCGTATTTTTGTATACATGGGTCAGCTGGCTCAATTCCGGATTTTTGCCTTTGAGATTAATCGATCCGGCGGCCGGATTCGTCGACGTCAGCACGGTCCGCTCCGCACCCGCTCCGACGATCTGCACGCCCGTGACCTGCAGCATCCCGCTGAGCAGGTAGTTGCCCGGCGGCACGTACAGCGTTTTACGCTGATTGCGGGCGGCTTTGATCGCTTGGTTAAAAGAAGCCAGAGCATCGGTTTTGCCGTTGCCGATCGCTCCGTAAGCCGTCACGGACACCGAATTTTGCGGTTTGACCCCCTGCAGCGATTGCGCGGAAATCGCGCTGCTGCCGTAAACGGTGTTCGACGCTCCCGGGTACATCGCCGGAGCCTGCCAAGCGAGCAGCCCTGCGATTCCGAGCACGCCGATCCGCCTCCACGCCGTTTTCGCATTTTTCTTTTGCTTCATATTTCTCATCCACTCCTTTATGTCTGTTTTCCTTCCACCACATACCCATATTTATCTTTTCCCAAACAAAATAAATCCAAAAGCAAAAAAATACGGAAAAACATGATGTTTTTCCGTACTTTTTATGAGATTTGACGATCGTCCCGCTTGTTCAGCTGCCAGAGGTGTGCAGCCGCTCCGTTAGCTGCCCGGAACGGGTGCCGGCTGATCCAGCGGCTTTTCTTGCGGAAGCGTCCCTTCCCGAACCGGTTCCGGTTGTTGGGCCGGTTCTTTGTTCGGTTCTTGATTCGGTGCTTTGTTCGGTTCTTGGCTCGGCACCGGCTGCTGTTTCTCACTCGGCGCTTCTTCTTTTCCTTCTGTCAGGTTCGGTTCTTTTCCCTTATTGAGTTCTTGCTCTTTGGTCAGTTCCTGTTCCTGAAGCCGGCTTCGGTTCTGTGCTTGGCCTTCCGGCGTCGTCACGATCCATTCCCATAATCCGACGCCGACCGCGCTGCCGCCTGCCGGCTTGGTCAGGGTTACGCGCATCGCTTTGACCCGCAAAGGCTGGTCGAATTCGTGCAGGTTGGACGAACCGGCGGGCGTGTTCGGCACGGCGGCAATGTTGGCGTCGATCGTCGCCGCCGTTACCCATTCGCCCGTCTGACTATCGAACGGAATATAAGAGTATTCGTATTGGGTCGGCGCTTGAATGCCTTGTTGGTCCGCCCAGACGATCAGGTCGGATTGGGCGATCTCGGCTCCCTGCGGCCAGTCGTATTGCACCCACTCTTGGGCTCCCGCATGTCCCCACGTGCCCCATCTCGGAGCGTCGTTTTGGGCATATCGGCCGTCGTTGACCGCCCCGAGCTGTTCCCACGGAGAAGTATGGCTCGTCGAGACCGAAGCCGCGTACGCCATATTCTGATCAAGCGGGCGCAGCAGTCTCAGATCGGCCAACAGCTTGTCGTACGCCAGAGCGATTTCCGCTTCCGTCGCGTTCGGCTTCTCGATCAAGGCGGAAGCGTTCGTTTTGGCTTCCGAGATCGGCGCAAGGCCTTCGTCGACGAACTGCGCGGCTTTCAAAGCGTTGGCATGATTGAGCAGTTTGGTTAATTCCGGCTTGCCTACCGCTGTACCTGCTGCTGGGCCTGCCGATTTGGCATAGCCGTTCACTTTCCATTCCAACATACCGACTCCGCTGGCAGAAGGCTTCATGTCCAGCCGCATGCCCGTAATGTAGGCAGGCTCGAACGTCGCCGTATTGTATTTGTTCAGTTGATTGTCCACGCCGCGCAGCGCTCTGGGCGTATACCATTTGCCGTCCTCGCCGCGCAGCGTCAGCTTGATGTCTTTCGGACGGAAGTTGCCGGACGGATCCTGGAAGAAGTACATATCGGTCGAGGAAGCGAGAATCGGCTGCGCCCATTCGTACGTTACCCAAGCCGGGTCTCCTTCTCTTTCCCAAGTGTGCCAGGCCATGTTCGGAGCGCCGCGATTCGGCGAGAAGTCTCCGGAATCGCGCGGTTCGACGCCGTTATTCAACGCTTCGATAAAAGCGCCGCCGCTGCTGATATAGCTTGCGGCCGGCGTGGCGGTCAAGGCCGCGTTGGAGATCGGCCCTTCGACCACGAACACCGCAGCGGTGACTTCGTCGGTGCTGCCTTGAACCGTGCCGCGCACGGTGAAGCTGCCGGCGTTCGCATAGCTGCGCGGATCAACCGGATTCCATCGGATCGGACTTTCCTTGTAACCGGCATCCGACAACACGCTGATCGCGTTCGGGAGCGCCGGAGCGGTTCCTTTTGCCGTAATGCTGCTTGCGATCCGATAGACGGCCGAAGGGTCGGCCGCAAGCGAGATCGTCACGTCTTTGCTTGATATCTTGCCTTCGTCGCCTGCCGTGAGCGTAAACGTATAGGAGCCCGCTTTGCTTACCCGTGCATAGGCCGTCGGCTTGTCGGCGCCGACGATTTTCACTTCGCCTGCGTTCGCCGGTTTGGACTTCAGCGTCCAGGCATACGTCAGTTGGGGCTCGAACGCGGCTCCGTAGACAGGGTCCGGGATCGCTTTGCCGGACAAGACGACAATGCTTTCGTTGTTCGCGTCTTGAACGGCTGCCGCTTCGCTAATCTGCGGAGGCTGCTTGTCCTGCGGAGCGGCCAGCTGGAACGTCAATTCGCTGGAGCTTTGCTTCTGACCGTCGGCAGCCGTGATCTTGACCGTGTAGCTGCCTGCCCGCGTGCCGGTCGCTTTGGTCGTATTGGCATTCGGATAGCCAAAAGTTAACTTGGCGTTTTGCGGAGTACGTACCGTTTCCCACTTGTACGTCAGCTTGCCGTCCGGAGCGCCGTCGTCGCTTACGATTCCGTTCAGCATGAACGATTTGAGCGCCTGCGGTGCAGGCGTCGAGACCTCCGCTTTCACCTGCGGTGCCTGGTTCGTACCCGAAGTCAGCTTTTCGATCGTCAATTCCGCCGTCGGGGCGCCGGTCATTTGGAACATCGCCGTTCCTTTGTTGTTGTTCACGTAGAACTGTCCGGCCGTTTGTCCGTTCAGCTTCATCGTATAGTATCCATTTTGCAGTCCGGCTCCGTCCATACGAATTCTCGAAGCGTGCTCTTTTTTGTCGAGATTCACGAGAGACAGCTTAAATAAGGTGCCGTCTTTTTTGATTTCGGCGTTTTGGATTTTTTCATTTTGCGAGACCAGGTAGATCTTCTCGTTAAGAAGGTTGATCCGTTTGCCAAAACCGTCTTTCGGCGTGATCTTGTAGCTGCTGCCGTCATCCGTAACCAACGTTCCGTAGCCGAACAGCCCGAATACCGGATCGGTCACGACGTCCGAGCTGATGCTCAGCAGGGAGCCGTACAGGCCTTCGCCGGCTTCGCCGGAAAAATCGTTCCAGCCGTTGCTCATGACGCGGGAGCCTTCGTCGAATACGTTCTTCGTACCGGTGCCTCCTTTGTACATGGAATATCTCCAGGACGTGCCGCCGACAGACTGCGAGGAGATCTGCCCCATGTTGATCGCATTGAAGTTCGAAATTTTCGCCGCATAGTTGCGCTGCTGCGCGACCGCCGTCTGGGCAGGCGTTCGGCCGTCCGCTTGATACCGCAGCCAGTCATCCATGATGTAGCCGGCCAGCGACGCCGTGTACTGGAAGTTCCACCAGCCTTCGCCGCCGCGGAATACCGGAACGGAATAATGGAACCAGTTCGGTTGGAGCCCGCGCATCGCCCGCGTTTTCCAGTCGGCCATCTGCATGCTGCGCTTGGCTTCAGCCGCCTGGCCGTCCTGCGGATAATAGGCGCGAAGCGCCTTCGCCGCCGCATAGGCGCCTTCTTCGCCCGTGTTGTCGTATTCGAATTCCGAGCCATAAGGATACGGGGCAAACGTCATGCTCCGTCCTTTGGTCAGGGCGAACTTGTTTTTCAGGTTTTCGTATTCCGTATTCATGCCTTCTTCTTTTAACGCTTCGATCATGTCCGGAATCTGCTGCTCGCCGTAGTATCCGACCGCATCGCTCGAAATCCGGTTATAGTAGATGCCATACGCCTTTTCCAGATAATACTGCGGCGATTCGCGGTATTCAAGCAGGTGAGGATAAGCTTTCTGGATCCGGTACATGTTGAAAAATCCGGTTGCGACCATGATCTCGGAAAATTCGCGGGAATACGGTTTGTCTTTATCGGTAAAAGATCCCGAATCCCTGAGCCAGTTCGCTACGGTAAAGCTGTCATGGGTATGCTTCATGAAGCGTTCCCACATAAAATCGATCAAATACCGTTCGATGGAACGGATCTCGTCTTCGTTGGGGGCCAGATAGTTTTTCATCGTCATGAAGTTGATGCTGCCATGACTCCAATCGTCTCCCCAATGCCCTACGTTTTGATCGAGCCCGTCCGTCAGGAACCAGTCCCGATAGTTGCCGTACGTCGGACTGTTCGGATCGTTATCCTGCCTTTTTTCCACCATAAATTTGGCATGCGCTTCCGTCGTCTGGTCCAGCTCGGCCAGCACGTTGAATTCGTACTGCGTGAATTTGTTGACCCACTGGCTGCCGACTTTCAGCTTGTAATTCACGCGAACGCTGTTGTTGCCGAGATTGCCGAACTTGAGCGCATAAATATGATGCTGCTCTCCGTTGACGATCTTCGTCTCCAGCCGCTCATACGATTCCGTATAGCCGGGATTGCCTTGCGGAAGTCCGCGGCCGGTACGGGAGTTGTTGATCATGGCTTCCCGCGTCTCGCCGGGCTTGATCGCGGGAATATGACCGGCGTCGAACGGATCGTTCTCCAGCACGTTTTGAATATCGATCGACTGCACGTTGACCAATTTGTCGTCGTAATGCAGATCAAGTTTGACCGGCATGTTGATGGCCGTCTGGAAGCCGGGCAGCGCGACCGCGTCGATCATGCCCGATTTGTACAAGACGGACCGCAGGTTCTGCTCCCGTTCTTCCATGGAAGTGGAAGCGTTGTTCGGGCTGGCGGCGTTTTGCTGCGGCTGGTTGTCTCCCGCCCGTACGGCCGAAAACTTGAACTTGTACGTTTTCTCCTGGTTCGGCGCCAGAACGAGGCTGGTAGCGTCTTTGAAGTACCCGCGACCGGTTTTTTGGATGTCTTTGGAGTGAATGTACAGCACGTTCAGTCCCGGGAACCAGCCGCCGCTGTCGCCGGTCCAGTTGGAGAACTTGTCTCCGGAGCGGACTTCGCCCTGTTCGTTCATCCAATAATCGACGTATTCGATCCGGGAGCCGCTTTCCGGCACCGGGGTGAACATCATGAAGTTGCCTTCGCCGCTGTTGCGGATCGCATAGCTGTAGCCGCTGTCGGCACCGGCAAAGTTGTGTACCGTCAGTCGGTTGTCATACGTGTCCGACACGTTCAGATACTTGTTGTTCCACGGCATCGGCAGGCCGATATCGCCGAATTCGATATATTTGTTGCTTTTGTTCTTGACCGTAATGGACCACTGCATGGAGCCGTCGGTCGTACCCATATCGAATACGGATTTGACGTCGAACCCTTTCATCGCCCGATCGACGGTAGAGTTCAGATTTTGTCCGATATAGTTGATTTCGACTTTTTTGCCGTCGGATGAAGCGGTTTTGTTTATATAGGGATTCTGGGCATTGAGATTGGAAGCCGTCGTCGATCCTCCCGCCGCCAGCGTTTTGTTGGTATCCACTTCCACGAATCCGTTCCGGTTATTCGGAAACTGCGCCGTATTGCCGGTCCGGTAAGAAAACAGCATCTCGCCCATCCATTGGTGTTGGACGCCGTTCTGGGGCAGCGTGTCGTTGGGCAGCACGAAATTGATCGGCTGCGCGTTTTTGTTCAGCGGATTGTTTTTGATAAACAGTTGTTCGATCTGTCCCAATCCTCCGATTTTGACGGACAGGCTGGGGTTCGAGATATCAACCTTCGGGGTACTGGTACTGGCTGTGGCGGCGGAAGCCACGTTCGCTTGCGGCGGTACCATTTGAACCAACAGCAGGGAAGAAAGGGATAACGAAATCAGCCGTTTTGTAAACGCTCTCATCATCAAGCCTCCTTGTTTCTTTTTGACGTTCATGAAGCGGACCCGACGTTTTGGACCTGACCTGACGACTGTGTGGACTATACATATAATAGAAGGCCCACGCGGTAGGCTGAGCCTTCTGTCGATCAATTCTTCAATCCGGTCAGCGTGATGCCTTCCACGAAATAACGTTGGCCGATCAGGTAGAAGATCACTCCGGGAGCAAAAGACAAGCAGGTCGCCGCCATCGTCAAAGCCCAGTCGCTTTTCAGCTGTCCCCTGAAGTTGGTCAATCCGAGCGCTATCGTATATTTTTCGCTGGAGTTGATATAGATCATCTGCTGCAGCAGATCGTTCCACAGTCCAATGAAGATGAACAAGGCAATGACGATCATCGCCGGACGGATCGCGGGCATCAGGATGCTGAACAGTATCCGGAAGTACCCGGCTCCGTCGATCGTGGCCGCTTGATCCAGCTCTTTGGGGATCGACATCATGAACTGCCGGATCAGGAAGATGTTAAAAGCGCCGCCGCCGCAGAAGTACGGAATGATAAGCGGCAGATAGCTGTCGCTCACCCCGAGACCCCGCGTCCAGCCGATATACAGCGGAACGAGCGTAACCATCGGAGGCAGCAGCATCGAGCCGATGCACAGCATCCAGATCCAGTTTTTCCCCCGGAATCTCAGTCTGGCAAACGCGTATCCGCAAAGCGTCGCCGTAAACGTTCCCGCCAGGCACGAAGGAACGATGATCAGCATCGTGTTCCACAGGTACTTCCAGAACATAAACACTTCCAACGTTTTCTCGTAATTGGAGAACAGCCACTTGTCAGGGAACAACGAAGGCGGGTATCGGTAGATTTCCGCACTCGACATGAGCGACGTCCGGAAGATCCACCAGATCGGAAAAATAGCGACTACGGCCAGCAGGATCACCGCGATAAAAGTGAGGATGTTCATCGTTCTTTTCCGGCGCTTCTGGCTCGTGAGGCGGGTGTAAGAGGCCGTGCTCATTTGTCGTCGCCTCCTTCGTTGTAAATCCAGCGTTTGGACGTTTTGAACAACAAGAACGTAAAGACCGAGAGAATCGCGAAGATGACGACCGTCGTGGCGCTGGCGTACCCCAACTTATGGTTGACGAACGCTTGATCGTACATCAGATAAGTCAGGAATCGCGACGAATTGCCCGGTCCGCCGTTGGTCAAAGCAAGCGCCGGCGTAACGACCTGAATGTTAAAGATCAGGCTCATCAACAAGTTGTAGAAAATAATCGGCGACATCGAAGGAAGCGTGATATGAATAAACCGCTGCCATCCGTTGGCTCCGTCCATCTCGGCCGCTTCATGGTAGATCGCCGGAACGTTCTGAAGCCCCGCCAAAAAGATCACGATCAAGTTGCCCGACAGCCATACCGAAATCAGGGCCAGCGACGGGATCACGTAACTGGAGTCGGCAATGAACAAGATTTTGTCCAGGCCGAGCTCGGAGAGTACGTAGTTGAAAAATCCGAAGTTCCCTTCGTACAGCCACGACCATCCCACGTAGACCGCGGCGGCCGGCAGCACGTAAGGGACGTAGAACACGGCTCTAAAAAAAGCCCTCCCCGGTATTTTGCGATTGAGCAGCAGAGCGATGAACAGCGAATAGAACATGCTCCCGATCACCGAGATTACCGCAAAGTAAAGCGTCGCGATAATGGAATCCTTGATGTAGGGATCGGTCGTGAACAGTTTGACGTAATTGTCCAAACCGACGAAATCGGGGCTTCTTAATCCGCTCCAATTCGTCAGGCTGATGCCCACCACGCCCAACAGAGGCAGATACGTCAGAAATAACAGCCCTATGAACGCAGGAATCAAACAGATGTACGCCACGCCCGACTCGCTGAAAAGAATTCGGAACCCGCTTTTTTTGATTTTACGAAGAGTCCCCATAGTGCGCTCCCCCTTTCTCTATTCCGTTAAAAAAAGGACCGCCCCGCTTGCCGCACGGCGGTCCTTCCGCCTTGTTTAGTTGCTGCCTGCGTGCGCGGCTTTCAAAGCGTCAAGGTTTTGCGTGATGACTTCTTCGGCACTCTTCTTCCCGGTCCAGACATCGCCCAGGATCGATCCGAGCAGCGTATTGAAATCCGTCGTGTTATTCGTATAGAACCACGCGGCCGGTCTTGCGGCGGACGAACGCGCATAGTCCACGACAGCCGATTTGTATTCTTCGTATTTCGGGAAGTTCGGATTCTCAACCCATTTGCGGGTCAACGCTTCATCCGTGTACCATTTCTCCAATGTCGGCATCCAGATGCCGGAAGAGATCAGCGACCAATTGTTTTCTTCGGAGTTGTACCATTTCAACCATTCCATCGCTTCTTCGGGATGCTTGCTTTGGGAAAAGACGACGTTGGCTCCGCCCGTGTTGATGGTCACTTTGTCCTGCATGTAAGGCAGCACGGCTACGCCGTAGTTCAGTCCTTCTTCTTTGGCCGTATTCAAGCTTGTGCCTACATTCCAGGCCCCGTTTGTAGCCATGGCGGTAGTGCCGGCAATGACGGTACGCTGCACGCCGTCATCGGTCTGTCCGACGGACAGAGGCGCCACGTGATCTTTCAGGTACAGGTCGGCGACTTTCTGGATCGCATCGATGCTCGGTTTTTCCCCGATCCGAACTTCTTTGCCGTCTGCCGAGTAATAGCCTCCGCCATTGCTCAGCGCCCATGTCTCCAACTGCCACGGCAGGTTTTCGACAGATGCGCCGTACTGCACGATACTCTGCGGATCGAATCCGGCCTCGTCGGGATGCTTCCCGTTTTTGTCGATCGTCAACTGCTTGGCCGTTGCCACGAAGTCGTCCCAGGTCCAGGCTTTGTCGAGCACGGCCGGCGGATAAGGAACTTTGGCTTTGTCGAACATGTCCTTGTTGTAATACAGCAGCAGCACTTCGTTCGCCGCGGCGTACGCGACCGTCTTGCCGTTGGCTTTGTACGCCAGACTCTCAAGCGGTTGGCTCTCGCTTCCTTCGTACATGGAGCTGACGTCGTTCAGCATGCCTTCGGTAGACCATTGAATGACGCCGTCTTCCTTCATCATGCCCGAGTCGGGCAGTTGATCCGCCGTTGCAAGCGTATTCAACTTGGTCATGTAGCTTTCCCACGGAACCGCCTGCACTTCGACTTCGATTCGATCCTGCGAAGCGTTGAACTTGTCCGCGACCTCCTGCGTTTTGCTGCCGTCTGCCGCGCTTCCCCACATCGAATACAAAATCTTGACCTTGCCGTTGTCGGAACCGCCGGCTCCGGCATTCGTGTCCGGGTTTCCGCAGCCCAGCATGCTGAACATCAACGCCCCGATCATAAGTCCTGCTCCCAGTCTTTTTGCTGCTTTCATCGTTCGTGACCCCCTCTAAACTTTATGAAACGCGTGCCTGCCATCCCCCGTCCCGACCGTCTCAGCTCCCGCAAACTGAATGTTAAACGTTTAGATTTTGTCCGAAACGACTCTGTGGACGTCCCGGACCAAGAAGACCTTCCGTTTTTGAAGCGCTCCTGTCTCTGCCTGAAGTGTCTTCCTGCATGATTGGTAGCGTTTACAAGGGAAGTATAGCACCGATTATTACGTTTGAAAATGCTCTTTTTAAACTATTTTTATAACTATTTGAACTTGTTCAACTATTAACCTACGATCAATTAAATTAATGATTGGCTTCAATTGCGGCCGTATTCGGATTTTCCGCGTAGATCTGCTTGAACTTTCCGTTAACGAATCTTATCTTTTTGAGAAGTTCTCCTTGCGGCGACATGAAACAAAGCCCTCTCTCCAGCATGACATATCTCGTCGGATAAGCGGCGTAGCTCGTAATCTCCCATCCTTTGTCCACCGGCTCGATAAAACCGTTGATACATTTCAGTTCTCCTTCGTCATCGGTATACAGATAGGTTGTCGAACCGAAACCAAGCAGATAAGCGACCAATTCTTCGCCCATGTCCCAATCGTCGCCTTCGACGTCCGCGAACAGATGGCTGAACAGCGGATCGTCGGAATGCTTGAAAATGGACTGCCCGAAGCGGTTCCGGGAGAGCTCCGGCATGTTCAAATTCGGGGCGGCGATACTGTACGTGGACGCGGCTTCTCCCCGCTGCAAGAGGCGCGGCGTCGAGCGGACGTTCCAGTCGTAGCAGTTGAACATCGCCATTGTCGCTCGGTAGCCGCCTTTGAGCAGCTGTACGTCTTCGAGCTTTTCATAGGAAGCGCGAGCAGCGCCGGCCACCAATCCTCCCCAGAGGGAATGGGTCATGTAGGACAGGGCTTCCCACCAGCGATCCGGGGCATTGGCTCTGTAGTCGTTGCTGAACCCTATGTTGGCGGTAACGAGGGGCGCATATCGTTCGGCTTCTTCCAGGTGCCCGGCCAGGCAGAGGGCTTCGCAGGTCAGTCCAAATCCGGCATTGTCGTAAAAGTGTTCGGTGATCGCTCCTTCGTACCGGCTTGAATCCTGCTTCAATTTGGCGGCGAAGCTCACCCACAGCCGATTGAGTTCATGGTACAGATGCAGCAAATCGTGCGTTCTCAGATCTTCCAACAAATCAACGATGTACAAAGTAAATACTCCGACCAGCTGGGACTCTTCTTTTTCGCGCACGTTCAAATGGCACTCCGGATCAAGTCTCATGCACATCACTTCGGCCGCCCAACTCAAATAAGTCTCGGGATTGGCATAGCGCAGCAAAGGCGGCTCGAACTTGGACAGCAAGTAATAGACGTGGCCGATGTAATCAAAATCGTAAATGCGATAGAACGAACCGTATAACGGTGTAGGAACCGCGAACTGCCCTTGTTCAAACCAATGATCCCTTACATCGAAAAATGCGGCCAACTCGACTTTTTGCACTTCTGCCGGCTCCGGAGGCGCCAACCGGTTTTTCATTAAAATAAAGGTCAGTTTGCCCAGCGACTCCCCTTGATTGGACAGCGGCAGCGACGCGTACGGACGCTCTCCGTCGATCCCGTTGAAGCTGTGCTCGCATAACCACCGTGCGCGCTCCTCCATGATCCGATGCACCGGTTCAAGCACGCTGCCCACCAATACGTCGCGCCTTCCGTCTTCGAACTCGGCGACCAGCTTGAGCTCTCCCGCCGACTTCACTGGAACGACGACGCGTAAACGTTTAGATTTTTCCGTATGTACCGCTTTGAACTTCGGCAGAAGGTCCGTTTCGGTGATCGATTCGCCAGCTGCGCCAAACAGCGTAACGGCGCGCAGAGCATTATGCTCCGGCAGTTCGACTTCGGCCCAGAACTTTCCTTCCGTCGTCGTGACCGGCGAATAGTCCCAGTACGGATGTCCGTACATCTTTGCCTTTTGGTAAAATTCTTCTTGATCGCCGAAAGGAGCAAAAACGAAACTCCATCTTTTCTCTTCTGCCGGTTCAAGCGTTAGCGAGACGTAGCCGTCTCCGTAGATCCAATCGTGCTCTGCCGACTGCGGCATGGAGCTGCCGTCTTCCACCAGGGAGAGCCGATGATACAGTATTCCGTCCAGCGAAGGAGAGACCTGATCCAAAAAGCGATTCAGGTAGCTGCAGTGCGTCCCCAAAGCGCTTACCCGTTCGCCGGTGCTGTAGATGCCCAGATGAGGCGCCGTATCGCTTCTGCGTACCGCCGCGAATTTGGAGAAGTCTCCGCCCAGATGTGGAAATACCGCACAGGAATGATTCATGTTTCGGAGTACGCTGCGATCGCGGAACATGATATAAGCCAGCGAAAACCAGCTGTGAAATCCGGTGACGTTAACAGCTTCGCCCGTTGGATTGGAACACCGGATATGCCATGTCCACTCGCCTTCGTCCGTCAACAAATATTGCATGCGAACTTCGAATTTGGGATGCGCAAAATTGACGATTACCGCTTGGTCGCCCAACCCTTCGATATGCGGCTTCAAGTTGATGCTCTCGATCGTCTCGCCGTCAACCTGCGCGGTCCACTGCCCAAGGCTCTTATGCCGATCCGCGTAGCCGGCTTCCTCCGCATACTCCGAATCAATGACCCAGTTCATCTGTTCGGGGTCTTCGATCAGGAACAACGATTCAACCGTCCCCTGCTCGGATACAGCCATTTTAAACGTATCGTTATAAAGATGTCTCAAGAGTATCCTCCTTATATTCTCGGTATTTAAACGTTTAAATATTTTATTCATTCTAGCACATCGTCAAATCTTGATCAACTTGTTTATTTTGAGCCCGGATGCTGGATTCACTCAGACCTTCGTGCGACATCGACCTTCTCTTTTTACGCAAAAAAAAGAAGCTACTTCTTGCTATAGCTTCTCCGGTTCGATTTGGGCGACCGACTCCCGTTCGATCAAGGTGCAAAGAGGAGCTTCTTCCTCCGGAACGGGTTGGCCGTCGATCTTGCTGCGCAGTGTCTTCATGGCCAGGATGCCGATCTCGTGCAGAGGAACGTCCATCGTCGTAATGCCTGGGCTCAAGTACGCACTGAATTCCCGGTTGTCGAACCCGATCAGCGACAGGTCGCTTGGTACACATACGCCTTGTTCCGCAGCTGCCTTCAGAGCACCCACGGCCATCAAATCGTTCATGATCAAAAGAGCCGTAGGCCGGTTCGTAAGCTGCATAAGCTCACCGGTGAGCCGGTACCCGGACTCCGAGCTCCAGTTGCCGATTCGTATAAACTGCGGATCAAACGGCAGCTGGAATTCGGTCATCGCTTTGTAATAGCCATTAAAGCGCAGCCTGGAAGGGATCGAATCCATCAACCCGCTAATGATCCCGATTCGGGTATGTCCTTTGCCCACCAGATAGGCCATGGCATCGTAAGCGGCCTGCTCGTCGTTGTATTGGATAGAACTTTCGCCTTCCGCATAGCAATACGTGTACACGATCGGTTTCTCGTACGTATTAATCAGCCCCGTGATGTCACGTGCATGAACGCCTACGTAGATAATGCCTTCCACCTGCTTGGATAAAAGACTGGAGACGGCTTCCTGCGCCCGCTTCTGGTAGGCTTCCGTATTCGCGTAATCGTACCCTACCCGCTTTTGCAGGCGCAGATTCGTCAGCAGGATCTGCAAATCGTTTTTCTCGGCGTATTCGTTGATTCCGTCGATGATTTCGGGGGCGTTAAAAACGGTGAGATCTTCCGCAATGACCCCGATCGTATTCGTTTTGTTGCTTTTGAGACTTTTGGCGATATCGTTCGGCATATAATTGAGCTCTTCAATAACCTTCAATACTCTTTCTTTGGTTTTGAAGCTGACGTTGCGAGTACCATTCAACACGTAAGAAACGGTTGCTGTCGATACTTCCGCGTGCAGGGCGATCTCTTTGATCCCGATTTTTTTCATGTTTTTCACCTTTACCAAACATTTCACATTATCATTTATTATAGCATTTACATAATCCAGATTCAAATTAACGTTAAAACAAAAAAGAAAAACCACTACCGATTAAAATCGATAGTGGTTTCTTTGGCTTGGCGGCTTCCTACTCTCCCAGGACCCTGCGGTCCAAGTACCATCGGCGCTAGAGGGCTTAACGGTCGTGTTCGAGATGGGAACGTGTGGAACCCCTCTGCCATCACCACCAAACCTAGGCTTACGAAGTAAGCCGGAACAGATTGTCTTTAGGAAACGAATATCCCGATTGGGCCTGTGTTTCCTAAACAAGCTCTGTCTTGTACAAGGTTTGCACCTTGAAAACCGGATCCGAAACGATCCACTTCGCGTCATGAAGTGTTTGCTCGCGCAGAAGTCTCAACCGAAGCGGATGCTTCCGAAGAGTCTGGCTGCGCAAGTCTATAGGATAAGCCCTCGACCGATTAGTACAGGTCAGCTACACGTATTGCTACGCTTCGACCTCCTGCCTATCTACCTCGTCGTCTCCAAGGGGTCTTACCACTTGCGTGTGGGAAATCTCATCTTGAGGGGGGCTTCACGCTTAGATGCTTTCAGCGTTTATCCCTTCCGCACGTAGCTACCCAGCGATGCTCCTGGCGGAACAACTGGTGCACCAGCGGTGCGTCCATCCCGGTCCTCTCGTACTAAGGACAGCTCCTCTCAAATTTCCAACGCCCACGACAGATAGGGACCGAACTGTCTCACGACGTTCTGAACCCAGCTCGCGTACCGCTTTAATGGGCGAACAGCCCAACCCTTGGGACCTACTTCAGCCCCAGGATGCGATGAGCCGACATCGAGGTGCCAAACCTCCCCGTCGATGTGGACTCTTGGGGGAGATAAGCCTGTTATCCCCAGGGTAGCTTTTATCCGTTGAGCGATGGCCCTTCCATGCGGTACCACCGGATCACTAAGCCCGACTTTCGTCCCTGCTCGACCTGTCCGTCTCGCAGTCAAGCTCCCTTATGCCTTTACACGCTGCGAATGATTTCCAACCATTCTGAGGGAACCTTTGGGCGCCTCCGTTACATTTTAGGAGGCGACCGCCCCAGTCAAACTGCCCGCCTGACACGGTCCCTGTACCGGATTACGGTACGAGGTTAGAACTAGCATGCGATCAGGGTGGTATCCCAACGGCGCCTCCCCCGAAGCTGGCGCTCCGAGATCTAAGGCTCCCACCTATGCTGTACAAATCGCACCCCAGTCCAATATCAAGCTGCAGTAAAGCTCCATGGGGTCTTTCCGTCTTGTCGCGGGTAACCTGCATCTTCACAGGTATTAAAATTTCACCGGATCTCTCGTTGAGACAGCGCCCAAGTCGTTACGCCATTCGTGCGGGTCAGAATTTACCTGACAAGGAATTTCGCTACCTTAGGACCGTTATAGTTACGGCCGCCGTTTACTGGGGCTTCAATTCAGAGCTTCGCATTGCTGCTAACCCCTCCTCTTAACCTTCCAGCACCGGGCAGGCGTCAGCCCGTATACTTCGCCTTGCGGCTTCGCACAGACCTGTGTTTTTGCTAAACAGTCGCTTGGGCCTTTTCACTGCGGCCCCCTCGTGCTATTCACACTACCGGGGCACCCCTTCTCCCGAAGTTACGGGGTCATTTTGCCGAGTTCCTTAACGAGAGTTCTTCCGCGCGCCTTAGAATACTCTTCCCACCCACCTGTGTCGGTTTGCGGTACGGGCGCCTTCACCTGGCTAGAAGCTTTTCTTGGCAGTGTGAGCCCAGGACCTTCGCTACTGTAATTTTCGCTCCCCATCGCAACTTGTTCTTAAAGCCGGCGGATTTGCCTACCGACAAAACTTGTTACTTGGACGGACACTTCCATCAGTCCGCGTCCCTTCCCTCCTGCGTCACTCCATTGCTCGTAACGGTTTACGGCGGTACAGGAATATCCACCTGTTGTCCATCGACTACGCCTTTCGGCCTCGCCTTAGGTCCCGACTAACCCTGAGCGGACGAGCCTTCCTCAGGAATCCTTGGGTTTTCGGCGGATCAGATTCTCACTGATCTTTTCGTTACTCATACCGGCATTCTCACTTGAATACAGTCCAGCGCTCTTTCCAGTACACCTTCAATCCGTATTCAACGCTCCCCTACCCCTGATGCGCAAGCGCATCAAGCCATGGTTTCGGTGGTGTGTTTAGCCCCGTTACATTTTCGGCGCAGAGTCACTCGACCAGTGAGCTATTACGCACTCTTTAAATGGTGGCTGCTTCTAAGCCAACATCCTGGTTGTCTGGGCAACTCCACATCCTTTCCCACTTAACACACACTTGGGGACCTTAACCGATGGTCTGGGCTGTTTCCCTTTTGACAATGGATCTTAGCACTCACTGTCTGACTCCCGGATATAAGTTGATGGCATTCGGAGTTTGACTGGACTTGGTAACCCTTGGCGGGCCCCGCACCCAATCAGTGCTCTACCTCCACAACTCTTCATCCGAGGCTAGCCCTAAAGCTATTTCGGGGAGAACCAGCTATCTCCGGGTTCGATTGGAATTTCTCCGCTACCCCCACCTCATCCCCGCACTTTTCAACGTACGTGGGTTCGGGCCTCCAGTGCGTGTTACCGCACCTTCACCCTGGACAGGGGTAGATCACCCGGTTTCGGGTCTACACCTACATACTACGTCGCCCTATTCAGACTCGCTTTCGCTGCGGCTCCGGCTTCTCACCTTAACCTTGCATGTAAACGTAACTCGCCGGTTCATTCTACAAAAGGCACGCCATCACCCCTTAATTGGGCTCTGACTTTTTGTAAGCGCACGGTTTCAGGTTCTATTTCACTCCTCTTCCGAGGTCCTTTTCACCTTTCCCTCACGGTACTGCTTCGCTATCGGTCACCAGGGAGTATTTAGCCTTGGCAGATGGTCCTGCCGGATTCATACGGGGTTTCACGTGCCCCGCACTACTCGGGATCCGTCTCGGAGAGAGCTTGCTTTCGGCTACAGGGCTATCACCTGCTGTGGCGGGTCGTTCCAAACCTCTTCGCCTACCAAACTCCTTTGTAACTCCGTGTGAGACGTCCCACAACCCCAGAGAGCAAGCTCTCTGGTTTGGGCTGTTCCGCGTTCGCTCGCCGCTACTGACGGAATCACTATTGTTTTCTCTTCCTCGGGGTACTTAGATGTTTCAGTTCCCCCGGTCTGCCTCTGCCGAGCTATGAATTCACTCGGTCAGTAACTGGGTATGAGTCCAGCTGGGTTCCCCCATTCGGAAATCTCCGGATCAACGCTCACTTACAGCTCCCCGAAGCACTATCGCGGTTCGTCGCGTCCTTCGTCGGCTCCTGGTGCCTAGGCATCCACCGTGCGCTCTTACTTGCTTAACCAAACTTCATTTGGAACTACGTCTTCGTAAGAAGAATAGTCCAGACGCGAAGTTTTTCGTTTCGGTATCCAGTTTTCAAGGAACAATTTTTGGGTGCATCACTTCGTGTGGATCAAAAATGGTTCACGCGCTAAGCGAAATCTCTTAATTCGAAATCTCTTAGTTCGAAATCTCTTGAATCTACAAGAAATGACCCTTTTTAATGTTTCCAGACACACCAAATCGGTCTGAATCCATATTTAACAGATGAAATTTATGGTGGAGCCAAGCGGGATCGAACCGCTGACCTCCTGCTTGCAAGGCAGGCGCTCTCCCAGCTGAGCTATGGCCCCGCAAATTCCATCAAAACCGAACAGTGAGTGAGTCTCTAATTTTTAACTCCCGAGAGAGACGGGACTGAATGTTTCCGTTGCAGGAAACGATTCTCCATAGAAAGGAGGTGATCCAGCCGCACCTTCCGATACGGCTACCTTGTTACGACTTCACCCCAATCATCTATCCCACCTTCGGCGGCTGGCTCCTTGCGGTTACCTCACCGACTTCGGGTGTTATAAACTCTCGTGGTGTGACGGGCGGTGTGTACAAGACCCGGGAACGTATTCACCGCGGCATGCTGATCCGCGATTACTAGCAATTCCGACTTCATGCAGGCGAGTTGCAGCCTGCAATCCGAACTGAGACCGGCTTTCTGGGATTGGCTCCACCTCGCGGCTTCGCAGCCCTCTGTACCGGCCATTGTAGTACGTGTGTAGCCCAGGTCATAAGGGGCATGATGATTTGACGTCATCCCCGCCTTCCTCCGGTTTGTCACCGGCAGTCACTCTAGAGTGCCCATCCAAGATGCTGGCAACTAAAGTCAAGGGTTGCGCTCGTTGCGGGACTTAACCCAACATCTCACGACACGAGCTGACGACAACCATGCACCACCTGTCTGGCATGTCCCGAAGGAAAAGCTTATCTCTAAGCCGGTCATGCCGATGTCAAGACCTGGTAAGGTTCTTCGCGTTGCTTCGAATTAAACCACATACTCCACTGCTTGTGCGGGTCCCCGTCAATTCCTTTGAGTTTCAGTCTTGCGACCGTACTCCCCAGGCGGAGTGCTTAATGCGTTAACTTCGGCACCCAGGGTATCGAAACCCCGAACACCTAGCACTCATCGTTTACAGCGTGGACTACCAGGGTATCTAATCCTGTTTGCTCCCCACGCTTTCGCGCCTCAGCGTCAGTTATAGGCCAGAAAGTCGCCTTCGCCACTGGTGTTCCTCCACATCTCTACGCATTTCACCGCTACACGTGGAATTCCACTTTCCTCTCCTACACTCAAGCGGGCCAGTTTCGGATGCGAATCGGGGTTGAGCCCCGATCTTAAACATCCGACTTAACCCGCCGCCTGCACGCGCTTTACGCCCAATAATTCCGGACAACGCTTGCCCCCTACGTATTACCGCGGCTGCTGGCACGTAGTTAGCCGGGGCTTTCTTCTCAGGTACCGTCACTCCGAGTGTAGTTACTCACCCGGACGTTCTTCCCTGGCAACAGAGCTTTACGATCCGAAAACCTTCATCACTCACGCGGCATTGCTCCATCAGGCTTTCGCCCATTGTGGAAGATTCCCTACTGCTGCCTCCCGTAGGAGTCTGGGCCGTGTCTCAGTCCCAGTGTGGCCGTTCACCCTCTCAGGTCGGCTACGCATCGTCGCCTTGGTGAGCCGTTACCCCACCAACTAGCTAATGCGCCGCAGGCCCATCTCTCAGTGACAGCTTGCGCCGTCTTTCCTCATCTCTCCATGCGGAGAAACGATGTATCCGGTATTAGCATCCGTTTCCGGAAGTTATCCCAGGCTAAAAGGCAGGTTGCCTACGTGTTACTCACCCGTCCGCCGCTAACCGTCAGAGAAGCAAGCTCCTCTTCAAGTCCGCTCGACTTGCATGTATTAGGCATGCCGCCAGCGTTCGTCCTGAGCCAGGATCAAACTCTCCATTAAGGTGCAACCTCTGTTGCACCCGCGACTCCGATTAGAGACCCCATAGGGCCTGGATTCGGATAAAGCGGATGGTCTTGAAGTTGACTTGTCAAGAAAGCACCATGTGCTCGTTAAAACGTGGCGATTCTCGATTGCTCAAGAACCTTATATTCTTACGACAATCTGCATTGTCGCAACTCACTCACTGTTCAGTTTTCAAAGAACTTGCGACCGGCAACTTGTTTGCCGAACGTTTTATATCTTATCATGCGTCGTTCTCGTTGTCAACAACTTATTTCTCAAGTTTCACAACCCGATGTTTTATGGTGTTGAGCAGCTGTCAGAAGCGACAAGAAATATCTTACCACCTAGCTAACAATAATGCAAGGCTTTTTCTGAATTGCTTTTTCTACATCCTTTGAACGAAAAGAAAAAGGCCGGCTGCCCGGCCCC
This sequence comes from Saccharibacillus brassicae, assembly GCF_006542275.1. Classification (NCBI taxonomy): domain Bacteria; kingdom Bacillati; phylum Bacillota; class Bacilli; order Caryophanales; family Paenibacillaceae; genus Saccharibacillus; species Saccharibacillus brassicae. The sequence goes on from NZ_CP041217.1 coordinate 1,865,784, forward strand.
TTCTTCCTTCAAACAGCCGCTATTCGTTCAGCAGCCGCACAAGCTCGTCTTCGTCTTCAATGACTTCAATGTCCAGCTCCCGCGCTTTGGTAAGCTTGCTGCCCGCTTTTTCTCCGGCAATTACGATATCCGTTTTCTTGGACACGCTGCCGGTCACTTTGGCTCCCAACGCTTCCAGGCGCTCCGCCGCTTCTTCGCGCGTCAGCTGATGCAGCGTACCGGTCAGCACGACCGTTTTGCCGCTGAAATAGGAATCGGCTTTGACTTCGGGCGGCGCTGCAGGAACGGTCGGCTGTACGCCCAACTCCCGCATTTTCTCGACGCCCGCCCGCATGAACGGATCGTTGAAGAAAGTCACGATACTCTCGGCTACGATTCCGCCCACGTCCGGCAGCTCGATCAATTCTTCAGCCGTCGCGTTCATCACTTTATCGAGATCCCGATAATGTTCCGCCAACATCTTCGTCGTCGACTTGCCGGTATTCGGAATGCCGAGGCCGAACAGGAACGAAGCCAGGTCGCGGGTCTTGCTCTGCTCCAGCGCTTCGATTAGATTGGCGGCTTTGCGTTCCCCGAACCGCTCCAGCTTGACCAGCGACTCCTGCTCCAGTTCATACAGTTCGGCAGGCTCGCGAACGTTAAGTTCGTCGTAGAGCTGCGTCGCCGTCTTGATGCTGAACGTCTCGATATCCATCGCGTCGCGCGAAGCGAAATGCGCAATCCGTCCGATCGCCTGCGGTTTGCAAGACAAGCGGTTATCGCAAAACAGATGCGCGCCGCGCTGAACGAGCGGGAAACCGCACGCCGGACAATTTTCCGGATAGACGATCTCTTCGCCGTCGCTCTCTTCCGTCACTTTGCCCAGAATCTCGGGAATGACGTCGTTCGAGCGGCGGATGAACACTCTCGTCCCCAGCGCATGCTTGAGATTTTTGCGTTCGATATCGCCGACGTTGTTGAGCGTGCAGTTTTTGACCGTGACACCGGCAAGTTCCACCGCTTCAAGCCGCGCGATCGGCGTGATTTTGCCTGTGCGGCCCACTTCCCACGATACGGACTCCAGCACGGTGGTTGTCTCTTCCGCTTCGAACTTGTACGCAACCGCCCAACGCGGAAACTTGCCCGTATAGCCGAGCACGGAGCGCGTGCGCACATCGACGATTTTGATAACCGCACCATCGATCAGGTAATCGAGCCCGCTGCGCCCTTTGACGATATCGTGCAGCTGCTCCATGACGTCCTCGAACTTGTTGAAATAGAAAATGTACGGATTCACCTTGAAGTGATTGTCCCGCAAAAAGTCCATCATCTCCAGGTGGCTCGCAAACGTCTTCGTATCGCTGTACCCGATATTATAGAAGAAAGCGCTCAGTTTGCGGCTCGCCGTCACTTTGGGATTCAGGTTGCGCAGCGCGCCGGCCGCGGCGTTCCGGGCGTTCTTGAGCGGTTCCTGCGCGGTCTTGTTGTACGTCTCCAGCGCCGACAGGTTCATGATGCCTTCGCCCTGTACTTCGATCGTGCCGTCCTTGAACGGAATGGACAGCGGCACGGAGCGGATCGTTTTGACCTGTTCCAAAATCCCTTCGCCGACCGTGCCGTTGCCGCGCGTCGCCGCCTGCACCAACTTGCCGTCCGTATAAGTCAGGTTCAGCGTCAGCCCGTCGAACTTCAGTTCCAACGCATATTCCAGTTCCGGCAGCGGATTTTCGGGATTCTTGGTGTTGTAGTCGTTCCACAGCTTCAGCGTCCGCGTATTCCAGGTTCCCAGCTCTTCTTCGTTTTGCGCTTTGTCGAGACTCCAGAGCGGAGCCAGATGCCGATGCGGCGCAAACCCTTTGAGCAGTTCGCCGCCTACCCGCAGCGTCGGAGAATCCGGCAGAACGAAGCCGCTCTCCTGTTCCAGCTTGATCAGCCGGTCGTAGAGTACATCGTATTCCTTGTCGCTGACCGTCGGCCGGTCCAGCGTATAGTATTCGTAGCTGTAGCGGTTGAGCTGCTCGACCAACCCTTCCATCTCGTGCATCGCATCCATCGTCTTCCCGTCCTTTTTTATTCGACTTTGGTAATCGGCGCAAATCCGGCCAGCAGGCGCTTGATGCCGGTCGGCGCTTTAAAAGCGATGTTCAACTCCGTATCGTTGCCGCTGCCCTTGATCGACACGATGGTGCCTTCGCCCCATTTGCCGTGCGCGACTTTGTCGCCGACCTGGAACGCGCCGGTGTTGTTCGTGCTGCGCGCGGCAGGCTTGCCGCCCGCCGGGGTGACGGTCACGCCGGAACCGCGGGGAGCGACGGCCGGTCGGCCCATGCCCGTAGGCGCGGTGCTCGAAGCCGGACGGCCGAAGCCGCCGGTCGACGATCCGCCGCCGAAGCCCCGTCCGCCGCCGCGCGAATTGCCGTAGCCTTTGTCGGGATCGCCGCCGCGGCGGTACCGGTCGGGATTGACTCCGGTATCTTCCTTCAGCTCTTCCGGAATCTCCTGCAGGAACCGGGAAGGCGGATTGGCCGTCGTGCGGCCGAACAGCGTCCGCATCTGCGCGCAGGAGAGGTACAGCTGCTTTTCCGCGCGGGTGATGCCCACGTAGGCCAGGCGGCGTTCTTCTTCCAGTTCGTCATTGTCGAGGAAAGCCCGGCTGTGCGGGAAGACGCCTTCCTCCATGCCGATAACGAACACGACCGGGAACTCCAGGCCTTTGGCGCTGTGCATCGTCATGAGGACGACGGCATCGTCGGGATTTTTGTCTTTCTCGTCGTCGTTGACCGTGTCGATGTCCGCGATCAGCGCAAGGTCGGTCAGGAACGCGACGAGCGTCTTCTCTTCCGTCCGCGCTTCGAACTCCAGCGTAACGGACAGGAACTCGTCGATGTTCTCGATACGGGCTTTGGACTCCAGCGTGTTTTCTTTTTGCATCTCGACGCGGTATTGGCTCATCTCCAAAATCTTCTCGGTCAATTCGGTGACGGACAAATAATCGACCATGCGGTGCAGGGCGACGATCATGTCATAGAACTCGACCAGCGCGTTGCGGGTCCGCCCGGCAAAGCCGAGATCGTCCACCACTTCGAGCACCTTGAACATGGAAATGCCCCGCTCGGTCGCCGCCGCGGCCAGCTTGGCCACGCTCGTGTCGCCGATCCCGCGCTTGGGCACGTTGATGACGCGCACGAGGCTGAGATCGTCGTCCGGGTTGGACAGCAGGCGCAGGTAGGCGAGCAGATCCTTGATTTCTTTGCGATCGTAGAACTTGATGCCGCCGACGATCTGGTACGGAATATCCGACTTGATCAGAATTTCCTCGATGACCCGGGACTGGGCGTTCGTGCGGTACAGAACAGCGTGGTCTTTGTAGACCATGCCTTTTTTGATATTTTTGTGGATCTCACCGGTTACGAAGTATCCTTCGTCATGCTCGGTGCTGCCGCGGAACACGCGGATTTTGGCGCCGCCTTCCTGATCGGTCCACAGGTTCTTCGGCTTGCGTCCGGTGTTGCGCCCGATGACGCTGTTGGCGGCATTCAGGATATTCGCGGTAGAACGGTAATTTTGCTCCAACAGGATCGTTTCGGCTTCCGGGTAATCTTGCTCAAAATTCAGGATGTTCGTGATGTCGGCGCCGCGCCACCGGTAGATGGACTGGTCGCTGTCGCCCACGACGCAAATCTGATGGTGCTTGTCGGCCAGCATGCGGCACAGCATGTACTGCGCGCGGTTGGTATCCTGGTATTCGTCGACGTGGATGTAGCGGAATTTTTTCTGGTAGGACTCCAGCACTTCGGGCACTTCGTTGAACAGCTCGATCGTCTTCATGATCAGGTCGTCGAAGTCGAGCGAGTTGTTGCTGCGCAGGCGCTTCTGGTACATGCCGTACACTTTGGCCGCGATGGACTCCATAAAGTCTCCGCCGGCTTTTTGCTCGTACATCTTGGGCGTGATCAGTTCGTTCTTCGCCGCGCTGACGAGCGCCTGAACGGCTTTGGGTTCGAACTTCTTCGTGTCGAGGTTCAGGTCCTTCATGCAGTTGCGGATGACGGACAGCTGGTCGCCGGAGTCGAGAATGGAAAAGCTGGACGAGAACCCGATCCGGTCGATATCGCGGCGCAGGATGCGGACGCACATCGAGTGGAACGTCGAGACCCAGATCTCCTTGCCTTCGGGTCCGACGAGCGCCGAGACCCGTTCCTGCATCTCGCGGGCGGCTTTGTTCGTGAACGTGATCGCCAAAATGCCCCACGGCGCGCTCTTCTTGGCGCGGATGAGGTGGGCGATCCGGTGCGTCAGCACCCGGGTCTTGCCGCTGCCCGCACCGGCCATGATCAGCAGCGGGCCTTCCGTCTTGAGAGCGGCTTTGCGCTGCTGCGGATTCAGGCGGGCGATCGATTCGTCGAGGTTAAACATGATGTGGTGCTCCTTTCGTTGCGCTCGGAGAGACGCTGCGCATTGGCGTCGGTTGAGATAGGGAATGAATAATCGATAATCCAACATAAAAGATCAAGAGACAAAAGCGTACAAGGAATGCACAAGATTATGCATTCCGGGATAGGCTGCTGCAAGGACTCCGATATCCGCGCGGCTGCGCGTACCGAAAGCGGAGTCCGCTTCAAAAGGGATTGATTAAAGCTCAGGTCGGCGATTTGGCGCTCCGGACGCCGCGAACGGTATCGAGAGCGGCCTTCAGGTCGTCGTAGACGATATTGCCGACGACGACCGTATCGGCGGCTTCGGCCGCCGCCAGGGCGGTCCCGTAATCGCGAATGCCGCCGCCGTAGAAGACGGATGCTTCGCCCGTCACCCGGCGCACTTCGCGCACGAGCTCAAGATCGCCGTACATGCCGCTGTATTCGACGTATACGATCGGCAGCCGCATCAGCTTGTCGGCCATACGGGCGCAGGCCGCGGCGGCAGCCGCGTCGATCTCCGCCTGCGCTCCGGTCAGGTGCGCGACGGTGGAATCGGGGTTCAGCACGATGTACCCCTCGGCGGCCAGCATATCCCACGGGATGACTTCCCCGAAGCTCTCCAGGCCCGCCCGGTGGTGCCCGGTAATCCATTCCGCCCGATCCGTGTTCAGAATCATCGGAATGAGGTACAGATCGAATCCCGGCACGACCGAATCCAGCGTCGAGACCTCCTGCGCGCAGGGCAGTTCGTAACGCCGAATGCGCGACATGAGATCGACCGTGTTGTCGTAGGTGACGCCGCTCGACCCGCCGACCAGAATCGCGTCGCTGCCCGACAGGCAGATCGCGTCCAGATCCTGATCGGACAATTCCCGATCCGGATCCAGCTTGAAAACATGTCGCCATGTCTCGAATAGGTGACTCAATGCCATTCCTCCATCCGCCTTGTCGGCCTGCCGGCACGGCTCCATCGGGGCGTTCAGGCAGGCTGTTCCAACATAAGTCTATGCTACGTGCAGAGGCGTGTCAATTCTTTGTTCGCATGGAATGCGAACAGTTTGGAACAGCCATTGGGCGAACCAAAAACCGCCCCGGCAGCGGGGCGGTTCGGGGCAGGTTCGGGGTAACGCATGCGGCTTGCGCAAGCCGCTCTTGCGCGCTGCTTACAGATCTGAGCGGACGGCCGTTCCTTCCCCGCGAAGCGCGGCGCGGCGGGCCCGGTACCGGTCATGCAGCGCCAGCAGCGCCGGCGCGGCGAACAGCGCGAACAGGAACAGGTTCGGGTAGCCGTAACGCGGAATCGCGATAAACGGCACGTAGATCAGCGTAAAGTAGGCCAGCACGGCGAGCGGCACGGAAGCGCCGCTCCATTTTTTTCGATACGCCAGCCATATCCCGTAAAGGCCGAGCAGCACGTACGCGGCATGGATCGGGAAATACGGCGCCCAGGTCAGGCCCATAATCGGGCGTTCCCAGTAAGCGATACCGTACAACCCGCCGAACTTGCCTGCCGTGTAGAACGCCGCGTATTTGAACGGTTCGTGCATGAACCCGTAGGCGACCATGCGCCCGGCGGCCTGCGCCATCGAGTCGTCGGAACCGCTCATGACGTCGCCCCCGTATTCGGGGTATTTGTCGTAGAAGCCGTCCGGCACCTGCCCGAACGCGGTCGAGCCGAGAATCATCGGACTGCCGACCGCTTCGGTAAACGGAATGAACCGGCCGAACGCCTCGTAGTTGCGTATCCACCACGGCGACATCAACAGGGCGAACACGCCCAGAATGACCGCGGTATAACCCAGCATTTTGTCGAAAGCATACCGCCGCGCCAACCAGAACAGCCCCGGCACGAGCGGCAGCAGCGCGGCATGCGGCTTGAAATAGCAGAGCGCGGTCCAGAAGACGGCGAACAGCGCCCAGTTGAGAACACCGGGCTTGTCCAGCCCTTTGAACAGCCAGCAGACACTCAGCATCAGGCACAGCCGGAAGCCGGACTCGGTCAGGATCGAACCGGAGACGAAGTAGTCGGGCAAATAAACAGCGAGCAGCACCGCTGCCGTCATCGCGGTCCGTCCGCTGCCGAATACCCGCCGAGCCAGCACGAACATCAGATACACGCCGAACGCCTGAAAGGCTCCCTGCAGAAGCCGCAGCAAGATGACGCCTCCGGCTTCGCCCGCGATCCATTTGGCGCCGGCCAGCAGCAGCGGAAACAGCGGCATGATGAACGTGGACGGCGCTTCGCCGGTATTATAGGACAGCACGCCCGTCTCCAGCAGCCGGTCGGCGGTCTGGGCGTACTTGACGTCGTCGTCGTTCATCTTCGCGTACGAGCCGAGCAGCAGCCGGTCGCCGTAGGCGAGCGAAACGATACAGCTTGCGGCAAATACGAGCAGGCACAGCAGCAGCAGGCGTCTGCGCGTTTGCGCGGTTTCATTTTTTAAGGAGAACACCATTACCTTCTTTCCCGCTTCGGCGTCCGGAACGCCCACGCTTTGTTCAAAATGAAGTTATGAATCGGGACGAGTACGATCGACGTAATCTGTCCGTATACGTACCACCAACCGAACACTTGGTCGAACAGGTACAGAATCAGCAGGTTCAGCAGCAGCCCCACCAGGGACACGACCGTATACTTGACCAGAACGGAAGCCGAACGCTTGCTTTGCTTGAACGTCCATCTGGCATTGGCGGCGTACGAGAACAGCAGCGACAGCACGAATCCGAGCGTCGATCCGACCAACGGGCTGCCGTGCCCTTTTTCCACGTAGAGCAGCAGGGTCCCGGTCTGAAGCAGCGTCCCGCCGACCCCGATCACGCCGTACTTGATAAAATCGGGCAGATGGTCGCGCAGAAACGGCGGCAGCAGGCGCAGCAGGCTTTGGCCCGGCTTCCGCGTTCTATCGTTCGTCCGCATCCGCCGTCCCTCCTTCGGTCCGTTCCAGCCGGCGTTCCAACTGCTCCATCCGGTGGCGCATCAATCCGAGTTCCTGGGTCAGCGTACGCAGCTTGCGGGAATGATTGGAGAGCGAAGCGGTCATGCTGTACAGGATGAGGAAAATGGCCGAGACGGCAAGCAGGAACACCGCGTTCACAGGCACTTCGATCCCCATGACGTCCGCGATGAAAAAGAAGATCTGCGGGAAAACGGCCACGATTACGCCTGCCGTGCTCAGGAAAATCCACACCAGCGCGTATTTCAGTTCGAGCTTGTACCGCCGCGTCCGGTTGATGAAGACGGCGAAGACGACGACGCTGAACAGGATCAGCAGCAGCTGCAGCTTGAGGGTAATCATAGCGACTTCGCCCCGCTTCTGCGCAGCGCGTCGATCAGGATCGCCAGCGATACTTTGATCATGTAATAGACCGAGCGCAGGCTGCGGATCGACGAGCGGCCGCCGACCCGTTCGGACATGAGCACGGGCACTTCGACGATCCGGCCGCCGAGGCGCAGCACGTGCACGATCGATTCGGGTTCGGGGTAATCGGTCGGATACTGGGCGGCGAACATCGCCATGATGCTGCGGTTGACCGCCCGGAAGCCCGAGGTGGGATCGGTGACGGTCTGCCCGCTGATCAGGCGGATCAGCCCGCTGAAATACCGGATGCCGGCGCGGCGCAGCAAGGTCGACTGGAAGCCTTCCTTCTCGATATAGCGCGAGCCGATCGACAGGTCGGCCCGGCCGCTGAGCAGCGGTTCGATCAGCGCCGGAACGAACTCCGCCCGGTGCTGGCCGTCGCCGTCGAATTGGATCGCGATATCGTAGCCGTGCGCGTACGCGTATTTGTAGCCGGTCTGCACGGCTCCGCCGATGCCGAGATTGCAGGGCAGGGTGATGAGGTCCGCCCCGGCGGCGGCGCAGACTTCGGCGGTCTCGTCGGTCGAGCCGTCGTTGACGACAAGCGCGGTCAGCCCCTGCTCCCGCAGCGCGATGAGCAGCGGGCCGATGCTTTCGCTTTCGTTGAAAGCGGGAATGATCAACAACACTTTCGGATTAGGCGGCAATGCGCAGTTCCCCTTTGGCCTCTTATAGTCAAATCTGGCGTTAGAACGTCACAAGGAAGCCCGGCCTCGCGGCCGGGCTTCTTGTTTGTGCTATTTTAACGCTTTTCTTCGAGTTCGGCCAGTGCCTTCTTCATATAAGCGGCCAGCGGCTCGCGCATTTCGTCTTTTTGCAGCGCGTAATGGATCGTCGTCTCGATAAAGCCGAGCTTGACGCCCACGTCGTGACGCTGTCCTTCGAAGTTGTACGCCAGCACTTCCTGCGTCTCTCCGAGCGTCGCGATCGCGTCCGTCAGCTGGATCTCGCCGCCCGCGCCGGTCGTCTGATGTTCCAGAATATCGAAGATTTCCGGAGTCAGGATGTAGCGGCCCATAATAGCCAGGTTCGACGGCGCGTCTTCCCGGTCCGGCTTCTCGACGAGGCCGTTCGCGCGGAAGGTGCGATCTTCGCCTTCCATCGCTTCGCTGTCCACGATGCCGTAACGGAACACGTCTTCCCACGGCACTTCCTGCACGCCGACGACCGAAGCCTGATGCTTGTCGAACACGTCGAGCATCTGCTTGAGGCACGGCGTGTCGGATTCGACGATATCGTCGCCGAGCAGAACGGCAAACGGTTCGTTGCCGATAAACTTGCGGGCGCACCAGATCGCATGGCCGAGACCTTTCGGTTCTTTTTGGCGGATATAATGAATATCGGCCATGTTGGAGGCGTTGCGCACCTCTTCGAGCATCGCCCATTTCTCGTTCTCTTCCAGATTGTGCTCCAACTCGAACGAAGTGTCGAAGTGATCTTCGATGGCGCGCTTTTCTTTGCCCGTCACGATGATGATGTCTTCAATACCCGATTTCACGGCTTCTTCGACGATATACTGAATCGTCGGCTTGTCGACGATCGGCAGCATTTCTTTGGGCATGGCTTTGGTAGCCGGCAGGAAGCGCGTGCCGAGACCGGCTGCCGGAATGATCGCTTTGCGGATTTTCTGTGTATTCATTATAATTCCTCCTAGAAAATGTGGACTTAACTATGTAGGTGAATCCAGGGATCGATTGCATCCGGCCGCGGGGTCCGCTTTGCCGGTTTCGCATAAAAGCGAATGAAATAGGAGCCGACGTTCCTGCCCGGCTGCTCTCATTCTAGACGCGTGAACCGGAAAAAGCCAAATTGTGTCCGGCTTCTCTTGTAGCGGACGTACAAATTGCTTAAAATAAGGGAGTTACAGCGTTCGCATTCGCGTCCTACATAACCTCGATGTCTATTATTAACCGATAGAGCCGCTTCAAAATCCGAAATGCCGATTGGAGAATACTGAAAACCATGAATTTTTACACATTGATCGCCGCTATCCTCTCGTTTGTCCTCGTCGCCCTGCTGTCGCCGGTCTGGATTCGCACGCTTCGCCGCATCGGCTGGCTGCAGCCGATCCGCAAGGAACTGCCGCCCGATCATCAGGCCAAAAAAGGTACGCCGCTCATGGCGGGCATGGTGTTCATGATCGGCGTGCTTATCTCGCTGATCGCCCAGCCGACGCCGATGATGTGGCTGCTGGCCGCTTCATTCATCCTGCTCGGCATCGTGGGCTTCAGCGACGATTTCAAAAAAGCCGCTTTCCAGGACCCACAGGGCATTTCGGGCAAAGCCAAACTGGTCATGCAGTTCACGTTCACGATTGCGCTGCTGCTGATCGCGATGAACAGTTTCGGCGTCGAGCCGACGATCGCGTTCCCGGGCGGCTTCGTCTGGACGCTGCCGGCCGCCGTCTACTTCGTGATCATGCTGCTGTTCATCGTCGGCTCGGCCAACGCGATCAACTTCACCGACGGTCTGGACGGCCTGCTGATTATCGTCGCCATTCCGACCTACCTGTTCTTCTTCGTCATCTCGGACGAGCCGGCGATCAAGTTGTTCTCGCTCGTTATGGTCGGCGCGCTGCTCGGATTGTTCCTGTACAACAAATATCCGGCCAAAGCGTTCATGGGCGACACCGGTTCGCTTGCGATCGGCGGCTCGCTGTCGCTGATGGCGGTCATCGAAAAAGTCGAGATTCTCGTCCCGCTGCTGTTCGTCATCTATTTTGCGGAACAGTTCTCGGTCATTATCCAGGTCGCCTACTACAAACGTACCAAAAAGCGGATTTTCCGCATGACGCCGATCCATTACCATTACAGTCTGAAATACGGCTGGAACGAACGCAAAATCGTGGCCGTATTCGGCAACGTCTCGTGGCTCGGAGCGTTCTTGAGCTGGTTGATCTGGTATTTGTGGATGTAAGCTTGGACTATAAAAGACCTGCTGCCTTTCGAGAGGCAGCAGGTCTTTTTGCAATACGCGTTGATCAGGAAATAGGGAACTCAAATAAAAAGAACGGATATCGGCAAAATGCCGAAACCCGTTCTTTTCCTTATTTTAATAAGCATTCCGATCCGTCAGCATCTTGTACACCGTAATGAACACGAGCCGAATGTCGAACAGAAGCGTCCAGTTCTCGATATAAAACAAATCGTATTCGATCCGCTTCTCGATCGACGTGTCGCCCCGCAGCCCGGCGCACTGGGCGTATCCGGTAATGCCGGGATGCACGTGATGCTTCAGCATGTAATTCGGGATCCGTTCGCGGAACAACTCCACGTAATGCGGCCGTTCCGGCCGGGGTCCGACGACGCTCATCTGTCCCAGCAGCACGTTGAAAAACTGCGGCAGCTCGTCCAGGCTGGTGCGGCGGATGAACGTGCCGAATTTGGTGCGGCGCGGATCGTTCTCCGTCGTCCAGCCCGTATCTTCGTCATCGGATACCTGAGCCTGCATCGAGCGGAACTTGTACATCTGAAAAGTCCGCCGGTTGAACCCGACCCGCTCCTGCTTGAAAATGACCGGCCCGGGCGAAGTCAGCTTCACTCCGATCGCCACCGCCAGCATGATCGGCGACGTCAGGATGACCGCGATTGCCGCGAACACAACGTCGAACAGCCTTTTGAAAAAGCGGTTGGCGGCCAGATCGAGCGGCACTTCGCGCACGTTGATCAGCGGCATGCCGGCAAAATTGTCGAACACGGGACGGGTCGGCAAAAAGTCGTAGTAGTCCGGAACGATCATCGTATGTACGCCGGCCCGCTCGCAGATCTCCATCAGTTCCGGATACCGGTCCGAATGGCCGTACGGCATCGCCAGAATGACTTCGTCAATAATGCGGAAGCGATCGAGCATCGCCTGCAAATCGTCCAGTTTGCCGAGCACTTCGGGGTATTCGGTCTGCCCTTTTTTCCAATCCAGCTCGTCGTCCAGAAACCCGACCACGTCGTACCCGAGTTCCGGATGATGCTGAAGATTCAGATAGAACCGCCGACCGAGCGCTCCCGCGCCCACGATCAGCATGTACTGCTTGTTATAGCCGCGGCGCCGCATCGTTCGCAGCACCTGCTTGACGACATAGCGATACAGCACGATAAGTACGACGCTCAGCGCCATGTAGAGGAATAAGTAGGAACGCGAAATATTGATTTCTTTGGCAAAATACATCGTGCCGAGCAGCAGGAAAAAACCGATGACATGCGTCTGCACGACCCGGATGAAATCGTCCGCGAACCGTTTGCGCCGCTTGGGCGAATACAGGCCGCTGATCAGCCCGGTGAGCAGCGCGATCGCGCCGTACACGAGACTCCAGACGAGGTAATACTTGATCGGAATCGGATAGACGAAGCCGAACAACCCGCTCTCGAACCGCAGCCACCAGGCAAGCAGAAACGACGCCTGAATGACCGCCATGTCGGCGACCATGTAGACCTGGGTCAGAAATTGCTGATTTTTGCGGAGCATGCTTCACCTCGACCCGGCAGAGCCGAACTTTCTCCCCCGCCCGGAGGCGGAGCCTGCGTATCCTTGACCGGACGCAGCCGGTTGCGCACGAGCGTCATCGCAAACTTCACTCCGATCCCCGTGTAAATGAATCCGTTGACCGGCCAGGCGTATTTTTCCCGGTAATGTTTGCGGTAGAACAAGATCATCGCCCGATGGAACTCGTACAGCAGCTTGACCGGCCGACGCTTGCTGCTGGCGCCTTTGTAATGCAGGATGAACGTCCGCGGATAATACAGGATCGCCCAACCGGCCTGCTTGATGCGGTAGCACCAGTCCAGGTCTTCGCCGTACATGAAAAAGTTCTCGTCCAGCATGCCGACTTCCCGAATCGCTTCCGCGCGCACGAGCATGAAAGCTCCGACGAGGCAGTCTACCGCGTGCTCTTCGTCCGGGTCCAGGTAGCTTAGCTGGTACTGGTTGTACTTCGGCTTGTCCGGGAACATCTTGGACACGCCGAACATGTAGTAGAACGAAGCGGACGGCGTCGGCAGCCCCCGCTTGCAAGTCTTGTCGAGCGATCCGTCGGCCAGCAGCACTTTGCAGCCTGCCGCGCCCGCGTGCGGATTCTCGTCCATGTAAGTCACCATCGTTTGCAGCGTATCGGACTGAATGACCGTATCCGAATTGAGCAGCAGCACGTAGCGGCCTTTGGCGATCTTCATGCCCTGATTGTTGGCTTTGGCAAACCCGACATTCTCGCGATTGGCAATAAGCGGGATAGAAGGGAAAGTACGCGACAGGACCTCGACCGAGTTATCGGACGAGTTGTTGTCGATCAGAATGATTTCGTAGCGGTAGCGGGTTTGCGAAGCAAACACCGAACGGATGCAGTCTGTCGTCAGCTGGCACGTATTATAGTTGAGAATCAGTATACTTACGTCCATGATCTGATTACGCTCCTGACAAATGTAATGATAAATATCTATGTGGTCAAAAAAAGACGAACGAAAAAAAGACCTCCGGATTCCTCTATACAGAGTACCACAGAGATCGCAGGAATGGAACTTTGGATTCGGTTAAGGAAAGACTTGGAAGTGTTCCCCATGAACTTCATAACGGCCCCGATTTAAATATAACCGCTCAGAATCAGCAGGCGAAACAGCCTGTTCTCCAGAGCGGACTGGCGGTACAGCTTGGAGCTTCTCAGGTAAGCCGCGCGCTGCCCCGGAGTCGTCCGCGGCGCGATAAAGGCTTCCAGCTGCCGCAGCTTCTCGGAATCGCCGAGCTGCCCGCCATACAGACGATGAAATTCCCTGGCCTGCGCGACCAGCTTGTGCGCCCCCCGATGCTTGCGGAAGCTGCCCCATTTTTTCTTAAGCTTGCCGAGCGCCGACACTTCGCCGCCGACCGCGTTGCCGCCGTGCTGCCGATACAGGATCGAAGGCTGCGGATCGTAGATCGCTTCCCCGAACGCGGACACGCACAGATACAACCACCAGTCGTGCATGAGCACTTTGTCCGTTTGCGGCATATGCTCCCGAATCAGCTGCAGCGCCGCGCGGTTGAACGTGACGGTGGCGCCGACCGCGATGTTCTGCACGAGCGCATTATAAAAAGCGGGTTCCCGCTGCGGCCGCTCCGGCCATTGTCCCAGCGGATTCAAGTCCGCGTCGGCCAGCTGCGTCGACGTGAACACCATCGCCGGAACGCCGGCCTTCACATCGGACAGACGACCTGCCGCCCGCTCCATTTTATCCGGCAGCCAGACGTCGTCCTGATCGCAGAAGCAGAAGTAGTCGGCCGTCTCATCCGCTTGGCGAATCAGTTCGAAAAAGCTCGGGATAACGCCTATGTTCTCGCCTTTTTCCAAAACGATGTCATGGGATTCCGATGTCCGATACCGTTCGACGATCGCGGCCGTTGCGTCGGAAGAACCGTCGTCACGAACGCGAAGCGACCATCCCCCATGCCCCTGCCCGGACAAACTGTTCAACTGCGCCTGGATATAGCTCTCCCCGTTATAGGCGGACAGCAGTACTTCGACTCTGTTCATCGTTCACCCTCATTGCTTGGCTTGTGTCATAAAACGCTGCAATCCGTCCCGCCAATGCGGTAGGTCTTCGAGATCGTTGGCGCGGATCGCCGTGTGGTCCATCACCGAGTACGCCGGGCGCTTGGCCGGACGGGGAAACTGCTCCGTCGTGACCGGCAGCACGTCGACTTCAAGGCCGGCTTCCGCAAATATCGCTTCCGCAAACTCGTGCCAGGAACAATGTCCGGCATTGGATGCGTGGTAAACGCCGTATTTTTCCGTTTGGATCAGCTGCAGCAGGAAGACGGCCAGATCCACCGTATACGTCGGCGAGCCCACTTGGTCATGCACAACGCTCACGCTGTCACGGTCCGCTCCCAGCTTCAGCATCGTTTTGACGAAGTTGCTGCCGCGCGGCCCGTATACCCACGAAGTTCTCACGATAAAATATTTCGAACTGAGCGACTGGGTCAGCACTTCGCCCGCCCGCTTGCTCTCGCCGTAGACGGTCTGCGGAGCCGTGTTGTCGTATTCCCGGTACGGGCGATCGGCCTGTCCGTCGAACACGTAGTCCGTGCTGATATACACGAACTTGGCTCCGGCCTGTTCGGCGGCGACGGCCAGGTTGCGCGTTCCGGCAGCGTTAACGCGATAAGCGCCGTCCGCGTCTTCTTCCGCCGCATCGACAGCCGTGTAGGCAGCGCAGTGAATGATGACTTCCGGCATAAAATCGCCGATTACTTCATCGCACCGCCGCGGATCGGCGATATCAAGTTCTGCCCGGCCGCACCCTCGGACTTCATGGCCCTCCTGCTTCAGCAAAGCCACGACGTCGCTGCCGAGCTGTCCGTTCGCGCCGGTAACGAGCACCTTCATTGCGATTCTCCAAGTCGTTCGCCGTACTGCTGGGCATAATACTGTTCGTATTCGCCGGATTGAATCCGGGTCCACCATTCTTTGTTGTCCAGGTACCAGGCGATCGTCTCGCGAATGCCGGTCTCGAAATTATGCTTCGGCTTCCAGCCGAGTTCGTTCGTGATCTTCGCCGGATCGATACCGTAGCGGCGGTCATGGCCCGGACGGTCCTGCACATACGTAATCAACGATTCCGGCTTGCCGAGCTGTTCCAGAATCGTGCGGATGATATGCAGATTGGTCCGCTCGTTGTTGCCCCCGATGTTGTACACTTCGCCGTTCACCCCTTCGTGAATGACAAGGTCGATCGCGCTGCAGTGGTCTTCGACGTACAGCCAATCCCGGATGTTAAGACCGTCGCCGTATACCGGCAGCGGCTGGTCGTTCAGCGCTTTGGAGATAATGAGCGGGATCAGCTTCTCCGGGAATTGATACGGGCCGTAGTTGTTGGAGCAGCGCGTAATATTGACAGGCAGTCCGAACGTCTCGTGGTAAGCGCGTACGAGCAGATCGCCGCCCGCTTTGGAAGCGGAGTAAGGACTGTTCGGCGTCAGCGGCGTTTCTTCCGTGAACAGGCCGGTCTCGCCGAGCGTCCCGTACACTTCGTCGGTGGACACCTGCACGAATTTGGTCACGTTATGCTTTTTGGCCGCGTCGAGCAGCACCTGAGTGCCGAGCACGTTCGTCTTCACGAACACGTCCGGTTCCAAAATACTGCGATCCACATGCGATTCCGCCGCAAAGTTGACGACGATGTCTACGCCCTGCCCGATCAGCTCGTCCATCTTGGCCGCATCGCAGATGTCGGCTTTGACAAACGTATGCTTCGGATTCTGCTCAATGGCCTTGAGGTTCTCCAGGTTGCCTGCATAGGTGAGCGCATCCACGTTGACGATTTCGTACTCGGGATGCTGCTGAAGCATGTATAACACGAAGTTGCTGCCGATAAAGCCGGCTCCGCCGGTGATGAGTAGTTTCATGGGTTAGTTGCCTCCTGTTCTCGTGTAAAAAGCTCTCCTTGCGGAGAGCCCTGTATCTTATTCGAAGTTCAGTTCCGCGTCTTGCAGCAGCGGATGCTTTTGATCTTTTTCCGACAAGACCGGGTTGGACGTTGGCCAGTCGATGCCAAGTGCCGGATCATTCCACAGGATGCCCCGGTCGTGCTCCGGCGAGTAATACTCGTCGACTTTGTACATGACCTGAGTGTTGGGAACCAACGTGCAGAAGCCGTGCGCAAAACCTTGCGGAACGAGCAGTTGGCGATGATTGTATTCGCTTAAGATAAACCCTTCCCATTGGCCGAAAGTCGGCGACCCGCGGCGGATATCGACGATGACGTCGTAGATTGCACCGGCGACGACGCGAAGCAGCTTGGTCTGGGCTTTGGGGTTCAGTTGGTAGTGCAGGCCTCGTAGTACGCTGGGCTGAGCAGATAAAGACTGATTGTCCTGGATGAAGTTATATTTGACGCCCGCTTCATGCATCAGGGTTTCGTTGTAACTTTCCATGAAAAATCCGCGATGATCGCCGTGTACGATAGGTTCGATCAACGCAGCCCCTTCGAGTCTTAAAGGAGTAACCTTCATAGTCAAATCCCTCCTGTCAAAGTTTGAGCTTGCCGAATTCTTCTCCAAAGATGATCTCTTGAGCCAATTCATTGGCACGCGCAAGGGAAGCATGAGTCCCGGCATCCGTCCACCAGCCTGTGAGCACATCATAAGTCAACTGCCCGTTGGCAATATAAGCGTTGTTCACGTCGGTAATCTCAAGTTCTCCGCGAGCGGACGGCTTGAGCGTTTTGACGATATCAAACACGCTCCGGTCAAACATGTAAATGCCGGTTACCGCATAACTGCTTTTAGGCTCTTGTGGTTTTTCCTCGATCGATACGATCTTATCCCCGTCGATTTCCGGAACACCGAAGCGCTTAGGATCATGGACTTCTTGGATCAGAATCTTGGCCCCAAGCATCTGGGTACGGAAGTTTTCAACGAACGGTGTAATATCGTCTTCAAAGACGTTATCTCCCAAGATCACGACCATTTGATCTTCACCGACGAAGTGCTCGGCAAGATTCAAAGCTTGGGCAATGCCTCCGGCTTCGTCTTGTACTTTGTATGTAAAAGATACGCCCATATTCGACCCGCTGCCGAGTAGGTTTACAACATCGCCCATATGATCTTTGCCTGTTACAATAAGAATGTCTTCGATTCCGGCAGACTTCAATTTGTAAACCGAGTGGAAAATCATCGGGTATTTCCCTACTGGGAGAAGGTGTTTATTTGTAACTTTGGTGAGCGGATAAAGGCGTGAGCCAGTACCCCCAGCTAAAATTATACCTTTCATCGCATATCTCTCCTCTACTTTTCCTTCTATTTGTAATTAATTAGTTTTGAAAAAATGAAATAGGAATAGAAACTACTACAGAAATTGTGAACCTATGATTCCATAAATATGAAAAGGTAAATGAAATACAGAAAGCAACGAATTTTGACACAAAAAGGCTAATTTTAAAAACCCTTAAGTATTAAGAGTTTTTATAAAAATGAATGTTAATTGGTCTATTCTTGTAAATATTTATACAAAGATTCTCTAAGCTTCGCATCATTCAAAAAAATTAATTCAGGTTCCTTTTCCCCTTTTCTAGTAGCTGCTTCTAGGTACATAAGCAAAACCCAAAGGAGCTTATCATTGCCTTGTAGATTAATTGATTCTATTAATTGTTCGATATCTGTAATCAGGTTCTCAGCGAAAATTTTCTTTTCTTCAAAACGATGAATGTGCGCCGCATAGATCCAACAGATCTCAAATAACATATGTTTTCGATTAGTATGGATCGTATTTGTTCCATGGATGCGATAACGTATTAATGCTTCTTCTATAAGAACGCATTCTCCAAAATCAGCAGCTCTCAGAGCAAAATCCCAGTCATGCGCAAAACGCAAATTACGCATTCCTCCAATTGATTCGTATAATTCCTTAGTAAACATCATATTGCTTGTAGTTGAAATGAAGTTAGACATTATTAAGTTTTTAGTAAAATCATTCGCTCCTGCAAAGGATTTTTTTTTATCCGCCACTGGCCAAGGTTCCATATTTCTCCAACCTTGCTTCACTCCTAAAACTTTCCCTTTCTCATCAATTATCTTGATGTAAGAGCATAACAGCTTAACTTCTCTATTTTCATGAAAATATTTGATCAACTTAGCGAATCGTTCTTTTTCATATACATCGTCTGAATTTAATATCGTGAGATATTCACCTGTTGCAAGCTCTAATCCACGATTAATAGTATTATGTGCTCCTTTATTTTCCTGAGCAATCACTTGCAGTCGTGGGTCATTAAAAGATTGAGCGATATTTAGGGAACGATCTTTGGAACCATCATCAATTATAATTAGCTCTAAATTCTGATACGTCTGATTCAAGACACTATTAATTGCTTCTTCAATGAATTGTTCATGGTTGTACAACGGAATAACTACAGAAATTTTATCTGCCTGAGGTATACTACTTTTTTTTTTGAAAAACATTCTTAGCATCTCCCTCTCATAATATTTTTTCGAAGTTTATATCTTTGGGGACAAGATACCCTCGTCCTTCCTGATATGGTCGCATATCTCTTACCACAATGACTAGTACATCGTTAATCCACTGGATCTGCTCATGAGCTTGATAAGTTCCTGTAGCTAAAGCAATGTCTAAGGAATATTTTCCGTTTCTCAGATAGGGAAATTCCATTTTGAATTGGTAATGATAGGACTTATTAGATTCCAAAGTTTCTAGCTCAACTTTTTCAAAATGTGTATTTGTTACAATGACTGAGTTTCCTAAGGCATCTTTAAGAGTGAACCCAAATATCGGCATATCAACTTTTTTTTTCAATTTAACCTTGAAGTCGAGAGCAACTTTATCTCCTCCCGCAACCACATTTGCTTCCGCACCTGTTTCTAGATTGATTAAACGTACTGTTTCAAAAAAACCATCTCCATTGCCAAAAGTTTGGGCACGAATTATTCCAGATAAAGCACTCTTTACTTCAGAATCAACTTCAGAGTTAACTTGATATTCACCATTATAGGTTGTAACTGCTTGCATTTCTTTAATATCATAGCTCATAAATGCTTGATATTCGTCTAGGATTTTATCTGGTCTACCTTCTTTGAATATCTTTCCTTCGTCCATCCAAATTATACGATCACAAAAACTTGCTAAAATCCCTGTATCGTGACTTACAAACAACACTGTACCGGTTTTTTTGACTTCACGAATTTTACGATAACACTTTTGTTGAAAACGCATATCTCCTACACTCAGAGCCTCATCAACTATCAATATTTCCGGATTAATATTGATAGCGATAGCAAAAGCAAGTCTCACAAACATGCCGCTAGAATATGTTTTAACTGGCTGATAAATAAAATCTCCTATGTCTGCAAATTCTAAAATTTCCGGTATACTATTATCTACATATTCTTTAGTGTAACCTAATAACGTTCCATTCAAATAAATGTTTTCTAAACCAGATAGATCTCCATTAAATCCTGCTCCCAATTCAAGTAAAGCCGATACATTCCCTTTGACTTCAATTGTTCCTGAAGAAGGAGATAATACGCCTGCTATCATTTTTAACAAAGTTGATTTTCCTGATCCATTTTTACCGATAATGCCTACGGTCTCTCCTCTTTTAACATTAAAAGTAAGATTGTCTACTGCATAAAAATCTTTATGGTATTTTTTCTTCAGAGGATTCAAAACTTCTCGTACACGATCCATCGGCTGATTATATAGCTTATAAATTTTAGAGACGGCATTTATATCAATCAAGCGCTCTTCCAAAACATTACCTCCTATATCTGCGTAAACCAATCTGTTCTTATAGTACGTCTGCAAAGTGAGATTTCATCTTTTTATAGAAAACCAGTGATATCAAAGCTAATAATAAAGTAATCCCCCAAAAATAAATAGTTTGAGTAGGGTGTTCGAAAAACCACTTATCTTCAATAAGAGCATCTCGATATCCATTAATAATATAATATATAGGATTTAATTTAACTAACCACAGTAAATTATGAGGAATTATAGATTCCTGCCACATAATTGGAGTGAGCCATATTCCGAATTGAAGAAATATCCCTACAATTTGTGTAGTGTCTCTGAAGAAAACATTTAGTGTAGCTAAAAAATAAGATAAAGCTGTGATTAACGCAAACAAGCAAATATTGAAATAAAGAATGCTCAATAAATGAATCCCTGGAAAGTCTCCATAAAGACTATAAATCAAAATTAGCAAAATATTAAAAGCTATATTCAAAAAAAACGATGCTGTGACTTTAACTAAAGGCAATAAGGCTATTTTGAAAACAAGCTTTTTAACTACAAAAGAATAACTTGTAAAAGCACCTGTTGAATTGATCACTGCGTCTGCAAAAAAGTTCCAAGGAATCATTGCTGCGCACAACCAAAGAATAAATGGTACATTTGAAATTGGTTGTGCTCGAAATCCAACTTGAAATACAAACCAAAAAATCAGGATAGTCATAAGAGGCTGAACAACTGCCCACAGAACACCGAAGTAAGATCCAGAATATCGGTTTTTAAAATCACTTTTGGACATATTTATGAGCAATTTTCTGTTGTTCCAAAATTCTCGCATTACACTCACTAGTTGCTCTCTCCTTTAATTAAAACAAGTCTGCTATTCATATTTTTCTAAAGCTTTCTGGAAAGAATCTTTCATCAATTCTGCGGCTCTCCTAGATGAGAAAAAATCAATATTTTGAAAAGCATTTTTACTTGCATTCTCTTTGTACAAGGTTAAATCAGAATAGAAATTGTCGAATTCTTTTTTCAGCTGCCCTATTTCATTACTTTGTGATACTTTTCCAATGTTATTTTCAGTTACAAATAATCCGATATCTCCAACATCTGTAGAAAATATAGGTGTTCCTACGCACATGGCTTCAATTGTAACAATAGGTAAGCCTTCGTAGAGAGAAGTAATAAACAACCCTTCTAACGCTTTGACAAACTGAGATACATTTGAAATGTACTTAATTCTATGGATTCTATCATTTAATTGATATTGATTTATTCTTTCATCGACCTTTTCAGATAGCTCTCCATCACCAACCATAATAAAATCTATATGTTCATACTTTTCTACAATATATTTAGCAAGTTCAGTTAATTTCAAAGGCTGCTTTTGCTCAGTAAATCGACCAATGAAGGCAAAATATTTTTTCTTAGCATCTAAATTTAATTCTTGAAGAACCGAATCCCTCATATACCCTTCTTCTGTCATTTTTTTTATTTTTTCAGTATCCGTTGCAGAATAAATCAAATCAATATCAGCAGCCGAAATTCCATATGCGTTAACAAATTTCTCTTGAATTTTTTTGTTAACCGCAATGTAACGATCATATGAATGAATAGCAGGTCGGTTGTAATATTCAATCCAGCCGTACTGATAATCATAGACATCTTGAACAACGATTGGAATAGAGTGAAATATCCTTCTTATCTCGCTTGAATTATTCATCATCCATGGTGAGTTGTTACATATCCATACTAAATCTGTAGAATAAGAAAAATTCAATTTTTCTAATAAATAATTATAATTTTCAAAAGAAGAGATTTCAGCAAAGTCATAATAATCAATACCTAGCTGTACAATTTGGTAAAATAGGCTTCCTTGTTCAAATCGATGTGATTCAAAGGTAATAACAACAAAATCATAATCACTCTTTAAGCGACTCATTAATTCAATTGTATTCCGCTCTACCCCTCCTACAGCCATAAATACAGGTAATACGAATACTACCGGCTTATTCTTGGCTTTGAGTGAAAAACTGGACTGATCATTGAATAATAACTTCGTTTCTGGCTTCCAGATTCTTAATGTACCATCCTCTAATTTATTTATATTAGGAATGGCATCTGTTAAATCAATCTGCTGTTCAATTTTTTTGCTACCAGGGATACGCAATATTTTCCCTCGAGCAGCCGTGTTAGCTTCACCATTCACCAACTGATTGTAGCTTCCATATGAAGCAGCTATAAGTGTACAATCTTGTAATGAAAAGTTGTAGATATTAGGATACGAGCTTAATCCATCCGATAAAATGATAAAATCATAATTATACTGTAACAGACATAGGCTAGCATTTAAGAATTGTACGGGTTCGAGACTATGATGCATATTTGAGATTTCGTAAATATATTCGGTATAGGATTTTTCAGTATTTGGCCTAGTATCGGCAGTTATTTTCACGTCTTCAAGATGGGAACATATAGAAGAATACTGTTCAATTAAGCCCTTTTGATTTATGTGAGATGGCGTTTTAACAGTAATCCATACTTTTCTCTTTGCAACAATATTTCCATCGATCAAAGGTTGATTAGCTCTCTTAGCAGGCTTAGGACCATTTAAGATTTTCTTCAAAATTCTCTTTCCCAATTTAGCAACATTACGAAATTGATATATTATTCTTTTGAACAAAAGATAATTAACTTGATATTTGATTTCAATGTATTCCGTATTTTTCGGCAATTCTTTACTGATTAGTATAGGATCGATTTGATTCGAAAAATTATATTTCTGATTCTTCACTTTTTTTGCATTTGTATATTCAAATAAGATATCTTCCTTTTTCACTTGATTAACATATGCTACAGCACTTAAAAGACGAATTTTGCAAAAATCATCTAATGCATCAAATCTTATTCGTCCTAAATCTACAGCAGGTATATCAATACTCAACTTAACAATTTTCGAACCCGCAGTATGAAAAACTTCTGATTTTGTTTCTGTAAACTGATTGCTTTTATCATAAAATATCTGTGCTCTTCCAAAAAACAAATATCTAAATGTATATCTTTTAGCTTTATACTTAGGCAAGTTAGGCAAACCAGCGTAATCATACGCTAATCCCAAATACATATAGTACCTAAATATAATCGAGTACAATTTGGAACATATTTTCTCGATTAAATCATATTGCTTGTACCGCATTAGTCTTTCCATAATCTTTGTCATTTGAATCATCAAATATATGAGTATTCGTCCTCCGTCTCCTATCATGTCAACTTTTAAATTCTCATCAATATACTCACTGTATTTGTAATGGAACTCATCAATATCCAATTTTATTTCTTCTTTATTAAGGTTAGGATGCAGACGTTTGAATGTATTCAATTCTCCACCAGCAGACTCTTGCCTTTTGCAAAATTTTTCTACACTATCGTAAATATGATCATGATAGCCTAAAGCATTGGGATTATAGATGATTTGAACACCTTTTTTATGTAAGCGATAACCTAGATCAACATCTTCAAATCCATACTTTTTGAATTCTAAACTGAATAACCCTTTTACTTGTTCAAGCTTTTCACGAGCTACGCTTATGTTAGATGTATAGAAATGTCGAAAATCCACAACTTCAAAAGGTCGCATACCCACAAAGCCGAATTGTTCACAACCAATATCCGTAATATGTTTCATTAAATGATTCATTTTAATACCAGGGCGCCAATCAATACATCCAAGCGAAGCAAAATTGCTACCATTTTTCAAATATGCTTCATAATGTTCATTAACAAAATTCAAACTAGGGAAAATATCATCTCCCGTGAATATTATCAATTCCCCTTTTGCATATTGATAAGCATGGTT
Organism: Saccharibacillus brassicae; assembly: GCF_006542275.1. Classification (NCBI taxonomy): domain Bacteria; kingdom Bacillati; phylum Bacillota; class Bacilli; order Caryophanales; family Paenibacillaceae; genus Saccharibacillus; species Saccharibacillus brassicae. The sequence continues at coordinate 1,889,601 of NZ_CP041217.1, forward strand.
TCTCGCTTTAGAAGCTCCTCCATGCTTATTTTCTAAGACCCGCATAGGAAGATCATGACAAGCTTTTAAGACCTCTACTGAATTATCAGAAGATTCATCATCAGAGAAAATCAATTCATATTCATAATTCGTTACTTTATTAACTTTTCTCCATTGTTCGAGCAGTTCAGTTAAAAGTGAAGCCCGGTTATATACTGCTATAATCACGCTAACTTGCATTTCAACACCGCCATATGAAAAATTTATAATGATTACTTTTTGATATCACACGATCCTGCTTATGCAAGTCAAAGTACAAAAGTAAGATCAACGTATTATATTGGTTGGTATACAATAAATCCAAGGAACGATTTGTTGTACCAGCTGTTTAATCATTTGAAAATTTTTCTCTAATTTAGATTTTTCTTAAATAAATTCCAGAAATATTCAAGTATACTTGCTATTCAAGTAGATTCTTCTTCATTTTGATTCTCTTTCATAGCGATGATCATTTTATTGTAAAAAACATCTACAAATTCACTAACTTCAACTTGCGACAAGATTTTAAAATATCCATTAAGCGTAATGTATGTAGCATTTTCAAAATCACCTCTAACCTCAAACTGAGGATCAATATTAATGAATAAAAAACCTTGTCGATAGTATTGAAGTGCATTTAATGGTAAAGCGTCATGCGTAATGCCATCCGTTTGAATTTTTTCAATATTACAAATACAAAAGTTATCCTCAATCGGGTCGAATCTTAATTTAGAAATATTATTATGATGAGTGAGATCGAATGTCACTGAAAACTTGTTATCTTCATAACTGACCATGACTCCCGTTTCTTTATGTTCTGGAGAATACGGCTGCTCATCGGAAGCAACATATAGTGACGCAATATTGAGTCCAGCAGGATTATCATATTTGTAAACTGAATTTAAGTTTAAATTCGAAAATGCCTGCTCATTATTGGAACAGATAGCGATCATATATTTTCCATTTTCATCAATGTCAGCATTTTTTAATAGCTGTACTTTATGATCAGCATGCATTTCTTCAAATATACTTGATACCGCATAAAGAGATTGATTATACATTTTCAAATACATGAATTCTCGCTGTAAAAATTCCTTATACTCCTCAACATAAAATTCATGAATATGATATGGATTGTGATATCCACTTCGGTCCGTATAAAGCAACTTATTGGGTGTTGAAATAATCAATATTCCATTCTTAGAAAGCACACGTTTTGCTTCTTCTAGAAAGCGTTTTTGAATAGCTTGATCTACATGCTCAATCACTTCCAAACAGATGATACAATCAAATTCTTCATCAGCAAACGGAAGCTCTTCCAGTGAACCCAGTACAAAGCTTAAATTTTTCTGTGCTACATATTTTTGTTTGCACCACTCTACTGATTCTTCAGAGATATCAATTCCCACTACACTATCAGCATACTGAGACATCAATAAAGAACCATACCCGGTACCACATCCTGCATCCAAAACTTTCATGTCTCTCAAGTTTTTAGATATGATAGAATAACGATGAACGTGCTCTGCTTCAATCTCCAACCCATCACTATCGGGGATAAATCTTTCACCTGTATATTTCATAAGTTCTTAAAACCTCCTGATTAAAATCATTCATAAAATAGTTCGTTGAAGTTGCACCTAAATGCAAAATAAAGTCTGTAAAGAAATTTTTTGTTTATAATTTTTACTTTCTTCGTATTAAATAAAGTAGAACCATAATTTTATCTAAGGGTTTCGAAGATCATTTTTTCTATTCCTTGTTTTAAAGATATTGAAGGATGATAGCCAGTCAAACTACTCATTTTGGTGTTGTCCACTTTATTCTTCATCAAAGTTTTATTTGTTGATGCTTTTTTTGTTAAATAGACTGACGAGTCCATGACTTCTTCAACAGTTTGAATAACTGTTGATATGCTAGTACAAACTCCACTAGATATATTAACAATCTCATTAGATACATTCATTACTGATCGATACGTAGCTTCTAAGAAATCGTCAATATAAATAAAGTCTCTTACTGCTGCCGTGTCCCCCCAAAAAACAAATTCCTCGCTATTACTAATTTTATCAATAAGTACAGGGATAATCCCTTGATTTCTCTGAGGATTTTGTATGCCACCATAAGGATTAGACACTCTCAAAATAAGAAAAGGAAATCGATTTGTTTCATATTGTTTAATCTTGATCAAATTTTCAAAATATAATTTTTGCAAACCGTATATATTTACTGGATTAAGACAATCATCTTCTGTAGCGTATTTATCTGAATCGCCATAAACTGTACCTGCAGATGAAAGAAATACAAATTTAGAAATTTTATTTTGAAAACAATGATCAAGTAACTTTAAAAAGGGAATGTAATTATTCAAAATATCTTTTTCTAAGTCATTAAATGTGTTTGTTGCATTTATCGACCCTATGGCATAAAGAACAGTATCCCCTGGTTTGATTAAAGTCTCAAAATTGACGAATGTATTTATATCGAGTTCCTTAAATGTAACATTCTTATCTAAATGCTTTTCATAAGTAGATTTTTTTCCAACAATCGTCACATTCCATTTTTTTTGATTGAAATAATTAGCAAGATGTGAGCCTAAATATCCACATCCAATAATTAGTATACTTTGCATTTGCTCCTCCATTTTCACGTTAGAATTTTCTTATTCGGATCAGCGGTTAAATTATTCATTTAAATAATTCATTAAAAGTTACATAATATTACTCTATCTGCTCCAGAATTGTTTGAAAAACAACATTAAAATATAATTCATTTGTTTATATGATTATTTTTTAAAAAATAAGGAACACTTAAAAATCAAAAAAATATTTTAAGCTTACTTTCTCCCTGTTACAATGATATTAAATTACGTATTAATTTTTATTACGGAGTTGGTGATTCATTTGTTACCGATAAGTTGTATCGATGTTACACTTAAATATATGTTTCATGTGTAAATCATTAAAAATACTATCATTTTCAAACTAAGGAGCTATCACCTTGACTAACCAAGTATACGGTAATATGTATGACGAGTCGAGCACTAAGGAACGAACACCCATTGAACAGATGACTAACGGCTCAACGCTAATCTGGACGCTCGTATCAGCCCTCATTATATTCTTAATCTGGGCGCCTTTCCAGCAGGGATTGTTTAACGGGCAGCAGGCCATGTTCGAGAGGCCGATCTATTGGGCGGTGATCTGGGCGGCTGCGCTGATGCTGCTGTGCGCGGCGGCGTTCGTGAAGCATATGCGCATCACGGATCGCCGGGAGATTACGGCGGTATGGGTATGGCTGCTTCCGCTGACCTACATACTCTCGCTGATCCCGGCTGTTTCGCATTACATGGCGATCGACATGATTCTGATCATGTGCGCCAACGCGGCGTTTTTCTCGATCGGCGTATTCCTGCTTCAGCATCGGGCAGCCGGGCGGGTCATGCGTGCCGCGCTGCTCTGGACGACTTACTTCGTCGTGATCTACGGCTTCATCAACTGGTTCGGCCAGCGATTGTTCGCGGGCAGCCTGGTTGGCTGGTTCACCCATATCGTCAGCAACGGCGTGTACGCCGACGCGGTCATGACGGACTCCAACGGTCTGCGGTTGGCTTCGGTGTTCCAGTACGCGAATACGTACGCCGCTTTCCTGATGGCGATGCTGTTCGCGGTTCTGTTTACGGCCATTCGCTCGGTTAAGGTCTATGACCGGCTGATACACGGCTTCATGCTCGTGCCGATCGTGCTGTCGATCGCGCTCACGCTCTCGCGCGGCGGACTGGTCATGCTGCCGATCGTATTCGTGCTCGTGCTGCTGCTGCTCAAGCCGGCCCGGCAGATCGTCTGGACGATCAACCTGCTGCTTTCGGTAGGCCTTGCGCTGATCGTGCTCAATCCGATCACGCAACTCGGGCTCAGCCTGAACCAGGTCTATAACGGCGCAGACGCGTTCAAGGGCTGGGGCCTGCTGATCGGGGCTTCGGCGGTCAATGCGGCGCTGGTCTGGCTCGTGGGCCGCTACGTGCAGCCGTGGCTGGACACGAAGTTCGCCGGATGGTCGGCGCGCAAAACGGCAAGCCTCTGGCTTCCGCTGGGCGGCGTCCTCGTCATTGCGGTGCTGGCTTTCCTGCTGATCGGAACCGGACTGCGCAACGCGCTGCCGGAAAATATGCGCGGACGCGTGGAGAACATCAACTTCCAGCAGCACAGCGTCCTGGAACGGATTACGTTCTACAAAGACTCGCTGAAGCTCGTGGCCGACTATCCGGTACTCGGCGGCGGCGGCGGGGCCTGGGCAGCCCTGTACGAGAAGTATCAAAACAATCCGTACATCAGCAACCAGACGCACAACTACTTCCTGCAATATTTGGACGAGACCGGTATCGTAGGACTTTTGATCCTGCTGTCGTTCCTCGTTTACGTGTTCTATCAGTATATTCGCAGTTATTACCGGACAGAAAACGAAGAAAAACGACACGCTCATTTCTTCTATTTCCTGATCGCGTTCTCGATTCTGATGCACAGCCTGCTCGATTTCAACATGAGCTACGTCTACATCAGCCTGCTCGTATTCTTTACGCTGGGCGGCATGGCGGCGGGCATCCAGGCCAAGCCTCTGTTCGGGAAAAAGAAAAAGACCGAAAAAGTCGAAGGCGAAAGCAGCGGCACGGGCTTCCCGACGTTGTATGCCGTCGTCGGCAGCGTCGTCGCGATCGTGCTGGTGGTCGTATCCAGCCGTTATCTCGCTTCGATCAAAGCCGGCGAAGAAGCTTCGGCCCTGCTGCAGGGCACGGGACAGATCAATTACGAACAGGTCCGCGAGCCGCTCGACCGGGCGCTCGACGCCCGGCCGACGTACCCGTCGACCGTGTCGCAGCTCTCTTCGCTGCTGCAGGGCGTGTATAACAGCACGCAGGACGTCAACTACCTGGACGAAGCCGAGTCGCGCCTCAAAGCCGCCCTCGCCAAAGAACGCAGCAGCAAAGAACTGATCAACCAACTGGCTTCGGTCTATGCGCTGAAAAACGATGCCAAAAGCAGCTTTATGCTGTATGCGGACAATCTGGATCAATTCGCCTGGGATATGCAGTGGTACAACCAGGTGATCCTGCAAGCTTCCAATCTTGCTTATCAGGCTTTTGGGCAGGGCGACTTCGACACCCAGAAGCTGTATGCCGAGCAGGGAGCGGCCGCCTACGCCAAAATGCAGGCCGGCGTCGAACATCTGAAGACGCTTCCGGAAGGCCAGCTGCAGGGCCGCGAGTTCGCGATCACTCCGCAGTTGACGTTGAATGCCGGCAAATCGAATTATTTGGCGGGCAAACCGGAAGAAGCGGCGACCCTGCTCAAAAGCATGTTGACGGACGACTATGCCAATCCGGACAATCTGGAAGCCGCCCGCTGGTATCTGATCGCGCTCAAAAAATCCGGTCAGACGGATCAGGCGGTGTACGACAAAGTGATCCAAGCCGATTCTTCGGCCAAAGAACAGATCGATACGCTCTCTTCGATCGAATTTTGATCTGCATTTTAATCTCTATTTTGATCCGAAGCCGTTCGTCGTTGCCGAGGGATCGACGGAGGCGTCCAAAGATAACAAAAAGCCGCGCATACAAATGCGCGGCTTTTTTGCGGTCTTTTTCGAACATGGATCCGGCTTACTTCACCAACTGCCCTCTCGTTACCCCAAGCTGATTCGTCGCTTTGAGCTTGCGCCACACTTCGGAACCGCTGATCTGGCCGTTCAGGGCGCGGGTGTACAGGTCGAGCACTTCGTGCACCTGCTCCGGCGTTTCTTCGAGGAACTCGATCCGGTAGCTCGGCACGCCGGCGCTGAGGAACTCGTTCAGATACTCGGCGCCGGACTGCTCGATGGCGTTGTAGACAGTGTTGCGGCAGCCTTCGTCGACGCGGACCGGGTGGGACATGCCGATCCGGTCGCGCAGCGACGCGCGCTGCTCTTCGCAAGGGCGGCCGCAGTTCGTGAAGTCGGTGCCTTCGCTCATGAACGTGCAGTAGACGCAGTGTTCGGTATGGAACATCGGCATATGCTGATGGATGACGATCTCCAGCTTGTCCGTCTGCGAACGGCCGAGCAGATCGACCATCTGCTGGATGTTCAGGTCGTACGACGGCGTAACGCGGTCGAGGCCGGCTTCGAGGAACAAGTCGACGGCTTTGTGGTTCGCTACGTTGAGCGAGAAGTCGCCGATCAGTTCCGGATGGTTCTGATCCGGGTTCTCCTGGCGGTGGCGCAGGTAGTAATACAGGGCACCGGTATTACGGACGAGCACGGCATCCGGCGCAAGACGCAGAATGTTCGCGTGGTAGCCGTTCTCGCCCGGCATGTGAATGCGCGGCGTCGCCAGCGCGATTTGCTTGCCGGCTGCCCGTACGGCTGCGACGGCCGCCGGGAACTGCTTGATGAATTCGAAGTCGGCGTAGATCATGCCTACGCCGGCTTCCAGTGCCGCTTCGACCTGCGGCAGGCTCCGGCACAGCGCCGTGATGCGCGCTTCGGAGCGCTCCATCGGCTGCGCGGGCTGCTTGGAATCGCCGTATACGGCGATATCGCGCTGCACGTAGACCGGCGGCTTCGGACGCTCGCCGGACAGTTCGTCGACGGCGCGGCGGCGCATGGCGTTCAGCTCGCGCATCGGCACGATGACGTCGCCGTGCAGCTGCACGTCCAGCTCTTCCAGCTGGTAGACGGTGCCGCCGAGACGGCCGAACTGCTCTTCCAGAATCTCGTAGCCGAGCGGACGCTTCTTGGCGATCTCAAGTTCCATCTCGGATTCGACGCGCACGGTCGTGCCTTTGTCCGTATCGGTCCAGATCGAGACGAGCGGCTGCCCCGGGTTGCCCATGACTTTGACGGTCAACGGGAACACGCGGTAAGGCTTGTCCGTCTCGTACGTCTGGCGCAGGCGGCGATCAAGCGCGGGGTCGTTCGTCTTCCAGATGCGGTCGCCCACGTGCAGGCGGCGCAGGTCAACGTCATTGCGGCCCGGCACGATGTCGATGACCCAGCCTTGTCCGGCTTCGCCTTCGAGCTTGACGCCTTTGCGGCGCACGTCGTAGACGCGGCCGCCTTCTTCCTTCTTCGTCGGGTCTCCGGCGTCAAACACGATGCCGTCGCCGCGCTTGAGCGGCGCTTCGATGCGGCAGACGACGCCGTCGCGCAAAATTTGTTCCACGCGGCCGAGGTATACGCCGCGGCTCTTGGGAAAAGTGCCTTCCACGAGCTGCTTGTTGTTCGTACCGTCCAGGAAGCCGTGCGTCAGGCCGCGCGAGAAGCTCTGCTGCAGTTCGCGCACTTCTTCTTCCGAAGGCTTCGCGTCGTCGCCGTCGAAATAGCGGTTGATCGCGGCATTGTACTTGCTGACCACGTTCGCTACGTATTCCGGCGTCTTGAGGCGGCCTTCGATCTTGAACGACGTCACGCCCGCTTCGATCAGCTCCGGCATGATATCGATTGCCGCGAGGTCTTTGGGCGACAGCAGGTAAGCGATATCGCCCATCGGCTTATGCTCGCCGTCGACCATCAGGTCGTACGGCAGGCGGCACGCCTGCGCGCACTCACCGCGGTTGGCGGAACGTCCGCCCCACATTTCCGACGTCAGACACTGCCCCGAATACGACACGCACAGCGCGCCGTGCACGAACACTTCCATCGGCAGCTTGGCCTGGTCGCCGATCTTGCGAATCTGCTTGAGGTTGTTCTCCCGGCCCAGCACGACCCGCTCCATGTTGAACGGCTTCGTGAACTCGACCGCTTCCGGCGACGTGATCGTCATCTGCGTCGAGCCGTGAATCGGGAAGTCGGGCGAGATTTCGCGGATCATTTTGACCAGACCCAAATCCTGCACGATGACCGCGTCCACGCCGGCTACGACGCAGGCGTCGATCAGTTCGCGCGCGTCTTCCAGTTCGTTTTCGAATACGAGGATATTGAACGTCAAAAATCCTTTGACCCCGTAGCTATGCAAAAAGCCCATGATTTCCGGCAGTTCGTCCATCCGGAAGTTATTGGCGCGTGCCCGGGCGTTGAATTTTTCGACTCCGAAAAAGACCGCGTCCGCCCCGTTTGCGACGGCTGCGCGCATGCAATCCCAATCGCCGGCCGGAGCCAGCAGTTCGACGTCGCGTCTCGTAATGCCTTGAGTATTCATAACAGTAAGATCCCTCCGCGCGGCCGCTTTTTCCGTCAATGATGCATCTCTGCCCTGGCAGCGGCCGCCGTATAATGTTCGTTCCTTATTCGCATATCCGACAAAAATCCCGCCGGGCCGAACCCCGCGGGAATCATTAGCATCCTGTACACGCACTTCAATTCGTCGCCCAAACTTCATCACGACGTTTATCTCACTTATTTTAACAGACTGTAACCTTCATGCCTACAAGCATTTCGCTCTTTTTCAAAATTTTAAAGACCGGCCCGCCCTCCGGCGGTACCGGTCTTCCCCAATGTCGCGCTATGGATGAGCTATGGATGAGCTATGAACCCGTTATGGATGACTTGAGAAACTTGACCGAGCGCAGCGCGCGTTCGATACCGTCCAGCTGCGGCTGCGTCGCCATGCCGAGATCGATCCGGTAATGAATCCAATACGTCGTGCCGCCGTGCCGGAAATAAATATCCTCGGCCCGGTAAGCATTGCCGTCCGTGCCCGTATACGCGATACGTACGGCCGGAACGCCCGCGAATTCGGTCCGCTGCGGCGCTTCGTGCTTCAGCGTGGCGTCGTCGAGCTTCCAGTCGGCGTAGCGCCGAACGGCCTGGGCCACCGCCGCTTCCGGACCTTCTTCGACATCGGTCAGTTCAAACGAACCGCCCGGCAGGAAATAACCCAGATCGAACTCCGAATCGGCCATCGCCTGCGGCGTCCAGTAAGCCGGCACGCTGATCTTCATCTCGGGCGTGCTTTTGCTTATGTTAAGCGTCTTGTCTTTGAGATAGGGAATCTGTCCGAGCTTGCCGAACGAATCTTCGACGACGCTGAAATCGACTTCCACCGAATCGGCGATCCGCCGGAGCGTCTGCTCCCGGTAAGCCCCTTCCGGCGCGGAGTAGCGCAGCACGTAGAAATGCTCTTTGCCTCTCAGGACGAGCCAGTTCCAGTAGACGCTTCCGCTGCCGAGATTGTAAGTCATCTTCTCGATCCTGGCGTCCTGCCCGGACACTGTCAGCGATTCGCTGACGATCGGATTGAGATACTCGGGCAGGAACAGTTCGCCGGTTCTTTGCTTGAGCAGGTTATGCCAACCGTCCAGCGTCTCGCCCGGTTCGGCCGAAATGACCTGCATCGCCAGGACCGAACCGTCTTCTCCGCCGTATTGGAACAAGCCCGATGCCGCAGGCGACCATTCGGCCGGAATCTTCATCGACACGCCGTAATCGGGCGCCGAGACGTTCATCTGCCCGTCGACGACGGCGGACAGGTCTTTCGTCTGCATCCCCGACGTGGCGAACGAAGTTCGGAACGAATCGAGCAGCGGCGCCCGATCTTCGAAGGCCCGGTAATCCTCGATCAGCGAATCGCCGAGGTAGAGGCTGTAGATGCGCCCTTTGTCGTCATAGCGGCGCGCTTCCCAATAAATGCCGTCCAGATCGCGGCTGATCAACCGCGCGTAAGGCCGTCCGGCGTTCGGGACCGTCCGGCGGTCGACGATCGTCTCGCCGCTGTCCAGCGCTTCCTGCTCCAACTGCTCCAGCAGATCGGAGACGGGCACGGACGTGCCGGCTTCTTCGTCCCAGACATGGATCTGAAGCATGTACGTGCCGTCCGCATCGCCGATCGCCGCCGAATATTCGTCGTCGCCCAATTCGGCCATCGAACCGGCCGGCGAATCGATCGACCAGCCGGCATAACTGCTGCCGACCCGGCCCGTGATCTCTTCCGCGTCTTCTCCCGGCTTCACAGGCTGCCCCGGGATGCCGTTATCCGACTTCAACGTCACCGTGACCGTGCCGGCATTCGTTTTGACCCCGGCGCCCATCAGGTCCGCGACCGGACGCAGCGGTACCATCAGCGTGCCGTTTTTCATGACCGGCGCCGCGGCCCATACCTTTTTGGTGCCGTTCGTCCAGACGGTCTTGCTGCCGATCGTAAACGTCGCGACGCGCGCGCCGTAGCTAACGCGAACGACGTTGTCGCCTTCGAGGCGGCTTGTCGTTCCGAATGCCCGCTGGAAGACGCCCAGCGGAACCATGACCATTCCATTTTGCGTGTACGGCTTCTCGATCTTCTGCTCGCTGCCGTTCACAAGCGCCTTCGTACTGCCGAGGCGTACCTGCAAAGTCAGCGTAACCGTCTCGGCCGCGAAAGCGGGCACCGACGTTCCGATCATGAGCAGCAGCACGAACCACAGCGCGATACTTTTTTTAGCCAGTCTCAACCGCTCTCCTCCTCTACTCGTTCGTCAGCACGATGCGGCGTTCCACGATATCGCCGTCCGTCTGCATAAGCACGCGCACCGTCTGTCCGGGCACGTACGCTTTCATCAGTTCGTTCAAATCGACGAGCGCGGTGATCCGGTGGCCGGCCACGCTGTACAGCACGTCGCCTTCGCGCACGCCCGCTCTGCGGGCTTCGTCCGACATCACTTCGCTGACGGTCAGCGGATCTTCCGAAGGCAGGCCGACGGTGGCCGAAAAGCTTTCTTCGAGTTCAAGGCCCAGCCCGGCGCGAATCACTTCTCCCTGGGCGAACAGCTGCTTCACGATATACTGGACGGTGGCCGCGGGAATCGTAAATCCGGTATTGTCGATATCGACGGCCGCGTATTTCATCGAATTGATGCCGAGAATCTCGCCGCGCATATTGACCAGCGGACCGCCGCTGTTGCCCGGGTTGATGGTCGCATCGGTCTGGATCAGCCGGTATTCCGCGCCGGCCGCGCGGTTCAGGCCGCTAACGATGCCAAGCGTGGCCGAATTGCGCAGCGACAGCGAGACCGGCGTGCCGATCGCAATAACCGGCTCGCCTACGAGCGTCGTTTCTTTCGTCGAGACGAAAGTGGCCGGCTTGAAGCCGGAGACGTTGATCTTGATCAGCGCCAGATCGCTGGTCGGATCGCTGTACACTTCCCGCACTTTGTACGATTTGCCTTCGGACGTGACAACCTGAATATGGTCCATATCTTCCACGACATGCGCATTCGTCACGATCCAGCCGTTCGAACGGATGATGACGCCGGAGCCGTGCGCGAGATCGTAGCCGTCCTCCGCGCTCCCGCTGTCTTCGCCGCCCCAATCTTCCGAAGCGCCGACCGGCACTTCGCCGATAATGCCGACGACCGAAGGCGAGACTTTCGCAATGATCTGCGGAATCGTTTGGGCCGGGGCGGACGATTTTGCGGACGCTGCCGCCGCGGCGTGCGTGTGCGGGGATATCCCCCAACCGCCGATTGCGATCGCGCCCGACAGCAGCAGACCTGCCGCTTTTGTTCCTGTTTTACTCATCTCGTCGACACCCCTCTTTATTCGCAGGTCCGGGTTCCGGCACGGTGAATACGTTCTTTTCGCCCTGCCGGGCAGAACAAGACAGCCGCCATTTGCCGATTTTCTGCCCTACTCGAACTTCTCTCTTCACTTTATTCCATCTTTTAGAAAAATTGAAGACGTTTTTATAAACTATTTTCGCTTGCGGCAGAAAAGAAAAAAAGCGGCCGCCTCTAGGCAGCCGCTTCCGGATCGCGGCGGAACGCCGTTCTTCCGCAATCGTCGCTTGCTTGCATCTTTTTTTCGAATGAATCTCCGGGCGAATACGGTCCGAATACGGCTCCGGATTCAGAAGCGGACTTACTTGTCCGCGGTCTGGGCTTCGGGCTCGGCTTCCTGCCGCGTCCGCTGCGTATCGCGTTCGAGGACCGGAGCCAGGTAATGGCCGGTATACGACCCTTTGACTTTGGACACCTGCTCCGGCGTGCCGGTCGCGACGACGTCTCCGCCTCCGCTGCCGCCTTCCGGTCCCATATCGATCAGGTAATCGGCCGTCTTGATCACGTCGAGATTGTGCTCGATCACGAGGACGGTATCGCCCGATTCGACGAGGCGGTGCAGCACGTTCAGCAGGCGATCGATATCGTCCACGTGCAGGCCCGTCGTCGGCTCGTCGAGGATGTAGATCGTTTTGCCGGTGCTGCGGCGGTGCAGCTCGGAAGCGAGCTTGACGCGCTGCGCTTCGCCGCCCGACAGCGTCGTGGCCGGCTGGCCCATCTTGACGTAGCCGAGACCGACGTCAAGCAGCGTCTGCAGCTTGCGGCTGATCTTCGGTACGTTCTGGAAAAATTCGACCGCGTCTTCGATCGTCATCTCCAGCACGTCGGAAATGTTTTTGTTTTTGTATTTCACTTCCAGTGTCTCGCGGTTGTAGCGCTTGCCTTTGCACACTTCGCACGGCACGTAGATGTCCGGCAGGAAGTGCATCTCGATCTTGATGATCCCGTCGCCTTTGCACGCTTCGCAGCGGCCGCCCTTCGTGTTGAAGCTGAAGCGGCCTTTCTGATAGCCGCGCACTTTGGCTTCGTTCGTCGTCGCGAACAGGTCGCGGATGTTGTCGAACACGCCGGTATACGTCGCCGGATTGGACCGCGGCGTGCGGCCGATCGGCGACTGGTCGACTTCGACGACTTTGTCGACGTGTTCCATGCCGCGAATCTCTTTGTGCTTGCCCGGCTTGACGCGCGCCCGGTTGAGGTCGCGGGCCAGCGCTTTGTGCAGCACGCCGTTGACGAGCGACGACTTGCCGGAACCGGACACGCCGGTGACCGCCGTGAACAGTCCGATCGGCACCTTCACGTTGACGTTGCTCAGGTTGTTTTCTTTCGCGCCGCGGATCTCCAGCCAGCGTTCGCCCGGCTTGCGGCGGCTCAGCGGAACCGGAATGAAGCGGCGCCCGCTCAAATACTGGCCTGTCAGCGAGTCCGGATTGTCCATAACTTCCTGCGGCGTGCCTTCCGCGATGATCCGGCCGCCGTGCACGCCGGCTCCCGGCCCGATATCGATAATATAATCGCTGGCCATCATCGTGTCTTCGTCGTGCTCGACGACGATCAGCGTGTTGCCGAGATCGCGCATATGCAGCAGCGTCTTGATCAGGCGGTCGTTATCGCGCTGGTGCAGGCCGATGCTCGGCTCGTCGAGAATGTAGAGCACGCCCATGAGGCTAGACCCGATCTGCGTCGCAAGGCGAATCCGCTGGGCTTCGCCGCCGGACAGCGTGCCGGCCGCGCGGCTGAGCGTCAGGTACGTCAAGCCGACGTTTTCGAGGAAACCGAGGCGGCTGCACACTTCCTTGAGGATCAGGTTCGCGATCGAACGCTCTTTTTCCGACAGTTCGAGTTCGTTGAAAAATTCCGTCGCTTTGGAGATCGACAGGTCCGTCACATGCGAGATGCTGACTCCCCCGACCGTCACGGCCAGAATTTCGCGCTTCAGCCGCTGGCCTTTGCACGTGCCGCACGGCTTGGTGCCCATGAAGCCTTCGATATATTCGCGCATACTCTCGGACGACGTATCGCGGTAGCGGCGCTCCAGATTCGGAATGATGCCTTCGAACGCGACGGTCACTTCCTTGCTGCGGCCGAAGTCGCCTTCATAGCGGAATTTGACTTTCTGGCCGTCGGTGCCGTACAGAATCTTGTTCGTCTGATCCGCCGTCAGTTCGGACACCGGCACGTTCGTCGGAATCTTGTAATGTTCGCACATCGCGGCGAGAAACTGCGGATAGTAGTTCGACAGTCCGCCGCTCCACGCGGTAAACGCGCCGTCTTCGATCGTCTTGCGCTCGTCCGGTACCAGCAGTTCCGGATCGACGACCATCTTCACGCCGAGTCCGTCGCAGTCCGGGCAGGCGCCGAACGGGCTGTTGAACGAGAACATGCGCGGCGCCAGTTCTTCCATGCTGAATCCGCAGATCGGGCAGGCGAAGTTGGAACTGAACCGCAGTTCTTCCTGGCCCATGATGTCGACGAGCAGCTGTCCGCCGGACAGCTTCAGCGCCGTCTCGATCGAATCGGCCAGACGCGTCTGGACGTCTTCCTTGATCACGATCCGGTCGACGACGATTTCGATCGTATGCTTTTTGTTTTTCTCAAGCTCGATCGTCTCGGACAGGTCGCGCAGCTCGCCGTCGACGCGCACGCGGACGAAGCCCTGCTTGGAAATTTCGGTGAACAGGCTCTTGTGTTCGCCCTTCTTGCCGGAAATGACGGGCGCGAGAATCTGCATCCGGGTCTTCTCCGGGAACTGCATGATGCGGTCCACCATCTGTTCGACGGTCTGCGAAGTGATCTCCACGCCGTGATCGGGACAATGCGGCTTGCCGATTCGCGCGAACAGCAGCCGCAGGTAGTCGTAAATTTCCGTGACGGTGCCGACGGTCGAACGCGGGTTGCGGCTCGTCGTCTTCTGGTCGATCGAGATGGCGGGAGACAATCCGTCGATCGAATCCACGTCCGGCTTCTCCATCTGGCCGAGGAACTGTCGCGCGTAAGCGGACAGCGACTCGACGTAACGGCGCTGGCCTTCGGCATAGATGGTATCGAATGCGAGCGAAGACTTGCCCGAGCCGCTGAGGCCCGTCAGGACGACGAAACGATCGCGGGGGATCGTGACGTCGATATTTTTCAAGTTGTGTGCTCTGGCACCTTTGATTACGATATTTTCGCTTGCCACCGGCCTCAACCTCCACATGAATCATTCTGTTTGTCGACTTGTCCGGCAGAGTGTTTTTGCGATTTTTGTAGAAATGCTCGGCCGGAACAGTCCTGGGTCTTGGGAAAAAGATTGCGCCCGCACGGATGCGGACGCTTGACTGTACGTATAGAGTATAGGGAAAGGCTGCGGGTCACTCCGCGGCGCGGAGTTCCAGCAGGGCGTCGCGCAGTTCGGCGGCGCGTTCGAAGTTGAGGTTTTTGGCGGACTCTTTCATTTCTTTTTCCAGACGCATAACGAGCTTCTCGCGATCTCTCTTCGTCAGCTTCGTGCTGCCGTCGATGCCGGACAGGAAGTCCGCGCCGGTCTCGGCCGCCTTGGTCGCTTCGATGACGTCGCGCACTTTCTTCTTGATCGTCTGCGGCGTCACGCCGTGCTCCAGATTGTACGCATGCTGGATCTCGCGGCGGCGCTGTGTTTCCTTCATCGCCTTGTCCATCGACTCGGTGATCTTGTCGGCGTACAGGATAACCCGGCCTTCCGAGTTGCGGGCGGCCCGGCCGATCGTCTGGATCAGCGAGCGCTCGGAACGCAGGAAACCTTCCTTGTCGGCGTCGAGAATCGTGACGAGCGACACTTCCGGCAGGTCGAGGCCTTCGCGCAGCAGGTTGATGCCGACGAGGACGTGGAAAACGCCGAGCCGCAGGTCGCGCAAAATCGCGATCCGTTCCAGCGTCTTGATGTCCGAGTGCAGGTAGCGGACCTTGATCCCGACTTCCTTGAGGTAATCGGTCAGATCTTCGGACATTTTCTTGGTCAGCGTCGTGACGAGCACGCGCTCGTCCTTCTCGATACGGTCGCGGATCTCGCCGATGAGATCGTCGATCTGTCCGTCCGTCTTGCGCACTTCGATGATCGGGTCAAGCAGGCCGGTCGGCCGGATGATCTGCTCGACCATCGTCGGGCAGTGTTCCATCTCGTACGGTCCCGGCGTCGCCGAGACGTAGATGAGCTGATCCGCTTTTTGTTCGAATTCGTCGAACTTCAGCGGACGGTTGTCGAGCGCCGAAGGCAGGCGGAACCCGTAATCGACAAGCACGTTCTTGCGCGCCTGGTCGCCGTTGTACATCGCGCGGATCTGCGGCAGCGTCACGTGGGATTCGTCGATTACGATCAGCAGGTCGTCCGGGAAATAATCCATGAGCGTGTACGGCGTGGCGCCGCGTTCGCGGAACGTCAGCGGACCGGAATAGTTCTCGATGCCGGAACAGAATCCGACTTCCTTCATCATCTCGATGTCGTAGCGCGTGCGCTGTTCCAGCCGCTGCGCTTCGAGCAGCTTGCCTTCTTCCTTGAATACGGCGAGGCGTTCTTCCAGCTCCCGCTCGATATTCGTGATGGCGATCTTCATTTTCTCTTCGCGGGTGACAAAGTGGGACGCCGGGAAGATGGCGACATGGTCGCGCTCGCCGGTGATCTCGCCGGTCAGCACGTTGATCTCGCTGATCCGTTCGATTTCGTCGCCGAACAGTTCGATCCGCACCGCATGTTCTTCGCGCGAAGCCGGGAAAATCTCGACTACGTCGCCGCGTACGCGGAACGTGCCGCGGACGAAGTTGATATCGTTGCGCTGATACTGGATATCGACCAGACGCGACAAAATCTCCTGCCGGGATTTCTCCATGCCGACGCGCAGCGACAGCAGCAGGTTGCCGTATTCCTGCGGCGAACCGAGGCCGTAGATACACGAGACGCTCGCCACGATGACGACGTCGCGCCGCTCGAACAGCGAGCTGGTCGCGGAGTGGCGCAGCCGGTCGATCTCTTCGTTGATGCTGGAATCTTTTTCGATATACGTATCGGAAGAAGGAACATAGGCTTCCGGCTGGAAATAGTCATAGTAGCTGACGAAGTAGTCAACGGAGTTGTTCGGCAAAAATTCCTTGAATTCGCTCGCCAGCTGGGCGGCAAGCGTCTTGTTGTGGGCGATGACAAGCGTCGGACGGTTCAATTTCGAGATCGTCTGCGCGATCGTGAACGTCTTGCCCGTGCCGGTCGCGCCGAGCAGGGTCTGGTGCTTCTTGCCTGCGTGAATCCCTTCGACCAGTTGTTCGATCGCCCGGGGCTGGTCGCCCTGCGGCGAGAACTCCGAGACGATCTCGAACGGTTTGCTGCTGATTTCAATATCGCTCATTGGCCCTATTTCACCCTCGTCGTTTGAAGTGATAGTATTTGAAGCAGAGAATAAGAAAAAACCGACGCATCGCTTTCGTTTGATACGCCGTCCGGATGCTTATATTGTAAATAACCAGATTTCCGCGCGGAAAACGATCGGCGGTCGGACTCCCCCGGTTCGAAAACGCGGAAAAGGTCCGCCGAGCAACGGCTCAAGGCCTCGCGCGTCGGTCGAAAATAAAGACTGCGTTCGCCTTCCGGCGACCGGACATGAAGTAAAATCCGCTTCGAAAAAGCGGATTCGGGCGGCAGGGACGGAACGTCCTCCGCCCGCCGGCTGCCGGAAGATAAGAATACCTGTTCCCGTTAAGTATACTCTTTTTCCACCCCTGTTGCAATTATTTATGAAAACGGAAGATGCTTATTTCAAGCTTTTGCCGCAGAGAGGAACGAACGCATGGACATCACTATCATTATCGGAATCATTGCGGGATTCGCTGCGCTGATCGGCGGATTTCTGTGGGAAGGCGGACAGGCCGGAGGCCTGCTGCAGGGGGCCGCGGCCCTGATCGTATTCGGCGGAACGGCGGCCGCGGTCGTCATCAGTTTTCCGTGGAAAAGGCTGCGCACGCTGCCCGAGGCGCTGAAGGTCGCGTTCGGCTCGCGCGGCCTGAACGCCGGGGAATTGGTCGAAGACCTGGCTTCCTTGTCTTCGACCGCGCGACGCTCGGGCATCCTGGCGCTGGAGAAGACCGCGGAAACGCACGAAGATCCTTTTATGCGCGAAGGGCTCGGCCTGATCGTGGACGGAAGCGACCAGCCGCTGATGCGGCATATCCTCGAACTCGAAATCGACAAAAAGCAGGACAAGTTCGACGGTTACGCCAAAATTTTCGAATCCGCCGGCGGGTACGCCCCGACGATGGGCATCATCGGAACGGTCATGGGACTCATTCGCGTACTCGGCAGTCTGACGGAACCGGCCAATCTGGGCTCGTCGATCGCCGTCGCTTTTATCGCCACGCTGTACGGGGTCGCCAGCGCCAACCTGATTTTCCTGCCGATCGCTTCCAAGATCCGGGCGCGCGGCGAAGAGGAGGTCCAAGTGATGGAGATGATGCTCGAAGGACTGCTTGCCGTTCAGAACGCGGAGAATCCGAATATGGTCCGCAAAAAACTGTCGACCTACCTCGACGATTATGAAGACGAAAGACCGGTTGGAGCGGATCGCCGATGAGCAGACGCCGCAGACGCCGCAACGAAGGCCCTTCGCATCAGCAGGAACGCTGGCTGATCACGTATGCCGACCTGTTGACGCTCCTGCTTATCTTTTTCATTATCATGTACGCGGTCAGCACGATCGATGCGGAAAAATACGAAGCCGTCTCCGGTTCGCTTCAGACGACGTTTCAGGCGGGCAGCAGCATTCTGGACGGCGGACCGAAGATCACCGGACAGCAAGGGCAGCAGACGCCCGGCAGCGCCGGGAACGGCTCGGGCGCTCCGTCCGGCGGCGGGGACGCGCAGATCGCGCCGGACCCGGAGACCGAACCGACGGCGCGCGAACTCGCTTTTCGCGAGCAGGAACGCCAGTTGGCCGGTTTTCTGGAGACGATCGAATCCTACGTGGCGGACAACAATTTGCAGGACCAGATCTTCGTGGCCGACAAGCCGCAGGGCATCTCGATCACGCTGAGCGACCGCTTCCTGTTCGACGTCGGCCAGGCGCAGCTGAAGCCCGGCGCCGCCGGCATCCTGGACCGGCTGTCCAGCCTGTTCGGCAGCATCGACGCCGCGATCAGCATCGAAGGCCATACGGACAACCAGCCGATCCGCGGCGGACGTTATACGGACAACTGGGAGCTGTCCGGCGACCGGGCACTATCGGTACTGCGCTACTTCATCGACAACCGCGGCCTGAACCCGACGCAGTTCCAGTACGCCGGCTACGCGGACACGCGCCCGGTCGGCGACAACGCCACGCTTGCGGGCCGCCAGCAGAACCGCAGGGTCGAGATCACGGTGCTGCGTCAGCTTCGATCCGACGGAACGACGGCGCCCGCGGCTTCGGCCGAGTGATTCCGGCAGAACGCGTGACCCTCTTTTGATTTATAGCCCGCTTTTCCCGGACTTCTGTCCCACACTGCCATGAATGAGCACAAAAAAGCACCCGGCAGCCTCCGCATTTGACGCGAAGGCCGACCGGGTGTTTTTGTGCGTTCAGGCCGCGCTCTCGCCCGGCTTCAAGATGACCGAGCCGATCGCAAGCAGCACGAACGCCATCAGCAGCAGGATAAGCAGCGGCAGAGCCGCTTCGCTCAAGCTGCCGCCGTCCGCGATCCGCTGCACGGCTTCGATCGCCCATTTCTGCGGCACAAAGTTCGATGCGGTCTGCAAATATCCCGGCATGATCGAGATCGGCCAGAAGCAGCCGCCGAGCATGCAGGTCGGCGTAATGATCAGCGTGTTGAGCATCGGCGCATTGTCCGCGTTGCGCACGAGGCCGGCTACCGCGCTCGCAAGGCCGATCGTCACGAGCATGAACGCGGTCAGTACCGCGGCATGCAGCCAGACCGGCACGCCGTAATCGTAGCGCAGCAATCCCCGCGTCACGAGCAGCAGCAGAGCGATCTGAAGCCAACCGAGCGCGAAGCAGCCGAGAAAATTGCCCAGCGCGATCTGCAACGAACTCGTCGGTGCGGTATAGACGCGCGCCATCGTACCCTGCCTGCGGTCTTCGAGGATCAGCGATACGCAGGTGCCGGACAAGCCCATCAGGAACAGCAGCGTAAAGCCGATTACGTTGTTCAGTCCTTGGCGCGGATACAGCTGTTCATCGGTCAGCACCGTCTTCACCGCTTCGCTGCCCTGCGCTTTGAGCAGTTCGGCGAAGCGGGTCTCCGCCGACATCCCTCCGGCCGCGGCGTTCCCGCTTTCTTTTTCCGCAGAACGAATCAAGGCCGCCGCATCCGCCAACCGTCTGTGCTGCCCGTCCAGCGTCAGCTTCAGCAGAATCGAATCTTCGGTCGGATTCAGCTGGTAGTAGATCGGCGCGGCCGAACCTCCGCTCAGCAGCGAACGGCTGTAATCGGCCGGAATCACGATGCCGAACGCCAGATCCCGGTCGGTCACGGCCTGCCGGAGAGTCTCTTCGCCTGACGCCTCGCTCAGCTCCCTGTTCTCCCGCTGCCCCAGTTCGCCCAGCAGACGTTCTCCCGCCGGCCCCGCGTCCAGATTGACGTATCCGACCGGCGCGGGCGGCGACGAAATTCCGCTGCCGAGCAGCCCGACTGCGCCGGAGACGATCGCTACCGGCAGGATCAGGTACGAGAGTACGCCCCTGAAGCTGCCGAGCGCCCGCCGAATCAAATTCCAGGCCATCCATACACTATTCATACGCGTACCCCTTTCTGGCATAGATCGCGAGCGCGATCGCAAGCACGCCGACGCTGACTGCGGCCAGGATACCGATCGACGCGCCGACGTGCGCGGACGGTTCGTGCAGCATCATGCGCAGCATGCTTTCCGCGGCCCAGCGGTTCATCGTGAAGTCGCCCAGCCGCTGCAGCCAGCCTTCGAACGGCACGAAGCCTCCGCTGAGAAACGTCATGCCCACGATCAATCCCTGAATGATCGAAGCGCTCTGCGCCTGCGACGTCGTCAGGAACGTGACCGCGATCGACATGCCCATCGTGAACAGGATCATCAGCAGGCATACGCCGATCAGCAGCAGCGGCTGTGCGCCCCAATCGACGCCGAAGACCCATTTGGACACGAGCACGATCGTCAGCGCCTGCATACCCGCTACCGCGCCGGCCGCGGCCACTTTGCCCGCGAACAGATACACCGGCCGAATCGGCATCGCATACATGCGCTGCAGCGTCCGGTTCTCCCGTTCGCCGTACAGGCTGCTGCTCAGACTGAGTCCGGCGTACATGACGAACATGATCAGCATCGACGCCGCGTAATATTGAAACGCCGTATAGCTGGTCCCTTCGGCTCCAAGCGCGCCGCTCTGCACCTGCGAAGCCGGAGCCGGCAGCTGCGCGTACGCCTCAAGCACCTGCGGGCCGAGCAGCCCGGCTGCCGCCGAACGATCGTTGATCGCGTCGACGAACGGACGCAGCACGTTTTCGGCGACGCGGTTGTCGGATTGGCTCTTGCCGCGGATCAGTTCCAGCGAGCTTGCGCCGCCGGACATGACGGCTCCGTCGAAGTCCGCAGGCACGACGAGTGCGTAATCCGCGGTGCCGGATCGCAGCATGCTGTCCGCCTGCGCCCGGTCCGCCGCTTCAACGACGTCGATGTAAGCGGCCACGCCCGCTTCCGCCAAATAACCGTCCACCAGCGGCGAGACTTCGCCCTGCACAAACGCGAGTCTCACCGGCTCGATGTTCGCGTCTTCGGTATTGCCGGCGTCGGTCACTCCCGCAAGCGCCGTGCCGAGCAGGAAAATAATAATCAATGGCAGCAGAAACAAATTGATCGGCACCGTCCGCATCCTCAGCGTTCTTTTTAACTGGTGGAGCGCCACGACATAAAAAGTTCGCATTCCGTTTCTCCTCCTCTTCCGTTTCTCAGCTTCAGTCTCTCAGCGTGCGGCCGGTCAAATTCAGAAACAGCGATTCGAGGTTCGGCGCTTCGCATTCGAGCGAGGCGATCAGCGCTTCGTGCCGCGCGCAGATGAACAGCACATCCTGCAGGCTGCGCTGCGCGGAAGGCAGATAGAGCGTGATCCGGTCGCCTTCCGCTTCGACGGCTTCGATGCGCGGATGTTCCTTGAGTTCACGCAGCAGCTCGTCCGTCACCGGCGAAGCCTGCAGCAGAATCCGTTCCTGCTGGGCCGCCCGCTCGCGCAGCTCCGCCTGGCTGCCGGAAGCGATCAGATGCCCGCGGTCGACGATCGCCACCCGGGAGCTGACCGCTTCAACTTCCTCCATGTAATGGCTCGTATAGACGATCGTCGAGCCCGCCCGGTTCAGCTCGCGCACCGAATCGAGGATATGGTTGCGCGACTGCGGATCGATACCTACCGTCGGTTCGTCCATGATGATCAGCTTCGGCCGGTGCATGATCGCGCAGGCGATATTGAGCCGCCGCTTCATGCCGCCCGAGAACGTCGCCGGCAGCTCTCTCGCCTTGTCTTCGAGCCCGACGAATTCCAGCGCTTCCCCGACCCGCTGCTTGAGCAGGGCGCCGCGCAGGCCGTACAATCGCGCAAAAAACGTCACGTTTTCCGCGGCCGACATTTTTTCGTACAGCGCCAGGTCCTGCGGCACGAGTCCGAGCATGCGCTTGACTTCGATCGGCGACTTCCGGACCGAGATGCCGCCGACGCGGATCTCGCCGCTGTCGATGCCGATCAGCCCGCAGATCATGCCGATCGTCGTGCTTTTGCCTGCGCCGTTCGGCCCGAGCAGCCCCAGCACCTCTCCTTCTTCCACGTTCAGACTCAGATGGTCGACCGAAATGCGGCTGCCGTAGCGCTTCACCACGTCGTTGATTTCGATAAAAGACATTGCCTCGTTCCCCTTTCGTTATGCCCGTTGCTTCGGCTTATACTCGCATTGTACGTAGGTTCGGCGCCGCTTGCAGGTACAAAAAGTCATGAGTTCAAAACCAGGCATGACCAAAGTCACCTCCGTCTTGGCCGGGTACGCATGCTATAATCGGAAAAAGGCGCGCACGGCGTCAAACTGCGAACACGGGAGTGGAGGCCAAGTGAAGTTTGCGATACGTGGAGGCTTGATCTTCGTCTCGGCGGCGGCTGGCCTGTACACCGCGCAGCCCGGCGAACTGCCAACGTATACGACGGGCGTGCTGGCGTTCGCGGCGCTGACGGCGGCGGAACGCTTCGGCCTGCCGGACCGGCTGCGCATCGCCCTGCATGCGGCGCAGCTTCTGTGCGCGTTCTGGCTGACGGAGCGGTTCGGGCCGGCGATGCTGTTCCTCTCCCTGTCGAGCCTGCCGGGATACCTGCGCAGCGGGACGGTTCCCGAAGGGCTGCTGGCGGCTGCCCACCTGCTGGCGCTGAATCTGGCGCTGGCCGGCGCAGACGTTCCGACGCGGGTCAACGCCAATCTGGCTTTTCTGCTGAGCGCGGGCCTGCTTGGGCTGCTGGGCGGCAGCGAACGGAGCGAACGCGAGATCCGGCGGCGCTACGACGGGCTGCGGCTGCGCCATTTTGAGCTGCACGAAGAACGCGAGCGCCTGGCGGCGTTCGCGGCGCGGATCGAAGAGGAAGCGCAGGACGAAGAGCGCGTGCGGATCGCCCGCAAACTGCACGACGATATCGGCCACCGGCTGATCCGTATCAAAATGATGATGGAAGCGGCGCTGCATATCCTGCCGACGGAACGCGAACGGGCCGCGGCGATGCTGGAGCAGATTCGCCGGCAGCTCGAAGAGAGCATGGAAGAGATCCGGCTGTCGGTCAAAAAAGGCACGACGGCAAGCCGCGCCGAGCACGAGTACGCGCTCGACCGCCTGCTCGGCGAGACGGGCGAGCAGGCCGGTATCCGCACTTCGTACCTGATCCGCGGCCTGCCTTACGCGCTGTATCCGAGCTACCGCGTGACGCTGTACCAAAATGCGCGGGAAGCGCTGACCAACGCGCTGCGGCACGGCCGAGCCGACTACGTCGAACTGACGCTCATCTACGAGCCGGACGCCGTCGTGACGGAGATTCGGAGCGGGCGGACAGACGACGCGGACGTGCAGCGTTTGGAAGCGGTGCAGCGGGCGGACGGCGCGCAGCGGGCAGACGATGTGCCGCTTCAAGTGCCGGCTGCGGAATTTGCGCGGCAGAAGCGGGCGGAGCCGGAACGGACGAAGATTCGTCCGGGCATGGGCATACGCGGCATGGCGGAGCGTACGCGGCACCTCGGCGGCGAACTGCGGATCGAGCCGGGCCCGCCGTTCACCGTGGTGACCCGGCTGCCGGTCCGCGTTCATAAAGCGGCGGAATGAAGGCGAACGCGCGCCGCGAAGCGTGCAGCGAATAGCTCGGCGCAGAATACAGTGAAGACGACAGCGAAGACGCTGACAAACAAGGCGCAGCCGGCGGTCATTCGCCGCTGGCTGCGCAAGAGGAGGAAACCGCATGATCCGGCTCATCATCGCCGACGACGATATTTTCATCCGGGAAAGTCTGCACATCATGCTCGGCATGGACCCCGAGATCGAGGTCGTGGGGTCGGCCGGCAACGGCGAAGAAGCACTTCAGCTGCTGGAGCAGGGCATAGCGGCCGATCTCGTGCTGATGGACATCCGCATGCCGGTATGCGACGGCGTGGAAGGCACGCGGCAGATCAAGTCGCGCTTCCCGCATGTGCGCGTGCTCGTGCTCACCACGTTCGACGACGACGAATTCATTGCCGAAGCGATCCGCGGAGGCGCGAGCGGCTACCTGCTCAAAAATATTCCGCCCGACCGGATTATCAAAGGCATCAAAACGGTGCACGAAGGCAGCATGCTGATCCATCCCGATATCGCGGCCAAGCTGGCGGGACTGCTGGCGCCTCCTGCGTCACAAAAAGCTCGGATGGCGGCGCAGGCTCCCCATGCCGCTGCGGCCGGCGCAGTTCCGGCGGTTCAGGCGGTTTCGGCCCCGGCGTCAGAGGCGTCCGAAGCGCGGCACGCGGCGGACGCGCGGGCACGGCTGGCGGAGTACGGGTTGACTCCGTCGGAATGCCAGGTCGTCGGCCTGATCGCCGAAGGACTGTCCAACCGCGAGATCGCGGGCCGGCTGTACCTGAGCGAAGGCACGGTCAAAAATTACGTCACGGAGATTCTGTCCAAGCTGTCGCTGCGCGACCGGACGCAGATCGCGATCTTTTATTTGCGCAGACGGTAGCGGTTCGGGGGGAATCTTCGTGAGAAAAAACGGCAGAACAAGTTCCGGAACAAAGGCCGGAACACGCGCTGGAACAAGTCCCGGAACAAAGCTCAGCAAAAAAGCCCGACGCCCGGAAACTTCCGGATGTCGGGCTTTTTGAGCGGGGCGCTTAGGCATGGATAGACCGGGCAATCGGCGGGCCGAGCGCGGTCAAGCGACCGGATTCCAGTTGGCGGCCGGGGCGTTCGGCTCGCGCGTGCCGGCATCGTCGGCCGGCTCCGCCTGCGCGCCGAACGTTTCGCGCTCCAGCCGCTGCGCTTCGGCGGCTTCGGCAGGCGAAGCGGCGGAAACTTCCGCCTGGTCCAGCTTGAAGCGGGCAAGCGTGCCCTGCAGCTCTTCCGCCAGCTGCGAGAGGAACTTCGCCGAACCCTGCACTTCTTCCATCGTGGACAGCTGCTCTTCGCCGGCGGCGCTGACTTCTTCGATGCCGGCGGCTCCCTGCTGGGCAATCGAGCTGACTTCGCGCATCGCGTCGGCTACCTGCGTTGTCTGCTCGAGCAGCGTATCGATCAATTCGCTCGCTTGGCCGGTCTCCTGGGCCACACCCGAGACCGAACCGCGGATTCGGCCGAACACTTCCGAGATCTCCCGGCCGCTCTCCACGCCGAGCTTCACCCGCTGCGCGCCTTCGTTCAACGAGTCGACGGCCGCTTCCGATTCTGTCTGAATCGCCGCGATGATCTCGCTGATCGTGCGCGTCGATTCGGCCGAGCTTTCCGCCAGTTTGCGGATCTCCTGGGCGACGACGGCAAAGCCCCGGCCGGCTTCTCCGGCTCTTGCCGCTTCGATCGAAGCGTTGAGCGACAGCAGATTAGTCTGGCGCGCGACCTGATCGATCAGTCCGGCGGCTGCGCCGATCTCTTCGGAGCGGCGGCGAAGTCCGGTCACGACTTCAAGCGCCTGCGTCACGCTGCGCTCGATCTCGTTCATACGGCCGATCGTCCTGCGCACTTCCTCGCTGCCGAGTTCGGCCGCTTCGTTGGCCAACCGGACAGAATTGGCGATGCCTTTGCCGTTTTGGTCCAGCAGACGCATATGGTTCTCCATCTCGTCCACGAAGCCGCTGACGCCGGCGATCGATTTGGCCTGCGTCTCGAAGCCGTCCGTCAGTGCCGCCGAAGAAGTCGCGATATGCTCGGCCGCTCCGGTCGTCTGTTCCGCGCCCGCCGTAAGCTGCTGCGAAGAAGCGGACAGCGTAACGGCACTCTCGTCGATCCGGCGGACCATGTCGCGCAGCCCGTCGATCATCCGGTTGAACGACAGCGTCACCTGTCCGATCTCGTCGCGGAACAAATACGTGCCCTGCACGCTGAGATCTCCGCTCTCGGCTTGTTCCATCATCTTCTGCATGCCGCGCAGCGGACGCGCGACGAGGCGGGCGATCAGCAGCCCGCCGCCCGCGACCAGTAGCACGCCCACGGCGATGCAGACGAGGATCAGCAGCGTCGAGCTCTGGGCCGCTTCCAGCGAAGCGGCATTGTTGCCCTGCGCTTCTCTGAGCAGCTGCGAGTTCAGCTGGTTGACGGTCCGGTTGACCTCCTCGCGGATCGGCTGCAGTTCCGCCTGGAACAACCGGTACGCTTCTTCGCCCTGATTGCGCGATGCCAGATCGACGATCCGCGAACGGACGTTGAAATACTCCGGCGTCAGTCCGTTATAGGTATCGTACAGCGCTTTGGCGTTCGGACTCAGCGCCGTCTCTTCCAGCGCCGCGTACGCCATCGCGTTGCGCGCCGTGCGATCGCTGATGCTCATCGACAAATTTTGGTTCGCCGTATAATCCTCGTTCAAAATCATCTCCATGACGTAAGCTTCGATCGCGCTGTTATTGGAGCTGACCTGTCCGATCGAGTTCAGCGACAGCACGTTGTTCCGATACATGTTTTCCGATTTTTCGGCCATCGTCTTCATTGCGGAAAAACCGGTGTACCCGACAACCAGCAGCATGATTCCCGACAGCAGGGTAAGCGCCAAAATTTTAGTTTGAACCTTGAAGTTTCGCATTTCGTTCACCGCTTCCTCAACTAGTCTGAAAGTCTCTCTGTTGCTCAATTTTCTTCATTCTATCAGCTTCCCGTAAATTCTGTGCATGGTTTTTATGAATAAAACACCCTTTTTTGTGACTTTTTCTGCGTAAGCGGATACATTTGACCTATTCATACATAGGCCGAAAGGATCATGTCAGTTATAATCCGTTACTCTGCCGAATACAGCAAAAAAAGACGGAATTCCCGCAGCGGGGAATTCCGTCTTGTGTGGATCGAACCTATATCCGTGTCATGAGGCACCGCCGGATTCAATCGGCTTTCGAAGAAGCGGCCGATACGTCCGCAGCTTCATCCGCCGGGTCCGCGGCAGCCTGCCCGGACGTCTCGCCTTCCGGACCGCTTATCGACCGGGCGCCGTTATCGGCGGCAGCCGGGGCCGGCGGCAGAAGGGCGGGCGCCGCGCCGGCGCGGCCCTGCTCGGCGTGCACGCTCCACAGGCCCGGCAGCGACAGCGGCCGGTACGGCTGTTCGGACAGCGAAGCGTCGTCCGGCGCGAACACGAACCCCAGCTGGTGATGGTCGCCCGCATAGATCGGGCGCTGGAGAAACTTGCTGTCTCCGCGGCGGTTCTCCACCTGCAGCTTGCAAAACGCCGAGTTCATGCGCAGCGCTTCGTGCATCTGCTGCTCGGTGAAGACCGGGCTGCCGTTGACTTTGAGCAGCGTCTCGCCCGGCAGGATGCCCATGTCCTCGGCCGGACTGCCGGGCTGGACGGCCAGGACCTTGAGTCCGCGGCCTTCGTGCGCGTACATCGCCTGCTGGCCGTCTTCTTCGCGGACGCCGTCGCGCAGCAGCGCTTCGCGCAGGGCGATGCCCGCGACAGCCGCGATCAGCGTCATCGGCGGCCAGAAGACGGCGCCGAACGCAAGCGCCAGCAGCGCCGCGCCGAACATAAGCCCGCGCCGCGCCGCGCGGGCGGCTTTGCGCTCCGGCAGCAGCGTCCACGTCGCTTCCGCCATGCCGAACATGACCGGCAGCGCCAGCAGCGTGTAGCCGGCCGCCTCCGGCAGGCCCAGCCAGCCGTTCAGCGGCGGCTGCCACGGCAGGGTGCCGATCGGGCCGTTCTCCGACGGCACGAGCAGCAGCGTCGGCGCAAGCCACAGCATGCGCAGGACGTAAGCCCCGACCGGACGGCCGCGCTTGCCCGGTATGTAGGTCGGCAGGGCAAACGACTTGCCCTGCCAGGCGATCAATCCGCTCTCCGCCAGATGCAGCAGGGCGGCCAGCACGAGCAGCGCGGGCACGTTCAGCCCTTCGACGGCCGCGAACGCCGTGCCCCAGAAGCCGCCCTGCGGCAGCCCGGGAACAAGGCCCAGCACAAACTGCAGCGCGCCGAGCGCGCCGACCGCATACGCGAAGTTCGCGAAGCGGACGCGGATCGCGAGCAGGATCAGGGCCGTGACCCATACGGCGGTCGCGCCCTGCGGCGTCAACGTAAAGCCGAGCCCGGCCAGCACCAGCGACACGGCCGCGCCGGCGCATAATCCGCCGAGCAGCGCACGCGCCGCAAAGCCGCCGTATCCGTGCAGCCGGATATGAAACAGCTTGCGCTCCAGCAGCCCCTGACGACGATAATATAACAGCAGGATCAAAAGCCCCGCCCAATAGAAAGGCTGAATCACAAGTTCCAGCAGTGCCGACAGGATGATTTCCAGGTATGCGTTCATCGGTTTCTCCTTTTCGTCCCGCTTCTAAAAAAAGAAGGCTCGCGCCTTCTTTTCGTTCAAACCGCTAAGTTTAGGAGTTCGACGCCGGAGCGAGCGTTCCCTGCTTCAATTCCTTGATCGCCCGATTCAACTGGGTATCGTTGGCCGGATCGGTAATCGCTTCAAGCGTGGCCGCTTCGAGAGCGACCGCCGTTTTTTCGTCGATCATGCCGCTGACCGTCATCTTTTGCGCTTGTTGGAACGCTTGAACCTGTTTCTTCGTTTCGGCATCGAAATATCCGTCTTTGCGCTTGGTGTCATAGCCGAGTCCGCTCAGCATGACCTGCGCGCTTTTGATGCTTTCGTTGTTCATGTCGGATTTCCATGTCTTCTCCTTGTTGATCGGAGCGACGGTGAAATAGTCCGGCTGGCTGACTTTCTCGTCCGGTTTGATTCCTTTTTCGTGAATCCATTCGGCATCCGGCGTCAGCCATTTGGCGATGGTCAGTTTGAGCAGCGTGCCTTTGCCGAGTTCGTTCGGAACGCTCGTCTGCACGGTGCCTTTGCCGAACGAGTTCTCCCCGAGCAGCTTGGCTCCCGCGGATTCTTGAAGCGCGCCCGCCATGATCTCCGACGCGCTTGCGCTGCCGCCGTTGATCAAGACCGTGACCGGGTAATCTTTGAGCTTTGCCGTGCCCGACGAACGGAACACTTTGCGCGCCACGCCGCGTTCTTCTTCCTGCACGATGATGCTGCCTTTCGGCACGAATTCCTTGGACATGTCGACGACGACGTCGAGCAGGCCGCCCGGATTGCTGCGCAGATCGATCACGAGCCCTTCCATGCCTTTTTGCTCAAGCTTGGACAGTTCTTCCTTGAACCGTTCGCCCGTGTTGGTCGAGAACTGCGTCACTTCGATAATGCCGATGCCGCCGTCTTCCATCCGCGCGTTCACGGTCTCCAGCTTGATATCCGAGCGGGTAATCTCGAACTTGATCGGGTCCTGCGTGCCCGGACGCTTGATCATGACCGTCACTTTGCTGCCTTTGGGACCGCGAATTTTGGATACGGCCGTCTGCAGGTCAAGCCCCGCCAGCGATTCGCCGTCGACCGACAGCAGGACGTCTTTGGCCTGCACGCCCGCTTTTTCAGCCGGCGATCCCTTGATCGGGGAGATGACCGTCACCTGTTCGTTCTTCAGTTCCACTTCCGCGCCGATTCCGGTAAACGAACCCTGGATCGACTCGTTGAACTCGCTCGCCTGTTCGGCCGGCATATAAGCGGAATACGGATCTTCGAGCGAGCCGACGATGCCGTTGATCGCGCCCGTCACGAGCTTCTCGTGATCCACTTCCTTGTAATAGTTGTCTTCGATCAGCTTGACCGCCGCATTGAGCTTGTTCATGTCGACCCGGCTCAGTCCGGTACTTGCGCTTGCACTTGAACTCGCTCCGCTGCTTGCGAAGATCGGATAATTCGTCAAGGCCAGCATCGCTCCCCCTCCGATGATCATTGCCAGAATGACCAACAGAACCGCTGTCCGTTTTTTCACCATGGTGCAAGCCTCCTTGGAAATATCCTAAGTTTACGTTCCGAATATGAAGCGCAAGACCCGCCCCGAAAAAGCGCCGGGCGGGACCTTGAAAGCCTGAAATCTTCCGTTAGTGGAACTTACCAGCCCAGGTAAGGGCCGGGATTGACCGGTTCGCCGTTTTCGCGCACTTCGAAATGCAGGTGGGGACCGGTCGAATTGCCGGTCGAGCCGATCTCGGCGATCTTCTGTCCGCGCTGCACCGTCTGGCCCGACGAGACCATGACGCCGCCGTCGCGAATATGGCCGTACAGCGTCCAGATGCCGTTGCCGTGGTCGATTACGACGGTGTTGCCGTAACCGTTCCACCACTGGGCTACCGTGACGACGCCGCCTTCGGCGGCATGGATGTCGGTGCCCTGCGGAGCGGCCATATCGACGCCCGTATGCTTCTTGATTTTGCCCGTGATCGGGTGCACGCGCGTGCCGAAGCCCGACGACATCCGGTAATGATCGACCGGCGTCAGCATCAAGCCGCTGCCGGGCGCGGCCGTCGAACCGGTATCCGGCGTCGCTTCGGGCGCCGGAGTGCTCTCCGCGTTGTACGAATAGTCGCTCGAAGACGGAGACTGCGCCGCCTGCACTTCAGCCTGCGCTTTGGCGGCTTCCGCTTCGGCCAGACGCTGTTCTTCGGCCTGCTGGGCCGCCGCAGCCTGACGCGCTTTCTCCTGCGCGACGCGCAGCGCCGCTTCTGCCGCCGCTCTGCGGCGCGCTTCTTCGATCTCGCGCTTCTCGCGTTCCAGATCGGAACGCTTCGTCGCGAACTCGACCAGCATGGAATCCTGCTCCTGGCTGATCTCGCCGGCTTCTTCGATGTCCAGCTCGTACTTGGCGATCAGCTCGCGCTTTTCCTGCTCTTTGGAGTCGAGCTCTTTTTTGTGGGCTTCCACTTCGGCGAGCAGCGTCTTCTGCTTGGCATGCTGCGTCTCCAGATCCGCCTGCTTCTCGATCACGATCTGCTGATCGCGCTTGTGGTCTTCTAGGATCGTGTTGTCCTGGCCGATGATCCGCTTGATCGAATCGGCCCGGCCGAGGAAATCGCCGAAATCGGCCGAAGCCATCAATACGTCGAGATAAGAAACGGCGCCGTCGGTGTACATCATACGAACGCGGGTATCGAGCAGCCCTTCGCGCTCCGCGATGCGCTTCTTGGCGGCTTCGAGATCTTGTTCGGTCTGCTCCAGCTGCATTTCGGTCTCCGACAGCTCCACGGTAACCTGGGTCAGCTTGCTGCCTACCGCTTCGATATTCGCCAGCACCTGCTCCAGGTACTCCGCCGTTTTATTTTTGTAATGCTCGGCTTTCTTTTTGTTGGATTCCGCCGATTTTTTCTGGGCCTGCGCTTTCTTTTCCTTCTGCTGCAGCTCTTGAAGCTGGCGATCGATCTTGTCTGTCGAAGGAGCGGAAGCGGCATGGAGGCTGGCGGGCTGAACGATCGCTGCGGCCAACAAAAGGCCGGCCAATACCGAAGCTGTTTTTTTCAAAGCGGTTTCCCATCCTTTATTCCGAATTATTGTTGCGGGCGTCGTCGCGTCAGACCTTCAAAAATTTACGGATCGAAATGGTGCTGCCCCAAGCTCCGATCAGGAATCCGAGCAGTAGGATCAGCAGGCTGAACCAGAGCCAGATTTCCTGCAGCGGAATGAGGGTGAACAGGGTCTGCGCCCAGCCTGCCGCGGCAAGCTCCACCCGATAGTAGCCGTACAGCAAAATGACCAGGGTCAGCGCCGAACCCGTCATGCCGACGAGCACGCCCTCGATAAAGAACGGCCAGCGGATGAAGCGGTTGGTCGCGCCGACCAGCTTCATGATCGCGATCTCCCTGCGGCGGGCGATGATCGTGACCTTGATCGTGTTCGCGATCAGGAACATGGCCATGGCGCCGAGCCCGATGACGAGCACCAGTCCGACGATGCGGATGGTCTGCGTCCATTTGAACAGCTGTTCCGCCGTGCCTTTTCCGTAATCGACTTCGTAAATCGGCTCGTCCGTATGCGCCGCGTTCAGCGCCATAATCTTGTCCGCCACGAACGGCACCGTCGTCGCTTCGACGACCTGCACCTGAAGCGTATCCGGAAGCGGGTTCGTTCCCGTCTCCTCGTAGCCTTTGACCATGGCGTCGCCGAGTCTTTCGCGCATCGTCTCAAGTCCTTCTTCCTTGGAAATGAACGTCAGCTGCTGCACTTCGGGCATGCTGCGAATCTCCTGCTCGATCACTTCGCGTTCGGCCTGCTGAATATCCAAATTGAGGTAGACGCTGATCTCGACCTGCTTGTCGGCCGCGTCGGCGGCCCGGTCCAGGTTCAGGACGAGCAGCAGGGCGACGCCGAGCAGAGCCAGCGACACGATGATGGACAGCATCGAAGCGACCGACATCCAGCCGTTGCGGAATACGTTTTTCGTGCCCTCGCGAAAGTGCCGCAGAAGGGTATTAAAATTCATAACCGTATTCTCCCCTCAGCTGGTCGCGCACGACGTGCCCGTTCT
Organism: Saccharibacillus brassicae; assembly: GCF_006542275.1. Lineage (NCBI taxonomy): Bacteria > Bacillati > Bacillota > Bacilli > Caryophanales > Paenibacillaceae > Saccharibacillus > Saccharibacillus brassicae. Next base: position 1,922,121 of record NZ_CP041217.1, read on the forward strand.
CGATCGCCAAGACCCGCTTGCGCATCGTGTTGACGATCTCCTTGTTGTGGGTCGCCATGACGATCGTCGTGCCGCGGAAATTGATCTCGTCGAGCAGCTGCATGATGCCCCACGACGTCTCCGGGTCGAGGTTGCCGGTCGGCTCGTCCGCGACGATGACCGAAGGGTTGTTGACGATCGCACGGGCGATCGCCACGCGCTGCTGCTCGCCGCCGGACAGATGCGCCGGTTCGCGATTCGCTTTGCTCTTCAGCCCGACCAGGTCGAGCACTTCCATGACTCTTTTCTTCATGATCTTTCTCGGCGCCTCGATGACTTCCATCGCGAAGGCGACGTTTTCGTAAGCGGTCAGTTTCGGCAGCAGACGATAATCCTGGAAAATAACCCCGATATTCCGGCGCAGCAGCGGAATATTGCGCTGCTTGAGCTTGCCGAGGTTGAATCCGTTCACGGAAATCTGTCCCTTGGTCGGCACTTCTTCCCTGTAGATCAGCTTCATGAACGTCGATTTGCCGGCGCCCGAAGGGCCGACGACGTAGACGAATTCGCTGCGGTCGATCTGGAGCGAAACCCCTTGAAGCGCGTGGGTTCCGTTCGGATATGTCTTCCACACATCCTGCATGTCGATCACGGTATCACTTCCCGAATTTGGATTTGAAGCTCAAGGCGCATTCGCGTCCCCCGCGCGCCTCTCGTTCCCCGGTGCCGCCGGACGTGCCGCGGCCCTGTATCTATTCAAGCCCGAACGTCGCTGCTTAACCGTTCGTGCCCGTTCAACTCTCCTCTATGTAGTTCATTGTAACAAATTTGTATCCATATGAGTAGAGAGCCGGTCTTCCCATCCTGCACAAAGCGAAGGGGGAGGTTTTTCTTATTGCGACCTCTTGCAAAAAAGCTTCGGGCACGCTAGCAAGCGGCTCCGAAGCTTACGGGGGACTTCCCCGGGCCGAAAAGACTCGTTCCGGCCTTGATTCCTTGATTCCGACTATGATGAACCCGATGCGCCGACCGGGAGCCTACGATTTCCGAACGAACGCCGCGCGGTGCGTTCAACGACCCGCCGGGCATATAGTCCGGCGCGCACGCGCACACCCAGTATAACCGATGCTCCCCGGCCGCGTCCACTTCGCCGAAGACGCCCCGTTACGGAGCAGCCGTGCCGCTTCCGTCCGCCGCTGCGCCGGCCGGGTCTGTCCCCGCGGCCGCATCGGCCGGAGCCGACTGCGGCACATAGCTGGCCGTGAACGTTACGGTCGCTTCAAGCAGCGCGCCGTTGAAGTCGTAAGGCTTGTTCAGCGTGAATTGTTCCACGGACGTCAGACGCGGCAGGTCCTGAATCGCGCTCATCCACGCCTTGATGGCGGCGTAACTGCCCTGAATATTGGCGGTCACGTAGATCGAACGCACCTGGCCGGAAGCCGGTTCGGCTGCGCTCGCCGCCGCCTGATCGCCGCCCGCCGTGTTTTCGTTCGCGAACGTGGCGTCGGACAGGCGCACGCTTGTAGCCAGTCCCACGTTGTAGAGATCGTTTACGATCTGCTCCTGATTCGGATCGGCCGGCAGCCGGCGCGCGATCTCTTCCTCGCTCAGCTCGCTCGTTCCTTCGGTCGTCAGCTCGTCGATTTTGCGCTGGTAAATCCCGTTCTCCTGCTGGAGCCGGACAATCTCGCCGTCGGTTGCGGCGATCTCTTCCGACTGCGGGCGAATCATGAGCATGTAAGGCACCAGCAGTAGCATGAACAGCACGGCGACGCCCAGTATGAGCGCCTGACGGTTATTATGGATTCGTTCCATCATTGACGCTTTCCTCCTGTGTCGTAAGATCCGAAGACGCCGCACCCGGCGCGATCGCGTTGCCGATCGACCGCGTCGAGTCGGCGGCCGCGTCCGCTCCGTTCTGCGCAGCAGCGGCCTGCATCCCCTGCAGGGACACGCTGTACACGGCCGCGTACAAGCCGGTCGCGCCTGCCGTGCTTCCGTTCCCCGTGTCGCCTTCTTCCGCGAGGCTGGCAATCGTGGCGTTCGAGACGAAATCGAGACGCTTCAACCGGGCCAGATAAGCCGCGGCGTCTTCGATCTTGCCCACGTCGACCGTCAGGTCGATCGTGCTGCTTTGCGAATAGGAGATGTCGCGGATGACGCCGCGCTTCGGAAGCTGGGCGTCCAACTGCTCCAATACCGCCGTCGCGTCCATGCGCGCGGCTTCCAGCTGCAGGATCAGCGCGGCCGGAGAGCCTCCGCCTCCTTGCAGGCCGGCCAATTCGAGCTGCTTGACCTGGCTGTCCGACTGAAGCGACGCGACCTGCGCGGTCCGGTCGGCCAGTTCGCTTTTTTGAGCCAGATAAGTGACCGTCACGCCTCCTGCCGCCAGCACCCAGATCAGCAGCAGCGCAACGAGCGCATACGGCAGCACCTTCACGTCGCGGTCTTCCCGCGGCAGCAGGTCGATCAGGCTGTTCTTGTCGTCCCGCAGCGCGGCCCCGACCGCGACGCGGTACAGGTTGAGCGACGAATCTTCGCTTTTGCCGGGCACGGCTTCCAGCTGCAGTTCCTGAATATCGATCTCCGCCAGCGCAAGCCGCAGTTCGTTCACGAGCTGCCGGCGAATCGCTTCCGGGCCGGTGACGACCAGCTCGTTGATCCGCGCGGCGCCGTCATGCAGGCTGTATTGGTAGAAGTTGAGCATACGCGAGATTTCGGCTGTAATTTCCACGATCTGCTCGGTCGACAGGCTGTCTTCCCCGAGCGCGGCTTTTTGGGCCAGGTAGGACTCGGATTGGAACATCGGCGCTTCGTCGGCCAGGTCGAGCAGGTTGATCGTGCGCATGAACACCGGATTGCCTTCGCGGAACATGTAGACGTCCATTTGCGAATGTTCCAGATGCACGAGCATCGTATCGGCAAAAGGCTTGTTCTGCGCGATTCCGGTCATCCGGGCAAGCGCCGTCGCCGACACTTCCACGCTGTCCGTCTTGACGCCCGCTTCGTCCAAAATGCCGATATATTCGTTGATCAGCCGGCTCGGCGCCGCAAATACGAGCACCCGCGTCACTTCTTCTTCGATCCCGTCTTCCTGCGTAATCTTCTCGCGGCCGATCGGGATGAAATCGTACACCGGTTCTTCGAACGGCAGATGCAGCCCGGTCTCGACTTCGAGCGCGACCAGCTGTTCCACCTGCTTCGGATTGACGGCGGAGATGTTCATTTTGCGGATAATGACCTGCGAAGGCGGCACCGACAGCGCGACCCGGCTGCCTTTGAGGCCCTCCTGCTCGACCCAATCCCGAATCTGCGTACGCAGCTTTTCCTCGTCGGCGATCTGGTTTTCGATAATGGTTCCGGGTTCGAGCGGCAAAAAGCTCTGCTGTTCGATCTCCCAGGTTTTGTTGTTTTTGAGTTGGATGAAGCGGACCCCGGTCTGTTCGATCGTAAGTCCCGCTTTTTTGCTTCCGAGTCCCAGCATGCCTGGTGTGTCCTCCTAACCGATCAGCGAGAAATATCCGCCGATAATCTGCGTTCCGTAGAGATAAGCGATCAGCGTGCCCAGCGCAAGCCACGGTCCGAACGGAACGGGCTGACGGCGCTGCACGATTTTAAAAGAAATCAGAAGTACGCCCACGATCGTGCCCAGCGCGCAGGCCAGCATGAACGCGAGCACGGCCGGCCCGATCCCGAGCACGAATCCGCACAGCGCGAACAGCTTGACGTCCCCCATGCCCATGCCGCCTTGGGTCAGCAGCACGATCAACAGGATCAGCCCGCCGCCGAACAGGCCGCCCAATCCGTAATGCCACCACGGCGCGTCCATGAACGCCAGGCGCAGCACGATCAGGATCGGCGCGAAAAAGAGCAGCACTTTGTTCGGAATGAGCATGTATTTCAAATCCGCCACCGTGACGATCACGCACAGGCTGACCAGCACGAGACCGAGCCCGGCTGCCCCCGTCAGGCCGAAGCGCAGAAACATCCAGAGGAAAAGGATTCCGGTCGCCGCTTCGAACAGCGGGTAGATCGGCGAGAATTTGATCCCGCAGTGCCTGCATTTACCTTTTGAAAACATATAGCTGAATACCGGAACCATGTCTTTGGCGCCCAGACGCGTACCGCAGTTCCCGCAGCGCGACGGCGGATGCACGACGGACTCCCCTACAGGAACCCGAAGGCCGACGACATTGAAAAAAGAGCCGAATAACAGGCCCACGACGGTGACGTAGATGGCGATAAAAATAGTCATCAGGTAAGGTACGTTGGAGTAAGGCGCTCCAGTCCAAAAGGTTGTTCCAATCGCTGTTGCCCTCCAATTTTCGGATAAGATAAAAGTTCAAGAGATAAAGAGAAACCGGAAAAACGGGTGGGTTTTTCCGGTTTGTTCTATGCTCTAAACTTAGATAATAATCATTATTTATTAAGGAGTTTTAGCCGGTGTTTTGGTAGCACTCAATACTTCTTTAGCAGTAAATGTATATTTTTCACCATCATTCAAAATAACTTCTGTCAAGGCTCCAGTTTTATCAAAAGTAACTTGAGTTCCTTCAACCAGCGCTGCTTTGGAACTTGGCAGTACAATGTCTTTTTCAATGTACTTTCCATCAACCATTTCTTTCAGAGTTACTGTAGCAGCCTTTTGGAAATCTCCGTTTTTCGTATCGATAACGTACATTCTAGCAGCGTTGTAAACTTGGCTCGCCGTGCTCAAGTCGCCGTTGTCTCTCGACTTGTTGATGATGTTACCGATCAGAGGAATCGCGATAACCGCGATGATCGCGATGATAACCAGTACGGCCAAGAGCTCGATCAGGGTGAAGCCTTTTTCTTCTTTGCCCATTTTTCTCAGTACGCTTTGCATGAACTTCGATTTGCCGGCTTTCTTGACTTCTACTTCATTGACCATTCCTGCTGCTTCGTTCATCTTGTGTCACTCCCGTGGTTTTATTTTCCGGATTTTACCGGGTCTTGCCTTTCGACTTCCGCGTCTGCGAAAGCCGATTTCGCGGCGCTCCACATATCTATACCGAACTCTGGGCATAGCGCTTCATGAAGAGCCGCGTGCTTTTTTTAAAAACTGCTGTATAACGTAAACATCGGCAGCATGATCGCGGCCATGATCGTTCCGACTACCGCCGCCAGAAACACGATCAGCAGCGGTTCCAGCAGCGATTTCAACCGATCGACCGTGTTGTCCACGTCCATCTCGTAGAAATCGGCGACTTTGGCGAGCATGTCCCCCAATGCTCCGGTCTCTTCGCCGATCGCGATCATCTGCGTGACGAGCGGCGGGAAGACCCACGATTTTTCCAACGGCCCCGAGAGCGAACGTCCCTGACGGAGCGAATCGCCGGCGCTGCGGATAACCTGGCCGATGACCCGGTTGCCGGCGACGTCTTCGACGATCGTCAGCGACTGCAGGACGGGCACGGCGCTTGCATATAATGAAGAGAACGTACGGGTGAACTGCGCGATCGAGCTTTTCTGATTCAGCTTGCCGAACACCGGAACTTTGAGCTTCATGTAATCGATCCAGTACGCGCCCTGTTCGGTACGCTTGGCCACGAAGAAAGCGGCGATAAGAATCAGGATCGCGAGCCCCCATAAGTACCAGTAATGCTGGATGCTGTTGCTGAGCGCCAGAACCGCAATCGTGATCGCCGGCAGTTCCGCGTCGAACGAATCGAACATCGTGATGAACTGCGGCACGATCGCCCACAGCAGATACACCGTGGATACGATCGCCAAGACGGCGACCGTCGCCGGGTAAGTCAGCGCCGACTTCACTTTTTCCCGGGTCGAGTGCTGCTTCTCGAAGAACATCGCCAGGCGATCCAGCGTGCCTTCGAGGTCCCCCGTCTCTTCCCCCGCCCGCACCATGCTCACGAACAGAGACGGAAAGATTTTGCGGTGTTCCTGCACGGCCTGCGAGAACGGAATGCCTTTGAGCAGGCTCGACGAGACCTGGATCAAGGCGCTTTTGAGCGCTTTGCTCTCGGTCTGTCCGGCCAGGATCGTCGTCGCGTCCACGATGGTGATGCCGGCGCGCATCAGCGTGGCGAACTGGCGGCAGTAGATGATGAAATGGATCGACTTGACCGGATTGCCGATATAGATTTCTTTGGACAAGACCGTATTGTTCTTCTCGACGAGCGAGAAGACTTTCAATCCGCGTTTGCGGAGTTCTTCCATGGCGGCGGCTTTGTCGCTCGCGTTCATCTTGCCTTTGAGCCGCTTGCCGCTGCCGGTTCGCACCTGATATTCGAACTGCGCCATCAGGCGGTCACCTCCGTCATGTACTCTTTGGCGGCCGCCGGATCAACCTGTCCGCGCTGCAAATGCTCGCGGATATTCATCTCCAGCGTGTGCATGCCGTGCGCTTTGCCGGTCTGCATGACGCTGCGGATCTGGTGGATCTTCTCCGAGCGGATCAGGTTGGCGACGGCCGGCGTATTGATCAGCACTTCCGTCGCGCAGGTCCGCCCCTGCCCGCCGCGGTTCGGCAGCAGGCGCTGCGAGATGACGGCGGTCAGGACCGAAGCGAGCTGGGTGCGCACCTGCGGCTGCTGGTGGCCCGGGAAAGCGTCGATGATCCGGTCGATCGTCTTCGGCGCGTCCGTCGTATGCAGCGTCGCCAGCACCAGATGGCCCGTCTCCGCGGCCGTAATCGCCGCCGAGATCGTCTCCAGATCCCGCATTTCGCCGACCAGGATTACGTCCGGGTCCTGCCGGAGCGCGGCCCGCAGGCCGTCCGCGAAGCTTGCCGTATCCAGTCCGACTTCGCGCTGATGGACGAGCGATTTGCGATGGTCGTGCATGAATTCGATCGGATCTTCCAGCGTAACGATATGCTTGCTGGTCTTCGTATTGATGTCGTGAATCATGGCTGCGAGCGTCGAAGACTTGCCGCTGCCGGTCGGGCCGGTGACGAGAATCAGTCCCTGCGGCCGGTGCGCCAGCAAAGCCAGCGCCCCGGGAAGGCCGAGCTGCTCCATCGTCGGAATGCGTTCCGGAATGGAACGGGCCGAGATCGCCGCATGGCCTTTTTGCCGGTAGACGTTGATCCGGAACCGGTCCGCGCCCGGCAGGGCATAGGCGAAGTCGAGTTCGCCTTCGGTCCGGAAGCGAAGGGCGCGTTCTTCGCCGAGCAGGTCGGCCGCCATTCGTTCCGCTTCCGCCGGACTGACCGGTTCGCCGGCCAGCGGCATCAGCGAACCGTGGATGCGTACGCTCGGTGGCGCGCCGACCGCGATATGCAGGTCCGACGATCCTCTGGCGTGCATCTCGCGCAGCAGCTCTTCGATTGTCCGGTTGTGTTCGTTCATCTTCTGCAGCTCCTCCGCCGTTCGTCGGAAGCCCTTGCGTTTAGTGGGCTACCGTTTCTTTCATGACTTCCTGAAGCGTCGTGATGCCCATGCCGACTTTGCGGAAGCCGTCTTCGAGCAGCGACTTCATGCCTTCGCGCTTGGCCACGTTGCGCATGTCTTCGATGGTACCCGATTCGTTGACGAGGCGGCGCAGCGCGTCGCTCATCGGCAGCACTTCGTGGATCGCGACCCGGCCTCGGTAGCCGGTCGTGCTGCAGTTGCCGCATCCTCTTCCTTTATATAGCTTATCGGCGAAAATCCCGTGACTGTGCATGAGAATTTTCTCCTGTTCCGAAGGCGTGTACTCCGCTTTGCATTCCGGGCATATTTTCCTGACCAGCCGCTGGGCGACGACGCCGATCAGCGACGAAGCGATCAGGTACGGCTCGATGCCCATGTCGCGCAGACGCGTTACGCTGCTGACCGCGTCGTTCGTATGCAGCGTCGACAGCACCAGGTGGCCTGTCAGCGAAGCGCGAACCGCGATCTCGGCCGTCTCCGTATCCCGGATCTCCCCGACCATGACGATATTCGGATCCTGACGGAGAATGGAGCGCAGGCCAGCCGCGAACGTCAGGCCGATGGCCGGGTTCACGTGAACCTGATTGATGCCTTCGATCTGGTACTCGACCGGGTCTTCGACGGTAATGATGTTCGCTTCTTCGGTATTGAGATGGTTCAGCGCGGAATAGAGCGTCGTCGTCTTGCCGCTGCCGGTCGGACCGGTAAGCAGCATGATGCCGTACGGGCGTTCGATCATTTCCTTGAACACGGTAGAGTTGCGGTCGTCGAAGCCGAGCTTGTCCATCGACTGCACGCCGGTCGTCAGGTCGAGCAGACGAAGTACGATCTTCTCGCCGTGCACCGTCGGGAGCGACGATACCCGGATATCGATCATGCGGTAATCGACCTGCATCTTGATCCTTCCGTCCTGCGGCAGGCGCCGCTCGGCGATGTTCAGCTTGGCCATGATCTTCAGGCGCGCCGTGATAAAGCCCTGCATCTGCTTCGGAATCATCCGTTCGGTCCGCAGCGAGCCGTCGATCCGGTAGCGGATCGCCAGATTGTTCTCGCCCGGATCGACGTGAATGTCGGAAGCGCGCAGTTGGGCGGCCTGCTGGATCATCTGGTTGACCAGCTTGACGATCGGCGAATCCTCGTCGGTAATCTCGGTCTCTTCGATCTCTTCCGCGCTCGGCAGTTCGCCCATCATCTGGTTCATCGAATCGCGCAGGCCGTAATGCCGGGCGATCGCCCGCTGCAGCTCGTCCCGCGTACAGATGGCCGGCTCGATCCGGAAGCCCGTGCTCATGCGCAGGTCTTCGATCGCGAAGTAATCGAGCGGATCGGCCATGGCGACCATCAGCTTGCCGCCTTCTTTCATAAATGGCAGTACCTGATAGCGCTTGGCCATGCTCTCCGGAATGATCTGCGTGATGGCCGGGTCGATCTGGTATTTGAACAGGCTGACATGGGGAATCCCGAGCTGGAACTCCAGCACTTCGATCAGCTGCTGCTCCGTGATCGTGCCCTGCGCGATCAGATGGTCGCCGAGCTTGCGCTTGGTCTCCCGCTGCTCGACGAGTGCCTGCTGCAGCTGCTCTTCGGAAATAATGCCGTTCTCGACGAGCAAATCGCCGAGCCTTTTCTTAATGATTGCCATTCCCGCTTCATCTCCGCATATTTATTGAAATTTGAGATTCAAACTTTGCCGTTTCCAACCGAAAAAAGAATAGGGATCTACAAGCGCATAAGCCATACGGTTTATAAAAACAGGGACCATCGACCGAAGCGTCTTTCTTTATATCGTAGAATCGGGAGGGCTTTTTTAGAGGATTTCAGAAAAAAATCGAAAATATTCGAAAAAATATAATTTCACGCGATTTATACAGGCGGAGTGTGTAAATAGTGTTGTGAACCTAAGTCTTATGACCTAAAATGATTATATACCACAGCGTTTCGATTTTGACAATTTACTTAGACAAACACTCCCTGTTCCAGGTTTTCATAGGTACACGGAACGATAAGCAAGCGAAGTGCATGATCACCCGATTTTATTACGAACCGGCGATCCGAGGAGGAATTTTAGTGAAGAAAAAGTACGTGGGTATTTTGGCTCTCGTGTTGGCGATCGTCGCGGTAAGCGTGCCTTTCGGCATGTGGAAAGCGTTGGCCGATACGGAGCCGCCTTACCAGATCAAGATTCTTGAGATCGTCGACAACGGAACTTACGCGCTGAATGACGCTTTGGCCGGAACGGCCAACGTTACGGTCGACACGATGCGCATGAAGACGTTCGTCGCGATGCGCACCGAATTGGAAGGCAAGTACGACGCCATCTACTTCGGCAAAGGCTCGTACAGCACGACGCAGGCACAGACTTTCACCACCGGCCCTTCCAACGAGCAGCGGGCCGCCCACAACACCACCGCGATCATGAACGACATCACCAAGCTCAAAGCGGGCGAAATCGAGGCCGAGTACATCCTCAAAGGCCTGCCGGTTATTTTCCACACCTCGATCGCCGGTCAGAGTCCGCGCGGCAACCTGTACGCTCTCTACAATAAGTATGCCAGCGCCGCGAGCCGTGCGAGCAATACGCTGTTCGTGTCGGATTCGAACCTGGTCAGCACCGTTGCGGCGAATATCAAAAGCGGCAGCGCGCTGTACAAGCAGCGGCCCCACGTCGAAATCGTCTCCAAGCCGGCCGACTTCCTTGCCGGTTCGACGACGGTCTATACGACCGGCAACACGCTGAGCTTTACGTTCAATGCCAACAATGTCCGGGATTTCAACACGCCCGTGAATGCCAAGCTGTATGCCAGCGTCGACAAGGTGCTTCCGCTGTCGGAAGAAAACGTCGTCGCCAGCTCCACGCTCTCTTCCCGCAGCGGCACGCTGACGTACAAACTGCCGCAGACTTATTCGGGTCCGATCTATTGGAAACTGGAACTGACGGCGAACGGCCTGAGCGATTACGCGGAAGGAGCTTTCCGGGTACGCGACAAGCAGACCGTTATCCGCGTGCTGCAGGTTATGCCGAACAACGATAACAGCAGCATGCTGAGAACCAACAACATGAATCCGTCGTATCTGCGGACAAACGATTACGATATCCAGATCACGCCGGTTCTGTTCAACGAATTCAACATGGCGAGCAATGCGAACTCCTACGCCAACCTGAACGGCAAGTACGACATGGTCATGTTCGGGTTCGTCGACAACTACAACACGCAGACGTCCGGCTCCCTGACCGACGCGGCCGCGGCGGGCGTCAATGCTTTTATCAATACCGGCCAGGCCGTCATGTTCACGCACGATACGATGATCGGCAGCGCCTCCAATCCCTGGATCAAAAATTTCCAGAAAACGACCGGCCAGACCGGCGCGTACACGAATATGGGTCTGGGAGCGCCCAACCCGTCCACCCGTACCAAAATCGTCAACAGCGGCTTGCTGACCCAATTCCCGTTCGACCTTTCGCTCAAGCCGGGCAATACGAACGGTTACGTCGGACAAATCGCGCGCACGCACGACCAATACTACATGCTGGATCTCGAAGACCCGAACATCGTTCCGTGGTACAACATCGTGAGCGAAGACGCGGACGCCGCCAACTACAAGCGCGACAGCGACGACAGCTACGACCACTACTACACGTATTCCAAAGGCAACGTCACGTACTCCGGCACGGGCCATACGAATACGAACTTCCCGGAATGGGAGCAAAAATTGTTCGTTAACACGATGTTCCGCGCCTTTATCGGTTCGAACCACGCGCCGAGCGTCACCGTCATTTCGCCGACGGCGGCGGAAACGACCAAACCTTCTTATTTGAAAGATTTGGTATTCAGCTACCAGGTGGACGACCTTGACCTGCAGGACCCTACCGTCTACTCTTCCGTTCGCTTCAAAGTCAACGGACAGTACGTGGACAGCATGAATATCGCGGAGAAAAACGTGCCGAAAGGTTCGGTCATCATCGAGAAGTTCAAAAATCCGCTGCTGCTGCAGCAGGGAACGGTTCAGATCGAAATCAAGGCCCGCGACAAGCAGGGTGCGACCGCCGTCAAAACGATCGACCTGACTTTGCAAAAAGTATCGGCGAATCTGCTGACGGAACGCACGCTGGACACGATCCCGGCCAACTACGAATTCCTGACGGGCAGCACGGTCGGCATGACGTACAAAGTGACGCCGCAGTCGATACCGGCCGCGGATATCCGCACCGGCGAGAACGGCCTGCAAACGCTGGAGATTTCGAACGTCGCGTATACGGAGAAACTTCCGGCCGGCCTTGAGATCTCGGGCGCCCTGCCGCCGGGCATGACCAAGACCGGCACGCTCGCCGCCGGCTATACGCTGAGCAAGACGTTCGACAAAATCACGTATACGCTGAACGGCAGCTCGTACGTGCCGAACGCCGGCAGCCTATTCTCGTTCCATCTGAATACGATTCCGACGGCAAAAGCGACCTATAACCTGAACCAGGCCCGTTTGTCTTACGAGGACGTGCACGCGGCCGACAATGCCGCAGCGGGGGCCGGCACGATTTCCCTGATGAACGGCTACAGTCTCATCACGCTCGGTCCGGACACGACCACGATTACCGGAGGCTCGATGCAAGGACGCGCCTTGTTCAGCGGCCCCGCGGCGTTGAGCAATTTCAGCATCGGCGAAGGACTGCCGGGTTATGACGCGGCGTTCCCTACCGTAGCGACCAAGGGCGACCTGACGATCAACGGCGGATCGATCAGCAAAGGACCGATTTTGTCCGGAGGAGCTTTCACTTCGACCGGCTTCGGGATCAGCAACACGACGATCCTCGCCGGCGGCAATGTGAACCTGAACGGCAACAACGGTTTGAGCAATTCTTCCGTATGGGCCGGCGGCAACCTGACCCTGAACAATTATTACGTGGATAACGGCCTGAACTTCCGCACGGCAGGCAACTTCGCGTTGACCGGCGGCGGAATGAATGGAGGCAGCGTCGTCTACGGAGGCACGTCGAATTTCACGAGCCCTTACGTCACCGCTTCCACGCCGGCCGCCGTCAAGTCGCAGTTCGACACGCAGAAGAATGCGACCAACGCCAAAGGCGTCTCGGATTTCGAAGCCGTCAAGCAGCAGCTGACAAATCTGTCCAACACGTACGGCGCCCTGACCGCAAACGGGGCGCGGGATGCTTCCGACCAGAGCGGCATCGTGTTCAAGGGAACCGATCCTGCGGTCAACGTATTCAAAGTGGACGGCTCCCAGCTTCCGAACCTGAATAACCTCAAGATTCAAGTGCCTGCCGGTTCCACGGCCATATTGAACGTCGTCGGAGGAAACGTCACGTTCTCGGGCGGGTTCGACCTGATTGGCGCCACAGCCGACAAAGTGATCGTCAACTATGTGGGCACCGGTTCGGTCACGCTGACTTCGGTCGGCTTGAGAGGCACGCTGCTCGCTCCGCAGGCGACAGTAAACTTCAACGGCGGCGATATCTCCGGCACGATCGTAGCCGGCAGTTACAAGACGACCGGTTGGACGTCGATCGGCAGCGGCACGTTCGGGGGAGCGGCTCCGTCCGCCGCTTCGACGCCGGGCGAAAATCGCACGATCCAGTTCCCGGACGTGACCTTCAACGCCATCGTCAAGACGAGAAGTATCGCTCTGCCGGATCAATCGATCTGGGTCGGCGACTCGACGGTTCTCGTCCCGAACGTCGTCATGACGGACGGCACGACGAATCCGGCGCCGCTGCTCACCTGGTCCAGTCCGGACCCTGCCGTGAAGATCTCGTATCCGAACGGCACGAACAACGGCAAATCGTCCAGCCTTAGCGTCACCGGCCTGCAGCCGGGCACCGCCCGTATCACGGCAGCGGCTTCCGACGGCAGCGGCATCGTAGGCACGGCGACCATTACGGTCGAAGCGCCGGCATTGACGATCGAAGGCAGTTCGTCCGTCAACGTCGGACAGACGATCCGCGATCTCAAAGCCGTAGTCAATGCGTCCAACCTGCGTATCGACGGCGTGCAGTGGCGCGTGATCAGCTCCAACGTGGCCAACGTCACTTTGGGTCAACAGGTCGATCCGACCTCGCTCCACTTGACCGGCGTCAAAAGCGGCACGATCCGTCTGGAAGCGACCGCAACCATTACGAACACGAGAACGAATACGAGCCGGCCTCTGGTCGCGTTCAAAGACATCACCGTCATCGACAACCTCGACAGCGTCGTGATCAACGGACCGGATACGGTCAAAAAAGGCGGCACGATCGACCTCAGCACGGTGATTCTGCCGGCTACCGCCAATATCGGCAGCATCTCCTGGACCGTCACCGACGGACAAGGCAATGCGGTGCTGACGCCGGGCAGCCCGGTTCCTTCGAAGACGGCCTCTCTGCAGGGCGTCGCGCCGGGTCCGGTTACGGTCAGCGTCACGGTACGCACGGCCGGAGACAACCCGGTTGAACGCACCGTCACCAAGACGATTTGGGTACTGGACTTCGCCATGACAGGGCCGGATACGGTCTACGTCGGCGATTCGATCAACATGAGCGCTTCCCTGCTGCCGGCCAATTACCCGGGCAGCCTCGCTCCGGTCAAATGGTCGGTAGCGAACATCCCGAACTCCGGTCCCGGCACCAATCCGTATGCCCAGTTCGGAACGAGTGCCGCTCCGTCGGGCACAAGCTCGGGCAGTACCGCCGCCCTGACCGGCTCGACCGCGGGCAAGGTCAACGTAACGGCCGTGCTCACTACGCCGGCCGGAGACTTCACCGTGACCCGTCCGGTCACGATCAAGCCGGTCGTGACGGCGCTCCTGCTGCCTCCGACGGTCAAAGTCGAACAAGGCATGCCGTTCGACCTGATCAGCCGCGGACCGCTGATGATCAACCCGATCTCCATTCCGCTGCAGGATATTCAAAGCCAGCTGGTCTGGACGACGGCAAACCCATCCGCGGTCAGCGTGGACAAGAACGGGCTCGTTACCGGCCTGCTGGAAGGTCAGGAAGTCCTGGTCACCGTTTCTTACAAAAGAACGCCGAATTCCGAAGCCATTACCACTTCGACCCGGGTCATCGTCGCCAAAGCGGTCGATCCGAATGCGCCGACCGACGGCGACCGCTACTGATACGTTTGATACGCTCGATTCACTGGATTTGCTCGCACGGCGCCGCCCGCAGGTTCGCTTGAACCGCGGCGGCTGACCGTTCGGCCTTGTCCTTATCCCGTGTATGAAAAAGAAGCCCCTACCTGTACAGGTAGGGGCTTCTTGCTGCTTGCGGAAGTTTTCCGCCTTTGGTGACCAAGCCGCAAAGCGGCCGCTCTAAGGCTAAGGCGCAGTGATCTCGGACTCTTGAATCAATTCGATCTTCTCGGCCTTCACGCTGACCTGATCGACCCGCGGCAGCGCCAATCCCTGGTGCTCGAACACGCCGTCGTTGTAATTGACTTTGAAGCGGCTCGCTTTGCCGTAAGCCTGATCGTCGAAATTGATCATTTGACGGCTTGCGTCTTCCGTCGAATTGCCGACGACGGCATTCACGGTCAGATTGCCTTTGGCGAAAAATCCGCCCTGCAGATCGAAATTCGAGCCTACTCCGTACAGTTCGGCCGTTGCGTCGGTGTAGAAAAACCCGCGCAGCGTTTGGGCGACAGCGGCCGGGGTGAAAGCATCGACCCGGTTGAGCAGGATCGGCCCTTTGGAGATGAGCACGATTTCTTTGCTGCCGTCGGCTCCGGTAATGGTCGCATCCTGAATCTTCGTGCTGCCCAGCGTGAACAGTGTGGAGTCCACGTTGATATGGCCCTGCAAATTCACGGAACCCGTCACGAGAACGCTGCCGTACAGATTAAGCGGCGCCTTGTCGATCGTATTGTTGATCGTCAGGCTGCCGTTCACGATCAACCAGGAAGAAGGGTCCCGTCTGGTCTGGATCAAGCCTCTCAGCCATTCTCCGTCCACGTTGAGATCGCCGTCGAAGACGACCGTACCTTGCATATTCGTAAGGGTGGTCGCCAGGTCTCTGAGCGCTTTCTCGTACTTCGGGAGATCAAACTTGATGTACTGCGTGTACGCTTTTTCGTATTCGTCCAGCTGCTGCTCGTACTTCTTCTGCGTCTGCGGGTCGGTCGAAGCCGGATTCACCGGCCGGATCGGCTTGATCGGCTCGGTCGGCATGCGCAGCGCATTCGGGTAACTTTTCAAATAAGCGGACATGGCCGCGTTATCTTCCGGAACCGCGGCATCGCCCAGATTGAACGCCTGCGCGAATTTGTCCTTGAACGATTGATTGACGTCTACCCGGACGAACTGCTCGCTTTTGCGAACGCGCACCTGGCTCAGATCGATGCCCAGCGCTTTGAGCACGTTCGCTTTCGTCAGCTCTCCGCTCAGAGCGGCGCCGTCTGCTCCGCGATTAACCTGCCTTGCCGGGTAGTTGTTCTCGGACAGGTTGAACTGGTCCAGCGACTGGATAAACGCCAACGGCTTCACGCCGCCGTCCCGTTCTTCCATTTTCGGGAACAGACTTTGCTTCTGCAAACTTTGAGCGTTATAGGCATAATTCGCCACGTTGCTGACGCGGAGCGTTTTACCTGCATAGATATTGCCTTTGATCTGCGGCGAACCGTTAAGAATCAGATCTTCTTCGGAACCGAACGCATAATTCAGAAAGTCCGGATACACGCTGACGCGCACTTTCTGTCTCAGCACGCGGTCGACTCCGTTCACGTCGCTCTTGGCGATCAGGGTCACCGTATAGGAAGTGCTGCCTTTGACCGTGCTGCCGCCGAAATCCGCTTGCGGCTTGGCGGAGATCAGCTGCGTCGAAGCCAGAGCCACTTCGGTCTTGACTCCGTTTTCCGACTCGGCCGACTCTCCCCCTGCGGCAAGGGCCGGAATGCTGTTCACGACGCTCTGCAGAGTCGAGCCCAGCATATCCGCTTTGATCTGTTTGCCGTCCAGGTTGGCCGCGATGTACGCCACCGACTCGTCCAGCGTTTTTTGCGTCAGCTGCAAGCTTTGGATATCATTCTCCCGGGTCAGCGTGCGTCTTGCCCCGCCGACGGTCGCGCTCAGTACCGCTACGCCCAGCAGCGTCAGGATCAGCATCATGAACATGACCATTACGAGCGCCGAGCCTTTTTCTTCGCGGAAACGTCTCATCGGAGCCTGTTCCCCTTTCCCTTGTGTCTGTGTTTTCATCAGAAGCCGAAACGGCTCTCCAATTCGATTTGCGAACCGTCCGTTCCCGTTCCCGTACCGAGCGTCAGCGCAAGCTTGATGTTGATCGACCCGGTCGTATAATAGTCGAAACCGCCGGCCGTGTCGCCTTCAAGCGTGATCGAAGACAGCCCCTGCACGATTGTGCCGTTGATCTTCGTCGACTGGTACGGGTCCGCCATCTTGGAATAATCGACGTTCGCTTTTTGAATTTCCAGTTGTCCCGTCTCGGCATTGATCCTTACGGTCGTGGCGTCGGAAGGATCTTCGGTTCCGTCGGCCGTTACGTGCAGCATGCGGAAGCCGGTTCCGTTCGCCAGCGGATAGACGTGGTCCGGGGCAAACACGTACAGTTCCGTAATGATGGACGACATCAGGATGTCGCCTTCTTCGCGCAGCCGGTTCTCCACGCCGACCGTGTTGTAGCTTCGGAAGCCGAAGAAGATCGTCGTCGAGATGATCCCGAGGATCATCGACATTAACGACAGCACGGCGATCAGCTCGATAAGCGTGACGCCTTCTTCGCGCTTCCACATGTTAGCGAATCGATTGCGCATTGACGTATCCCTCCACCGTTACCGCGTCCGCTCCCGGTCCGCCCGATCCGGCTTCCGCCGTCGTGACCGTGGCCCGAATCGGCAGCAGCAGAGCGCCTCCTTCGGCCTCCGTACGGTTCAACTCTTTTTGATATTCGATCACGACCCGGTATTGGACGCCGTTCACCCGCGGCTCCAGCACGGCTCTCAGCGGTTCCAGATTGCGGTTCTCGAACATGTCACGGAATACGCACACGCCCGACGTATCATTGGTGCAGCTTCCGAACGTCTCCGGCGCGATGCCGACCCGCTCGGTACCTGGGGAATTGCCCGGACGAACGACGGTCGCGATACCCGATTCGAAATAGCTTTCCATCCGGTCAAAATCCTGCTTCTGCATATACACAAGCGCGTTGCGGGCCAGATTCGACATGATCGTCTTGTTCTGGTTGCTCTTCGCGAAAGTCAGCGCATTGCTAAAGTAAGCGGTGAAGGCCAGGGCCACGATCGACAGGATCAGCAGCGACGCCAGCACTTCGATCAACGTGAATCCCTGTTCCTTTTTAAGCCGATCCAACAAAAAGGTCTCCTCCTTCCGGCACGCCTACAAATCTCCGTCAAAACGACGGCCTCACAGGCGGCATTCGCTTATATATCGGTCTTTTTCGCTTCTTTCATTATATGTTCCGCTTGTGGGACCGGCAACGATTATTTAGGTCTTTCGGCCCTAGTTGGATTGTTGTGCAGGAATTGCCCGGACCGAACCCGAAATGGTTTACGATAAAGCGTTTTCTTTAAAATCGGACCGACAGCGCAGACCGCGAATTCGCCCGGTTTTGAAGAAACCCACGAAGGAGGAACTTACAGCATGGCTTTACTTACCTGCAACTTTTTTTCCGAATCGCTTGGTCTCAGCACGTCGATGAACGTCATCTTGCCGCAGCAGACCCGTTCGCAGATCGGCATGGAAAACGTCAAACGGCCGGGACCGCACAAAACGTTGTATCTGCTGCACGGCCTGTCGGACGACGACACGATCTGGGTGCGGCGTACGTCGATCGAACGTTACGCCGCCGCCTACGGTATCGCGATCGTGATGCCGCAGGTACACCGGAGCTTCTACACGGACATGGCGCACGGCGAAAAATATTGGGAATTCATTAGCGAAGAACTGCCGGAATTGGCACGCTCGTTCTTCCCGCTGTCCGCCGAACGCGAAGACAACTTCGCGGCGGGACTGTCGATGGGCGGTTACGGCGCGTTCAAGCTGGCTTTGCGCCGGCCGGATCGATTCGCGGCGGGAGCCAGTCTCTCGGGGGCACTCGATATTGCTTCCATGGTGGAGAACGGCAACAATCCGCGCGCCGGCCTGCTGGACACGATTTTTGGCGAGCAAAAAGTGCGCGGCAGCGAAGACGATCTGCTGTTCCTGCTCGATCGCACGGCAAAAGGGTCCGCACCGAAGCCCAAGCTGTACCAATGCTGCGGCACGGAAGACTTTTTGTACAAAGACAATCAAACGTTCAAAAAAGCGGCCGAAAGCAGCGGGTTGGACTTTACGTACGAGGAAGGCCCGGGCGAGCACGAATGGGGTTATTGGGATACGATGATCCAGCGCGTGCTGGAATGGCTGCCGCTCGGCGAGCCGAAGAAATAAGCGGGTCCTGCGTTTGGATGCGTTAAAAAAAGCCCTTGTCCGGGAAATCGGAACAAGGGCTTTTCGATGCGGACTGCTCGGGGCGGGCCGCCGTGTTCGGACGCTCCCGCCTCCCGCGCACGGCCTGCACCCGCACCTTCTTCAAGAAGGCGGGTTCGGGGCGGAACCGGAGTCCGGAGGACTTTCGCCGCTTCCGATCTCGGAGGACGCTTTGCTGATCCGGTTCCGTCCGCTTTCCTTGGCGTGGTACAACGCGTCGTCGACCCGGCGGAACAGCGTTCTCGGCGATCCTTCTTCCGTGCGGCCGTACCCGATCGAAACGGTCAGCTTCAGCTTCGTTCCGTCATCGAGCAGAAAAGCATGGCTTTCCACCGCCGCACGGATTTTCTCCGCCAGCCGCATGACCGCGTCTTCTTCGCGGCGATCGAGCACGACCGCGAATTCTTCGCCGCCGTTGCGCGCGCAGTAGCTGTCGGCCGGCGAGCAGGACATCAGGATTTTGCCCAGCTGCTGCAGCACAAGATCGCCGGCCGGATGGCCGTGCGTATCATTGACGCGCTTGAAATGATCGATATCGAGCAAAATGAGGCCAAATCCTTCATCGTTCTTCAGCGTGCGCTTCATTCGGCGGTCGTAGGCGAAATGAAAAGAACGGGGATTATGCAGACCGGTCAGAAAATCGCGGTGCGCGGCATCTTCCATGAAAGCGAACAGTTCATTGGAGTTGTTAAGATGGCGCAGCATGAAAAAGGTAAACACGCCGGTACCGGCAATAATGACGGAATAGACGGGGATGATATGCAGGGCGGTCGTCCCTACCATGATATACAAACTGATCATCAGCAGCACGAATTGAATCGCGAAAGCCGCCGCCCAGCGGAGCGGTTCGAGCCGTCCTTTGCGCAGCACCAGAGCCACGCAAATAAAAGTGACGATCGCGTTCGTGCCGCCGACGTACGAAGACAGGCCGAACTCGCCGAAGAAAAACAGGCGAAACACGCCGATCAGCAGGCCGGCTCCCAGCCCTCCGGGGATGCCCGCGACGTAAATCGCGATAATGATCGCGGTCTGACGCAGGTCGACGACCGAATTCCGGCCGATCGGGAACGAAAATTCCATCAGGACGATGCCGACCAAGCCGAGCGCGATTCCCGTTGCCCAGGGCAGCCAGGCACTCGAAGCCGAAGCGACCGCCCAGGAAGATTTGCGAAAGCGGTTAAAAAATACGTTGCCGAAAAACAGCAGCGTCGCCAGGATCGTGAAATTGACGAACAGGTCTTTGAACATAAAAGTTTGGCCTCGCAGTCTGCACCCATGCAAATTGAGCCGCTGTCAGCGTTACACAGCCGCTTTTCCTATATTCTACCCCATTCGCGGCTTTCTGCAAATGCACTTTGGCGCTTTGAACCCGGACTTTGCACGAAAAAAAGGCCTCCCGAAGGAGGCCTTTAGTCGGTTACGGATTCGGCAGAGCGGGCATAGACGGTTACAGACGGCCGTTCAGCCAATCCGTCGTCCATCCGAGCGTCGTTTCCGCGCGTCCGATCGCCGCTTCCACCTGCGGAGCTGCGGTACCGCCGTATACGTTGCGGGCGTTGACCACGTTCTCCGGCTGGAGCACGGCATAGATCTTTTCGTCGAACAGGTCCGAGAAGCTTTTGAACTCGTCCAGACTGAGATCGAGCAAATACTTGCCGTTCTCGATACAGTACAGCACCGTTTTGCCGATGACTTCGTGTGCCTGACGGAAAGGAAGCCCTTTGCCGACCAGGAAGTCCGCGATATCGGTCGCGTTCGAGAAGTCTTTGTTGACCGCTTCGCGCATGCGGCCGGTCCGCACTTTCATCGTCGCGATCATCGGAGCGAACAGGCGCAGTGCGCCGTCAAGCGTCGCCACCGTATCGAACATGCCTTCTTTGTCTTCCTGCATGTCTTTGTTGTAGGCGAGCGGCAGCGACTTCAGCACGGTCAGCAGCCCCATGAGGTTGCCGTACACGCGTCCGGTCTTGCCGCGGACCAGTTCGGCCACGTCCGGATTTTTCTTCTGCGGCATAATGCTGCTGCCCGTGCAGAACGCGTCGTCGAGTTCGACGAAGCCGAATTCCGTGCTGCTCCACAGCACCATCTCTTCGCAGAGGCGGGACATGTGCATCATGAGAATGGACGCGCCGGCCAGGAACTCCAGGATGAAGTCGCGGTCGCTGACGGCATCCAGACTGTTCTCGTACACGCCGTCGAAGCCGAGCTGTTCGGCGACGAAATGGCGGTCGATCGGGAACGTCGTGCCCGCAAGCGCGCCCGCTCCGAGCGGCAGGATGTTGATCCGCTTGTAGCTGTCCATCAGGCGCTCCGCGTCGCGCTGGAACATCGAGACGTAAGCGAGCAGATGATGCGCGAACAGGATCGGCTGCGCGCGCTGCAGATGCGTGTAGCCCGGCAGAATCGTGTCCGTATGCTGCTTCGCCTGATCGAGCAGCGCCTGCTGCACAGCCTGCACGAGGCCTGTCAGCTCGACGACGCGGCTGCGCAGATACAGGTGCATGTCGGTCGCCACCTGGTCGTTCCGGCTGCGGCCCGTATGCAGCTTGCCGCCGACCGGACCGACTTCTTCGATCAGGTGCTTCTCGATGTTCATATGGATGTCTTCGTCGGAGACGGAGAATTCCACCTGTCCGGCTTCGATCTTGTGCAGCACCTTGATCAGGCCCTCCGCGATCGTGTCGGCGTCTTCCTGCGGAATGATGCCGCATTTGCCCAGCATGGCCACGTGCGCCAGGCTGCCTTGAATATCTTCTTCGGCCAGCGCTTTATCGAAATTGATGGAGGCGGTGTATTCTTCCACCAGACGGTCGGTCGGCTTCGTGAAGCGGCCTCCCCATAGTTTGTTCATCTGAACTCCTTTCCCCTCCCAAACCCTCCCCGAGGGAGGGCCCCAAAGGGCGTCTGCCCTCTGGACACCCGAACGTTGCAGAACTTTTGGTCGCGGGCGGCGGGGGGTGTGCGTGTATTGGCGGTGCGGGTGCGTGGTGGCGCTGCCCGGCCTGCCTCCGGCGGCCGCAGCTGTCAGGCGAGCGGAGGCGCTCGGTGAGGGCAGCTGTTCGCTGCCTGGTGCGGCGCTCGGCCGGGACTTGGGGCCGGGGCCGCAGGCGGAACACTTCGTTGTTCCTGTGCGGCCGATGGGTCGAAGGCGGAGCGGCTGCGCGGCTCCTGTTCGACCGGTAGGGCCGGGGCCGCAGGCGGAACACTTCGTCGTTCCTGTGCGGCCAGGGGCCGGGGGTCGAAGGCGGAGCAGCTGCGCGGCTCCTGTTCGACCGGTAGGGCCGGGGCCGCAGGCGGAACACTTCGTCGTTCCTGTGCGGCCAGAGGCCGGGGGTCGAAGGTGGAGCAGCTGCGCGGCTCCTGTTCGACCGGGTAGAGCCGGGGCCGCAGGCGGAACACTTCGTCGTTCCTGTGCGGCCGATGGGTCGAAGGCGGAGCGGCTATGCGGCTCCTGTTCGACCGGGGCCCCGTTCGGGAGGAACGGGAAGGGCTGTGCAAAGTCCTGTGCGCAGGAACGGTTTTTGCGCCTTCGGTCTTATTTGTTTTGTTCTACGCTGGTTGCGACTTTCAGGCGCAGCGCGTTCAGGCTGATAAAGCCCGTCGCGTCGTTCTGGTCGTAAGCCTGGCTCGGGTCGGCTTCCATCGTGGCGATGTCCGGGTTATACAGGCTGACCGGGCTTTTGACGCCGGCGCCGATGACGTTGCCTTTGTACAGCTTGACGCGGACGGTGCCGGTTACGTTTTTCTGGCTTTCCGTTACCAGCGCCTGGAGCGCAAGACGTTCCGGCGCGAACCAGAAGCCGTTGTAGACGAGCGTGCTGTAGCGGGTCAGCAGGGAGTCGCGCAGGTTCATGACTTCGCGGTCCATCGTCAGCGATTCCATTTTGCGGTGGGCGGTGAACAGGATCGTGCCGCCCGGCGTCTCGTACACGCCGCGGCTCTTCATGCCGACAAAACGGTTCTCGACCATGTCGACGCGGCCGATGCCGTGCTTGCCGCCGAGTTCGTTCAGCTTGTCCATAACCTGCAGCGGGCTGAGCGCTTCGCCGTTCAGGGCGACGGCGTTGCCCTGCTCGAATTCGATCTCCAGCATTTCCGGCTTGTCGGGCGCGTCCTGCGGATCGGCGCTGAGCAGGAACATCTCTTTGTTCTCCGGAGCGCTCGGATCGAACCACGGATCTTCGAGCACGCCGCTCTCATAGCTGATATGCAGCAGGTTGCGGTCGGTCGAATACGGCTTGGCGGCCGAAGCGGTGACCGGGATGCCATGCTGCTCCGCATAGGCAATCATCTCGGCGCGGCCCGGGAACGTCTCGCGGAACGTGTCGAGTCTCCACGGAGCGACCACTTTGATGTCCGGGGCAAGCGCGGCGACGCCGAGTTCGAACCGAACCTGGTCGTTGCCTTTGCCCGTCGCGCCGTGGGCGATCATCGTCGCGCCTTCGGCGCGGGCGATTTCGACCATCCGCTTGGCGATCAGCGGACGCGCGATGCTGGTGCCGAGCAGATACTGCCCTTCGTACAGGGCGCCGGATTGGAA
This sequence comes from Saccharibacillus brassicae, assembly GCF_006542275.1. Lineage (NCBI taxonomy): Bacteria > Bacillati > Bacillota > Bacilli > Caryophanales > Paenibacillaceae > Saccharibacillus > Saccharibacillus brassicae. Next base: position 1,945,464 of record NZ_CP041217.1, read on the forward strand.
CATCGGATAGATGAAGTCCGAAGCGAATTCGGCCTGCAGGTCGTCGATGTACACTTTCGAAGCGCCGGTCGCGAGTGCCTTTTCTTCCAGGCCGTCCAGTTCTTCCTTTTGCCCGATGTCCGCGGTAAAAGCAATGATCTCCGCGTCATACGTTTCTTTGAGCCATTTCAAAATGATCGACGTATCCAGTCCGCCGGAATAGGCGAGTACAATTTTTTCTTTTGCCATAAGTATATGATCCTCCGCTCTAAAAGTTCGATGCTTGTCTGCGTTCCTGTATCACTTCGATCTATCCTTGTTCGGCGCAAGAGCGGCGTTCTCCTGCCTGCGCAGGATCGGCCGCCCTTCTTTTTGCCCCTTGCGATCGACGATCCGGGGAGATCGTTACGCCATCAGCGTCGCCATGACCGCTTTTTGCGCATGCAGCCGGTTCTCGGCCTCGTCGAAAATAACGCTGTTTTTGCCGTCGATCACGCCCGCGCTCACTTCTTCGCCGCGATGCGCCGGGAGGCAGTGCAGGAACAGATAATCGGACTTGGCATGCTGCACCAGCTCTTCGTTCACCTGATAATCCTTGAACGCGAGCTCGCGCACTTTCTGTTCTTCCTCGAAGCCCATGCTCGCCCAGACGTCCGTGTACACGGCGTCGGCGTTTTCGATCGCTTCGCGCGCGTCGCGCACGATCGAGATCTTCGCGCCGGTGACGTTCGCGATCTCGCGGGCCTGGCGCACGATATCGGCATCCGACTCGTAGCCTTCGGGACTCGCGATGCTGACGTCCATGCCCATCTTCGCGCCGCCGAGCAGCAGCGAATGGGCCATGTTGTTGCCGTCGCCGATGTAGGCCAGCTTGCGGCCGCGCAGCGATCCTTTGTGCTCCTGGATCGTCTGCAAATCCGCCAGTACCTGGCACGGATGGCCGAGATCGCTCAGCGCGTTGATGACCGGAATATCCGCGTATTTGGCGAGCTCCGTCACGTTTTCGTGGCCGAACGTCCGGATCATGATGCCGTCGAGATAGCGGGACAGAACGCCGGCCGTATCCGGGATCGCTTCGCCGCGTCCGAGCTGAATATCGTTTTTGCTGAGGAAAAGAGCGTGTCCGCCGAGCTGGAACATGCCCACTTCGAACGAAACGCGGGTGCGCGTGGACGATTTTTCGAAGATCATGCCCAGCGTTTTGCCTTCCAGCGGCCGGAACGTCTCGCCGGTTTTCTGTTTGCGTTTGAGTTCGATCGCGAGATCGAGCAGGTACTGGATTTCTTCCGTCGTATAGTCGGTCAGTTCGACGAGGTCGCGCCCTTTGAGAGCCGCCCCGTACGCCTGTTGAGTCAGATCCATATCAAGTCCTCCTTGGAATGCGTCGATTTCGTAAAAAGAGAGCGTTCGCGAACCCGGCATCCGTCGCCCGGTTCGCCGAACGCTCTGTCGGCGCCGCCCGCGCCTACGCGCTCGGCGTCGGTACTTTCTCCTCGATCACCGAAGCGACGATCTCGACCGCCTGCATGACTTGTTCTTCGGTCACGTACAGGTTCGGCAGCAGGCGGATCACGTTCGGGCCGGCCGACACGAACAGCAGGCCGCGGCGCTGTCCGGCCATGACCAGTTCGCTGACGGGCTCCGCGCATTCGATACCGATCAGCAGACCCAGTCCGCGTACTTCCTTGACGAAAGGATTGCCGTGCAGACGCTCGCGCAGCTTGTTCATCAGCAGATCGCCGATTGCCGCGGCCCGCTCCGGCAGGCGGTCTTCCTGCATCGTCTCGATCGTCGCGATGATCGCGGACGAAGCCAGCGGCGTACCGCCGAACGTCGTCGCGTGACTGCCCGCGGTGAACGCTTCTTTGAGATAGGCGCGCCCGATCATGGCGCCGGCCGGGAAGCCTGAAGCGATGCCTTTGGCGACGGTGAAAATATCCGGCTTGATGCCGTAGCGATGATGCGCGAACCAGGCGCCGGTCCGGCCCATGCCGGTCTGCACTTCGTCGACGATCAGCAGGATGCCTTTGTCGCGGCACAGCTGTTCGATCTGCTGCGCGTACGCCTGATCCAGCGGATAGACGCCGCCTTCGGCCTGCACCATTTCGATCATGACGGCGGCCGTATGCTCGTTGATCGCCTGCTCGATCGCCGTAATGTCATGCGGAGGCACGGTGACGAAGCCGGCTGGCAGCGGCAGGAAGCCTTCTTTGACTTTGTCCTGGCCGGTCGCGGTCAGCGTAGCCAGCGTGCGGCCGTGGAACGATTTGCCGAGCGTGATGATCTCGTAGCGTTCCTCGCCCTTCACCTTCTGGAAATAACGGCGCGCAAGCTTGATCGCGGCTTCGTTCGATTCGGCGCCGCTGTTGCAGAAAAAGACGGCGTCGGCCTGCGCGACTTCGGCAAGCTTCTTCGCGGCTTCTTCCTGCTTCGGAATGACGAACAGATTCGACGTATGCCACAGCGTATCGATCTGCTCCTTGAGCTTGTCTCCGACCTTTTTCGGCGCGTGGCCGAGATTGGTGACGGCGAGGCCGCTCATGAAGTCGAGATACTTGTTGCCCTGGTCGTCCCACAGCCAGCTGCCTTCGCCTTTGACGAGGGCGAGCGGGTTGCGGGCGTACGTTTGAAACAATGCGCTTTCTTCGGTCATGGTCTTGCACGCTCCTTCCTGGGTTCGGCGAGAAGCTGCGGGAGAAGTGCGTTGGCGCTTCTTCCCTGCACTTCTCCCTCCGCTTGGCCTGCTTCATCGGGGTCATCATTCACAAAAATCAGGGATTAGGGTATTGTTCAAGTCCGTTCTTCCGAACGTTATCGCCGGATCGTCGTTCCGATCGCTTCGCCGGACAGAAGCCGGCTCAGCACTCTCTCTTCGCTGCCGTCGACGATCACGACTTCTTCGACGTTGCCGTGAAGGCACTTCATCGCGGCGCGGACTTTCGGGATCATGCCGCCGTAGATCTCGCCGCTTGCGATCATGTCTTCGATCTCGGCAAAAGTGACGGACGGCAGCGCCGCTTTGACGCCGTCGACCGTCTTGAGGATGCCGGGCACGTCGGTCACGACGATCATGCGCCGCGCGCCGACGAAGGAAGCGACCGCGCCGGCCGCCGTGTCGGCGTTGATATTATAGCGCTGTCCCTGGGCGTCGACGCCCAGTGGAGCGATGACGGGCATGTAGCCCATGCTCAGCACGCCGGCGACGATGTCCGCTTCCACGCGCACGACGTCGCCGACCAGGCCGACTTCGGCGGCATTCGCGACCGGCTCGGCCTGGATCAGCGAGCCGTCGGAGCCGGACAGCCCGAGCGCTTTGCCGCCGGCGGACTGAATGCGCCGCACGATCAATTTGTTGATCGTTCCGGCAAGCACCATTTCCACGACGTCGAGCACTTCTTCGGTCGTGCGGCGAAGGCCGTGCACGAACTCCGTCGGAATGCCGAGCTTCTCCAGATTGTCGGAGATCGCCGGGCCGCCGCCGTGCACGATGACCGGCCGCACGCCGTCTGCCTGAAGCTGCGCCAGATCGGCAAAGAATGCTTCCGGCAAAGCGGCCAGCGTGCTGCCGCCGCATTTCATGACGAACGAGGCTTGCACGTCGGATGTGTCCGAATCCTGCCGAAGCGGGGCCGAAGACCCTTTGTCGTGCGGGAAGCGGTACGACTGTCGCTGCATGACTATCCCTCCAGATGCGCCGGTAACTTCCGGCTTTGTATCGATTCGCGGTTCGGCCTGCGCCGGCCGCGCTTGGTACGGCAATAGGTTCGATTTATGTCCGGTACGCCGCATTGATGCGCACGTAATCGTAAGTCAGGTCGCAGCCCCAGGCAGTCGCCTGCGCTTCGCCCATGTTCAGCTCGACCGAGATGGTCACGGTATCGCCTTTTAAATATTCCAGCGCCAACTCTTCGTCGAACGCGACCGGCTGGGAAGACGTCAGCACGACGATATCGCCGAGCTTGATATCGACCGTATGCGGATGAACGGGCACGCCCGCGCGTCCGACGGCCGCGATAATGCGTCCCCAGTTGGCGTCCGCGCCGTATACGGCCGTTTTGACGAGGCTGGAGCCGATGACCGTCTTCGCGACGGCCCGTGCGGACTCTTCGCTCTCCGCGCCGCTTACGGTTACTTCGACCAGCTTGGTCGCGCCTTCGCCGTCGCGGGCAATCGCTTTGGCCAGATGCTCGCAGACCCGCACGAACGCTTCGGCGAAAGCCGCCCAATCCGGATGGGCTTCGTCCAGCTCCTGCTTCTGCCCCGACAGACCGCTCGCCATAACGACCAGCATGTCGTTGGTACTCGTATCGCCGTCCACCGTAATCATGTTGAACGTGTTTTCGGTCGTGCGCCGCAGCAGCTTGTGCAGCGCTTCGCTGCCGATTTTGGCATCCGTCGTCATAAAGGCCAGCATGGTCGCCATGTTCGGATGAATCATGCCGGAGCCTTTGGCCGCGCCCGCGATCGTCACGGTCTGCCCGTCGATCGGCAGCGAGACGCACAGCTCTTTTTTGACCAGATCGGTCGTCAGAATCGCCTGGCTGAATTGTTCTCCGGCATCCGCGTCGCCTGCCAGCACGTCCGCCAGGCGGGCGATGCCGCTTCGCACGCAGTCCATCTTCAGATTCTCTCCGATGACGCCGGTCGAAGCGACCGCCACGTCTTCCGGGTTCACGCCGAAACTTTTAGCTGCCAGATCGCGCATTTCGGACGCGTCCGCGTCGCCCTGGGTCCCCGTGCACGCATTGGCGTTGCCGCTGTTCACAATGACCGCGCGCAGCACGCCGTTCGCCAGGCTGTCGCGGGTCGTCTGCAGCGGAGCCGCCTGGAACAGGTTCGTCGTATAGACGGCCGCCGCCGAAGCGGGAACCTCGCACACGATGGCGCCGATATCGTTTCTGTCCGTTTTTTTCAAACCGCAGTGAAGACCGGATGCCCGGAATCCCTTCGGCGTAATGATTGATCCGCCTTCGACGACGGTATAAGAAGGAACTGCCATGAGCCGCTTCCGCCTTTCGGTATATAATCGCTATGGAATCAAGGATACATCGGAACGAAACGGAGACCTTCCGCTTCGTCCCAGCCCATCATGAGATTCAGGTTCTGGATCGCCTGTCCCGCCGCGCCTTTGACCATATTGTCGATGACCGACACGATCGTGACGCGGCCGGTCCGTTCGTCCGCCGAAAACCCGATATCGCAGTAATTCGAGCCCGAGACTTCTTTGGTTGCCGGCATGACGCCGTTTTCCCGAATGCGCACGAACGGACGCCCTGCATAAAAGGTTCGATACAAATCGATGAATTCCTGCGTGCTCCGCTTTTCGTTGACCGAAGCGTACATCGTGCTCAGAATGCCGCGGGTCATCGGAATCAAGTGTGTCGTGAACGTCACGACCACTTCCGCGCCGGCTGCTTCGCCGAGCACCTGCTCGATTTCCGGAATATGTTGATGCGCGTTGACCTTATAGGCTTTCACGCTTTCGTTAATCTCGCCGTAATGCGTGCCGAGCCCGGTTCCGCGTCCCGCGCCGGACACGCCGGTTTTGGCATCGATGATGATCGTCGCCGGGTCGATCCAGTCCGCTTTCACCGCCGGGATCAGGCCGAGCAGCGTCGCCGTCGGAAAGCAGCCCGGATTCGAGATCGCCGCACGCCCGACGACGGACTCACCGTAGATCTCGCTCAGCCCGTATACCGCCTGGGCCAGCACGTCTTCGGATGCCGGAGGACGTTTGTACCATTTCTCGTAGACGGCTCCGTCCTTGAGACGAAGATCGCCCGACAAATCGATGACTTTGAGTCCTTGTTCCAGCAGCTTAGGCGTCAGCTCGGCGCTTACGCCCGCAGGCGTGGCCAGGAAGACGACATCGGCTTTGGCTTTGATATTCGCCGGCTCGATCGATTCAAGCTCCAGTTCGATAAGGTTCGTCAGATGGGGAAAGCTCGCGCTCAGCGGAACGCCGCTGCTCGACGACGACAGCACGCAGCTGACTTCGACATGGGGATGCGCCTGGAGCAGACGGATCAGCTCCGCCCCGCCGTAACCGGTCGCGCCTACGATCGCCGCTTTGATCTTGTCTTTGCTCATTTCTTCCTGGCCTCCGCTCTATAAGGTTCTTTCGAATGAATATGTGGCATACATGCATATACCGTGCATAGAACGTGAATAATATGTATTATTATACGTTCGGTATCATATAAATACAACCTTGCGCGAAAAAGTTTACATTCCGTGCAAGGAGAAAAAAAGCAGATACGAAAACAGGAACATACATTCCCTTTTCTTCATGAAAAGAGTATACTTCATAAAAAGAAAAGATCCGGCGCATCTTCCGACCCCGGCGCGATCTCCTTTGAATCATTTGTTCCCGAGAGGAAGATTGCGCTATGCATCCGGATCGAAAAAGACCGCTGCATCACCCTTACGACAAAGCCTACAAATCGCTGCTGTCCAGCCGTTCCCTGTTCGCCGAACTGCTGCAGAACTTCGTGCCCGGCGAATGGGCGCGGCAAATTGCCGGGGAAGACCTGCTGCGGGTCGACAAGTCGTATATTTTGAGCGATTATAAGGAAAAAGAGTCGGATCTCGTCTACCGAGCCTGTATACGGGGACAGGAGTTTTACTTTTATTTGCTGCTGGAGTTCCAATCCCGGGTCGACTTCGAGATGCCGCACCGGCTGCTGACGTACATGACGGAGATCTGGCGCGACGTCAGCCTTAACGCTCCGCCCGCCGAGGTGCGCAGAAAAAGTTATCGGCTGCCCGCGATCGTGCCGATCGTTTTATACAATGGAAGTTCCGCATGGACCGCGGCCCGTTCTTTTCGCGAAATGCTGGGCGGCGAGCAGCATTTCGGCGAAGAACTGTTGAATTTTCGTTACGTGCTCCTTGACGTCAAACGGCTTGACGAACGCAAACTGCAGGAGATGGATAACTTGATGGGGCTCATCTTTCTCGTGGAGCAGCATCCGGGTGCCGAATCGTTCACCGCACAGTTGAAGAAGTCGAGCCGCATGCTGCAAACACTCAGTCCCGAACTTTTCCGGCTGTTCAAATCGTGGTTCAAACTGATCAATCCGAAGGAAACCGAACAGATCGGCCATATTCTCGACGAGTTCAACGATCCCAAAGGAGTGGATAGCATGATTTCGAATCTGACAAAAGCGCTGCGCGACGAGTATTACGAAATGCGGCGTAAAGGCTTGGAAGAAGGCAAGGTTGAAGGTATGGCGGCAGGCAAAGCCGAAGGCGAACGGGCAGCGAGGCAGGAAATCGCCCGCAATCTGCTCGCGGAAGGCATGAGCGCCGAACAGACGATGCGGTTATCCGGCCTGACGCGGGAAGAGATCGACCGGCTGTCGACCTAGATCCGATTCCATATGCAAAAACCGCCTCCAAAGTCGAGAGACTCCGGAAGCGGTTTTTGTTTTGCGCAGGTTTTCGCTCAGATCTGGATCTTGAATCCTTTGCCCAGCACTTCCTGCGCGTTGCTGATCACGACGAACGCTTCGGGATCGACCGAGCGCACCAGCGTCTTCAGCCGGCTCGTCTCGCTCTGGCCGATTACGACCATGAGCATCGGCCTGGACTCGCCGGTATAGCCACCGCGTGCGCTGAGTTCGGTCAAGCCGCGGTCGAGGTCCTGCAAAATCACCCGGGTAAGCTCTTCGCGCTTATCCGTAATAATGTAGGCCACTTTCGTATACCCGAGGCCCATCTCCACCGCGTCGATCACTTTGCCCGTCACGTACAGCCCGATCAGTGCATACAGCGCATTTTCGAACGACAACGTGAAGCCGGCCAGCACGATAACCGTGCCGTCGACCAGCATGACGCTCAGCGACAGGCTGAGTCCGCTGAACTTTTGCAGCAGATGCGCCACGATCGACAGGCCGCCGGTCGAGCCGCGCCCGCGGAACACGAGTCCGAGGCCCAAGCCGACGCCGATTCCGCCATACAGCGAACCGAGCAGCGGATTGGTTGTCGAGATCGGCCAGTCGCGCGTGAGGAAGATGAAAAGCGGCAGGCAAATCGTACCGACGAGCGTGCGCGCCCCGTACTGTTTGCCCAGAAAAATCACCCCGGCGATAAACAACGGGATATTGAAGATCCACTGGGTAAAAGCAGGCTCGAAATCGAACCATTCCTTGATAATGATCGACAGGCCGGACACGCCGCCGGACGCGATCTGATTCGGCAGCAGGAACAGGTTGAACGCGATCGCCGTAATAAAAGCGCCCACGACAATCAGCGTCGTATCGAGGGCGTTTCGTTTGGCGCCGTGAAGCGGGACCAGCGGCTTTCTGCCGCCTTTGCTCGTTGACATGGCTCCCGCTTACTCCGACGGTTCGATCTTCAGCTGGCTGCGCAAGTAAGCGTCGATGAATCCGTCCAGATCGCCGTCCATGACCGCGCCGATGTTGCCGACTTCATGCGACGTGCGATGGTCTTTGACCATGCTGTAAGGATGGAACACGTACGAGCGGATCTGGCTGCCCCAGCCGATCTCCGACTGTTCGCCGCGAATCTCTGCCAACTGCCGCTTTTGTTCTTCGATCTCCCGTTCATACAGCTTGGAACGGAGCATCGTCATGGCCTGTTCGCGGTTTTTGATCTGCGAGCGTTCATTCTGGCACGTCACGACCACGCCGGTCGGAAGGTGGGTAATCCGGACGGCCGAATCGGTCGTATTGATATGCTGACCGCCCGCGCCGCTTGCGCGGTACGTGTCGATCTTCAGGTCTTCCGTGCGAATATCGATATCGATCGTGTCGTCGATCTCCGGCACGACGTCGCACGATACGAACGACGTATGGCGGCGGCCCGATGAATCGAACGGCGAGATGCGGACGAGGCGATGCACGCCTTTTTCCGCTTTGAGATAGCCGTAGGCGTTATGGCCTTTGATCAGCAGCGTCACGCTTTTGATGCCGGCTTCTTCGCCCGGCAGGTAATCGAGCGTCTCGACTTTGAAGCCGCGCTTCTCGGCCCAACGCGTATACATCCGCAGCAGCTGAAGTCCCCAATCCTGCGACTCGGTGCCGCCGGCGCCCGGATGCAGCTCCAGAATGGCGTTCAGCTTGTCGTAAGGTTCGCTCAGCAGCAGCTGCAGTTCGAACTCGCCCATGCGCGTCATGAGATCGGCTACGCTTGCCGCCACTTCATCCGCCATTTCCTGATCGTCTTCGTCGTCGGCGAGTTCCGCCATCAGCACGGCGTCGTCGAAATCCTGCTGCATTTTCAGATATTGGTCAAGCGAGCCTTTGACCGCGTTCATGTCCGCAATCAGCGCCTGCGCTTTATCGCTGTCGTCCCAAAAACCGGGAGCGGCCATTTTCTCTTCGAAGTTGGAGATCATTTCTTCTTTGAGATCTAAGTCAAAGTGACCCCCTAAGGTTGGTTAATTTCTGCGTCAACTCGCGCAGATCGTGTCTGACATTCGGATCGATCATTTTTCTTCACCTCGTTGGTAGTCTAAAAAGCCGCTTGCGGCTTCTCTCGTTTATGTCGGCGGATAAACCGCCCGTAAACAGCCCTTCGGCCCGGCTTCCGAAAAGAACTTCGGAAACCGGGCCGTATGCCCGGGCTCGCGCCGCGGTACGCCGGAATCCGGCGGTCGTGCCGCGGGATTCCGAACGCAGCCGCCGAACTCATCGGGGAGCTGTTACCTGCTCATGCAGGAGGGTGTACGATTAACGTTGGGCGCGACGGTCTTTGCGGGAAGCTTTCTTTTCCGGCGTCGGACTGTTGGTGCTGATCTTCTTCTCGTCGATCACGGCTTCGCGCTGCTGGTTCGATTCGACGCGTGCTTTCATGATGTACGTCGCCACCTCTTCCTGGATGCCGGCGATCATCTGATTGAACATTTCGTAACCTTCGAACTGGTATTCGCGCAGCGGATCGGTACCGCCGTATGCCCGCAGGTGGATACCTTGACGGAGCTGATCCATGGCGTCGATATGATCCATCCATTTCCGGTCGACCGCGCGCAGCGCGATGACTTTCTCGAATTCGCGGACCATCGCTTCGCCGAGGGAAGCTTCGCGTTCGTTGTAGCGCTGTTCGACTTTGTCGTACAGGTACTCCGTAATCTCCGAAGATTCTTTGCCCCACAGCTCGTCGCGGGTAATCTCGCCTTCTTCAAGCAGCTTGGCGTTGATATACTCGGCCACCTGCTCCAATTCCCAGTTTTCCGGGATATCGTCGCCCGTATGCGCTTCGACGATCCGCTCGATCGTGCCGCGGATCATGTCGAGCACGATCTGCTTGACGTTGTCGGCTTCCAGCAGCTCCATACGCTGCTTGTAGATCACGCCGCGCTGCTGGTTCATCACGTCATCGTATTGGAGCACGATTTTGCGCGTATCGAAGTTGTTGCCTTCGACCCGCTTCTGCGCCGATTCCACCGCGCGGGTGATCATGCGGCTCTCGATCGGCTGGTCTTCTTCGAAGCCCAGGCGCTCCATCATGTTCAGCACGTTATCCGCGCCGAAACGCTTCATCAGTTCGTCGCCGAGCGACAGGTAGAACTGCGTCGAACCCGGGTCGCCCTGACGTCCGGCACGGCCGCGCAGCTGGTTATCGATCCGGCGCGATTCGTGGCGCTCCGTACCGATGATGTGCAGGCCGCCTACAGCTTGCACGCCTTCGCCCAGCATGATGTCGGTACCGCGTCCCGCCATGTTGGTCGCGATTGTAACCGCGCCCGGTTGACCGGCGCTGGAGATAATTTCGGCTTCTTCGGCGTGGTACTTCGCGTTCAGTACCTGGTGACGAATGCCTTTTTTCTTCAGCATTTCCGACAGCACTTCGGAGTTCTCGATCGAGACCGTACCGACCAGGATCGGTTGGTTTTTGGCATGGCGTTCTTCGATCTCGGTTACGACCGCACGGAATTTGCTGGCGACGCTTTTGTAGACGACGTCCGGCGAATCCTGACGCTGGTTCGGCCGGTTCGTCGGCACCTGCAGCACTTCGAGGCCGTATACCTTTTTGAATTCTTCTTCTTCCGTTTTTGCCGTACCGGTCATGCCGGCCAGCTTGCGGTACATCCGGAAGTAGTTCTGGAACGTGATCGTCGCGAGCGTCATGCTCTCGTTCTGAACCGTGATGCCTTCCTTCGCTTCAATCGCCTGGTGCAGGCCGTCGCTGTAACGGCGGCCGGCCATCAGGCGGCCCGTAAAGTCGTCGACGATGACAACTTCGTCTTCGACGACGACGTAGTCGACATCGCGGCGCATGATTACGTTCGCTTTGAGCGCCTGCACGATATGATGGTTCAGCATGACGTGCTTTTGGTCGTACAGATTGTCGATGCCGAAGTCGCGCTCGGCTTTGGCCGCGCCTTTATCCGACAGCGAGACCGATTTGATCTTGATGTCGACGGTGTAATCCTCTTCCACCTGCAGACGCTTCACGAAACGGTCCGCAAGGAAATACAGCTCGGTTGATTTTTGCGCCTGGCCGGAGATGATCAGCGGCGTACGCGCTTCGTCGATCAGGATGGAATCCACTTCGTCGATGATGCAGAAATACAGCGGGCGCTGTACCATTTGCTCTTTGTACAGCACCATGTTGTCGCGCAGGTAGTCGAACCCGTACTCGTTGTTCGTGCCGTACGTGATGTCGCAGCCGTAAGCTTCCTGCTTCTGCGAGTGCTCCATGCCGCTCAGGTTGAGACCTACGGTCATGCCAAGGAAATTGTAGACTTGAGCCATTTCCTCGCTATCGCGCTGGGCGAGATAATCGTTGACGGTAACGACGTGCACGCCTTTGCCGACGAGAGCATTCAGATAGACCGGGAGGGTGCCGACGAGCGTCTTGCCTTCCCCTGTTTTCATTTCCGCGATCCGGCCGTTATGCAGGGCGATGCCGCCGACCAACTGCACGTCGTAATGGCGCTTGCCGAGCGTACGCTTGGACGCTTCACGCGTCGTTGCGAAAGCTTCCGGCAGCAGGCTGTCAACCGATTCGCCCTTGGCCAGGCGCTCACGGAACTCGACCGTCTTATGCTTCAATTCGTCATCGGTAAGCTTCTCGAAATCGGGTTCCATTTTATTGATGATCTCCACGGTGCGCATGAACTTCTTGACGTCCCGTTCGTTCATATCCCCGAAGATTTTTTTGACAAGTCCTAACATGTTGTGCCCCTTTCGTGCAAAACGGATGGTTTGCCTAAATTGTACCAGCTTGAGCGGGCACGGGCAACCGCGCAAAAGGCCGCCTGGCCGCTCTTCCGTAAAACTTCCAACATATTATATACGCACAAAGAGCCTCATCCGATGCGGATAAGGCCCTTTTTCTTAAAAAAATTTGATTTTTTTGTGAAAGTCGTGCCTTATTCCTGTTCGATCAGGCCGTATTTGCCGTCGTTACGGCGATACACGACGTTGACCGTCTCGGATTCGATGTTCGAAAAGACGAAGAAGTTGTGGCCGATCATGTTCATCTGCAGAATAGCTTCTTCGACGTCCATCGGTTTGAGCAGGAATCGCTTGCTGCGTACCACTTGGAGTTCGTCCTCGGCCTCTTCCTCGTCCGTGGACGGGGAGACGGAAGCGTTGGCACCCTCGTCGACGAACAACCCTTTGAGGCTTTCGTCCTGACGGAACCTGCGGTTCATTTTGGTCTTGTGTTTGCGAATCTGGCGCTCAAGTTTCGACAGCACCGAGTCGATCGACGTGTACATGTCGTCGCTCCGATCTTCCGCGCGCAGGAACACGCCGCCTGGAAGAGGGATCGTCACCTCTACTTTGTGAATGCCGCGCGTCACGCTAAGCGTAACCGTACCTTCCGTAGCAGGGGGAATATCGAAGTACTTCTCGAGTCGGCTGAGTCTCTTGTCGATGTAATCCTTCAGAGCGTCAGTAACTTCAATGTGTTGTCCGCGAATCGCAAAATCCATAGGGCACTCCTCCTTATATCACCATTATAGCACAGCGTTAACGCCGAGTAAAAAGAGTGTTAACGCTTTATCGGCAAATCGGATCACCTCGTCCGGGACTCCGTTTCCGACTTGCCGCTATCTTCTCTTTTAACCTTAAAAGCCGCCGGGCAAACGCAGGAACGCATGTACGCATAAAAGCCAAAGCCGCACGCATGCAAAAACCCCCGCTTTCGCGGGAGTCGCGAAAACGGGGGCAGGCTGCTTCGTATTTGCCGCGAAAAGCGCTTATTCGGCGTTTTTAGCGGAACGGCGTCTCATCAGCAGTCCGAACAGGATCAGGCCGGCACCGGCCATCACGTACGGCAGGCTGCTGCTTTCGCCGGTCTGCGGCAGTGTCTCTTCGTTCGGCACTACCGTTCCTTCGACTACTGGCATTCCTTGCGGCACGGAGTCGTCAGGGATCGAAACGATCGGCTGCATCGGAATCGGCTGCTCTTGAACCGGAACGATCGGAGGTCCCTGCGGGATCGTCTCGTCCGGAATCGGCATAACCGGTTCCGTCGGCACGGCCGGAGGTCCAACCGGCGTCGTGTCGTCCGGAATCGTCGTATCCGGCTCAGTCGGCACGACCGGAGGTCCAACCGGCGTTGTATCGTCCGGAATCGTCGTATCCGGCGTCGGCGTTACCGGCGTCGGCGGAGTCGGCACCACGATGACCGGCGGTCCTACGGGAACCGGATTTTCCGGTACAGTCGTATCCGGCGGCGTTACCGTCGTTGGCGGCGTCTCCGTTGTCGGTGGCGTCGTCGTTGGCGGAGGCGTCTCTGTCGTCGGCGGCGTTGTTGGTGGCGTCGTCGGCGGCGTTGTTGGTGGCGTCGTCGGCGGTGTTACCGGGATCGTCCCGGAACCCGAACCGGAACCCGTCGTTACGCGTACCGTGATTTTGCTTTGACTTTCCACGATCCCGCCCCGAATGCCTTCACCTGTAAAACGAACGTTGTTGACGATTTCCGTAAGGTCTTTCGTCTCAGCGGCGTTAAAGGTCGAAGCGTATTCCAGCACGTAAGTGGAATTGATCGGATTGTTGAACGACAGGGTAAATCCGGTTGTGCCGTCCGCTGCCATATTCAACATATAATCCGTGCCTTCTGTCAGCAGGGTACCCGTCTTGGTTACCACGCCATTGCGATCCACGGCCGCTTGGTACAGACGGAAGGATTCGCGATCCAGCGTCTGGCTGTTGCCCGCCGTATCGATAATGGTCGCATTGGTGATCGTGGACTGGTTTTTGTTGATCGTGATCGACCAATTCAGGCGATCTCCGTTCTGCGCGCCGTCTTTGTCAACGAAAGGCTCGTAGAAGGCGATTTGCGATTCTTTGGTAATCTGTTCCGCAGGGCCTTGTCCGTCTTTGCCAAGGATCTCGGCAGTCAGATTCGCACGATTGACGAATCCTTGATTCACTGTAGCGTCCGTCAATTTACTGCTGTCGTAATTGGTCGTATAAGTAATGCGAAGACTTTGCGTTACAGGCTCATTGAAAGTTACGACGAACCCTTTACGCAAATTGTTTTCCAAAACTTCTACCGTGTAGCTGCCTGCATAAGCACTGTACTGACCGTTTCCTTTGCCATTTTCAGTGCCTTCGACTTCGACAGCGATCGAAGCTTTGACCAGTTCAAGCCCACCGTTCGGGAACGTGTCCTTTACGACAACCTTGTTAAGCGAGAGCATATCTTTGTTGATGAAAATACCCCATGCAGCCTGTTTATCCGCGTAATTGGTAGAGGTATGCAGTTTGTAGAAAAGGTTGGCATCGTTTCGAATCGGATCGGTATTGTCCGGTTTTGTGACATAAAGGATAACCGGTACGAGTCCGCCCGCGATCGGGAAAGAAATAGTAACCTGCTCCTGGTTATTTACGGTTTGTTCCGTCAGTACCGTACCGATCGTCAAGTTGCCTTTTACATCGGAATGCTTGGCAATGTAATCGTTAAACGTGAGTTTGACGTGACCGTCCGTGGTAACTTGAAGCGTACCGATCGTCTCGCCCGAGCTATCGGTAGCGAACAGAGGGGCATTGACTGCGTTGTAAATCGGGAATTGCGAAGGAACGTTGAAATCGAAGGTCGAACCTTCTCCGTATCCTTTACCGTCCGGGAGAGCGAACTGATAATTCAGTTGAAGCGCATCGTTGACGTCAACCGGGTGGTCGGCATCGATCACACTTCCGTTTTGGTTCGTGATCGACACGTTCGTGATGATGTTTTCTTCGATCACGGGTGTTACTTTTGCGTCTGCCTCTGCTGCTTCTTTAGCAGCAAGTTCGGCTTTCGCTTTGTCTGCTTCTTCTTTGGTTGCAGCCGCTTCTTCCTCGCTTGCAGGAGTTTCGACGTCGGTTTCCGGCGTCTGCTCTTCGTCGGTCGCAGGAGTCGATTCATCTGCCGCCGGCGTTTCCGTATCAACGGCAGGCGTCTCTACGCTCTCTGCGGGAGCTGTTTCTTCTTCGGCGACAGGAGCCGCGGCATCCGCTGCCGGAGCCGTTTCTTCTTCCGCTTCCACGGCAGGAGTTCCGGCGTCCGCGGCAGGAACTTCTTCCACCGCTGCTTCGTTTGCGCTTATAGGACTTTCTTCAACGACGATTGGGTCTCCGGTCTGTCCGGATTCGGATGGCACGTCCGCTTGAACGACGCTGCCTTCCGTCGAGGATGTGACTTGCTGCTCAACGGTCTCTCCGGCTGGCGCCGCTTCCTCCGCCCTTGCCTGACCGATTCCCGCGCCGAGCATAGTATGTAAGACGAGTACCAGGGCAATCAAAATGGCCCATACTTTTTTGTTCTTTCCCCTCACTTTGTGTGATCCCTCCTTAGATGTGGTCGAACTAATGTACGGGACGAAAAACCAGTAAAATAGTCCCTATCCTTACTCTATTCTTGTTAAACGCAAAAAACGCCTTGTAAACCGGTTTCTCCTTGTATTTTTTCTTTTAATTTATTTTTATCTAATAAAAGAAATCTTTTGCTAGAGAAAAGCGAAAACTTAGGTATAAAGGGATATTTTCATATCTAAAGACCGTGTGAAAATTTAAAAAGCCAAAAAGACTCTATCAAAAGATAAAGTCCTAAATTTTTATTTTAAATTCAGTTTGCAAGTTTTATTGTTTTTTTTCCAGTATGTTTGCAGATTTAGTCTGAGGCAGAAGAGAAATAAAGCGAGCAAAAGTCAATAAAGTCATTACAACTCCGATAGCGGACTGAATCGAGATAACAGTCAGGCTCCAATTATCCTTAATGCCAAAGTTAGGAGATCCAAATGTAGTCATAGTAACAAAACTGATGTACAAAGCCTGACCCAATGGGTTCCCGAAGTCGCCATCTATTTTGAAAGACTGATCAATGACTTGGTAAGAAACCGTAAACCAGAAAATGATCTCAAAAAAATTATGTATAAGCAGAATGGCCATTCTTCGAAATCCAGCAATCGTATAAGCCGTTTCTTTACGCAGACGTTCAGCTTCCGCATAGTCTCCCAAAACTTCTGCTGCCTGTATTTCCCCATACTTTTTTCGTTCAGCTCTATATTGGTCAAACAATAAAATGTTGATTTGCGTAATCACGATCTCAAAAACTCTAATAATTCCATATCCTAAAAGCAGAATTGTAATCGCTTTATAGTCTTTAAAAAAGTAAACCAGATAAACAGACAATAAAGCTAAAGCAAAATTAAAAAAAACCCATAATTCAATTCGAACCGAAGGTTCTGTGACCTTTCTGAAAACCAATTGGTTCACTCTTATCAATTTAAACAAATTCAATACGGATACATACTTTAGAACGTTAAAAACTACTGAATACAAATAAACGATATTCTTTTCCATGATTCTACTTCCACTCCTTGTTCTCAGTACATATAATCAGTTTTTGTATAACTCATATGCTATATCGTCAATTTTTCTGAATTTCATAAGATCAACAGAAAAAGACCCCGCATAAGCGGGGCCTTCCTGCTGAGCCATGTGTCTCCAACCAGCATAAATCGTTGACGCACAATTCTCTATGTAGGTCAGGTATACGGCTGTCGCGACTTACAGAGGAGTAACGTTGGAAGCTTGCGGTCCGCGAGCGCCTTCAACGATGTCGAACTCAACGGCTTGTCCTTCTTCCAGCGTCTTGAATCCTTCAATTTGAATCGCCGAGAAGTGAACGAAAACGTCGCCGCCTTCTTCCGTCTCGATGAAACCGTAACCTTTTTCTGCGTTAAACCATTTCACTTTACCTTGCATGCACGAACATTCCCTTCGTTATCAGATAAAAATGTGTGATCCACTACTCGAATATACCACCCTGTCTTCGCGACTGTCAATTGGAATATAAAATGATTACATTACAATATGTTACATCATAATCATTCGAAATAATTAGTCAAAAACTCCTTTTGCAATCACAAATCTAGGGCTTAAATCAAGTAAAGGGATTAAAAAACAAATACCCTGCTCTCTCTGTATCGAAACAGAGAAAACAGGGGAATTTGAATGTTATTTGCGTCGATCCATAAGTATGGCTTCCGGAGAATAATGGCTTTCATAGGCGCTTCTTTGCGCTTTGGCTTGTCCGCGTTGTTGGATCTTCGAATGAGCTTCTTCTTTCAGCGTATTCATTCGATTCAAAAGAATCGCATCATGCTGTAACACTTGGGATAACCGTTGTTTTTGTTGAGGATTTGCGGCGGTTACCATCAAAATGCTTTCCAACTGATCGATAATGATTTGCCTTTTTTCCACAAACTGCTCAAATTCCTCGTAAGGCATAGATTCGACTTGATTCACCGCTCGGTGAGTAAGCTCCTCCAATTGAGCAATCCAATTATCCATGAGAAACTCCGGCAGATATTCCACCAGCCGCAGCGTAAGCTTTACTGGCTTCCAACCACGTTTCTCTCAGTTCGGATAAGTACCCCAAAGCTTCGACAGCCGGTTCTTCCTGCTTTTTGATATTGGACTGAATCAAAAGGTGATTAATATATTCGTAAAGAGAAAAGAGTTCTTTCGAAATCGGATAAGCAAAGTTCAAAGTCGACATCAATTCGCTGATAATCGTTTGCGCTTTACCCAGATTAGTATTGACCGTCTCGTACTTGCGTTCTTTAAGTCCGTTCATTGCCGTATTCACAAAACGGATTGCTCCATCATACAACATCACTACAAGTTGTGCCGGATTAGAAGTTTGAACGGAAGATTGGCGATATCTTTCATAAGGAGAATTAATCAATTGTCCCACCCTTTACTGGATTAATGATCAACCTAAGGAATTAGTCAGACTGGAGGACTGTGCCTGCATTTTGCTCATCGCTTCTTCCATGGCAGAGAATTGCTTATAATAACGAGTTTCCATAGCATTCATGCGTACAGTCATGGAACTGATTCTTTTGTCGTAGTCTTTGATCTGTCGTCCTATCATGCTCTCCTGCTTGAACACTCCCGTAACAGCAGTATCGAATTTGGACGTACCTACTTTGGACACCATTTGATCCAAAGTACCATTAACCTGTTTGCTCAAATCCGCAAAAAGTCCCTTTTTGGAAGGATCCGCGCTTGAACCTTGAAAAATGTTAAGCACTTTCTGTGGATCTGTGCTCAAAGCGTTTTTGAGTTTTTCTTCATCAATCTTCAATTTGCCATTTTCGTGATAAAGCCCGGTTGTAATCCCTACCGAACTTAAATCTCCGAGATAACTTACTACAGTCGATCGCATATTCGAAGCAGCGGATGTCAGAATGCTATCGCCTTTCAACAAACCGCTTTTTGCTTTATCTTCCCATTGCTTGATTTCGGACTCTTTCATTTCCTTCTTCTGTTCATCGGATAATGGCGTGAAATTTTTATAGCGGGCTTCAGTGGTTTTGGTATTAATTTTGTCAACCAGCTCATTATACAAGTTGACAAACGCTTTTACCGAATCCAACGCTTTGGTAGGATCGGACTGGGTATTGACGATTGAAGAGCCGCTTGTTCCGGTTGCTTGCAGCATGGTCAACTTTATTCCGTTTACGTTAAGCGTATTATCGGAAGTGTCGAACGTTCTGCCACTTGGATAAGCTGCGTTTTTGATCGTCACCTGTCCATCTACGGCATTTGTTACGGATAATTTAAGCAGCCCCGAGAGATCTCCGCTAGTTGCGGTTGCAGCTCCGGATTCTATGTTAACATTTGCGGCAGCTCCATATTCTTTGGCCAAAACAGAGAACTTGCCGCTTATTTGGTCAAAACTAGCCGTAACCCCTGCGCCAGATGAATTGATTTTAATAATTACAGCTTCTATGGTGTCGCTGGACGATACATCGATCTCTTTGTTATTGATCTTCATTTTATAATTGTCCGACGACCCTGCACCCGTAATTTGCGACAGTGTCGTTTTGAGGGTTGTAGCTGCAGTGCCTGCCGTCAATTCAGCCGTACTTGAAGCCGTCGACTTGGTAGCAAGTTTATTCACGATCACTTCCATAGGTTCTACGCTGGCACTTGCATTTGCTTCTGCTTTGACGGCAGTGGTATTACCCGAAACGGTAGATACCTGAGTATTGGTCGTCGATTGTTTGCCAAAGTCGGACAATTTATTCTTGAAATTAACAAGCTGGCTGTTGAATTCTCTATAATTGTCACGTGTCCATTGAAGCGTCTGCTTCTGCTGATTCATCTTATCCAAAGGCACACGTTGAACAGTCATAAGGGACTTGACCATACTGTCGATATCCATGCCCGAAAAACCATTGATACGCATTTCGATTCCCCCTATACTTTCTGGTCGACCAAGATTCCCGCAATTTCCATCATTTTGGCTACAAGATCCAGTGTTTTCTCAGGCGGAATTTCGCGAATCAGCTCTCCGCTTTCCTTGTTTAACACTTTAATCATCAACTGATGCGTTTTCTCATGAATGTTAATCTCAAGCGTCGTTTCCGGTCCTTGCATAGCTTTCACGGCGCGATCGATCGTTTTGAGCAGTTGTTCGTCGCTGATCGAAATAGAAACTCCTTGATGTTCCAATTTCGTCAATTCCCCTGTGTTTCTCGCTGCTTGTATCATCTGGTTGTCTATAGTGGAAGAAACGCTGCTTGTTTGAACGGCTTTTGTAAGCCCTCCCGCAGGACTGGCCGATACAGAAAACTGCAGATTCATCTGACAACCTCCACTTGTTTTATTTATCTTTTTTATCGGACAAAATCAAAAAAAATGAATAGCAAAGAAGTGACTTACATTAATAGAAGGCTGTCATATCTTTATGACAGCCTTCTTTTCTTCCTATCCAGCTATTACTGCTCACTCATTACCACAAACGGATATCCCCCTAGTTCAATAACATCATTCACTTTAATTGCAATTAAATCTCCTTCGTCTGATAACCCATAAAAAGTTTTTCCTGATTGCTCGTAATTCAGAATCATGGAAGTAAAGTCTTCCCAATCCCCTTGCAGCATTCCTTGGTTCAATTCAAAAATTACTGTTTTAATCCTGCCGCTTCTTAACCAGTCATCCATTCCTATAAAAGCTTGGAGCTCGCCGCCCTCAATATCGATTTTCAAAAATTTAATTTCTTCAATATTCCCAATAGCTTCTGGTAAGGTAATAGCATCAACTTCTAATTTTTCGAATTCATCTTCATAGTTAGCTTTGTATTCATCGCTATGCTCATGAATCGAACTATTCCCCATAAATTTCTTTGAGGCATAAAAATCAAGCTTTTTTCTTTCTGAATAAATTGCAATATTGTATGAGGAAACTCTATCTCTAAGATAATTTATAGAAAGGTTATCAATCAAATATTCATATAAGTATTTATTGGCTTCAAAGCTGAAAACACGACCTCCACTACCTACTAAATATCCTAAAAGAACTGAAAAATAGCCGATATTTGCGCCAACGTCAACTACTATGTCACCTTGCTTCACCTGCTTGGCCAAGAACTTTGTCAAGGGGCCTTCGATTACCCCATTAATAATTAAGTCAGGTGACAAACTTAAATCGTTCGAAGGCACTATCAATTTTCCACCAAATACTGGAGATATCAACATTTTATTTCCGCCAATGTATGTACCATGCATACTTGTGTCATCTCCTTTATTCATTTAAATAAAGTACTGCAAAATCTGCTTCGTTAATCTTTCCAGGCAATCAGATTAGGATTTTCATCAAGAATAGATTCATACTGTTGAGAACGAATATCATTTTTTTCAACATCAAGTAGTTGATACCGTTTGTATTTGAATTCTCTATCTTCTTTTCTACTCCAGCCTAAATGTTTGAGTCTCAAATCGGACTTTGCATTCAATCCAATATTTAAAATGTTTTTAGGAAAACGTCCGCAATGCTGCTTTTCTTCTAGCCATTCATACTCTGCATCCGGGCAATATCTTATCATAAAAGGACGAAGAGTATTGTGAGCATACCAATATTCGTCTTCTCGATAATGTGTCGAATCCCACATATCATATAAGCGGAAAGAAACGGTTTTAACATCTGCCCTCTGAACAATTACATGGATATTTGTATTGAAAAGTTCTTCAAAAACTTCATCGGCATCTACATTCAATATCCAATCCGGGTCTTCTTGGATCGTCGCTTCCCATTGCTGTCGTCTCAATTCTACTTCATTGTTAAACTTTGATTCTTTATTTTTTATAATGGTATGCTTAACGCTGGAAAGCATTTCTTTACAAATGGAAGCCGTTGTATCCTCACTGGCATCGTCAATAATAACAGCACTATCAATGTATTTCACATGTTGTGCTAGAGCCTCTTTCAAAAATCTATCGCTTTCATTTTTTACTACCATAGAAAGTGTGATTTTTCCTGGTCTTTTATGATGAGAAGGTTGAATACCCAACGGCAGTTGTTCTTCTACTGAAAACGAAGTAATTTTAAATGTCTGATCCATCTCAGTAATATTGCAAGTACAACGATAATGTTCTGCTGCTTTTTCCCCTTGCTTTAGAATATAATTGTACAATTCGAATTCTACAGTGTGGGTGTTGGTACTGTTGTCGTAGGCTGCATACTTTAGTTCTTCTACGTAAGCATTTACTTTCAAATGATTTTTAATAGTCATTTCTTTTTGTTCCTGAATATTTTCTTCGATACTTTTCCCTGCATTCTCGTCGAAAAACAGCTTCCAATCTGTTGCATACCCAAGAGCATAATGGAATGTTCCTAACGCTTCCATTCCTTGTTTTGCAATATTTACAGCTTTACTTACTTCTACACTGCTATTTTTCTCTTTGATACTTTGTTTATATCCGGTTATCCCTTTAAGATCACTATCTCGATAAATATGATAGGCCGGAAAGTGAGTATCTACAAATAAAGGTATGCCGAGCGCTGCTGCTCTTATGCAAAAATGACGATCTTCTCCCCAAAAGGAAATATTTTTAATTTCTTTGAAATTGACTCCTTTTTGCAAGGCTTCTTTACTAAGTAATGTACAGGCCCCTAACCCTCCCACCTCATACACCCCTGGAATTCGCATCTTGGCAATAAATTCTTGTTCCCGTCTACTCAGTTCTTCTTCAGATAAAATTTCATTTCTATGTTTATAAAACAAGTCGTAATGATCAGTCAGCCATACCTGAGGAAGTTCTGGAATCTCCGGTTTCCATCTAGTCCAAAACACTTCAGAGATAATGCTTTTTTCCAAAGAAATTAAATGTTTCACAGTAGCAGGATTTAATACAATATCTGAGTCCACTAAAAATAAATAATCATAATTAAATTCTTTAGCAATTTGTATCATGATATCTTTAAGCCTGGCTACCTTCCAAACTAACTTTTCATTCCAATTGTGAGTGAAATCATCTTTAACATATTTGTCATTACTCTCACTTTTATAAACAGTAACATTTGAATGAGTTTGAGCAAATTTTTCAAGAAGCTTACTCGATAACACTTCTTCGTTGTCATCAGCAAAAAGGTAGCTCAGTTCCAAACCTTCTTGATCAAGCTCGGATAAAGACAATAAAAATTCTTTAAGAATAACTGGCTTTTGCTTGATTGGACTACCAATTAAAACTCTTTTCGCTGTCACAATTGTCACTCCTATCATTTTCATCTCGCTTTATTAAATAAATTTCTATTTTATAAGGTTAAGCATTTTTTTCTCTAACCCATTCACACAACGGATAAGCTTCCCTTATATAATCAGAAATCATTTTTGCGTTATTCTTATCTCCTGAAAGCTCATAGAAGTTGTACAAATTCTCATAATCTTTATAATTTGAACGTTTTTCGACCAAGCGTGCATAAAAGAATATAGCATTTTCAGGCTGTTCTTGTTTTTCACAAATCCTTGCCAGCAGCTCAACACTGTTGAATTCATTAGGGCGCTTTTGATACTCATTCATTAAAAGATCTAAGGCTGTATCGGAAAATCCGTATTCCATTAATCTTTTACAAATAATAAAATTCAATTCCTTTGAAGAATCCCAAACATTATTCAAAACTTGCTCAAATACTTCAAATTCTTGAAGCTTAATCAGTTGAACAAGAATATAATCAAAAACTTTTTCTAAAGTTGATGTAACCTTGAATTCCTTATGACTTTCTCTAGTTACAAGGCTGGTAATAGCTTTTTTCTCGGATTTACTGAGGTTTAATGCCATAAATCCTTTATTCAGCAATTCGATATCTTCTTGCAAAATCGCCAATACTATAACGTCGATTCCATTAACTTCTGGAATCGAATTCAGGGCTAGCCACATTTTTCTTGCTTCGGTATAACGCTTTGCATACTGTAGCGCTAATGCAGTGATATGCTCCTCTACGTTAACTGCATACTCATTCAAACAATGAAGGAGAAGAGGACTTTTCAGACTGTAAAAAACTTCTATAATGTTTTTTAAACTTTGAATCCCTGAGAGAGGGTATAAGTTTTTTATACTTAAGTAAGCATCTTCTCCCGTAACCCCCGCTTTAGATAAGATCTCAACATATTTATAAATCCCAACCGTCAAATCATTTTTCATATGAAGAGCTTGTTCAATATGTGCATAACTTTTTTCGATTTGATTAACTTCTTCATACCATTCTGCGAGTCTCAAATGTGCAATGTATCCACCGTTCCCTTCAGATACAGTGATTCCTTGGTCACCAAGTTCAATGCATGCTTCCATTGTACGGATCGCATCTTTTTTATAACCGATTTCCTTGAAGAATAAAGCTTTCAAA
The DNA here is from genome assembly GCF_006542275.1 of Saccharibacillus brassicae. Classification (NCBI taxonomy): domain Bacteria; kingdom Bacillati; phylum Bacillota; class Bacilli; order Caryophanales; family Paenibacillaceae; genus Saccharibacillus; species Saccharibacillus brassicae. The sequence goes on from NZ_CP041217.1 coordinate 1,969,544, forward strand.
TGAAGAAGGTCTGTTTCATTAGGATATACATTAACCGCATCAATCAAAATAACTAATGCTTCTTCATATCGCTTCAGCTCACCCAATGCTTTGCAAAGCGTTGTTACAAGCTCAGGTAAGATTGTAAGTCCCTTACTTAGAGAATAAGCCTTTTTCAAAAAAGTCATTGCCTTTTGATATTCTCCTACCCAAAAATAAGTTCTTCCTAGGTTGAATAAATTATAAGCGCTTGGATCTTCTTCCGCTCCTTTAAGAATTAGAGCAAGGTTACGATTAGCTTTATTGCGATCCTGCATCATATCATCTGTATAACCTACATGCATGATCACAGAATTTGCATGCCCGGCAATTAAGTGAGCACCTTCGCCTGTAACATCCAAATGTTCATGTAATCGATTTTTATAATTTAATCCTTTATGATTCGCAAATAAACGGATAGCTAAATGGTTGAGAGCACGTTCCCCAGAAAGCAAATTGTGAATTTTCACAAAATAATAATCGTCTTCTGAAGAGATATCGTTTTGCAGATCAGCATCTTCAGGTAAATATTCATCCGCATCCAGAACAAGAATGTAATCTGTATGGGCATACTTGATCGCTTTATTTCTTGCCGCCGAAAAATCATTGATCCATTCAAAATGATGAATTTCTGCTTGATATTGCTCGGCAATTTCAAGAGTTCGATCTGTTGATCCTGTGTCTACAATAACAATCTGATCGACCACCGATGCTACGCTATCCAAGCACTTTTTCAAATGCTTTTCTTCGTCTTTGACGATCATGCACAGAGCAATTGTTTTTTTCATTATTTCTTCCCTCTCATTCCTGAGTAAAAAACCCTATATTTCTTTATCGGTCTAACTACTTTTTATTATTAGGCGCTGCAAAATCAAACTCATCAGCTCTTTAAAGTAAATATGTAATAAAAAAACAAAAAGACCACCAATATGGCAGTCTTTTTGTTTTTTCTGGATTAACGAAGAAGTTGCAGTACGCTTTGCGGCTGTTGGTTCGCTTGCGCAAGCATCGCTTGCGAAGCTTGAGCCAGAATGTTGCTCTTCGTTTGGTTCATCATTTCTTTCGCCATGTCGACGTCGCGGATACGGGATTCCGCAGCCGACAGGTTCTCCGACGTCGTGCCCAGGTTGTTGATCGTGTGCTCCAGACGGTTCTGGATCGCACCCAATTGCGAACGCTCGGCTGATACAGTCTTCATCGCCGCATCCAGTGCCGTGATAGCCGCGTTGGCTCCGGTTTGCGTGCCGATAGCAATACTATCGATACCCAGTGCAGATGCTCCGATGTTGGCGATACTCAGCGTGATCGCTTGGCTCGCGTTGGCACCGATATGCAGGACCGCTGCGCTGACTCCAGCACCGTTCAACAATTTCTTCGTATTGAATTCAGTATCTGTCGAGATCCGCGTTACTTCACTGTTGAGCTGCGCTACTTCTCTTTGCAGTTCCGCACGGTCGTCATTTGTGTTCGTATCATTCGCAGACTGGACCGCCAATTCGCGGATGCGCTGCAGAATGCTGTGCGTTTCGTTCATCGCGCCTTCCGCCGTTTGGATCAGCGAGATGCCGTCTTGAGCGTTCTTCGAAGCCATGTCCAGACCGCGGATCTGGCCGCGCATTTTCTCGGAGATCGCCAGGCCGGCAGCGTCGTCGCCTGCACGGTTGATCCGAAGACCCGAAGACAGTTTCTCGATCGATTTTGCGGTGTTCACGGTGTTCGCGCTCAGCTGGCGGTGCGTGTTCATGGCCGAAATGTTGTGGTTGATAATCATTGTGGTAGTTCCTCCCTGAAATTAGTTATTCCCACATCCATGTGGTTGTGCCGGTGTTGAGCTTGGCTGCTCTTCACTAGCTTATTATATATATCGGTTAATTATTACTTTTATTTAGATCTATTAATTTTTTATTTTAATTTATTTTCTTATTGATTAGCCGTATCCAAAAAAAGCGGCTCTCCCGAAGGAGAGCCGCTTTGGCGTTGAAGTATTAACGAAGCAGCTGCAGTACGCCCTGCGGCTGTTGGTTCGCTTGCGCAAGCATCGCTTGCGAAGCTTGAGCCAGAATGTTGCTCTTCGTTTGGCTCATCATTTCTTTCGCCATGTCGACGTCGCGGATACGGGATTCCGCAGCCGACAGGTTCTCCGACGTCGTGCCCAGGTTGTTGATTGTGTGCTCCAGACGGTTCTGGATCGCACCCAATTGCGAACGCTCGGCTGATACAGTCTTCATCGCCGCATCCAGTGCCGTGATAGCCGCGTTGGCTCCGGTTTGCGTGCCGATAGCAATACTATCGATACCCAGTGCAGATGCTCCGATGTTGGCGATACTCAGCGTGATCGCTTGGCTCGCGTTGGCACCGATATGCAGGACCGCTGCGCTGACTCCAGCACCGTTCAACAATTTCTTCGTATTGAATTCAGTATCTGTCGAGATCCGCGTTACTTCACTGTTGAGCTGCGCTACTTCTCTTTGCAGTTCCGCACGGTCGTCATTTGTGTTCGTATCATTCGCAGACTGGACCGCCAATTCGCGGATGCGCTGCAGAATGCTGTGCGTTTCGTTCATCGCGCCTTCCGCCGTTTGGATCAGCGAGATGCCGTCTTGAGCGTTCTTCGAAGCCATGTCCAGACCGCGGATCTGGCCGCGCATTTTCTCGGAGATCGCCAGGCCGGCAGCGTCGTCGCCTGCACGGTTGATCCGAAGACCCGAAGACAGTTTCTCGATCGATTTTGCGGTGTTCACGGTGTTCGCGCTCAGCTGGCGGTGCGTGTTCATGGCCGAAATGTTGTGGTTGATAATCATTGTGGTAGTTCCTCCCTGAAATTAGTTATTCCCACATCCATGTGGTTGTGCCGGTGTTGAGCTTGGCTGCTCTTCACTAGCTTATTATATATATCGGTTAATTATTACTTTTATTTAGATCTATTAATTTTTTATTTTAATTTATTTTCTTATTGATTAGCCGTATCCAAAAAAAGCGGCTCTCCCGAAGGAGAGCCGCTTTGGCGTTGAAGTATTAACGAAGCAGCTGCAGTACGCCCTGCGGCTGTTGGTTCGCTTGCGCGAGCATCGCTTGCGAAGCTTGAGCCAGAATGTTGCTCTTCGTTTGGCTCATCATTTCTTTCGCCATGTCGACGTCGCGGATACGGGATTCCGCAGCCGACAGGTTCTCCGACGTCGTGCCCAGGTTGTTGATCGTGTGCTCCAGACGGTTCTGGTTCGCACCCAGTTTCGAACGCTCGGCCGACACGCTCTTGATCGCTGCGTCCAGTGCCGTGATAGCGGCATTGGCTCCGGTTTGCGTAGCGATATTCACCGTATCGATACCCAGCGAAGCCGCGCCCATGTTAGCAATGCTCAACGTGATCGCTTGGCTCGCGTTGGCACCGATATGCAGGACCGCTCCGCTGACTCCAGCACCGTCCAACAATTTCTTCGTGTTGAACTCGGTATCTGTCGAGATCCGTTGTACTTCTTTCGTCAGTTCCGCTACTTCTTTTTGCAGTTCTGCACGGTCGTCGTTCGTGTTCGTATCATTGGACGATTGAACCGACAGTTCGCGTACGCGCTGCAGAATGCTGTGCGTTTCGTTCAGGGCGCCTTCCGCCGTTTGGATCAACGAAATGCCGTCTTGAGCATTCTTCGAAGCCATATCCAGACCGCGGATCTGGCCGCGCATTTTCTCGGAGATTGCCAGGCCGGCAGCGTCGTCGCCTGCACGGTTGATCCGAAGACCCGAAGACAGTTTCTCGATCGATTTTGCGGTATTTGCGGAGTTGGCGCTCAGCTGACGGTGCGTGTTCATGGCCGAAATATTGTGGTTGATAATCATTGTGGTAGTTCCTCCCTGAAGTTGGTTAATTCCACATCCATGTGGTGGTTCTGGCGTTGAGCTTTGCAGCTCTCTACCAGCTTATTATATATATCGGTCGATCTTATCTTTCTGTTTAGGTTTTTATTGCTTTTTTAAATTTAATTATAAACTTTAGATAAAGAATTCCAAAAAAAAGCAGCTCTCCCGAAGGAGAGCCGCTTTGGCGTTGAAGTATTAACGAAGCAGCTGCAGTACGCCCTGCGGCTGTTGGTTCGCTTGCGCGAGCATCGCTTGCGAAGCTTGAGCCAGAATGTTGCTCTTCGTTTGGCTCATCATTTCTTTCGCCATGTCGACGTCGCGGATACGGGATTCCGCAGCCGACAGGTTCTCCGACGTCGTGCCCAGGTTGTTGATTGTGTGCTCCAGACGGTTCTGGTTCGCACCCAGTTTCGAACGCTCGGCCGACACGCTCTTGATCGCTGCGTCCAGTGCCGTGATAGCGGCATTGGCTCCGGTTTGCGTAGCGATGTTCACCGTATCGATACCCAGAGAAGCCGAACCCATGTTAGCAATGCTCAACGTGATCGCTTGGCTCGCGTTGGCACCGATATGCAGGACCGCTCCGCTGACTCCAGCACCGTCCAACAATTTCTTCGTGTTGAACTCGGTATCTGTCGAGATCCGTTGTACTTCTTTCGTCAGTTCCGCTACTTCTTTTTGCAGTTCTGCACGGTCGTCGTTCGTGTTCGTATCATTGGACGATTGAACCGACAGTTCGCGTACGCGCTGCAGAATGCTGTGCGTTTCGTTCAGGGCGCCTTCCGCCGTTTGGATCAGCGAGATGCCGTCTTGAGCATTCTTCGAAGCCATATCCAGACCGCGGATCTGACCGCGCATTTTCTCGGAGATCGCCAGGCCGGCAGCGTCGTCGCCTGCACGGTTGATCCGAAGACCCGAAGACAGTTTCTCGATCGATTTTGCAGTGTTCGCAGAGTTGGTGCTCAGCTGACGGTGTGTGTTCATGGCCGAAATATTGTGGTTGATAATCATTGTGGTAGTTCCTCCCTGAAGTTGGTTAATTCCACATCCATGTGGTGGTTCTGGCGTTGAGCTTTTCAGCTCTCCACCAGCTTACTATATATATCGGATGTAAAGCCTGTAAGTTTATAGCTAAATTTCAGTTTTGCCAATCATTTTTTAGGGCTATTTTTCATATGCTTCATCAGACGTGCAACGTCTTGCGAAGCCGGAGCAGCGGATTCCCGATTGGATTGCTGAATCAACTCATAGACTTCTTTACGAAAAATATCGACTTGTTTCGGTGCCTGTATGCCAATGCGCACAGTCTCGCCTTCTACAGCAATCACCGTAACTTCGATATTATCTTGAATTACGATTGTTTCTCCCTTTTTCCGGGAAAGCACCAACATATCATTCCCCTCCTTCGACAGGGTTTATAGCAGATTCCAGCTCACTTGGCCAGAGTAGATGTTTGGTAGGATAGGAAGAATTATGCAAAACAACTTGAAGACCCTTGCGTTTTTTTGGGTTCAGTACGATTGGCGCCAAAATGTTCATTGTGGATTTCTCGACTTCTTCATGCAAAGTTACTATGCTGCGTACGACTACATCTGAATGAATTCCCAACGCTTCCTTTTCAGAACTTCCAAGTTCAAATTCATATTCCGGGAAAAACACGAACGGATCGACAAGCAAAAAAGACAGATGTTTCTCTTTTAGAGATTGGAAATGAAAAAACGGACTATCTTCTACGGGAATAAGCGCAAACTCTGTTTCTTCGTCGAAACCAGGGATACCTTTTTCAAAATGATAGATCTGCTCTACCGTAATTTCTGTACTGCCCAAAGTGGCTGTCTCGATAATCAATCCGATCACTCCTCGATTTCTCGATTAAAAATCCTGTATTGCGATTATAGAATAAAAAAAAGCCGGGCACCACAATCTATTGCGTGTCACGACTCATGTTAAGGCATTTATCCAATTGTATCAATCGAAGGCGGAATAATCTCAAACGTGTTCTTCTGAAGCAAATACATGTTGATACTGCCTACCGTGTAATTGATCTCTACAGGCTGTGTCTCGATTCGAATGTCTACTTTAGCCGCTCTAAAATCGATTTTGGGCGGTGGCGTCTCGAAACGAATTTGTACATTTCCCATTGAAGCCGGTCCTCGAGATTCCGGTATCGGCAGCGCCTTGTTGTCTGTTCCATAGATCTCTGCGATGGTGTTGCCCGGCTTATGAATGGCAGCCAATTGATTGCCCGCATCGACACGCTTAGCCAAAGCCTGCATAAAATTTTGCTGATACCCCGAAACAAGACGATCATTCAGTTCTCGCATCGTCCCACCCGTATATGCTGCAAAAGCTTTGCTCTGGTCAATGGTCAGCTGAGGTTTGTACTGCTCGATAGACAGCTGTGCAGCCTGAGTTTCCTGCTGCATCTGCGGCTTGGGCTGACGAATCTCCATCTGTCCACGCGTCGTTTCGATCCCAATCTTGGCCGGAGTTTGCCTAATTTGAATTTGAGGAATAGAAGGCATGGAAGCACCCACCTTTCCGCGGCTTTATCTCATAAAATCAACCAGGGAAGTGCTGATAATTTTGGCTCCAACAGACAGGGAGGCATTATAGACGCTTTCTTCGATCTTCGACTTGATCATCAATTTTGCATAATCAGCGTCTTCCGTTTTGGATTGAAGTTCGGTCAAGTTAGTTTCCAAATTCCCAAGACGGTTCTCCATCAATTCAAGACGATTCGTTTTTGCACCGACTTCCGCATGAACAACAGCAAACTTATTTGTTCGCGAATCGATCATATCCAACTGAGCACCGATCGCTTTCAAGTCACCATTATCAAGTGCCGCTTCAAGATTATTGAAAATAGCAAACATGTTATCGGCTTCATCGCCGCCGAATACCGTATTCCCCGAAGTATTGATAGACATTTGCACCCCGGCGCCGACCGTATATTTAACCTGACCCTGATCCAAAACAAGCGATCGAGCAGCCGAAGTGTCGGAAACTCCATTTACTTTGGCAAACCCGTACGGTTTTTGATCGTAAGTTTCGCCGTTAAAAATGTATTTGCCGTTAAATTGGCTGTTACCGACATCGATCATTTGCTCTTTGAGCTGTTTGATTTCGGCCTGGATGCTGTTATGCGACTCTTGGGAATTGGTTCCTGTCGATGCTTGAACGGTCAATTCACGCACACGCTGCATGACGGAATTAACTTCGGTCAGCACATCATCATTAAATCCTAACCACGATAACGCACTGTCCGTATTGCGTTGATACTGTTCGTTCGAAGACAGCTCTTGCCGATACCGCAGCGAATAAGTGATGCCTGTCGGATCATCGGAAGGCTTGTTAATCTTCATGCCTGTTGTCATTTGAAGCTGGGTATCATTCATTTTCGATGCTGTTCGATTCAGGTTATTCAATAAGTGATTGCTCATCATCCCTGACGTTACTCTCATAATTATGACGACTCCCTTCTTATTTCGATTTTATCTTCCGACTGTTCCCGTACCGTTAATCAATTTATCGAGCATCTCATCATAGGTGGTCATAAAACGGGCCGAAGCGTTATACGCTTGTTGGAATTTGACCAAATTCGTCATTTCTTCGTCCTGCGATACCCCGCTGACCGACTGGCGATTCGTATCGACCTGGGTCTTCAACGATTCTGCATTTGCCATTTTGCGATTAGCTTCCTGCGCTTGAATACCAAGTTGACCTACCATTCCGCTGTAACGATCGCCGATTGTGGCATTCGTGGTATTTCCGGCGGCATCTGTAACAGTAAATTTGCTATTTTTCAAATCTGCCATGATTAAAGCTAGCCCATTATTGCCTTTGATCGCATTTCCGCTAGCATCGGTACGAATTGAAGAAGCCAGCTTGTCGGGATTGTTGGCAATGACGGAATTGAGAGCAATCGAAGATGCTGTGATCGTCGTTCCTCCGCCCGTACTTACGAAAAGAGGAACTCCCCGCTGTGAACTACCGTCCGTAGTCAAGCCCATTTGCTGCAATCCGTTAATACCTGCTACCGTTAACGTACTGTCGTCTTTTAAAGATGCGCCTTTTGGGAAAGCCGTATTTGCAGGGAGTGTTGCACCGTTTGAGAGCACGACTTCTTTGGATAACATGGTGCCCTCAGGGAAAGAAGAACCGGCCGGGAAAGTGACATCTACGTTTCCGTTAGCCAACGTATTTGCAATTTGGTCCAATTGAACCTGGTAATCGGCCGTATATTTGTCACGACCCAGGAACATCCCGTGAATTTCGCCGCCGGTTGCCGTACTCAGAATCGTCTCCAGCGCACTCCCTTTGGCCGCAGGCTGGTCTACAGGAAGCTGCGTAGCCGTCGTACCGTTTACAAGAGCTTGCCCGCCCATACTGATGTTGTAACCGGCATCCGTATCCGTGACCGTAATATTTACGAGCTTGGAAAGTTTATCGGTCAGCAAATCTCTCTGGTCGCGGAGATCGTTGGCATTGTCGCCCAGACTTTCGATTCGCGAAATCGATCGATTCAGATCCGCGATCGAATCGATGTTGGACTGAAGCTCTTTTCCTTTGAGTGCGATATTCGAGGTGAGATCCGCATTCATGTCGCTGAGTTGTTTGGACGTATGATTAAACGTATCCGTCAGAGCAAGAGCGGCCTCTTTGACTACTTTCCGCGCGGTCATGCTCTCCGTATCTTTGCTTAAATCCGATACGGATTTCCAAAACTTGTCCATTACCGTACGTAAACCGGTGTCGGAAGGCTCGTTAACGATCCCTTCCAGTTTGCTTAGAGCATCCGCTTGAGTTGTCAGCGTTCCCAAAGAGCTGTTCTCGCTCCGGAACTGCGTATCCAAATAACTTTCGCGAATCCGAGTAATGCTTGTAAATTCCACGCCGGTACCCAGCTGTCCGGGGTTAAGCGAACGCATTGCACCATAGGCTTCCATAGGAATGGACGCTTGCATGTTAACGCGCTGACGCGTATACCCTTCCGTATTTGCGTTCGCAATGTTATGTCCTGTCGTATCCAGTGCCGTTCTTTGAGTCATCAAGCTGCGACGCGCCGTCTCGATTCCATGAAATGTAGATGCCATATTGTTCGCTAATCCCCCTTTTACCCTCTTGCATTATAGAAGCCTTGATTGCGATAACCGGTAGATGTGCTGGCCGGATGCGTATATGTGTGGCTGTCTGTCGGAGTTCCGACAAGCAGATCAATCGAAAGATTAATGAATGTAAGCGACTGCTCGGTCAACTGCTGGTTAATGTCGTTGAGCGATTTGAGCTTCTGCAGTATGGTGGCAAGTCTATGCTGAACGTCTACCAGACGAGCCTTGTCCTCGACATCAAAAACCAGACGGGTAAGTTCACTGAGCTTGAGGTTCAAATTTGACTTGATTCCCATTGCCTGCATAAAAGAAAAAGCTGCTTCCGTGCGCTCTTGGTCCAGTGCTCCGATCATTTTGACGATCTTGGACTCCTGGTTGTTGATGACAATCACACGATCGACGTCGTTTGCCATGATTGCCGTCTTCTTCTGTTCGCCAAGTTCCAACATCCGCTTGTGCGCCGCTTCCATTTGTTCCAAAATCTCAATCAGTCGGTTCAATGCCACTGTTCGTTCACCTGTCTTCTTTATATATTTGTAGTTGAATGCTCTGTATTTAAAAAGAGGACTTCCCCAAAAGCTCCGGACCTGCCGGGCTTCTGAAAAAGTCCCCCATTCCGTTATAACCTTTATCGGTCATTACGTAAGAAAAGGTAAGAGTTTCTCGGCAATTTTATTTGCGTCCACCGAATAAGTTCCGGCAGATACCTGCTGCTTCAATTCCTGAATACGTGCAGCGCGGTCGCTTTCAGCCGGCTTGTTGGCAGCTTGCAGCATCTCCATCGCCTCCGTGGAAATCGTAACTTCGTCCTTGCGCGCCGTCTTCTTCGTTTCTTCGGTACGCTGCGTCTCTTGGGTCCGTTGGTAAGGGTTCAAGGCACCGATTCTCGATGGTTCGTTGATCTTCATAATATATTCAACCTCCTAAAGGTTTGTATTTTCGCTGGCTAGGAAAAAGCACCGATAAGCTTATACTAAGTTTATCGGCGCCTCTTCAAACATTGTTTAGAGCTATTCAAAGAAAAAAATTAAATTGTCAAGCGTAAATTCGGGCTATTTCCGTTTCGCTATTCCTATTGCTGGGTAAAGCTGCACGAATTTTACAGCGGCCGGTTGCGGTCGAACGCCTTGTAGGCGCCGGTCGAATTGTTTTTCTGAACGGGCGCGGTCTCTTTGCCGGCCTGGCGCAGGTCTCCGGCGAGCTTGGTCCGGCAGGAATCGCACATATTTCCTTCCCGGATAAACGTTCCGCACACTTCGCATTCGTAGCTCAGGTTGGGCGCGCTCGCGGTGGAGATGCGTCCTTCGCGGATAAACGTCGTGATCTGCCGGATGCTGACGCCGGTCTCGTCCGACAACTCCTGCATGTGGGCGCCTTTGTTATCGCGCAAATATTTGACGCAGGCCTCGTATTCGTTCTCGATATCTTTTGCGCAGTTGGCGCAGATTCCTTTGTAATTCATCACGAAAACCTTGCCGCAGCGCGGACAGTTCGCCAAATTCATCTTGAAGTGCCTCCTCGTCTTTCGTTGTTCCTATAAAAAAACAAACCTCGAATTATATATCGGATATCGTTCTCTTTTCCGTTAAAAAGCATCCCGCTTCTCCCATTTTAACCGAAAGCAGAGCGATTACAAGCGCTTTTACGAACGGGCGAGCGTCAGGCTGTAGACGGAAACGGGGCGTCCCGAACGTTCTTCCAGTCTCTGCAAAGCCGAAGCGCAGACGGCGGCGGTCGTTCCCGTCGTATAAATATCGTCGATCAATAGGATTCGAATAGGAAAAGACCCTCCGGGTTGTTTTGTTCTTCCTATAAGGTCCCATTCCTTAAAGATCCGGGGGTCCAAATTAGGAGCGGGGCAAAAAGCGCCGTTCAGATTATGCAGCCGCTGCGCCCGCGTCTTGAAACTCTGTTTGCCGGTATGCCGTGTACGCGCAAGCAGTTCGTGGGCCGGCAGCCGCATATGCTTCGCCAAACGGCGCGCCATCCGCTCCGCCTGATTAAAGCCCCGTTCCTCCAGCCGCTCCGCGCTGACCGGGACCCATGTGACGCAGTCCGCACTCCAGGCATCGGAGCGGAAAGCATGCCGAAAACGGGAAAGCAGCCGCTTCTCGATCACTGTCCTGTCCGCATGCGCCGAGTCCGCTTCGCTTCGCGCCGACAACTCGCTGCGCATCCGGCGGTACGCCTGTTCCAGCATGAGCGAGAACGGTTCGGCGAACAGCTCCTGTCCGCCGTATTTGTACGCGGCGATCCATTCCCGCATCGTCTTGTCATACAGCGCCGCGCTGCGATTCAGCGTAAAGGCCCGGCGGGCCGCATCGGGGCGCAGACAATCGGGACAGCCCTGCGCCCGCCCGCAGACGAGGCAGCGGGGCTCCGTGATCCACGGCACGAGGGCGGCGCAGCGCCGACACAGCAGCGGCAGCGACGCACCCAAAAGAGCGGGACGGCCGCAGGCCAGGCAGGTGTCGAGCCGCGGAGACAGCAGACGGCGCAGAGTGGCAGAGGGATTCGGGAATCCGTTCATCGTCTTGGCTCTCCGGGCGAACGAACAGGACTGGGGTCTTCGCCGGGGGCGGTCAGCAGAAAAGGCTTGGCCCATCTGTTCATCCGGCGGATCTGGCGGCGCGCTCCCGCCTGGGCAGCCGTATGCTGCGCGGAAGCGAACACGACGCGGCCCGACGGATCTTCGGCCGACCGGCCCGCGCGACCGGCCATCTGTACGAGAGAAGCTTCGTCGAACAATCGGCTGTCCGCATCCAGAATATAGACGTCGCTGCGGGGAACGGTCACGCCGCGTTCCAAAATGGTCGTCGTGACCAAAATCCGGAACTCGGCGGAGCGAAAAGACAGCACTTTGTCGCCGCGCTTTCCGTCTTGCGAAGAAGTGGCGCCGACTGCTATGCCCGGAAAAGCTCGGCGCAGCAGGGCGGCCAGACGTTCGGCGTACACAATTTTCGGAACAAAAACGAAAAGTTGGGCACCCCGGCGCAGCGATTGCCCGCATCTGCGCAGCAAAGCGTCCGGCAGGCGGCCCCGGCGCAGACACTCCGCAAGCGAAAGCATACGCAGCGGTTCCGGCACAGGCAGCGGATGCCGATGGTAGCGCACAGGCACTTTGGCGCAGGCCAGCCGGCCGCGGCGGACGAGCGCCAGCATGCCGCGCGGCGGCGTGGCGGACAGGTAAACGGTCCTGCCGCCGTCTGTCCGGCAGGTCTCGGCGGCATAGGACAGCATCGGATCGCCGTGAAAAGGAAAAGCGTCCAATTCGTCGATCACGACCAGATCGAACGCCCGCGCGAATCGCAGCAGCTGATGGGTCGTCGCAAGCGTGATCCGACCTCTCTGCCAGCGTTCTTCGCTGCCCCCATACAAAGCCGTCAGCGGCTCGTGCGGGAAAGCCCTGCGCAATCGGGGCGCAAGTTCCAGCACGACGTCGCGCCGCGGAGTCGCGACCAATACGCGCCCTCCGCGGCGCAGCGCGCTCTCGATCAGCGGAAACAGCATTTCCGTCTTGCCGGCGCCTGTCACCGCCCAGAGCAGAAAGCGGCTGGCCGGATCGGCCGCGGCATAGCCGGACGTGTCCGGCCGCGCGCCGGGCCAGGCCGCGCCAAGCATGGCGGTGGCGGCGAGCCGCAGGGCGCCGGCTCGCCGGGGCGGCGGCGCCGAAGCGTGCGGCACGCGGCGCGGCGCACGCGGTTCGCGCCCGGCCCTGCCGGGCCGCGCAGGTCCCGGTTCCGCTTCGAGGAACCGGACCGCAAGCTCAGACGCGGCCGTCTGCGCCGGGCTGAGCTTCCAGCGCGCGAGTCTCGCGCGCAGGGCGGCTTCCGGCTCCGCATCGGCCGGAAGCCCGGGCCCGGGCGGCGCAGCGCCCGGGCCGCCCTGCCCGCCGCGGCGCGGCGCGCGCGGCAGGCTCTGCAGCAGCGGCTCGCAGGAGCGGCTGCGCCCGAGCGCACGGCACGCTTCGCAGCGTGCGCAGTCCGCCGAGCCGCAGGCGGCGCAGGGGCCGCCCGCAGCTTCGCTGCCGCAGCGCACGCAGCGATGCGCGGCGCGGGCCGCGGCGGCGAAGCGGCCGCCGGACAAGCCGCACATGCGCGCTTGCCCGTTCAGTCGGCCGAAAAGCCGACTTGGGCCGGCTCCCGCGGTCTTCTCCACCGCGCCCGATAAGGTGAGCCGTCCCTGCAAATACGCCCACTGCACGATCGCTTTCCAATCGCGTTCCAGCTCCGGGGCGATCTCGCGAATCATCGCAAGCAGTTCGCGGCCGAGCAGCGACCGGCCTTCCAGCAGTTCTCCGAGTACGGTGGCCTGCTCGTTCAAACGCTGTTTCTTTTCCAGTTGATCGATGTCGGGCTCGCCCGGTTCCCGTCCTGCCGCTCCTGTCCAGCTTTGCCCCGCGCTCCGGCAGTCCGCCGCCTCCTCCTCCATCCCGAGCAGCGAAGCGATCGAATGGGGGGCTTCGGCCGCAAGCTCAGGTGCGAGCCACCGGCGAATATACCGCTCCCACTCCCGGTGACTCCAACGGTCCGCCGATTCGGGCACGGTTTTCCCGCTCAGCCGCGCGGCCCACTGCAGCGGCATGCCGGAAGAAACCAATTGCATAGGCAGCGAGCCGGCCTTGCCGTATCCCGCGGCGCCCAACTCTCCCCACCACAGAAAGTCCGCTTTCAAATCTAGCGATAGATATAATTTTCTCTCGTGCCCGTCTCCCGCCGCATACAATGAAGCTTTCATGTTCAGGCCTCCCACCAAATTTTTTAGAAAATTCCACAAAAAAAGCACACCCTTTTCGCTCTTGGGAGCGTATAAGGAGTGTGCTTCATTCCTTCCGACCGGTCTGGGACCGTTTCGGATTTTACGTTATTTTGTTCACTTACTAACCTTTTCCAAGTTCTATCAATTCCCTACTTTCGCTCATGAAATAAAAATGCGTCTTCCTGCCTTCGCGAATCGTCTAACTTACAGCGTAACCCAGCCCATTTTGATCGCATTGATTACGGCCTGCGTACGGTCTTCGACTTCCATCTTTTGCAAAATGCTGCTGACATGGTTCTTGACCGTTTTCTCGCTGATAAACAGGAACTCGCCGATCGCCTTGTTGCTCTTGCCTTCCGACATGAGACGCAGCACTTCCGCTTCGCGGCGCGTCAGCGGATTGTCTTCCCCGCCGATGAACTTGACGCCGGCTTCCTCGTTCTGCGTGCTTTCGAACATCGCGCCGCGCTCGTTGACGAACGTCATGCGCTGCAGCTGTTGAATCAGTTTGCCCGTCACTTTGGGATGAATATAGGCGTGGCCGGCCGCTACGCTGCGGATTGCGTTGATCAGCGATTCCGCTTCCATGTCTTTCAAGAGATAGCCGCTTGCTCCCTTGCGAAGCGTCTCGAAGACATAGCTTTCATCGTCATGAATCGACAGCATGATGACTTTGATATCCGGAAAAATCTCGCGGAGTTTCGCCGTCGCTTCCACGCCGTTCTCGTTGGGCATGTTGATGTCCATCAGGATGACGTCGGGTTTGAGGGAATTGCAAAATTCCAGCACCTGAATGCCGTCGCTGCACTCCCCGATGACCTCGATGTCGTCCTCCATGTTCAAAATCCTTTTCAATCCCTCACGGAACAACTGGTGATCGTCAGCCAAAAGCACTTTAATTTTAATTTGTTCCGAGTTCATGCTCTCCATCTTCATACCCCTTTCCATTTTCTACATTCGTCGGGATATGGATCACGATTTTAGTTCCTTGATTCTCGGCTGATTCGATCTCCATTCTTCCCTCAAGCAGCTCGACTCTTTCCCGCATTCCAATCAGACCGAAGTGCACATGCTGATTCGCCTTTTGCTCCAAGATTTCCGTGTTAAAACCGCGCCCGTTATCCCGAATCGAGATTTTGACAAGCTGCGTCTGGTAGGCGATCTCGACGACGACATGAGTCGGGTCCCCGTGCTTGGCCGCATTGGTGAGCGCCTCCTGAATCAAACGGAAGACGGCAGCCTCCATTGCGGAAGAGAGCCGATACTCTTTGCCCCTCGTCTCGAATACGGTACGAATCCGGTTCTTATCCTCGTAATCGCGCGTGTACTTGCGAAGCGTCGGAATCAATCCGAGGTCGTCAAGCGCCATGGGACGGAGGTTAAAAATAACTTTGCGGATCTCTTCCAGGCTGTAACGTACCTGCTTTTTGAGATCCGCCACTTCTTCTTGAACGCGGCCGTAATCTTTTTTGCTCAGCATGCGCTCGACGATTTCGGTCCGGAGCGCCATATTAGCCATTAGTTGCGCCGGACCGTCATGAATTTCCCTGGAAATGCGTTTGCGTTCTTCTTCCTGAGCCAGAATGATTTTCAGGCCGACCATCTGACGGGTTTTGGCGGATTCCAGCATTTTGGTCGCCTGACCGACTTCTCCGCCGGACAAGTATTCGGTGACGACGCTCATCTGCGAGCCCAGCGTCTCGGCGCGCTCGATCGCGTTCATCGAATTGCGCACACGAAGCTGAAGCTCATCGCGCCTGGCTCTCAAATAAGCTTCTTTCTCCCGATACACCGAAAGCTCCAACTGAAACTGCGTCGCCCGTTCATAAGCCTGCCGAATATCATTCTCCGTATATTTTACGAAATCCCGGCTCACTTCCGTGAGCCGGATACGGGAAAGACGGAATTTACCTTCGAGATCGTCGACTTTGTCGGCGGTGTCCGAAGTATCCTTGATGACCTTCTGCAGTTCTTCGGTGAGTGAGTTGAGTTCGGCGCGGGACTGATCCAATATCTCAAAAATTTGATACTTGCTGTCTTCCACGACTTGAATGGCATTTTTGATGACTCGGTCTAAAGCATCCGCTTGGAAATCCACGGGCAAAATCGACTCCATTCTTCTGGCGTTCACCTTTTTGCTAGCCTTCCTATTGTAAGGGTGATCGTTCAGAACCTATCGTATCATGACTCGATAGTCACGGTCTTCGTTTTTTGTTCCCATTTTACGGACAATCCGAGCTGCTCGGAAACAAGTCTAACAGGGACTAAAGTCCTATTAGAGATACTTATCGTCGCCGCTTCGGCCGTTTTGCGTTTTCCGTTGAGGATATAGTCCTTTTTATTCAAATTCAGTACAAGCAGTTGATCGCCGCGCCGAACGGCAATCGAACCGGTCTTCGCTTCCCAGCCCGACGTTCCTCCGAACGCATCGGTGATATATTTGACCGGCAGATAGGTGACGCCGCCCTGCACGACCGGAGCCGCATCCATTGTGCTGGAAGTTCCGTTCGTGAGCAGCGTTTTCGAACCGACGGTCATCTTCGCGGTTACACCGGACGGAAGGTCCAGCGAGCCCGCGGAAGCCGTGGACATCGTTTTGATATTATCGATTTCCACGAAGCCGCTGGCCGAACGTTCGTCTTGTCCTTCTGCCAGATTCACCACGTAAATCCGTTTCAACTTGGCCGGATACGCGATGCTGCCGTATTGGTTCAAGTTGACGGTCAGTGTTTTCCAACCGGTAAAGTTCAGGCTTTTGGCCAGGTCGACGTAGACGGTTTTGCCGTCGGCGCCGACAACTTCGGCACGTAGCCAATTGTAACTGTTATCGCCCAATACGTCGAGACTCATCGAACCTGCGCCCGATGATAGCGTTTTGCCGGACGAACCGTTCAGATTGGCGTAGGCGTACTTGTTGCCCGTGCCTCCCGTCGTATCGTAGTCGATCCGCAGCACTTTGGAGTTGGCATGCGTGCCGCTCCCCGCTTTGATCTGCGCGCTGCCGGTCACCGCCGACGGACTGCCGGTAAAGCCCAATCCGTAGGTAACGTTCTCGAAGTTTTCCCAACTGTTCTCCTGAACGTCCGCCAGCGTCAGCATGCTTTTGAACCCTTCGTAGCTTGCGATCGCATAGCCGACTTTGGTTCCGGCATCGACCGAAGTCACGTTCAATGCCCCGTCTTTGATGCTGCCTTTGAACCCGACGAACTCCCACTGCAGCGCCGAAGGATCGATGCTGACCGTAGCGCCGGACTTCAGCGTCGCCGTTGCCGGCAGCGGAATCGTCGTGCCTGCCTTGAGCGGAGCCGAGACCGTGCCGAGATTCAGCGCCGACAACGAATCCGCGCCCACGACTTCGACCTGCAAAGTGGAAGTCACTCCGCCGCTTGTGGCCGTAATCGTCGATGTGCCCGCTTTTTTCGCCGTAAACGTGCTTCCGCTGACCGCGACGTTCGCATTGCTCGATTTCCACGCCGGATTGATGCTCGACGCGGCGATCGGATTATAGTAGGTATCGTACCCTTTGACGCTGTAACTTGCGCTCTCGCCGATCAGCAACTGCTTTTTGCCGCTGACCGCGAAGCCTTTCAACTGGCCTGCCGGAGCCGTCGTATAGACGCCGAGCCCGTTGACGACGCTGCGCTGCACCTCTCCGCCGTATTCGGTCGTGAACGTCAGCTGCGCCTGCTCTTCGCCGAGCGGACGCGTCACCATCGTCGTCGATCCGCCTCCGTCGAGGTTCATGCCTTTCCAGATACCGAGACTCGTCATCAGTCCCTGAAGCTCGGTCAGCGACATGCCGCTGCTGCCGTCGTTGTCCTGCACCGTCACGATATACGCGTACTGTCCGCTCTGGGAGTAGCCGAGCGCCGTCCGTGCGCGGTATCCGCCGATCGAATCGACATTGCGGGAAAACGAAGACGCTTTGCCGTTATCGACCAGAATGGTATGCCCGCCGATCATCACTTCCAGCGAATTCGGATCGAGCTTTTGCCCGTTCGTTTTGGACACGAGGCTGTAATCGGTCTGGACTTTGGCGCCGACGGTCAGATTCGCTTTGAGATACGCCGCCGCCGTTCCGTGCGCTCGCAAAATGTAGCCGCCTGCCGGGACGGTGCCTTCCAGCGCTTTGCCGAGCGAGACTTTCGTCACGACGCCGTCTTGCACGAGCGCTTCGGACGGAATCGTCGCGCTGTTCTTCGGACGTTCCGCGTTGCCCCACGCTTCCGTGTACATGTACATCGCGTCCACGTGGCTGTAGGTTTTGCCCGACTCTGTCGAATACGAGACCAAATTGATGCCGGACAGTTCAAACGGCTGCCCGCCGTTCGCTGTGACCGTGCCCGCAAAATCGTATTGGTCGATCACCGGTTTGCGGTCCTTCGTCACGCCGAACGCGTACATGCCTTTGAGATCCGACGGGCTGGACATCAGGACGCCGTTCGATACCTGCGCGCCCATCGGAGCCCCTTCCGCCGCCGTGTTGAAGTAATCCCCGTTGACGCCGGCTACCGCACCGGTTTCTTTGGCCATGCCGCTGACGGTCTGAAGCGTGGTAAACTTGCCGCCGCGTCCGGTCATGACATCCATTTTCACGTACGGGTTTTTCAGATCCACCTGGATCACGTCCGCCAGTCCCGAAGCCGTTTTGCCCGAGCGGGGTACGGAATATTTATAGGTCATCAGTTTGGCGCCCGACGTAATGATCTCTTCCGACGCCTTCTCGATCGACACGGCTGCCGCCGCGGAAGCGGTGTACGTACCTGTCAGCGCTCCCCAGCCCGGTACGGCCAGCGGTTGTACGATCAAGGCTCCGGCCAGCGCGGCGATCATCCACTTTCGGCTCGTTTTCAACGTTTTGCTGCCCTGCTTGTTCATGAGGTTGAGTTTCGCTCCCTATCTGTGCAGATTCGTTCGCGTATGTACGACTGTGTAGTGTAGACCTATATACGCCACTATTCTAATAGACTGAAACGGCGTAAAAAAGTTCCTGCAAATTCGACAAAAAAGAAATCACAATAACTAATTTTACCTTACTTCAGCAAAATGAAAAGAGAAAAAGCGATCATTTCCTCAAATAATCCGAAGAAATGATCGCTTTTGTTTACACGTGTATAAAGTTTGGTTGAAGAAGAAGAAAATGCTTGGGACTTTTGATTTAGGCAGGAATTTAGTTCAAATATCCCGATTTTTGGAGAACGCGCTGCAGCATCGTCGCCGCTTCCGCTTTGGTCGCGCTGCCCTGCGGATTAAATTTACCGCCGCTCGCTCCTTGAATGACGCCGGCTTGTACCGCTTTGGCGGCTTCGTCAACGAATTTGATCTTGGCTTTGTCTTTGAAAGAGGACAATACCTGGCTTGCGCTGCCGTCAAGCGTCAGCTCGGTTCCCGTATAATTCAACGCCCGGACCATCATGATCGCCATCTGCTCGCGCGTGATCGAATCATTCGGTCGGAACGTACCGTCGGTATTTCCGTTAATGATGCCTGCCTTGACGGCGGCACCGATCGATCCGATCGGCACTTTGCTGTATCCGATATCGCTAAAAGCGGCCGCAGCCGCGGCGTCGGAACTTAATCCGAAGCCGCGCGAGATGAGTTCGGCAAACTCGCCGCGCGTCATGTTGGCTTTTGGAGCGAACGCATTGAACAAAGTCGGACTCAGCACATATTTGGCGCCCAGTTCGTTAACCGTGTCCTGCGACCAATGTCCGGCTGCTCCGCTGACCGTGCGGGTCGAATTGACCGGAATCAGCGTACGTCCGCCCGTGAAATCCCCGGTCAACAGCATGCCCGCGGATTGTGCATTCGTTTTGGTCGGCACAAAAGACGGGGAGGTCGACGTGCCGTCGAAATAGACGACGGACGTCCGCGAGGCCGGAGCGTTCACGTTCAGCTTCAGCCGGTACGTGCCCAGCAGGTCAACGTTTTGGCCGGAAGATTGGGCACTGCCCGACGGACTGACGGAAGTTCGAATATCGACGGGACCGGTCAGCATTTGCGCGTCCGCATCGCTCAGCATGGTGATGGTGCGACCGAGCGAGGCCGCAGGCACCGTCTCAAGCTGTACGTTCAGCTGTGCATCGCTTCCGCCGGATACGCCGGCCAGCGAAGCCAGCGGCAGTTCGTAGGCGATGTCTTTGTGCCGAACCGTAAACGACAGGCCATCGTGTTTGGCGTAAGCGTCTTTCAATGGCTGGATCGGAATCGCGACGACTCCGGCCGTTTCCGCGTCGGGTACTTCAAAAACGACGGCGCCGTTTTTGGAGCTGCGCGCAAAAGCGGCATCCAACGCTTTTTGCAGCTCGGCCGCATTAAGCGTATACCGGTGCGTATTCGTATTGAGCGCCGAAGTCGCATCGGACGAAACGGCCGCAGAGCGCGCAAGAATCGTCATTTCCTTGCCGAATTCGGATGCCGGTAGAATCGATCCGTCCGCTGCGGGCGTAGTCGCCGGATCTGTCGCCTTCGTCGTTCCGGTGACGTTTTGTACCGGCATGCGGTTGAAGCCGATGACCGGTGTTCCCGATACGTTCTTGAGCGGTGTTCCGCCCGGCATATAGGACAACATAACGACTTGCCCGGCTTTTAATTCGGTTCCGAGTTTGAGCGTCAGGGTGCTGCCCGCGAACGAAGCCGAAGTCACTTCCAGTGCGTTGTTGTCCGCCGTAACCGAAAACTGCTTGTAAGCCGCTTCTGCCGGCGTAAGCAGGGAACCGGTGAACGTTACCGCGACCTGTCCCGCATTCCCGCTCGCCGTACGAATTCCGCTGGTGCCGGAAGCCGCATCGACCGGTTGGAGATTCAGGTAACCGGCGGCGTTGGCGTTAAGGTCGGCCAGCTTCAACGTCCCCGGAACATACGATACCGTGATATTTCCGTTTGCGATCAAGGAAGAAGCAAGCGTCAAGCGAACCTGGCTGCCCGTAACTTTGACTCCGTTCACATATACCGGGTTGCCGCCCGACAGTACCGAAAATTGGCTGTTGGTCGGCAGCGCGTCCGTTCTGAGCGTCTCGTTGTAATTCAGGACCAACTCCGTGCCGGCAAGTTCCGCATTCACGAACTCCGGCGGACGGGTATCCATCAGGTTTCGAATGCTGAAGTCGGAAAAGGCGGAGATATTTTGACCCAGCACGTCCTGCAGCGGATATCCGGCAGGCGTGTAGTTCACTTTTACGACGGCTCCGTCCGGCACTGCCGCATCCAGATACAGCAGAAGCGCCTGGGCACTGCTGCTGAGCGAACGAACCTCATAGCTGCGTCCGCCTGCCGTTACCGTAAACTGCCTTGCGGCTTGCGACGTAGGCGCTTTAACGCCGTTCTCGAAAATCAACGTAATCATGCTGCCGTATACGTTGCCTTCTTTTGGCTTAGGCATGGCGCTGTCGATCCCGTTCGTTACCGCGTAAGAAGACAGGGAAGCGGCCGCGTTCGCGTTATAATCGATCAGCGGACGGACTCCGGGATCGTAAGACACTTTCACGTCCTGGCCGACCGCAATTCCCGTATCCAAACGGATATACACGCTGTCTCCGCTAATATACGCGCTGCCCGGCACACGCTTCTCTCCGTTCACCCATACGGTGTAACTGGCCAGCAGAGGCGTCTGCGACACGTTCAGCGACTTGTTGTAGGCGAGACGAATCAATGTAGGGCTGTCCATTTTGGCACTTTGGATGACCGGCAGCGTGCTGTCGGAAGAAGACGTCTGGAAGCTCCACGACGTGCTCCCTTTGATCCCGGCAAAAGCAATCCCGGTATTCACCCGATCTCTGACCGCACCATTTTCCAAGTCGACGTAATAGAACGTTCCCGGCGCAAGTTTCTCTTTGGGCGTGAGGATGACTTCCGCCGCGTTGGCGGGATTGACGACAGCTTCCGCTTCGACCTTCGCTCCTCCGCTGCGATACAACGTAATCCCCGTGCCGCTCAAAGCCACGTTTCGGTTGAAGCGGATAGTCGGCTTGGCATCGGTAGGGACGCTCGTACTGCGATCGGTCGGATACAGGCTGGACATTTGCAGCAGTCCCGTATCCGCCATCGTCGAAAAGCTCCAAGTCAGAGGCTGTCCGGCTTTCGGATAGACGTTGCCTTCCGAATCTCCGAACAGGCCGGCCGGAACTTCCACCGTATACGTATACCCGCTCACAAGCGGCGTCGCCGGCGTAATGGTCATCGTCTTCGTTCCGCCGCCGGTAATGCGTCCGGAGCCCAGCGTCACGGTATCCGTGACTCCGTCGTTTCTGACGATTCGAAGGCTTCCCGTGCCGCTGTTCGGATACACGTTACGGCTGAACGTCAGCTGCAGGTTGGAGCCGGCCGTCACGCCTGTCGTCCCGGTCTGAGGAGTCATTGCGGACAAAGCCAAAGCGTCTCCCGTCGTCGTAAACGTCCACGTCCGGGAAGTCGGAATGCCGGCGAACGGCGTGCCGTCCAAATCGCGGAACAGGTCGGCATCGGCCAGTACATAATAAGTCGTGCCGCGTTCCAGTCCTTTGTAAGAAGCGGACGCCTGCGCACCCGTCTCGCTGTCCATTTTGAATTCGCTTGGCGTCAGCGTCTGAATGAGTTTACCGTCGTTCAGCCGATAAATCGAGACGCCGCCTTTGTTTGGCAAAGCTTCGGTCCCTTTATTCGGTACGACCGGCTCGCTGAACCGAATCGACAACGTTCCGTCCGTCCCTGCTCCCGACAAGCCGTTCTGCGGATTTTGCGTTAAAATCGTCGGTGCCACGTTGTTCGCCGACTCGGTTCGGAACGTCCAGTCGATCGCCTTGGCGTAGAATCGTCCCGACATGTCCGCAAACACGTTGGCATCGACATGCGCCCGATATCGAACGCCGGGCTTCAAAAATTCCGCATCCGGTTTGATCGATACGTTAGCCGTACCCAATCCGCTTACCTTTTCCGAGAGAACGGGAATTTTAAGAATCGCTTTGTTATCCGGCAGCGCCGGATCTTCTTGCGTCAAGACAATATCGCCTTCTGCCGCGGCAACGGCTTCCGAAAAAGCCAACCCCATTTTGAAGCCGCTTTTCACTCCGATCTCGTCGTTCGACGGGCTCGTTGCGGTCAATTCGGGATCGGTCGTATCGGCTTCCGCCCCCGTTTTGAACGTCCAGGTGATTGCGCTCGTAATGCCCGTCCAGACTTTGGCGGAAACGCCCTGCTGAATCTCCGTATCTTTCAGAACCGGAGACAGTATGCCCGCATCGGCCAAAATATAGTAGCCGGTGTTGGGCTCAAGCTTGAGCTGATCGCTTGGAAGCACCACTTGAGTCCCTTCGGTTTGAAATTGAAGTTCTCTGCCTCTGATTGTGCGTACCGTCGTGTTATCGCTTTGTTTTTTCAACACGAAAGTTTTGTCCGCTGCCCCTTCGGCCAACTTGACCGCACGATCAAAAGTCAGCAAAAACCCGGGTGTCAAAGACACGTTGGGCGCTTTGACGGCGGGCGAATACACTTGAACGGAAGCGGTCGCTTCCGCCTCGGCAGCGGCCGCGATATTCGAGCTTTGCGCTCCACCCATCGTTTCCCATGCGGCGGGCGCAAGCAGATTGATCATCATCAAGGAAGCCATGGCCAATGCGATTTTATTTTTCATTCGTACATCTCTCCTTCCGAAATCCGTAACAGACCGTCTTTTTCTATATCGGAAGAGAGCAAGAAAATGATTAGCCAAGCAGCCCGCGGACGTGGAGGGATGCAGCGCAAAAAGGGCCTCCCGAAGGAGACCCTTTTTCACGTAATGACCGCTGTAAACGAACAGGAAAACGAACCTTTAAGAGACGCCTGCCTGGCTTTTGAGATCTTCCGCTTTGTCCGTACGTTCCCAAGGCAGATCGATGTCCGTACGTCCGAAGTGGCCGTAGGCTGCCGTTTGCTTGTACAGCGGGCGGCGCAGATCCAGCATGCGAATGATGCCAGTCGGGCGCAGATCGAAGTTCTTGCGCACAAGCTTCACAAGCGTCTCTTCGCTGACCGTACCGGTTCCGTACGTATCGATACTGATCGAAACCGGGTTGGCTACGCCGATCGCATACGCCAGCTGAATCTCGCATTTGTCGGCCAACCCGGCGGCTACCAGGTTCTTGGCTACGTAACGGGCCGCATAAGCCGCGGAACGGTCGACTTTGGTCGGATCTTTGCCCGAGAAAGCGCCGCCGCCGTGGCGTGCATAACCGCCGTACGTATCGACGATGATCTTACGTCCCGTCAGTCCTGCGTCTCCCTGCGGGCCTCCGATCACGAAACGCCCGGTCGGATTGATGAAGTATTGGGTGGCGTCGTCCAGCAGTTCGGCCGGTACAACCGGCAGAATAACATGTTCTTTGATATCGCGCTGAATTTGCTCCAACGTGATTTCTTCGGCATGCTGCGTGGAGACGACAATCGCATCGACACGAACCGGCGTATCGCCGTCATATTCGATCGTCACCTGCGTTTTGCCGTCGGGCCGCAGGTATTCGAGCGTTCCGTTCTTGCGAACTTCCGCCAAGCGGCGAGCAATGCGATGCGACAGCGCGATCGGAAGCGGCATCAGTTCCGGCGTCTCATTCGACGCGAAGCCGAACATGAGTCCCTGGTCGCCGGCACCGATGTTTTCCGTTTCAAGCTTCATTTGCTCGGGATCGCGTGTCTCCAGCGCCGAATTGACGCCCTGCGCAATGTCAGCCGACTGTTCGTTAAGCGAAGTCAGCACCGCGCACGTATTGTAATCGAACCCGTATTTGGCACGGGTATACCCGATTTCCTTGATCGTGTTACGCACGATGGCCGGAATGTCCACGTATTCCGATTTCGTGCTGATCTCGCCGATGACGAGTACCAGTCCCGTCGCAACAGCGACTTCGCAAGCTACCCGGGCATTCGGATCATTAACCAAAAACGCATCCAAAACCGCATCGGAGATCTG
This sequence comes from Saccharibacillus brassicae, assembly GCF_006542275.1. NCBI lineage: Bacteria > Bacillati > Bacillota > Bacilli > Caryophanales > Paenibacillaceae > Saccharibacillus > Saccharibacillus brassicae. Next base: position 1,994,201 of record NZ_CP041217.1, read on the forward strand.
ATCGCAGATCTTGTCCGGATGACCTTCCGTTACGGATTCAGACGTAAATAAACGCCGTCCTTGAAGCGACATAAGCGTGTACCTCCTTGAATTCCACCTTAAAATTTCCCGTATACAAAAAACGAACCTTTCCCAATCGGGAAAAGGTTAATGATTCCATCCTCGGTTGTAATGGTAGCGGATTTGGGATGGGGTGTCAAATAAAACAAAAAAACACCCCGGCGTCCCGGGGTGTTTTTCCGTAACTTTGTCTGATTGAGAATTAAATCAGATTAGGAAATTATTGTTGACGTGCTGGTACAGTAGCGTTAACGCTGAAGGTAGCAAGAGCTGCATTGTCATCTGCGTTTACGACCGAAGATGTGCCAATTTGCTTAGTTGTAGCGTTAGCAGTTCCATCGAACGAAATGATTGCGGAAGCGCTAGCTGCGCCGGCATCACGAACGTTGAAAATTACTGTCAAAGTGTTGCTTGCAACAGCATTATTAGCTGTAGTAACGCTTGTTGCTTTTACAGGAGTGTTCGTACCCAGGTTGAGCGTGAACAATCTTGCAGCAGATTCAGCACCACCGTTTACATATACGCCTCTTGTAACTGGGATTTGTACTGTAAGGGTATCTGTCGAATTAGCGTAAGTGCGAGCTGTAACAGTTGCTGCTGTTCCAACTGGTCTGATTGCATTTGTTACACGAACAGTTTGAGCAGCCGAGTTGCCAAACTGGTCATTCAATGTGCTGAATACCAATCTGCCATTAGTGAAATCAGCTGGTACAGTATCTGGCAGTGTAACCGTTACTGTTTTGTTGCTGTTCGATGCAACAACGTTAGAAGGAGTCGCAACCGCTTCTACACCTGCAGCATTTACATAGTTGAATGTAACATTATTTGTTGTTGCTCCGGATACTGGAGCATCAAATGTTACTGCAACTGTGCGATCGTTGCCTACGCTTGGAGTTCCGTTAGCGCCGATCGATTCACGTGCATTAGTAATAGTTTTTCTTGCTTCAACTCGGCCTTCAGTGTTCGGAGTCGTGAAGAAGTTTCCGGAAGTGTTACCTACATAACTTGCTACCAATTCTTGTCCTTCCAGAATTGTAGCAGAACCAGAATTGTTCAAGAAGTTTCTAGCGTAGATGCGCACTGTGTTTGCACCTACTGGTTCTACATCTGCATTGCGATCAGTCAGAATAGTAGTTCCAGCTGCTGTACCGTTTTGAAGTGCTCTAGCCAGACGGTATTTGTTTGCTTCCAAAGCGTTCCCTGTTCCGCTAGTTGCGATTTGACCGGAGAATTGAACATATACCCACGATCCGCTAACCCAAGTGCGTTCCAGGGTAGCAGCAGCCGCTTGAGTCAGGTTGATTTGTGCGCTGTACGGAGTCAGAATGTTCTGAGCCGTTGTCACGTCACGTACGCCTGCTACTTCCAGCGTGTAGCTAGTTGCTGTCAGAGCCGTTGTAGGACCCAACGTGATGCGAACGGTACGGTTGTTCGTTCCTTGTGTTGCAGGAGCTACAACCGGATGTCCTTCGCTAGTCAGACCTGCGCTCGTTACAACTGCGCCGCTTGTGCTTCTCAGCGTGTAGTTGTTACGGTTCAGAGCCGAACCCGCTTCGGTTCCAGCAACGTTTACAGCTTTGCTGAACTGAACGTCTACATAGTAGTTGCCGTTTGCTGTACCAACGCTAGTACCCAGTACGGTAGGAGCAGTCAGATCCAGTGTAGGCGTTACTGTAGCTGTCAGCGTTTGAGCAGCGTTGCCGCTGTAATCCGTTACGCCAGTCAGCGTAATCGTGTTAGCGGAGAAGCTCAGGTTGCTGGAGAACGTCAGTTTAGCCGTTCTGCCGGACAGTTCAACGTTTGCTGGAGTCGATACATTGTTAGCGCGTGCGCTTGCAATGCTGCGAACTGGCTCACTGAATGTTACAGTCACTTCACGCAGATCGTTCGAAGTTGTCGAAGCGATCGTAGGAGCAGTCGTGTCCGCAACTACTGTGAATGTACGTTGTACCGGAGCCATTACCAGACCCGAGTAATCGCGTACGCCCGACAGGCTGATTGTGTGCTCGCCTACTGTCAGAGGAGTCTCGATCACAACCGAGTTTCTGTCGTAGTCGTAGTTGAAGTTTGCAGCTACTGCGCGGCCGTCGATGTTGATGCCGGCAACTGTGATGGAGCTAGCTACAACTGGCTCGCTGAACATAACTTCTACTGCGCCAGTGCCCAGAGCGTTAACTTCAGTGATTGTTGGAACTGCTACGTCCGAAGGTGTGAAGTTTACAGTGCCGGAGATTACAGTCGCTCCAGTGTTTTGCTTCACGTTGCTAACTTTAACCGAAGTTTGACGGTTGTTAGTAAGCATGTTGTTGGCTGTGTCAGCCAGCAGCAGGGTAACCGAACGGTTGTCGGCCGACAGCATAGCGCTTTCGATCGTTACGTCCGGGATGCTGTAGTTGTTGACGTTTTCTGCGGAAACCTTGTCCACTTGTCCGTCGAACATTACAGTTACTTGCTTCAGGTTGCTTGCAGCAGCGCTGTCAACCTTAGTAGCGTCCGTTACTTTCCAAGTTACGCTTTCGCTGTAATCTTTGCCGTCGTAAGTGAATGTTACAGTTGTAGCTACGTTAGGCTTAAGAGCCGTTGTAGGTTTAACTGTTACTTTTTCACCGTTAGCCAGCGTGAACACTACAGTTGCGCCGTTGTCTGTTACTTCGTACGAAGTTACAGCCGGTTTAACGACTGCAGTTTGGTACGAGTAAGCTGTGTCAACCAGCAGGCCGCGTGTTGCTGCTGCCGTGAAGTTCGACGTTCCGCTGATCAGGCCAGCGTTGATTGCAGCTTGTACTTCGCCTTTGGCCCAAGCCGATGCGCTATTGTTGATGCCCGTAGTTGGAACTTCGAGCTTAGCTGCGCGTACCAGTGTAGCTGCCATTTCTTGAACTGTTACTTTACCGTTCGGGTTGAACAGTTTTTTAGTTCCAGTTGTTGTACCTTGCATGTAGCCGGCTTTCGTTACGGCTTCAACGAAAGGCTTGTACCAAGCGTTCGCATAGTTTTGATCCTGGTAGGAGTTCGTGCCAGTAGTCGAAGTTTCCAGACCAGTCAGCAGAGCTACTACTTTCGCGAATTCAGCGCGAGTCATGTCTTTGTCGAGGTAAGCGTTGCCGTCTGGGTAGCCGGCGAAGATACCTTGAGTAACCAGTGCGTTATACTTTTCTTGCGTAGTAAGCGTTGCTGCCGATGTTACCGAAGCGAACATCGAGAGAGCCATAGCCGTAGAAAGGGCCAGGGATACAATTTTCTTCATACTTGTTTGTTCTCCTCCTTGGAGTAAAGCTGTGTTTTTTTTGTCTGTAGTCGGTTCGCATTCGCTCATGTTACCAATCGCTGATTGCACCCCCTTTCCAGAGTAGAGCAGGTAAATAAGTATAAATAAGGTCTGTGACGGGTATCACAGAAACTTGAAACCGGTAGTTAAGTAAGTGCAAAGACAAAGGATACCCAGTCCCGCTTCCCGTATTATACATTGGTCGCTAACCGCCGTAAAGTCCATTTTCGCACAAGCGCTCACAACTTTACGGATTTAAGGCCAATCTTTGGAAAATCAGGAGCTAAAGGCGTCTTGTTTTGACACTCAATAGATTAGACGCTGAAGGTTACAATAAAGTTGCGGCATTTTAAAAGTTTTTTTCGTTTTTCTAAAATGTCTGTAACTTCTAGCGCTTTTCCTCATTATGAGAGATGTCCACTCATTTACTTAAACCGCTTTTTATCTTTATAAACACAAAAAGCGCCGGGAATCGACGCTTTTTGTGTTCTTCTATCTTGTTCTTCTATTATAGAAGGTTACAAACTCCGGACGCAGCCGCTTTTAACGAATACGCAGAGCCAGCTGGATGATACGGGCGCGCATCTGAGGATCGACATCGAGCTTCTCGTACATTTCGTCGATCGGCTTCTTGTTGTCCTTGTACGTCTTGTCGTGCTTGATCGTGGCATGCGACCACGAGATCAGCTCGTTCTCGGCTTCTGCCAATTCGTTGAACGCGTCGTGGAATCCGGTCTCGATGACCAGCTTCTCCATCAGTTCCTGTTCAACCTCTTCGGTCTTCTGTTCTTCGGCTACACGTGCTTCCAATACCTTGGAACGTTCCTCGAACTTTGTTTTGGCTTTCATGTAATCGATCTGGGCTTTCGACTTAATCGGTTTCATCGCTACGTTTTCCACCTTCGCAGTAAGTATTGTTATTCGTTATTTTAACGTAAACTGCTTTAAATTACAAAAACGGTTTTAGACAATCTTTCAAGCGTACAGACATAGAAAAAGCAAGAAGCGCCTCCAAAATATAGAGACGCTCCATGCTTCAGTTTAGTTGCGTTAAATCGAAATCATTCTTGCAAGCTTACAGAGACTTCATTTTCTTCATAACCTTGACTGCGATGTCGGCAGCTTCGGCACGCGTGAACGTCGCTTTCGGATCGAAGCGGTACGTCGCCTTCTTCTGGCCTTCTTCGAGTTTGTTGGCCTTGCCTTCCATATACTTGCCTTTGGTCACCGCGAGAACGGCGCCTGCGTAGCTGGCATTGATGGTCGTGGCGTCGGTAAACGCTTTTTCGAGACCGGCTTTGGCTTTGGTGTTATCCGTAAGCTTCAGGTTCATCGCTCTGGCGATCATCATCGTGGCATCTTCGCGGCTGAGCGTGTTGTAAGGCATGAACACTCTCGGACCCGTACCCCGAATGATCCCTTTGCGTACGGCCGTTTCGATGTAGCGATAATCCATGTACTGGTTCGTCACGGGACCCACGTCATCGAAAGTACGTTTGGTGATGTCTTCGTCGTAATCCAGCGGAATGTTCAGCATTCTCACCAGCATCGTCGCGAACTCGCCGCGCGTAATGACTTCGTTGACGCCGAATTCGTTGGCATCTTTGGCTTTCATCACGCCGCGGGACATCATCATCTCTACGGATTCCCGCAGGTCGGATTGGGCAATGACGTCGCCGTAGCTGTAACGCAGGCCGAGTACGGCGTAATAACCGAATCCGTCGAGCGGAGCCGTAACGGTTTTAGCGGATTTGTTGACGGTACCGCCCAAGTTGATCCATTCGTTGCCGTTCAATCTCCAGATCCCCAGGTTGCCGGCCGAAGCATCGACCAGTTTAGGGTCATACTTGATGGTGATCGTACCGGTTTGGGTCGGTTCCAGCCACTGCTTGGACGAACGGCTTTCGAAGCCCGGAGTCGTGTAAGGCTGGTTGCCCGGAACGGTTTTGTAATCGTCGCTTGTAGCGGTCGACGTGAAGTACCCGGCATCGGTCCAGTACAAGTTGGAAGCATAACCGAAGTGCGGCTTTGGCACCATGCGGCTGATCATCGTACCGTTGGATTCCAGCAGTTTCAACTGGCCGTCGCGGTATCCGCCCTGACCGTCGTTTACGTTGACTTGATTGTAAATTTTAAGCGTGCGTCCATCCAGAGGGCTCGCGATTCCCGCGATCAATTCCTGCTTGTCGAACAAGCTGATCGTCGGAGACTGGCTGCCCGGCGTCGGGTTAATTTCTCTCAGCAGCGTTCCTTTTGGCAGGGAAATTTGCAGATCCCCTTTGAACAGTTTGAGCTTGCCGCCGGAAGGCATCGTCGTGCTGTACTGCGCGCCCTGTACGTTTTCGGACGAGTAGTTCACTTCGAACGTTCCGTTGGTTTTGGTCTTTCCGGCATTGACTACGAACTTAACAGTGTTTTTGCCCGCTTTCAATCCGGTAAGACGGCCGCGGAAAATGTCTTTGTCGCCTTTTTCAAGAGTCAGTTTGCCCACGAGCACGCTTGTCGCGCCTTCGGCTTGGATACTGATATCCAGGAAGTTTTGCGTAATGACGCTTTCGTTAGGCAGTTTCGGCGACAAAATCGTGTACGGACGCAGTTCGCGCGTTACCGTCAGCGTCTTCGATGTCGTCGAAGTTCCTTTGCGTACAAATACGGTTACTTTCAGGTCGCCCGTCGTCGGAAGGGACAGATCTTCGATAATAAACCCGTTTACGGTGCCTGCTTTGGAACTTACTCTCAGTTCGCCCGTGGACTGGGACCACGAAGTGCCGGTTCCGCGAGTCAGGCGCGTTTCTTTTTTGTTGCCGTCCAGACGCACGATGATTTCGTCTGCCGTATCGGCAGGCGTAATGGCGAACTCGACGTCCATCGACAATTCATTCGTCGTATACTTGTCTTTTTCCCCCGGAATAAAGAGTGCATTGTCCTGAGTCAGGGAATTGACCGGAAGCGGATGGAAATTTTCGATTTGAATGCTGTCGTTTTCGATCAGATACAAATTCAGCGTCGTCGAGACTTTTTTGCCGTCCGTCGTACCCGACAGCGTCAGCGTGTTGGAGCCCGGCGTCAGCGTCAGCGGGAAATCCGCGGAGCTGAGCGAGAACGTTCCGTCCGTAGACGTCACGGTTTTGGTCCGTCCGCTGTATTCGACCGTAACCGTATTGGTGGCTGCCGTAAAGTTAATCAGGCGGCCTTGAACCGATTTGACGTCTTCGGCGCTCGTGAAGACCTGCTCGTTATACAGGTTGGTCACCTGGATATAAGGAGCGGATTGATAGTTGATCGGAACGGAGACCGAATCGCTTCCGTATTCGAAAGTCAGAGTCTGGCGTCCGCTTTGGAGCTTGGTGATTTGGTACACGTTATAGCCTGTGCCGCTCGAATCGGTAAAAGCTTTGTAGTTGCCGGCCGGCAGCGCCGTACCGTCGACTTTGATATTGACCGCGGCGGAGTTGCCCGTATCGACGGCGATCCACAGCGGAAGTTCAGGAACGGAAACATACGGAGACGTGCCCGCATCGAAAAGAACTTTACTGCTGTAAGAGCTGATGCTGCTTGCGCCGTTCGTCACTCCGTAGAGCTGGTAAATGCTTTTGATGTAAGAATCGTTCGTTCCGCGCACTTTGAAGTTTACGGTTGCGCGCTGTTGGCTGTTGACGCGCAGGTCGAGTTGATACGAGCCCGAATCGAGCGCATCCACGGAGGCGGTCGTCCGGAAGCTGTAGATGACCAGCGAAGTGCCTACCGTATCTTTTTTCGTCAGCGTAACGCTGGCTTCATTGAAGTTCGTATACACCTGCGGCGTGTTGTCTACGATTTTGTTAAACGTGATCTTGCCGTCCAGCGTGTTCGGTGCCGTGCCGCTTGCCGGCATGGCGATGACGACTTCGCCGGACAGCTGTCCGGACGGCGAACCTTCGACGGTCGTATTCGGCTCGATCGCCGTCGTACCGATCTTGGTATTGTATACCTGTGCGTTGCCGTCGTAATACACGAGTGTCCGTGTCTCCGCGTACGAAGACGTAGCCGACTTGACTACGAACGTCAGCTTGTTGGAACCCTGCGTCAACGTCGGCGTGGCGTAGAACGTGCCGGCTCCGCCGCTGAACATCGAATTGCCGTTCAGCGTGACGTCGGCTGCGTTCGGAGCTTCTACCGTAATGGAAGGCGTCTGCGAGGATACGACGAACGGAACGTTTTCCTGCGTATCTTCGGCTCCGACTTTTACGGAAGAAAGGTTAGGAGCATCGATGAACGTGACGTAAGCCTGGTTCGAAACTTCCTGGCCGGTCGTGGTGGTCGCTTTGACCGTAATCCGGTTAAGTCCCGATTTCACGTTGACCTGATAAAACTTGAACGTCTTGTTGTCTCCCGTATCCGGTTGACGGTCGCCGCCGCTGCTGCTGCCGACAACCTTATCTCCTACCATCGATTCGATCACGTAAGTGATCGTCGACGTGTTCACATCCTGAAACGTACCGATAATGTCAATCTTGCCGTTGGCGCTGTTGGTAGGCGCCTTGATATCGGGACTCAAATTGGTGATTTTCAAGCTTCCGCCTGCCGCTGCTGCCGGATAGACCGGAAGCAGGGTGAAAATCAATACGACTGCCATCATTAAGCTCAGCAGAGACTTAATGCCCTGTTTACCCACTTGTACAGCTCCCCTTTTCGACGTACGTTCAATGAACGTCGTGTTGTTGTTGCCATTCCGCAATGGATCTCCCTCATTTCCCGCTTTACTGTTCCTGCTTACTCTTACTACGCGTCGTTATCTTTTTTATCGGCCCTGTCCCTGCAATATGTTATAAAAAACCCTTAATTTATGAATAAAAAAAGCCTTACCCCATCTTGGAAAGATGGAATAAGGCTCTTGATGCTTGCGAAAATGACTCAAGGTTCCGTCCGGTCGCCCGGCTTCACCTTGAAGCGCGCCAGGAATCGCAGCACGGGACGCTTGGTCTGGCCGACGAGGCCGATGACTTCGGCGCCGATCTGCAGGAAGAACATCATGACGCAGATGACGACGAACGTGACCCAGTTCGCTTCGAACATGGCGGAAGCGGATTGGATGACGGCCAGAATGCCGAAGAATGCCGCGATGCCGTAAATGATCAGCACCGTCTGGCGGTGGCTGAACCCGAGTTCGCGCAGGCAGTGGTGCAAATGGCCTTTGTCCGGGGCGAAGATCGGCTTCTTCTGCAGCTTGCGGCGCACGATCGCGAAGAACGTATCCGACAGCGGCACGCCGATGATGATCAGCGGCGTGATGAAGGACAGGACGGCGATCTGCTTGAAGCCGAGCAGCGAGAGCATGGCCAGGCTGAATCCGAGGAAAAGAGAGCCGGTATCGCCCATAAAGATTTTGGCCGGATGGAAATTGAAGAACAGGAAACCGACGATTCCGCCGAGCAGCAGCAGACAGAGCATCGCTACCAGCAGGTTGCCGTTGATCAGCGCCATCACGAGGATGGTGCCGATCGCGATGCCGGACACGCCGGCCGCCAGGCCGTCGAGACCGTCGATCAGATTGACCGCGTTCGTCACGCCGACGATCCAGAAGATGGTCAGCGGAATGGCGATCCAGTTTTCAAGCGAAGAATATGCATCCATAAAAGGTATGTTGACGAAATCCACTTTGATGCCGAATCCGAACACGACGACGGAAGCCGCACCGATCTGAATAAGAAACTTCAGTTTGGCGTTCAGGTCGAACCGGTCGTCCAGGGCACCGGTCAGCACGATGATCGTACCGGCCGTCAGGAAGGCCTTGATAAAGTTCCCGTCCCGCTGCGACAAATCGAACGGAAGGAAGGGCAGAACGGCAAGCAGCGCGATGACGAAAGCGAGAAAAATTCCGAGTCCGCCGAGTCTTGGCATGATGCGCGTATGCACTTTTCTTGCGTTCGGCACGTCTACCGCTCCGACTTTGATGGCGAACCGCTTGACGAGCGGAGTCAAACCGAGAGCCAATCCGAGCGCAAGTACGAAACCGAGAATATAGACAATGAACATGTTTGTCTCAAACCTCCAATGTGTTTCAACCGGGAATCATTATACCGCGCCCCGCGGCTGAATGCCAGCACGAATATGCGATTTTCGGCGTAAAAAGCTGCTTATTCCGTGCTTTTTTTCGCTTTTTTGACCGTTTGCATAAACCGGGGCAGCGCCATCATCCGCGGCAGGCGCGAAGGTTCCTTCGCCAGCCGGTAAAACCATTCGAGGCGCAGCTTCTGCATGAACACCGGAGCGCGCTTCGTTTTGCCGGAGATTACGTCGAAACTTCCGCCCACGCCCATGATCACCGCGGCGCCCAATTCCTGCTTATGGCGCGCGATCCACGGCTCCTGCGTCTTGGCGTCCCGCGCCACGAACAGCAGATCGGGCTTCGCCTGGCGAATGTGTTCGATCACGCCGGCATTTTCGGACTCGCCGAAATATCCGTTGCGGACGCCGACGATTCGAACCTTCGGATATTGGTTCTGTAACCGGCTTGCCGCTTCCTGAACCACTTCCTCCGCCGCTCCCAGCAGGTACGCGGTCCAGCCCAACTGCTCGCCGCGCTTCATCAGCTCGTGCAGCAGATCGAATCCGGCGACGCGTTCGGCGACCGGATCGCCGAATTCTTCGGCTGCCCACACGACGCCCGCGCCGTCCGGCACGATCAGTTCGGCTTCGCGCATCGCGCGCATATTGTCTTCGCTCTCGAGCGCCGCCATGATCATGATCGGGTTCGCCGTAATGATCTGATGCGGTTTGCCCGAAGCGACGGCGCGTTCCAGCACGTCGACCGTATCGCGCATGCCCAGCTTCGAGACGTTCACGCCGAGGATCGAAGTGACCGGCACCTGCCGGACTCCGTCTTCAAGATGGATTTGACTCATAAGTTTCGCTCATCCTTTTTGTGCAAAATATTCGGCGATCGCCCGCGCGGGACGCGCCGCTTCGCTTTGAAGACCGGCAATCAGCGGCTCGCGGTCCGATTTCCAGCTCTCGGCGTCGTCCAGCAGATGCGCCAGCTCTTCGGCCAGACGCTCCGGGCGCACTTCTTCGCTCGTGCCGATCGCTTTGACTTTTAACCGGCCGAGGAAATTGTCGATCTTCGGATCGTACGAAATGCCGGCAAGCGGAATACGCTGGGAAGCGGCATAGATCAGGCTGTGCAGACGCATGCCGACAAGCGCCGAACAGCGGCCGACTTCAAGCAGCATCGCCTGAGGATCTTCCGTCTGACGCGTCGTGATCTTCGAACCGAGCGATTTGACGTCGCCCATCCGTTCGATCACGTAATTCGAAGCGGCTTCGTCGTCCGGCAGGTGAAAAGGCAGGAAGCAAAAGTGGACGCTGCGGCTCTCCGCCAATTTGCGCAGGCCGTCGGCGATGCCCGCAAGTTCGGTCCGGTCGGGATTCCAGAATCGGACCGAGATGCCGATCTTCGGCAGGTCGCCCGGCTTCTCGGCTGGAAATTTCGACGTCGCGCCCGCGGGCAGCGGCAGTCCCATCACCGGGTCCGGCACCACTTCGATCCGGCTTCCGTCCATCCGCATCGCATGCAGCAGCTGCGCGGATTCCTGATCGCGCACCGATACGTAAGCGCTGCGTTTGAACGCACCGTGGATCAGCGGGTAGAAAAACTTGCGGCTGACCGGACCAACGCCCTGCGCGTAGATGAACACCGGCTTGCCGATCCATTGGGCCAGCCGGATCACGCCGATGTAGTAAGGAATCGTTTTGGCACTGGTCGCGTCCTGCAGCAGGCTTCCGCCGCCGCTGATCAGTCCGTCGCTTTCCTTGATCGCCTGGCGCACTTCCTTCATATTCATTCGGTGCACCGCCTTGACGCCGTAAATACCCGACGTCCAGGAAGGATCCCCGGAGAGAACGATCGGCTCGAATGCGATGCCGATCCGTTTCCCTTCCTGTTCCAGCGCGGTCAGAATCGACTTGAGCACCGCCTCGTCCCCACTGTTGCGGAATCCGTAGTAGCCCGATATTACAATCTTGCGAGCAGCGGAGACCATTTCTTCCAACACCTTTCGATGATTTGCCATAAGAGCACGAACACCAGGCCGACGATAATGCCGAAGCCGATTCCGAGCAGATCGCGGACGAGGGAGATCCAAATCGGCGTATGAATATGGGCGAATGTATCGACCATCGACAGCTGGCCGATCGACGCGATGATAAGCACGTAGATTGCATGACGATATTTCAGCGCTACGAAAATACCGGCAATGAAGATCGGATGGCCCAGCAGGAATTCTTTGGTACGCGGACGCACGCCGACCGTATTCTCAAGCAGGTTGCGGAACGCGATCTCCAGGGAGCTTGCGCTGCCGCTGTTTCCGGTACGGGACAGGTAGTAAAGTCCGGCCACTCCGGCGATCGCCACGATGACGACCATCGCGATCGTAACCGGCATGCGCATGATTTTGCCCACGCTGCCGAATGCCGAGTTTTTACGATAAAACAATACATACAACGCGGTCAGCGCGATCGGTGCCAAATGCAGCAGGCTGACTCCGCGGAACTGGTCCAGCACGAGCTGGTACGTAACGTGATGGAGCAGCGCGATGATGAACGGAACGGCCATAAGCGACATTGCGCTCGTGCGCAGGAACAGCAAAATGCTGTGCGCCAACCGCCTGCCGGTGCTCATTGTCTGCCCAACCTCATGCAGGCGATCGATTTTGCGAACGGCGAAGACCATCGCGATCGTCGGCGCGCTGATCGCGGCGAACAGCGCTAGCGCCTGCTCCATGACATGCGGACGTAGCACGTAAAGTCCGGCGACTCCGACCAATCCCAACACGAAGGACAGCAGGGTCAGCGGCGGCACGAAAATGGAGACCAGCAGCGCGACCAGAGCGACCGCTCCGATAATGGCGATCCAGCGGAAATAGTTCTGCCCGGCCATTTCGGCCACGTCAAACGCGGACGCGGTGCCCATTTCGAAACCGTAATTTTGAATGCGCTGGATAGCGCCTTCCGGTCCTTCCAGGCTTTCGACGATATTCTCGATCGTGTCGGTAATTTTGCCTTCGACGCTGTTCGTCTGAACCGCCGTATGAATAAACATCATGCGGATGTTGCGGTCTTTGGCGGCCAGGGCGAAACGATCGGCGAGAATGTCCGGATCGAGCGCCGAGTCGCGTCCGCTGAGCGAATAGAGGCGGGCGACGTTATAGTTGGTCTCTTTTGCCAACGTCTCGAACCCGCGCTGGGCTCCGCGCAGATTCTCGATCGCGGCGATACCGATTCCGCGCTCGTTCAGCAGTTGGGCGAATTCGTCCAGATGCCGGTCTTCCGGCTCTTCCGCATAGCCCGGCGTTTCTTCACCGTCGAACAAAATGCGGTCCACGCCTGCGGCTTTGAATCGATCGAGCAGCGAAGCCAGTGCTTCCTGATCGTAAATGGCGCTGTTGCCCATACGCGGCAGCAGATGGAATCCTTTTTGCTCCAATCGTTCCATCGAGATCGGGTCGGGTTCCATCGTTTTGAGCACGGCGTTTTGCAGCGGAGTCGCGATCTTCAGACCGTTTCGTCCGTTCAGGGACCAGTCCGCAACGGCGATCTCCTGACTGGCGAACGCTTTGCGGATGATCGGTTCGATCCGGCTCTGGCTCTCCGCGTCCGTAAACAGCAGATATGTAGCGTTCTCGTTGGCCGTCAGCACTTTGCCGGTCAGACGTGCCGCATCCTGCTCGCTGTATACCGTAATTCTGCGGGAGTTGGACAGCTCGGTCAGCGTAGCCTGGTAAATGGCCATCGTATGAATGCCGGCTTCTTGAAGTACGTCGAGCTGTTCATTGATAAAAGCGTTCGGATTGCCCTGGTACGACGATACCTGGATCAGGTCCCGGTAATCGAAAATCATTTCCACGTTTTTGGACGTGCCTTCTGTCCGGATGCGGTCGTACGCGACCGGAAGAGAAGCCACTATTCCCAGGATCACCAGGATCCACAACACTTTACTTGCAGCTTTGTTCCACTGCCGCCACTTCTGACTCAAGTTCGATATACCTCCTTGCCGGCACGACTTGCGCATCCGGCATTGTTCAAGTTGTATAAGTCAGACGCCCCCTGCCGAAACGCGCCGCTTCGGCGCGCTTTGGCAAGAGGCATCCTCGGGAATTCCGGAAAAACTTCCGCGAACGCGCACAAGCGGGTTCGCGGTCGTCTCGATGTAGGTACAGCAATCGTTCCAAGCCGACTTAAGTGTTAAAGTTAAGCATCCACGCGCGCGGTGACGGCAGCCACAAGGCGCCCTACCGCTTCTTCCGCGTCCGCGAGCGAATCGCCGCGTACCGCAAAATAGACTTTGATCTTCGGCTCGGTGCCCGACGGACGCAGCACGAACCAGGAGTCATCCTCCAGCATGTACTTCAGCACGTTCTCCGACGGCAGGCCGTCGATGCCCTGCGCGTAATCGAGCGTCTGCACGACTTTGACGCCGCCCACTTCGGTCGGCGGGTTCTCGCGCCAATCGGACATGATCGACTGGATTTTGGCCAGTCCGTCCTTGCCTTTCATCGTCCGCGATTCCAGGCGTTCGACGAATGTGCCGAACTGCTCGTACAAACCTTCGAGCACTTCGTACAGCGTCTTGCCCTGCGTCTTGTAGTAGGCCGCCGCTTCGGCCAGCAGCATAGAGGCCAGCACCGCATCCTTGTCGCGTGCGTAGTTGCCGGCCAGGTAGCCGTAGCTTTCTTCGTAGCCGAACAGGAAAGTGTGCTCCCCGCTTTGTTCGAACTGGTTCATTTTCTCGCCGATGTACTTGAAGCCCGTCAGCGTGTTCAGCACTTCCGCGCCGTAATGACGGGCAATAACCGCACCCATCTCGCTGGTCACGATCGTTTTGATGACCGCGCCGTTCTTAGGCAGCGTACCCGCTTCTTTCATACGGCCCAGCACGTAATCGACCATGATCGCGCCCGATTGGTTGCCGCTCAGGACGACGTATTGGCCTTCCTTGTTGCGTACGACGGCGCCTACGCGGTCGCAGTCGGGATCGGTGCCGATCAGGATGTCGGCATTGAGTTGTTCCCCGAGCTTCATCGCGAGCGTGAACGCTTCGCGTTCTTCCGGGTTCGGCGATTTGACGGTCGGGAAGTCGCCGTCCGGCTGCTCCTGCTCCGGCACGACAGCGACGTTCTTGAAGCCGATCTTCTCCAGTACGCGGCGTACCGGCAGATTGCCCGTTCCGTGCAGCGGAGTGAACACGACCTGCAGATCGCTGCCCTGGCCCGCGGCCAACTGCTCGCGGCTCAGGGACAGGCTTGCGACCGTCTCGATGAACGCTTCGTCTTCGGCGTCGCCGAGCCAGACCAGCAGACCCTGCGCTTCCGCTTCTTCGCGGGTGATACGCTTGATTGCGGAGAACGATTGCACGCCCTGCACGAGGCTGATCACGCGTTCCGCTTCATGCGGTACGAGCTGTCCGCCTTCATGGTTGTACACTTTGTAGCCGTTGTATTCCGGCGGGTTATGGCTCGCCGTGACCATGATGCCGCCGTCGGCCTGCAGATGGCGCACCGAGAACGACAGCTGCGGCGTCGTGCGCAGCGAAGGATACAGCTTGGCCACGATTCCGTTCGCCGCCAGGACCAATGCCGCTTCGAGCGAAAATTCAGGCGAGAAATGGCGCGAATCGTGCGCGATGATGACGGACGGCTGCCCGTCTTTGCCCTGCGCCGTTTCGAGTATGTACTCAGCCAGGCCCTGCGTCGCTTTGCCTACCGTATACCGGTTCATGCGGTTGCTGCCGGCGCCGATCACGCCGCGCAGTCCGCCCGTTCCGAATTCAAGCTCCCGGTAAAAGCGATCTTCCAGTTCTTCCGGCTGCGATTCCAGCGCGCGCAGCTCTTGTTTGGTCGTTTCGTCGATGCTTGGGTCTTCCAGCCATTGGCTGACCACCGCCGCGGTTTTTTCGTTCAACATAATTCTTGTACCTCCCTGTCCGGATTGTTGGGGTGAAGAGGCAACCGTGCGGTTATTCGCGGTTCGCAAGCGCAAACATCATGTCGCCTTCGGCTACCACTTTTCCGTCCACTTTCGCCACGGCGTGTCCTTTTCCGATCATCCCTTTGAAGCGGGTCATCTCGACCTCAAGCTGCAGCGTATCGCCGGGCTTGACCTGCCCCCGGAAACGGAATCCGTCGATGCCGGCAAAAAACCCGAGCTTGCCGCGGTTTTCTTCCACGATCATCATCGCGACGCTTCCGACCTGGGCGAGAGCCTCAACTATTAATACCCCCGGCATGACCGGATAACCCGGAAAATGTCCGGCAAAGAAAGGTTCGTTAACGGTTACGTTTTTGATGCCGACCGCGCGCTTGCCCGGTTCGACCTCCAGAATCCGGTCCACCAACAGGAACGGCGGACGGTGCGGAATAATCTCTTGAATCTGCTGCGAATCCAAAATCACGAGCAAAACTCCCTTCGGCAATTTCCCCCATCATTATACAGTTTCCCGACGTAAAAAGAAATCGCGGAAAACCGGGCATCAAAAAAGCCGCCCCGGGCCGAATGGCCCGACAAGCGGCTCTGCCTTACCCGACAGGGCATGGCTTTTTCAAATATTGGACCGTGCCAAAACGCCGTTCCCGAGCGAACTTCGCGCTTGGTGCCGAAGGCTTGCGTCCCCGCCGCTGCTACGGAGCAAACACCAGATCGAACACGTGCACCCACGTTTCCGGCTGAAAAGCTTCTTCCAGCGGCTGCTTGCCGACGTACACGTAGCCGAACACCAGTCCTCCGGCCAGGCATACGATGAAAAAAAGCAGGAAAAGAGTAAAACGCAGCGCCTTTCTGCCGAACTTTCTTTTACGGCGTACGGGAACTTCGTTCTGCTCGTCCATCACCTTTTCCACTTCTACCCCTCCTTGCCGCAAAGTCCGAAGCCCCAGGCATCTGCCGGAGCTTCGGACTTATTGTTGATTACTTTTAGTTATACGTGATTCGATTACTGACGGATGCCGTTGGCGATCGTCGCCATCGTATCGCTTGAAGTCAGCGCCTTAGCGGCCAGCTGATACGCGCGCTGCACCTGCAGCAGTTCGGTCATCTGCGCGGTCAGGTCGACGTTCGATTGCTCCACGTAACCTTGTCTGACCTGGGCTTGTCCGGCGTTGCCGAGTACTTCCGCTTCGTTCGCGCCCTCGGCAAGCACAAAGGTGTTGCCTTCCGTCTGAACCAGTCCTTCCGAACGATTCACACGCGCCAGCGAGATCTGGCCGGCCGCCGTGCTCGTGCCGTTCGGATTCAGCGCCCGGACGCTGCCGTCGCTGTCTACTTGCAGCTTGGAGTTGGCCGGGATGCGGATCGGCTGTCCGTTCGTGCCCATGACCGGGTGTCCCTGATTCGTCATCAGATATACGTTCCGGGCATCGTCGCCGAGCGAAGCGAGTTGGAATCCGCCTTCGCGCGTCCACGCTTTCTCGCCGTTTACCTGAACTTCGAATACGGCGTTGCCTTCGATCGCGAGATCCGAAAGGCTGCCCGTTTCCTTAAGCGGCCCCTGGGTCAGGTCGATCGTGACTTCGCTCATTCGCGCGCCGAAGCCGAGGTTGTATCCGGCATCCGTGCGGCGTCCGCCCAGTTGGAACGAATCTCCCTGCTGCTGCACGCGCGTCAAGACGTCCTGGAAACTGCCCTGCTTGGCTTTGTAGCCGACCGTATCGACGTTTGCGATATTGTCCGAAATGAGGTCGAGCTTCCGTTGGAGGCCGTTCATCGTTACCGCGGCGCCGATCATCGAGTTATTCATGAATATGCCCCCTTAGTTAGACTCTTCCGACTTCGTTAACTGCTTTTTCCAGGCTCTTGTCGTAGAACTGCACGACCTTCTGGTTCGCTTCATATGCACGCAGCGCGGCGGTCATGTCGACCATCGACTGGGCCGCGTCTACCGTCGAGCGCTCCAGGTAACCCTGCTTCACGTCGAACTGGTCGGCGTCGGTAGCCGCCCGGAGCGAAGCTCCGCCCTGCGTCTTCTCCGTAAACAAGCCTTCGCCGTCTCGCGTCAGTTCGTTCGGCCGTTCCGCGACCGTTATGCCGATGCGGCCCGAAGCCGCCCCTGTCGCTTTGTTGAAAATGGTTCCGTTCTCCCGTACCCAGTAGTCGTCCATCGTGCCGGCCAGCACGATCGGCTGTCCGTCCTGTCCGAGCACGCTCTGGTTCATCGAGGTCAGGAGACGTCCGTCGACGCCCAGATGCATGTCGCCGTCACGCGTGTAGCTGACGCCGCCCTGCGGATTCTGTACGTTGAAAAACGCCTGAGGCTTATAGACCGTATCGCCGTTCCCCTGAACCGCTTTGCCGGAAGCGTCGAACACGAAGTTGCCGCCCTGCGGATTGGCCAGTTGAATATCGGAAGTGAGAGCCAGGTCGTCCGAAGACAGCGTCTCCGTCACGTCGCCCTGTACCATCATCGAAATGCTTTCTTCGGCGAACACGCCCGTGTTCAACTTGCCCACGCTGCGGTTGTCGCGGCCTTCGTCACCGTTCTGCAGCGCCACCATGACTTCCGGAAAAGAACGCGCCACGCTCTCTACCTGCTTGTACCCCGTCGTGTTCAGGTTGGCGATGTTCTGCGTAACGGTGTCGTGTCTGTGCTGCTGCGTCATCATGCCTGCGGTTGCCGTGTATAATCCTCTAAGCATTCGATGTGTTCCCCTTTCCGATATCGCGGATGCGGTCTGTTCCTTCGTGTATGAATCCCGGCTGTCTCCGTCCGTTCCCCTGCCGTCGGCGCCTTTAAAAAAGCCCCTCGGCCTTGTGTTATATATATCGGCAGATTCGGAAAATAATTAAGCGAAAATCAGAATTTTTTCTTTGCGGTCTGATCGAGATGGTCCAGCATCTTCTGCGTTCCTTTGACTACGCAGTGCATCGGGTCTTCCGCGATCCAGACCGGCACCCGCAGTTCGCTGGCCAGCAGGTCGTTCAGGCCGTGCAGCAGGGCTCCCCCGCCCGTCAGCACGACGCCGCGATCGATGATATCGGCCGACAGTTCCGGCGGAGTGCGTTCCAGCACCGACTTCGCGGCGCTAACGATCAAAGCGACCGACTCGTCCAGCGCTTCTTTGACTTCGGCCGACGTGACGGACACGGTGCGCGGCAGGCCGCTTACCATGTCCCGTCCGCGGATATCGACTTCGGCCTGGCGTCCGTCCGGATGCACGGAAGCGATATTGATTTTGAGATCTTCCGCCGTCCGTTCGCCGATCAGCAGCTTATATTTATTTTTGATATAACGGATAATCGATTCGTCGAACGTGTCGCCCGCCACTTTGATCGAGGAGGACGTCACGATGTCGCCCATCGACAGGACGGCCACGTCGGTCGTGCCGCCGCCGATATCGACGACCATATTCCCGCTCGGCTGGTAAATGTCCATGCCGGCTCCGATCGCCGCGGCTTTCGGTTCTTCTTCCAGATAAACGTCTTTCGCTCCGGTACGCTGGGCCGCTTCACGGATCGCTTTTTGCTCGACGGAGGTGATGTTGGTCGGCGCGCAGATCAAAATCCGCGGATTGCTGTACCAGCTGCGACCGCCCACTTTGTTAATAAAGTAACGCAGCATCGCTTCCGTAATATCGAAGTCCGCGATGACGCCGTCGCGCAGCGGCCGCACCACTTCGATATTGCCGGGCGTGCGTCCGACCATGCGGCGCGCTTCTTCGCCGACAGCCAGCACGCGTTTCGACTCTTTCTCCACTGCCACAACCGACGGCTCATCGATGACGACGCCTTTGCCCTTTACGTAAATCAGCACGTTCGCCGTGCCCAGGTCGATTCCGATATCCTTGCTCAACATGTCTTTTCGCGGCCTCCAGCATCCTTGTTATTCGGCTTTTTTTACTGCGCGCTTCCGTCGGCGCCCTGCAAACTACCAGCTTTTAACATACCATATTTATAGGCTCTACATCAACGGAAATTCAAGGGAAATCCCGCTCTGAAGCGCAAAAAACCCAAGTTCGAATGAACTTGGGTTTTGGAACGGTGTCCGCGTCTTCCCGGGCTTAGGCCCAGGTCGGCTGAACGTTAAACATCGGAGTTTCTGTACGCACGGACGTTTCCGCCGCGGCGGACGTCTCAGCTGCCGCTTCCGGCATCGAAACGCGCCAGATGTCTGCGCCCAGACCGACCAGCTTCTCCGTCAGGTTGACGTAGCCACGGTCGATATGGTGCGTACCGCCTACTTCGGTCGTGCCTTCCGCTACGAGGCCGGCACAGATCAGCGCCGCGCCCGCGCGAAGATCGGTCGCCGTTACTTTGGCGCCCACGAATTTGGTGTTGCCCGTCACGAACGAAGAACGGCCTTCGACTTTGATCTCGGCGTTCATCAGGCTGAACTGATCGACGTGCATGAAGCGGTTCTCGAACACCGTCTCGGTCACGACGCTCGTTCCGGTCGCGCTGAGCAGCAGCGCCATCATCTGCGACTGCATGTCCGTCGGGAAGCCCGGGTAAGGCAGCGTTTTGATGTCAACGGCGCGCAGAGGCTTGTCGGCGATAACGCGAATGCCGTTTTCGTCCGGCAGTACCGTTACGCCCATCTCTTCCATCTTGGCTACGACCGGACCGAGGTGGTCGGCAATCGCGCCTTCGACGTACACGTCGCCGCCCGTGATCGCTGCGGCTACCATGTAGGTGCCCGCTTCGATCCGGTCGGGAATGACGGTGTGCGGAGCGCCGATCAGCTTCTCGACGCCTTCGATCCGGATCGTGCCCGTACCGGCGCCGCGAACAACCGCGCCCATGGCGTTCAGATAGTTGGCCAAGTCGACGATTTCCGGCTCTTTCGCCGCGTTCTCGATCGTCGTCGTGCCGTCAGCCATCGTGGCTGCCATCATGATGTTCTCGGTAGCGCCCACGCTGGCTACGTCGAGATAGATTTTCGCGCCGCGGAGTCTGCCGTCGCTTTTCGCTTCGACGTATCCTTCGCCCAGCGTGACAGTCGCTCCCATCGCCTCGAACCCTTTCAGGTGCAGGTCGATCGGGCGCGTACCGATGGCGCATCCGCCCGGCATCGAGATGCGGGTAGAGCCCAAGCGCGCAAGCAAAGGCCCCATTACGAGGAAGGAGGCGCGCATCTTGCTCACCCATTCGTAAGGCGCTTCAGATGAAGTCAGGTTTCGTGCATCTACGCGGATGACTTCATCCTGGTATGTAATGCCCGCTCCTAGCGATTCCAAAACTTTATTGATGGTCATGACGTCGTCAAGAGGAGGCGCATCCGAAATGATGCTCTCTCCTTCTTGTCCCAACAGACTGGCAGCGATGATAGGAAGCACCGAATTTTTGGCTCCGCTAACTTTCACGGTTCCGGTCAATCGTTTGCCGCCGCGGACGATAAATTTGCTCATCTACGTATTCCCTCCGCGCGTTTAATTTGCGTTTAATTGTGTGTTTGTTTGTGGTATTGTGCACATGCCGACTTGAAGGTCGGTTCGTCTTGTGAGTCATGAGGGCAAATAGGCCTAATCAGTGATTAACCCAAGCACTCCGACTTAAAACAATTTCGTTCTTTAGAATCCCATTCTAAGCAGTTGGGACCATCCGATATAATCCAACATGAATTTTGCGACGAAATGCCCGAGCACTATCGCCAGCAGCACATGCAGCATTTTCCCCTGCGGGCTCTGCGGATGACGGATGATCAGATCGAGCTTCAAATTCTGCAGCGCCCACCAGGACAAGAGGATACAGCCCAGCGATATGACCATGGACAAAATACCGAAAACTCCGGTTTGCGAGAAAGATGCCAGGGCGTTTTCACCCATCGTCCCTCACTCCTTTCGTTCGTCCGGTCGTGCTCCGATCCGCATAACGATATTTTTGCGGACTCCTCTATAATACGGGGAAGTGGCCGAAGAATCCAGCACATTTCGAACAAATTTTGCAAAAAAGCGACCATTACTTTCCTTCGCAGCCGATTAATTGGGTTTTGCTTGCCCGCTTAAAACGTGTAAGCGTTTCATTGGGAAAGGCTTGTCCGACAGGTCTTTTTGATTTATCGGCATACGGATTTTTTTCATTAGACTTTGCCGAAAATTATTTCCGGGGAAATAAGCGAAAGATGCAAAAAACCGATCTCCGGAGAGATCGGTTTGCGTTATTTGTTCACGATGTCCATGTTGGTTACGTCGAGACGGGTAAGCGCCCGTTTGAGCGCAAACTCCGCACGCATGTAATCGACTTCGTCCTGGTGCATTTTTCCGCTTTCGAGACGCATCTCGGCTCTTTCTCTCGCCGCGCGTGCGCGGTCGATGTCGATGCTCTCCGGCAGTTCGGCGCTTTCGGCCAACACGACGACCTTGTCGCGGCGAACTTCAAGGAAGCCGCCGTGCACGGCAATGTGCGAGCGCTTGCCGTCATGCTGGACCGTGAGCGCGCCGATCTGAAGCGGAGCGACTGTCGGGATGTGTCCCGGCAGCACGCCCATGTCGCCTTCGACGCTTTTGGCGATGATGCGGCTGACGTCGCCGGAGTAGATAAGGCGCTCCGGCGTAACGATTTCAAGCAAAAAGGTGCTCACTTCTATCCCTCCTCACCCAAAGCTTGGCAGCTTACAGGGTTTTCGCTTTCTCGACGGCTTCTTCGATCGTGCCGACAAAGAGGAATGCCGCTTCCGGCAGATTGTCGTGCTTGCCGTCGAGGATTTCGCGGAAGCTGCGGATCGTTTCCTTGACCGGAACGTAACGGCCTTTGAGGCCCGTGAAGGCTTCGGCAACGTGGAACGGCTGCGACAGGAAGCGCTGGATTTTACGTGCACGCGATACGATTACTTTGTCGTCCTCGCTCAGCTCGTCCATACCGAGGATCGCGATGATGTCCTGCAGCTCGCGGTAGCGGGCCAGCAGCTGCTTGACGCCTTGGGCAACGTCGTAGTGCTCTTCGCCCACGACGTCCGGAGCCAGAATCCGCGAACTCGAAGCGAGCGGATCGACGGCCGGGAAAATACCCATTTCGGAGATCTTACGCTCCAGGTTGGTCGTTGCGTCCAAGTGGGCGAAAGTCGTCGCCGGAGCCGGGTCGGTATAATCGTCCGCCGGTACGTAGATCGCCTGGATCGACGTTACGGAACCGGTCTTGGTCGAAGTGATCCGTTCCTGCAGCTGACCCATTTCGGTAGCCAGCGTAGGCTGGTAACCTACGGCCGAAGGCATACGACCCAGCAGGGCGGATACTTCCGAACCGGCTTGGGTGAAGCGGAAGATGTTGTCGACGAACAGCAGTACGTCGCGGCCTTCCTGATCGCGGAAATACTCTGCCATCGTCAGACCGGTCAACGCTACGCGCAAACGCGCGCCCGGAGGCTCGTTCATCTGACCGAATACCATGGCCGTTTTGCTGATAACGCCGGATTCTCTCATCTCGTGGTACAAGTCGTTACCTTCGCGCGTGCGTTCGCCGACGCCCGCGAATACGGAGATACCGCCGTGTTCCTGTGCAATGTTGTTGATCAGTTCCTGGATCGTAACCGTCTTGCCTACGCCGGCGCCGCCGAACAGGCCGATTTTGCCGCCTTTTGCGTAAGGAGCGAGCAGGTCGATAACCTTGATGCCGGTTTCGAGCATTTCCGCCTGCGTCGACAGTTCGTCGAACGTAGGAGGCTGACGGTGAATCGGGTTTTTGATCGTGGATACGACTTCGCCCGCTTCGTCGATCGGCTCGCCGAGAACGTTAAATACGCGTCCCAGCGTAATGTCGCCGACCGGCACGGAAATTGGGGCGCCCGTGTCGATGACCACGCTTCCGCGCGTCAAGCCGTCGGTGGAAGACATCGCGATGCAGCGCACCGTGTTGTCGCCCAGATGGTTGGAAACTTCCAGAGTCAGTTCGATGGTTTCGCCGTTTTCCGTCGCTTTTTGGATCTTGAGCGCATTCAGGATTTCCGGAAGCTGACCGCGTTCGAATTCCACGTCGACAACCGGACCCGTGATGCTGATGATGCGTCCTGTATTCATGCTTGGTTTTCCCTCCTACAAGCTTCAGCTTTGTGCGGCACTCGCGCCCGCCACGATTTCGGTAATTTCCTGGGTAATGGCCGCCTGACGCGCCCGGTTGTAAGTAAGCGTATATTCGTTGATCAACTTCGAAGCGTTCTTGGTCGCGGATCCCATGGCGGTCATCTTCGCGCCGAGTTCGCTCGCTTTGCCTTCGAGCACCGCTTTGTAGATCAGCGTTTCCGCGTAACGCGGCAGCAGTTCGCCGAGTACGGCTTCCGCCGAAGGCTCGAATTCGTAGGCCTGCGTCGCCCCGTCGAAGGAGACCGGCTCCATCGGCAGCAGCGCGTCGACCTGCGGAATCTGGGTAAGCGCGTTGACGAACTGGTTATAACATAAGTACAGCGCGTCGGTATGTCCCAACTCGTAATCCTGTACGGCACGTGCCGCGACCGCTTTGATATCCGCAAAAGAAGGCGAATCGGACAATTCCGTTACCGTCTCGGCGATCTCGATGCCGCGTCTGCGGAAATAGTCGCGTCCTTTTCGTCCGATTACGTACAGCACGTATTGGTCCGGCGAAGTATGCCGGTCGCGCAGTTCGTTGGATACGCGGCGCAGGATATTCGCATTGTAACCGCCGGCCAGGCCGCGGTCCGAAGTGATGACGAGATAAGCCGTTTTGCGCACTTCCCGCTTCTCCAGCATCGGATGACGGATCCCCGTACTGGCGGAAGCGATGCTCGCTACCACTTCCCGCAGTTTCTCGGAGTACGGACGAGCCGCTTCGGTCTTCTCCTGCGCGCGGCGCAGCTTCGAAGCCGCTACCATCTCCATCGCCTTGGTGATCTGACGGGTGTTCTGGGTACTCTTGATCTGACGCTTGATCTCGCGTATTCCTTTTGCCATTTTGTTCACCTCCAGACTTTGCGAAGCAAAGTCACTTCGTAAGCATCTACTGCAAGACTTTGCGAAGCAAAGTCACCTCGTAAGCATGTATTCCAAAAAAATCGTGTCTGTCTCTATGTCGCGAAGCCGGTCCGGCGGAGCTTATGCGCAAAGCCGCTCTTCCCTTACGGAAAGGACGCGGCTTTACCCATTCGCAGCCCCGAAGGCTTCTGTTGAAGAGATGCGCTTGGACGATTAAGCCGTCGTCGCAAATCCTTTTTTGAATTGGTCGATCGCGGCTACCAACGCTTTTTCGTTGTCGGAAGTCAGATCCTTCGTTTGGATGATCGAATCGAGAATCGCTTGATGCTCGGTCGTCATGTAAGCGAGGAATTCGCGCTCGAAACGGCGAACGTCGGCAACCGGAATATCGTCGAGCATGCCTTTTACGGCCGTGTACAAGCTTACGACCTGCTGTTCGACCGACAACGGTTGGTTAACGCCCTGTTTGAGGATTTCCATCATGCGCGCGCCGCGGTTGAGGCGCGACAGCGTCGATTTGTCGAGGTCGGAACCGAACTGCGAGAACGCCTGCAGCTCGCGGTATTGGGCCAGATCCAGACGCAGTGTACCGGCGACTTTCTTCATCGCTTTGATCTGCGCGGAGCCGCCGACCCGGGATACCGAGATACCGACGTTGATCGCCGGACGCTGACCCGAATAGAACAGGTCCGATTCCAGGAAGATCTGTCCGTCGGTGATCGAGATCACGTTCGTCGGGATGTATGCCGATACGTCCGAAGCCTGCGTTTCGATGAACGGCAGAGCCGTCAGCGAGCCGCCGCCGCGAGCGTCGCTCAGCTTGGCTGCGCGTTCGAGCAGACGGGAGTGCAGGTAGAAGACGTCGCCCGGATAAGCTTCCCGACCCGGAGGACGGCGGAGCAGCAGGGACAATTCGCGGTAAGCCGCGGCTTGTTTGGACAAGTCATCGTAGATGACGAGCGCGTGCTCGCCTTTGTACATGAAGTACTCGCCCATCGCGCAGCCGGCGTAAGCCGAGATGTACTGAAGCGGAGCCGGGTCCGAAGCGGAAGCCGTCACGACGATCGTGTATTCCAGGGCGCCGGTACGACGCAGCGTTTCTACGACCTGGGCCACGGTGGACTGTTTCTGTCCGATCGCGACGTACACGCACTTCACGTTGTTGCCTTTTTGGTTAAGGATGGTATCGATCGCGATCGTCGTTTTACCCGTTTGACGGTCGCCGATGATCAGTTCGCGCTGTCCGCGGCCGATCGGAACCATCGAGTCGATGGCTTTGATACCGGTCTGCATCGGTTCATGTACGGACTTCCGGTCGATAACGCCCGGTGCCGATCCTTCTACAGGGCGGAAATGGGTCGTATCGATCGGACCTTTGCCGTCGACAGGCTGTCCGAGCGGATTGACGACGCGTCCGAGCAGCGCTTCGCCGACCGGAACTTCCATGATGCGTCCCGTACGCTTGACCTGGTCGCCTTCGCGGATGTCCGTGTAAGGACCCAAGATAACGATACCTACGTTGTCTTCTTCCAGGTTGAGGGCCATGCCCATTACGCCGTTGGAGAATTCAAGCAGTTCGCCCGACATAACGTTATCGAGTCCGTGCGCGCGGGCGATACCGTCGCCGATTTGAATAACGGTTCCCACTTCGGCAACTTCGATTTCGTTTTGATACTGTTCAATCTGGCTCTTAATCAGCGTGCTGATTTCATCAGGTCTGATACTCAAGTGGTTTCCCCCCTGTCACTATGCTTGTCTTTCGAAAGACTTTTCGAGACGGGCAAGCTTGCCCGCCAGGCTTCCGTCGTACAGCGTATTGCCGATCACGACTTTGGCGCCGCCAAGCACGCTTTTGTCTATCACGTTGTATATCGTAATTTTTTTGCCGGTCAGCATGCCGAAACGTTCGACGGCTGCGGCTTTCTCTTCTTCGGTCAAAGGAAACGCGCTGTATACGGTGGCATCGGCCACGCCGAGCGCTTCATTGGAAATCTGTTCGTAACTTTCGCGCAGTTCGCCGAACAGCTGGGTCCGTCCGCGTGCGATCAACAGTTCGACCGTGCGGATGACCGGTGCGGAGACACGGCCCGCAAAAGCGCCGTTCAGCACTTTTTGCTTGCCTTCGGCGGATACGCCGGGCGAAGACACGAACTTGTTCAGAGCCGGATCAGACGCGAAAGCTTCGGCGATGGCACGCAGCTCGGCCTGAGTCTCGGCGACTTTGCCTTCGGCGAAAGTCACTTCGAAAAGCGCGCGCGCATAACGTTTCGCGACCCGCGTATCGCGGCTCACGACTTCGTTCCTACGTCTTTCAGATACTGATCGACCAGGCCTTCGTTCGATTTTTCGTCGATCTCTTTTTCGATCAGCTTGGAAGCGATCTGTACGGAGACGCGTCCCACTTCGCCGCGCAGGGCAGCCATGGCTTTGTTCTTCTCGCTCTCGATATCGCGGAGCGCTTCGTCTTTCAGGCGCACGGATTCTTCTTTGGCCTGCGCGATCAGTTGATCGGCCTGCTTGCCGCTCGTCTGTCTCGATTGTTCAATGATGTCGTAAGCGTCTTTGCGTGCTTGCTGGAGCGCTTCTTTTTGCTGTTCCACGTAAGCGGCCGCTTCTTCGCGCGTCGCCGATGCCTCGTTCAACTGGCCAAGCACCAATTCCCGGCGCTTCTCCATGACGGACATCAGGGGTCCGATTGCATAGCGGCTGAGCAGCCAGTAGAGAATCAGAAACGCGAGCAGCGTAATCCATATTGAAGACCATACAATATCCATCTGAGTCACTCCTTCCCAGTTCAATGAACGGAACATAGATAAGTTTATTTCAATACGTAAAAAGTACTCATTCCAAAAAGAAGGCGCGGAGGCTGTGCCATCCCCGCCCTACTAGTTTTAAGTTATGCCGCGGCGTAGAAAATGAACGCCAGGACCACGCCGATGATCGGCAGTGCTTCGACCAGACCGACACCGATAAACATTGTCGTTTGCAGCGTCGATTTTGCTTCCGGCTGACGTGCGATACCCTCAACCGTTTTGCTGATGATCAGACCGTTACCAATACCTGCGCCGAGTGCGCCCAAACCGACTGCAATTGCAGCGGCAATCAATGCCATAGCTCCCAAACCCATTTGTGTAAGCCTCCTTAAGTATTAGAAAAATAATTGTTTATATAGCCAGCTTGGACAGCGGTTATGTACCCCTTATCCTTGCGTTGGACCCGTAAAGCGGTGAACCTGTGGAATCAGGCTAATGCTCGTCGTGCGTTTCGACCTTTTGGGAAATGTAGACCAGTGCCAGAATCGTAAAGACGAAAGCCTGGATCGCGCCTACGAAAATACTGAATCCTTGCCAGATCGCCATCAGCGGAATGGAAGCGATCATGCCTACGACGTTGACGGCTGCCAGCTTCAGGATCACGCTGATCAGAACCTCGCCGGCAAAGATATTGCCGTAGAGACGCATGCCGTGCGTCAGGAGACTGGAGAACTGCTCGATCAAGTTGATCGGGAAGAATACCGGATACGGCTCGAAGTAGTGCTTGAAATAAGCCTTGGTATTTTTCGTGATGCCCAGGAAGTGGACCAGGATGAAAATCATCGCGGCCAGCGCCATGGCGACGGAAACGTCGGCGGTAGGCGATTTCCAGAACGCGATCTCCACGTGCGGTTCCTGTCCTGCGGCGGCTGCCGAGTTGAACGCTTCCACGGCGGTAATGATCGGTTGGCCGAAGATTGTCGCTTCTTCCGCGCTGTGCGGATGCATTACGATACCGAACGGAAGGCCCAGCATGTTGCTGACGAAGATAAACATGATCAGCGTCACGGCCAGCGTTACGAAAGGTCTGCCTTTCTTCATGTCCATCGTTCCGGCCACCTGATTCTGAACGAATTCGATGACCCATTCCATGAAGTTCTGGAGCTTGCCCGGATTTTCGACGGACATGTTACGGGTTGCCAGCTTGGCAATCAGGAACACGACCGTACAGCTTACGATCAACATCAGGATGATCGAAAGATCGAAGCGCATCCCTCCGAGCATAATTATTGGAGCTTCATGCATTTTTTTCACCCCTTTCTTCAGCCAGTTTCTCTTTCTCCCTCCGCTTTTGCTCAAAGTAGAGGGCTTCTGCCTTGGTATCCTTGTGCGTGATCAAAATGCCTACGATCAGCAGGATAATCGGGGCTGCAACCAGGCTTGCCATCAGCGCGATCAAATTGACCTCATGCGGAAATTCGATAGCGACGACAAGAGCCGCAATCGCCGCAATCGCTCTCCAGGCAAAGCCCAGACCGCCCCGAGCCTTTCTTCCTTCCGACACCGCGTCCGTAATCTTACGAACCCGGTGACCCAAATAATACGCGCTCATACAGCTTACGCTTGCTCCGAAAACGATGCCCAATACCACCGGGTGATGATGGGGAGCGATCAGCATCCAACAGGCGCCGATCGCCAGGAGTGTATATGTAACGCGTGTAAGCCACCGCATGTATTTCGGTAATTCGCTAGTCATCGCTTCCCTCCAAAACTTTACGGACGAGCACGACTACGCCAAACGCTCCCACGGCCAATCCGACCAACACGCCAAGTCCGATCCAGAGACCGGAACCGCCTGTTTTTTCGTTGATCCAACGCCCGAAAAAAAATCCGAGCAGCGTAAACGAAACAAGCTCGAAACCGATAGCGCTGACAAGTCCGATCGCTTTCCAGGGGCCGCTTTTTCTGTTCGGGGCCATACGCTTCACCATCGCTTGTCAATCTCATAATCCTCATTCATTTTACTGAAAAGTAAGAGTTATTGTCAATTCGCCGAACTTTTCCTTTTGTGCCGCAATCCCTTGCCGATCAAGACTTTGGCCTGCCCGAAAGAAGGTGTCTTCACCTGCGAAAAAGCGGAATCCGGCATGCCGGCAAAACGTTGGGCGATCGTCCGAAGCGCGACGGGCAAGTTTTTGAAAGCGTATCAACCGTACAGCTATACTGTATACTGTTTACCTAGTCAATCACAATGCAACTTCAGGGCCATTTGTGTCCATTGTGTGAAATTCTTCCGGCCGTTCGGTTTTGACTCCGAAACTGTGCAGAATCGCATTGACAATACGCTGCGACGCTTTGCCGTCTCCGTACGGGTTGGCAGCCCGGCTCATGGAATCGTACAAAACGCTGTCGCTAAGCAGGGCTTGGGTCCGCGCATACACCGTCTCTTCTTCCGTGCCCACAAGTTCCAGCGTTCCGGCTTCGATGCCTTCCGGACGTTCCGTCGTATCGCGCAGGACGAGTACGGGCACGCCGAAAGAAGGCGCTTCTTCCTGCAGGCCGCCGGAGTCGGTCAGGATCAGGTGGGTATGCGGATAAAAATTGTGCAGGTCTACGACGTCGAGCGGATCGATCAGCGAAATGCGCGGATGATTGCCGAGAATTTCGTGGGCAGGCTCTTTGACGGCCGGACTCGGATGGACGGGATACACGATCGCCACGTCTTCGAATTCGTCGGCGATCCGCTTGACCGCGCGGAAAATGTTGCGGTGCGGTTCGCCCTGCGATTCGCGGCGGTGCGCCGTCATCAGGATCAGCCGCTTGCCTTTGGCCCAATCGAGTACCGGGTGGCTGTAATCGGGCTGCACGGTATATTGAAACACATCCGTGACCGTGTTGCCTGTGACATAAACGCTTGACTTCGATTTGTTCTCTTTGGCCAGGTTGCCTCCCGACCACGAAGTCGGAGCAAAATGCAGGTCGGCCAGAACGCCGGTCAGTTGGCGGTTCATCTCTTCCGGGTAAGGCGACAGCTTGTTCCAGGTGCGCAGCCCCGCTTCCACGTGACCGACTTTGATCTGCTGCATGAACGAAGCGTAGCTGGCCAGGAACGTCGTCAGCGTGTCGCCGTGCACGAGCACGATGTCCGGCTGGACTTCCCGCAGCACGGGCTCAAGGCCCTGCAGGACGCGGATCGAAATTTCGTTCAGCGTCTGGCGATCTTTCATAACGTCCAGATCGTAATCCGGCGTAATCTTGAATACTTCGAGCACCTGATCGAGCATCTGGCGATGCTGGGCCGTGACGCAGACGATCGACTCGATCTCTTCGGGGTGCTTCTCCAGCTCAAGAATGAGCGGGGCCATCTTGATCGCTTCCGGCCGAACGCCGAAAATCGTCATGACTTTAATTTTTTTCATCGGTATATTCGCTCGCTTTCCGCCCGGCATCCGGCCATTTCCGAAGCCGAACCGTGGGTTGCTCAAATGGATTCCTTCATTAAATAAGAAACAGGGCAAAATAAAAAAGAAGCGGCAAAACAGGAAAATCCCGCGCCGCTGCGCCCGAACTTACCGCCCGCCGCCAACTGTCTCCCGAAAAATCGTCGGACCGGTCCGGCAAAGCGGGCAGGCTCGTCCGTCGTTTACTTCGTTCCGTACAGACGGTCGCCCGCATCGCCGAGTCCCGGCACGATATAACCGTGATCGTCGAGGCGCTCGTCCAGCGCGGCCACGTAAATGTCCACGTCCGGATGCGCGTCCTGTACCGCTTTCACACCTTCCGGCGCCGCGATCAGGTTCATCATCTTGATCTGCGTGCAGCCGCGCTTCTTGAGCACGTCGATCGCCGCGATCGCGGAACCGCCGGTCGCCAGCATCGGATCGATAACGATCAGCTCGCGCTCCTGCACGTCCGTCGGCAGCTTCACGTAATACTCGACCGGCTGGAGCGTATTCGGATCGCGGAACAGGCCCACGTGGCCGACTTTGGCGGCCGGAAGCAGCTTCAGCACGCCGTCGAGCATGCCGAGGCCCGCGCGCAGAATCGGCACGAGGCCGAGCATGCGCCCGGAGATGACTTTGCCTTCGGTCTGCGTGACCGGCGTCTCTACCGGAATGGATTCCAGCGGGATTTCGCGCGTGATTTCGTACGCCATCAGCGTCGCGACTTCGTCGACAAGCTCTCGGAAGTCTTTCGTGTTCGTGTTAACGTCTCGGATAAAAGTCAGTTTGTGCTGGATCAGGGGATGATCGCAGATCACCAGTTTACTCATAAGGTTCGTCCCTCCGTACAATGTTCGGCATCGCCGGTTCCTGCCGCAAACGCGCGCAAAAACCGGCGATGTCCGTTTTCGGGAAATTCGTCTCGAATTCCGTTCCGGGTTCTTGGCACAGCTTGATGCTGCGCCCAAAGCCCCGTAAATCTTGTCCATTATAGCATTACGAAGCCCCTTGTGCATCCGCATTGAACGGTCCGACACAAAAACGTTTCCTTTCCCCCGTTTCGCGCCGGTTCTTTTGCGCACGCAAAAAGCCCCCGACCGGAATGCCGACCGGGGGCGCTGCGCGGCTACTGCCTGATTTAGCGTACTTTGAGATTGTCATAGGAAGCCTGAAGGTTCTCCTGCAGCTGTTCGCGCGTGTCGCGTCCCGCAATATACGACTGCATCAGATTGGCGTAATCCTGGGGCGTTCCGATCGGAAGCTGCTGGAAATACCAGTTGAGCGCTTTGCCTTCGTCGATATATGTGGTCAGATCTGTACCGAGCGGCCCCATGTCTTCCGGATCGGCTTCGATGTTCGTGAACGCCGGGATAAACTGGAACTTCTCGGTCAGGAACTGCTGGCCTTCCGGCGTGCCCGCCATCCAGTCGAGCAGCTCTTTCGCTTCTTCCTTGACCGGCGAATCTTTGTTGATGACCCAATAGGTCGGCACGCCGACGAACAGCTTGTCGTTCTCTCCCGCGTTCTCGCTGATCGGCATCGGCATCATCCCCACGTTCAAGTCGGGATTGATGCCGTCGAGCGTCGGCTGCACCCAGTTGCCCTGCTGCGTCATCGCCGCTTCGCCGTTCGCGAATGTGGACATCTGCGTATTGTAGTCCGTCGTCAGCGGATTGGCGCCGCCGTACTTGAGCGTCAAATCGAGCAGGTCGAGCCAGCCGTCGAACACCTCGTTGTTGACGATATCCGCGTTGCCGTCGTCGAGCGCCTGCATAAACGCTTCGGGATCTTTCTGCCGGGCAAACGGCACGTTGACGTTATGGTTGCCGAGCACCCACCATTCCGCGTAGGCGTTTACGAACGGCGTGTAGCCGGCTTTCTCGATTTTTTGGGCCGCTTTTTCCAGTTGGGACAGCGTCTTCGGAATTTCGGTCACGCCCGCTTTTTTGAAAATATCTTTGTTGTACAGGAAGCCGTACCCTTCGTAGTTCAGCGGGAAGCCGTACAGTTTGCCGTCCGCGCTCATCGGGTCTTTGGATACCTGATCCATGTTCGCGACCCACGGTTGATCCGACAGATCTTCCAGATATTCCAGCCACAGATCGCGCTCCTGGAACCCGCTGATCGTGAAAATATCGGGCTTGGCGCCGGCGGAAAAGCGGGATTTGAGCGAAGCCGCGTAGTCCGTGCCGCCGCCGACCGATTGAATATTGAGCGTCACGCCGGGATGAGATTCTTCGTACAGCTGCTTCATCTCCTGCAGTTGGTCGGAGATCTCGACTTTGCCCTGATAAATATTGATGACTTTGGTTCCGGCCTCGCCGGTACTTCCACCCTGCGCACACCCGGAAAGCGCGGTGGTCAAGGCCAGGGCGAGAGCGGGCAGCAGCATGCGTTTTTTGATCGACATCGAATACGTCCCCCTTACCCTTTCACGGCGCCGGCCGCGATGCCGGACACGATGTATTTTTGCATAGCCAGGAAAAAGATGATGACCGGCAGGATGCCGAGCACCAGAGCCGGAAGCGCCAAATCCCACTGCTTCGTGTACTGCCCGAACAGCATGTAGGTGGCGATCGGAATCGTCTGCAAATTTTCGCTCGTCAGGATCAGGGAAGGCAGCAGATAATCGTTCCAGATCCAGAGCGTGTTCAAGATAATGACCGTCACGTACATCGGACGCATCATCGGGTACACGATCCGGAAAAAGACGCCGTACGTCCCTGCCCCGTCCACGCGGGCCGCCTGTTCGATTTCGAGCGGAATGGCTTTCATGCTGCCCTGGAACAGGAACACCGACAGCGGCGCGCCGAACCCGATATAGCAAATGATAAGCCCCCACAGGCTGTCGCTCAGGCCGAACCGGCTCGTGATGTCCGTCAGCGGAAGCATGATCGACTGGAACGGAATGACCATCGCCGCCACGAAGACGCCGAACAGAATCCGGTTGAACAGCGAAGGACGGCGTACCATCTGGTAAGCGGCCATCGAACTGAGCAGGACGAGCAGCAGATTGCTGACGACCGTGATGATAAGCGAGTTTTTGAACGCGGACGGGAAGTTGATCGCTTCCCAGCCCGCCTTGTAGTTCGCCCACTGCAGCGAGCCCGGCAGAGCCGCGGCGTCGGACAGAATCTCGCCGAACGTCTTGAGCGAGTTCGAGAGCAGGAAATAAAACGGCACGAGGAACAGCAGGCCGACCAGTACGAGCACGACTTCGAGGATCAGCGTCTGCACCCGGTATCTCGAATCTTGTTCCATTACGCTTCAACCTCCCTGCTTTTGGTCGCGCGGACCTGAATGGCGGTAATGATCGCGACGATGACGAAGAAGATGACCGCTTTGGCGGTCCCGAGGCCGAGGCGGCTGTTCGTGAACGCTTCGCGGTAGATGTCGAGCGCCACGGAGCGGGTCGCGTTGAACGGTCCGCCGTTCGTCAGGGCCAGGTTCAGGTCGAACATTTTGAACGACCACGAGATCGTCAGGAACAGGCAGACCGTAACGGCCGGCATGACGAGCGGGAAAATGATTTTCCACAGCACCTGCGTCCGGTTCGCTCCGTCGATCTGCGCCGATTCCAGCACGTCTTTGGAGACGTTGCTCAGCGAAGCGATATAGATGACCATCAGGTAGCCGGCGTACTGCCAGACGAACACGATAACGATGCCCCAGAAAGCGGTCGGTTCGTTGCCCAGCCACGGAAGGTTGAAAAATCCGATGCCCGTCGCTTCGCCGATCGCGGCAAACCCGCGCACGAAGATGAACTGCCAAATAAACCCGAGCAGCAGGCCTCCGATCATGTTCGGCATGAAAAAGACGGTCCGCAGCACGTTTTTGCTCTTGAGCGGCTTGGTCAGGAAATACGCGAGGAAAAAGCCGAGCAGGTTGGTCGCCAGCACGGCCACCACCGTGAAGCGTACCGTAAACCAGAAAGCGTTGCGGAATTCCGGGTCCGCCGTAAAGACGTGAACGTAATTGTTCAGTCCGACGAATTCCAGATTCTGCGAGACCCCGTTCCAGTTCGTCATCGAATAATAGATGCCGAGCAGGAACGGGATGAGGACGATCATTACGAAAAAGATCGTCGTCGGTCCCACGAATACGAGCTGCTGTGTCAGCTGCGAAAGTTTTTTTCGGTTCAACGTAATCCCTCCTTGGTTCGTTGTCTCCAGTATGTAAGCGATCCAGCGATAAAAAACGCTCTCTGTCTATATACCCCGTTTCGGCCGTTTTCCGTCATATGGGTTCAATATCCGTAAATACCCGTCAGCTCTCATGCCGATTGCCGAACGGAAAACGGGGAGGAAAAGCGAGGCGGAGAGCGAAACGGAACACAAGGCAAAGAACGATACAGCGAGGAAAAAGCGGAAATCGCAGCGGAAAACGACAAAAAACCCGGCTCGGAAAGAGCCGGGTGAACAGCGGTGCAGGTCCGTTCGAACAACGAACGGAAAACGGAATCCTAGTATTGCAGGTCCGGGTACAGCGGGAAGCGGTCGGTCAGTTCTTTGACTTCCGCGCTCGCTTTGGACAGGACGGTCTCGTCTTTTGGCGATTTCAGGACGGAAGCGATGATACGTCCGATCGACTTCATCGCGTCTTGGTCCATACCGCGCGAAGTGGCGGCCGGCGTGCCGATGCGGATCCCGCTCGTAATGAACGGGCTCGTCGTATCGAAAGGAATCGCGTTCTTGTTAACCGTGATGCCGACAGAGTCGAGCACGTGCTCGGCTTCTTTGCCCGTAATGCCCACGCCGCGCGTGTCGATCAGCATCAGATGGTTGTCGGTACCGCCCGACACGATCTCCAGGCCTTCCGCGACCAGAGTCTCGGCCAATACGCGGGCATTGTCGATGACGTTCTGCGCGTACACTTTGAACGAAGGGTCCAGCGCTTCGCCGAACGCGACGGCTTTGGACGCGATCACGTGCATGAGCGGTCCGCCCTGCGTGCCCGGGAACATCGCTTTGTCGATCGCCTGCGCCCAAGGCTTCTTGCACAGGATCATGCCGCCGCGCGGTCCGCGCAGCGTCTTGTGCGTCGTCGTCGTCACGAAGTGGGCATGCGGCACCGGCGACGGATGCAGGTCGGCCGCGACGAGGCCGGCGATATGCGCCATGTCGACCATGAACAGCGCGCCCACGTCGTTCGCGATCGAAGCCATCGCTTCGAAATCGATCGTGCGCGGATAAGCGCTGGCGCCGGCTACGAGCATGCGAGGGCGATGCTTGAACGCCGCTTTGCGCACTTCGTCGTAGTCGATGCGGAAGTTGTCTTCGCGTACGCCGTACGCCACGAAGTTGTACAGGATGCCGGAAGCGTTGACCGGGCTGCCGTGCGTCAGGTGGCCGCCGTGGGCCAGATTCATGCCGAGGACGGTATCGCCCGCTTTGAGCGCGGCCAGATATACGCCCAGATTGGCCTGCGCGCCGGAGTGCGGCTGCACGTTGACGTGCTCCGCGCCGAACAGCTGCTTGGCGCGGTCGCGCGCCAGATCTTCGACGATATCGACGTGCTCGCAGCCGCCATAGTAGCGTTTGCCCGGATAACCTTCGGCATATTTATTGGTCAGCACCGAGCCCATCGCTTCGATAACGGCTTCGCTGACGATGTTCTCGGATGCGATCAGTTCGATGTTCGCTTTTTGACGGTCCAGTTCCAATCCCATTGCTTTCAATACGGCCGGGTCGCTTTTTCTCAAGTTCTCCATGTTTACGTGTTCCTCCCTGGGTTTGAAAAATATCGTCTGTATTCGCATGAGGCAAAAATCGGGCAAACGCGGACAAAATCGGACCTTGCTCACTTCGCTTCATTGCCGCGTCGCGGCGAAGCGCTTATAGGGACTTGTCTCGCAGCCTGTCTCCAGACTTGCGGAAATCTTCCGGGCAAATTCTGCGCCGAACTTGCCCGGACCGGATTCGACTACTCGCAAAACGTCGAATCTTCTTCTTCCGCGATACGGTATTGCGCCCGTTCCCCGCCGATCAGCGGCGGACGGGTCAAAGCGGCATTGACGCGCGCTTCGCCGATCTGGCGCACGGACAGCCGCAGCGGAACCGCGACGCGGCGCAGATGCATGCCGATCAGCGTCTCCCCGATATCGATTCCGGCATGCGCCTCGATAGTCTCGGCCAGCGCCGGTTCGTCCATGCCGCGGTACGCGGCGGAAGCCATCGAGCCGCCCGCTTTCGGTACCGGCACCGCCGATACTTCGCGCAGGTTCAACCGTTCGAGCACTGTCCGTTCCAGCACGAGCGCACGGTTGAGGTGCTCGCAGCACTGGTAAGCGACGTCGAAGCCGAACTCCCGCTGCACGCTGCGGATGCCGGCGAGCAGCGACTGCGCGACGTCCAGCGCGCCCGACGTCCCGATATGGCGGCCGGCCACTTCGCTGGTGCTCGTGCCAACGACCAGCACTTTGCCGGCCTTCAGCCCTGCCGTCTGCGCCAGTTCCCTGATCGCCTGCTCCGCCTGCTCTTGAATCTGATCTGCACGTTCCATTCTGCCCACTCTCCTTCGCTGAGTCTCGTTCGCCGCAATATCGGCGTTCCTCTAACGATCATAACGCCGAACGGAAACAAAGGAAAGCCGGCAAAAAAACAAAAAGAGCGACCTCGCGCGAAAAACGCGAAGCTGCTCTTTGCCCAGGCGACCGGCCGATAACTCCGGTGCTCCATCGTGGTTGAACCCACATTTGTCGCCAGTTACACCGGATCTGTAAATTTAAATTCATCATAAGGCAACAACCGGCAAAAATCAACTTAAACTTGCGCGAAACCCGGACGAAAAACGCCGGAGGCGCGGGGGTGTTCGGGAGTGGGGTGAGCGTTAGAGGGAGCGCGAGAGAGCGGCGGGTCCGAGGGGCGGGCGAAGCGCGGAAGGGAGAGCGCGAAGGGCGGCGCAGCGGGGAGCGCGGCGGCCGGGCGTTGGGGGAGCCGCGGGCAGAGCGCGAGAAGCCGCGGGCCCGAGGGGCGGGGCGAAACCTGATTTCCCTAAAGCTAACGAATCGTCAGCACGCTAAAGGGTCGTTTTTCGCTCTTCTCGATTTCTAACGAATCGTCAGACTGTTATTCGGCGTTATCGGCTGCAAAAACCTGTTTTGCGCCCAAATAGCGTGACTAGGATTCGTTAAAATCGGAAAAACGCCAAAAACCCTCAAATAGCGCGCTGAGGGTTCGTTAGGATTTGTCGGCGTACTGTTGGAGGCGTCGGAGCGGGTTGGACCGCCTCGAACTTTGGAGGAAGCAGTTGGTGGCTGTCCGTTCGGCGATTAGCAGTTAGCATTTGGTGATTGCCGGTTGGCGGCTGCCGCGTTACGGCCTGCTTTCGTTTTGCAGCTTGTCGAGCAGGCGGTCGAGCGCCGCGCGGATCTCGGCGGCCGTCGATTCGTACTCGTCGCGTGAGCCGCCGAACGGATCGGAGATATCGAACTGCGGAATGCGCTGGCGCAGCTCGATCATCCGCTGGCGCGCCGAAGCTTCCGGAGCTTCCCCGAGCGCACGGGACAGTTCGGCGGACGCCGTCAGGCTGTCGAACTCTTCGAGATCGCCCAACACGTTGGGATCGTCTTCCACGTATTCTTTGAGCGTGAACGTGCGTTCGAACGCGTGCGGAAAATGGCGCAGTACGTGACTCTTGTGCGAACCGGTCAGCGTGAGAATAAGATCGGCCCACTCCACCAGATCCGCGTCGAGCGGAGAAGAAGTCAACCGGTCGTCGATACTGTGGTCGCGCAGCACCGCTTCGGCCTGACGGGAGATCGGAACGCCCCGCGAGGCGGCCACGCCCGCCGAACGCACTTCGACTGTCACCCCGCGCTGCCGCGCCATCTGCCGCAGCAGCGCTTCGGCCATCGGACTGCGGCACGTATTGCCCGTGCATACGAATAAAATATGTGTCATGGGAACCGTCTCCTTTGCCTGAAAATGAAATTCGATCGAGTGCAAGCCGTTTGGCGCATACGTCTAAATCTAAAGTCGGTGAATCCGGCCGCCGGCGGCTTTCTCCATGCGGTTCATGACGGCCGCGCCGATCCCTTCCTCGCCGCAGCCTTCGGCCAGCATGTACGTCGTGCCTTCGTCGTCGAAACGCCGCAGCGCCGCGTACAGCCGCGCGGCGGCCTGCCGCAGGTCGCTGCGGCTGCCGAGCGTCAGCGCGACGTCCGCGAAGTCGCGGACGTGCTCCAGATGCTCGTCGAACACGAGCACGCCGGTCCGCTCGCCGCGGGCCTGCGCGGCGGCGAGTAGCTCGCGGATCTTGTCCGCGACCGCGCTTTCGGCGCCGAGCACCAGTTCGAGCCGGCCGCTCGGCGCGTAGTGCGCGTACTTCATACCCGGCGAACGCGGCGCTTCGTCCGCGCCTTCGGCAGCGGAAGCGGCCGCAGACGGGTCCGCCGGCCCGGCGCCGAGCGCCGCTTCGGCTCCCGTGTCGCCCGGCCCCGCGCTGCCTTCGCGCCCGGCAGCTCCAGCTCCGCCCGGCTCTACGCCGCTTTCGCCCGCACTGCCTTCGCTCCCGCCGCCGGCCCGACCCGGCCCTACGCCGCCTTCGCTCCCGGCAGCGCCAGCTCCGCCCGGCCCTACGCCGCTTTCGCCCGCGCCGCCGCCGCCCCGCCCCATCGCGGCGGAACGCTCCCCGGCCGCAGCCGCCGGGTCAATGTCCGCGCCTTCGGCCGCGGACACGGCGCGCACTTCCGCGCCGAGTACCCGGCCGAGTGCCTCGGCCGGGATGCCGCCCGGGCGCAGCACGGTCGCCCCGCCTGCGGCGTTCGTCCGCACGACGGTCGACTCGACGCCCACGCCGGCCGGCCCGCCGTCGACGATGCCGTCGATCCGGCCGTCCAGATCTTCCCGCACGTGGCTCGCGAGAGTCGGGCTCGGGCGTCCCGACCGGTTCGCGCTGGGCGCCGCGAGCGGACAGCCCGACGCTCGGATCAGCGCCAGGGCGATGCCGTGGTCCGGCATGCGAACCGCTACCGTGTCGAGCCCCGCCGTCACTTTCGGCGACAAAGCGCCCGGCCGTACCGGCAGGACGAGCGTCAGCGCCCCCGGCCAGAACGCGTCCATCAGCTTCGAGTCCGCTGCGGTCACTTCAAGCACGAGCGCGTCCAGTTCCGCGCGGTCGGCGATATGCACGATCAGCGGATTGTCCGACGGGCGCCCTTTGGCGGCGAAGATGCCTTCGACCGCCGCCGTGTTCCGGGCGTCCGCGCCGAGGCCGTACACGGTCTCGGTCGGAAAAGCGATCAGGGCTCCGTCTGACAGCAGCTGCGCGGCTTCCGCGATGCTGGCCTGCTCCTGCGCCGAATTGTTCCCCGTGGAACCGTGCCCGGCCGGCCCGACGGTCCAAATACGTGTATATGCTTGTCCTTCAACGCCTGCGTTCATGTTTTAACCTCTTTCTTCCGCTTGAATCAACCGTTTCGAACAGGCAAAAGCCGGCACCTTTCGGAGACGGCCCTTGCTTTTATTTTTGCTTTTATTTTCGCTCCGGCTCGCCCTTATCGGGATCGCAACGCGTTATTCGCTTTCCCCGCGCGAAGCTCTCGTACGGTTGGCGCCAAAAGACGGAAGCTTGAAGCCCCGCTCTTTGCGGCCCGCTTTTTTGTCGGCTTCGTCCAAATGGTCGGTCTGCAGCCGGTCTTCCATCTCGATCACTTCCTGGTTGTGCACGTGAATGCTCATAACGATGCCCATGCTGGCCATATTGATCAGCAGGGACGTGCCTCCGTAGCTGATAAACGGCAGCGTGATACCGGTGATCGGCATGATGCCGATGTTCATGCCCACATTTTCGAAAATCTGATACAGGAACATCGCCACGATGCCCACGATAATGAACGGACCGGCGCGGTCGCGGCATTCCAGGGCGATCACGATCATGCGGTGAATCAAGATGAAGTACAGCAGCAGCAGAAACGCCATGCCGACAAAGCCGAACTCTTCGCCGACCACCGTGATGATGGAATCGGCATACGTATACGGCACTTTTTTCGACAGATCGCCGTTCATATACCCTTTGCCCAGCATGCCTCCGCTCGCAATCGCTTCAAGCGCGTTTTTGGCATGGTAGCTGTCTTCGGCCGCGTCGGGCAGCAGAATCGGATCGAGACGCGTCAGGTAGTGACTCTGCTCCGGCATGTTTTTCTCCATAAAAGTCACGATGTCCGCATGGTACGTCTGATACGCCGTCGTCCCTCCGTACAGACCGCCTCCGGCCAGCACGATAAAGATCAGCGCATGCGTATACTTCACGTTGCCGATCCACAGCAGCGCCGCCACGAT
Organism: Saccharibacillus brassicae; assembly: GCF_006542275.1. Classification (NCBI taxonomy): domain Bacteria; kingdom Bacillati; phylum Bacillota; class Bacilli; order Caryophanales; family Paenibacillaceae; genus Saccharibacillus; species Saccharibacillus brassicae. The sequence goes on from NZ_CP041217.1 coordinate 2,034,890, forward strand.
GATCGCGTAGCAGAGGGCGTTGCCGAGGTCGTTTTGCACGATGACGATCATGAACGGAATGAGCGCGACCAGCCCGATCGGCACGACGTCTTTCCAAAAGCGCAGCTTCTCCCGCTGTTTGCGGACGAGAAAAGCGCCGATACCGATAATGAGGACGAGCTTGAACACTTCGGCCGGCTGGATGCTGACCCCGACGTTGATCCAGCCGCGCGCTCCGTTGATGACGACGCCGAGCGGCGACCAGACGAGCATCAGCATGCCAATCCCGAACACGTACAAATAAGGCGCGTACTTGATCAACAGACGGTAATTGAAAAAAGTCATCGCGACCACGAGCAGGAAGCCTAGCACGTAGTACGGAACCATTTTGGTGGCGGAATTGACGATATTGGCATCGGACGAGTCCACGACCGCACTGTGAATGACCGCAATCGAAATGCCCGCGAACATCAGCAGAATGACGATGATCGTCCAATCGATGTTTTTGATCTTGCCCAGCATTGCCGCAGCCTCCCCGTTAACACGCCCGGGCCGGTTGGGGCGCCGCGTGTCGGTAGATTTCAGAACCGTTGATCGCCTTGCACGTTCACGTCATGCGGACTTCGCGCTTACGCTTTGCCCGAACGTCCCATTCTCGACAGCGCGCCGCGCATGGCCTGCATGCCGCCGCCGTCGTCGTTTTTGGAATCTTTGATGTCCGAGAACTCGTCCTTGGCGGCGTCTTCCCGCGTGCACGCCCGGATGCTCATAACGACGCCGATGCTCGCCATATTGATCAGCAGCGACGTGCCGCCGTAGCTGATAAACGGCAGCGTGATTCCCGTCAGCGGCATCAGGCCGATAAACATGCCGATATTTTCGAAAATCTGGTACATGAACATCGCCACGATGCCCACGATAATGTACGACCCGACCCGGTTCCGGCATTCCAGCGCGATGACGATCATCCGATGGATCATAATAAAGTACAGGACGAGCAGCAGCGAGATGCCGACGAAGCCGAATTCCTCGCCGATCACGACGATGATGGAGTCCGAATACGTATACGGCACGAGCGACCCGTTCGGGTTCTGCACCATTTCGCCCTGCTTGAAGCCCTGCCCGGTCATGCCTCCGCCCGCAATCGCGTATTTGCCGTTCTTGGTCTGCCACGAAGCGTCGCGGCTTGCCTCTTCGGGCATCAGCCACGGATCGATCCGGTCGAGCCAGTGGGCACGGTCCAGCGTATTCGTCATGAAGTCCGAGACTTCGTCATGGTAGGTGACATACCCTTTGATGCCGCCGAACAACAGACCCGCGCCGAGCACGAAGATGATGAACGCGTGCAGGAACTTCAGGTTGCCGATCCACAGCAGGCCGAGCAGGATCAGGACGTAGCTGAGCGCGTTGCCCAGATCGTTCTGCGCCATGACGACCGCGAACGGGACAAACGCGACGAGCCCGATCGGGACGACGTCGGCAAAAAAGCCCAGTTTGTCTTTGTTCTTGCGGGCCAGCAGCGAAGCGATCGTAATCACGAGCGCCAGCTTGAACAGCTCCGCCGGCTGCATGCCGACCGGGCCGAGCTTCAGCCAGCCCTGCGCGCCGTTCTGCGTCTGGCCCAGCGGGGTCAGCGTCAGCAGAAGCAGCAGCATGCCGAGCGCGTAGACCGCCCAGAAATATTTGGTGTAGAGGCGGTAGTCGACCAGCGTCATCAGGAAGACGACGCCGAAGCCGAGAATGTAATAAAAGATCATCTGCGTATCCAGCCCCGCGAACTTGTCGCCGTTCGAGACCGCGCTGTGCACGACGGGAATGCAGATGCCCATCATCATCATCAAGATGATAACGAGGGTCCAATCGGTGTGTTTCCATTTCGTCAGCATGCTTTGCGTTTCCTCCGAAAAGCCTGTTCAAGGCCGGTTATTCCCTCTGTCGGCGCATGGATATGCGTCTTCTCTATTCTTCTCTATATTGTAGGCGATAATAAACCCCTTGTCATGTGGACGAAGTCCCGCCTGCCGACCCCTGCGGCGGCAGCAAGAAGGCGAGGCGCGGCGGAAGCATTCCGTTCGCGTTCCTCGCCCTCTTGGCCCAGCCGCTCCCGGACGGCGTCCCTGGCGTCAGGCGATCCCGATCACGTGCCGGCCGATACCGGCCAGATCGAACACGGTCTCGATCGTACGCCAGCTGCCGCGCGATCGCAGCATCTCTTCGACAGCGTCCGCCTGGCCCATGCCCAGCTCAAACGCGATCAGCTTCGGATCGCGCTCCAGCAGGCCGAGCTGCTTCATGATCTCGCGGTACGGCCACAGTCCGTCCGGACCGCCGTCCAGCGCGCCGCGCGGTTCGAAGTCCCGCACTTCCGGCTGAAGTTCCTCGATGTCGGCCGCCGGAATGTACGGCGGATTCGACACCAGAATATCGAAAGCCCGGCCCGCGAACGGCTCCAGCAGGCTGCCTTCGCGGAATTCCACGTCCGCGCCCAGCCGCTGGGCGTTGCGCTGCGCCACGCCCAGCGCCCCTTCGGAAATATCGCTCGCCGTGACGACGAGCTCCGGCCGCAGCAGCTTCAGGCTGATTGCGATCGCGCCGCTGCCCGTGCCGACGTCGAGCACCGCAGGCGAACCTTGCGGCCACAGCGCCTTGGCCCGGGTCAGCACCGCTTCGACGAGCAATTCCGTTTCCGGGCGCGGAATAAGCACTTCCGGCGTCACTTCGAACGTAAAGCCGTAAAATTCCTGATCGCCCAAAATGTACTGCGCCGGCTCGCCGTCGCCTTTGCGGGTAATCGCGTTCTCGCAGCGTTCCCCGAATTCGTACGGGAACGGATCGCGCAGCGCCATGACGTACTGCGCGCCCGACAGGCCCAATATTTCCTTCAACAGCAGCCGCGTATTGTCGTCGGCTTCTTCCACGCCCCGTTCCCGCAAAAAAGAAGAAGCCCCCGCAAAGGCTTCCCGGAGCGTCAAGCCTTCGCGCAAATGAAAGCCGCCCCGGCCCGAACGTACCCTGTTCAACAGAATCAAACTCCCTTTTCGTCGATCAGGTCGGTCTGTTCGGCGATCGTCAGCGCGGATACGATCTCCTGGATGTCGCCGTTCATGATCTGGTCGAGCTTGTGCATGGTCAGGCCGATGCGGTGGTCGGTGACGCGGCTTTGCGGGAAGTTATAGGTCCGGATGCGTTCGCTGCGGTCGCCCGTTCCGACTTTGCTTTTGCGTTCGCCGGCATATTTCGCTTCTTCTTCCTGGCGCATCACGTCGTAGATCCGCGAGCGAAGCACCTGAAGCGCTTTTTCCTTGTTTGAGTTCTGCGATTTGCCGTCCTGGCACGTCGCCACGATGCCGGTCGGCACGTGCGTGACGCGCACGGCCGATTTGGTCGTGTTGACGGACTGGCCGCCCGCTCCGCTGGAGCAGAACGTATCGACGCGGATGTCTTTGTCGCTGATGATGATGTCTACCGCTTCGACTTCCGGCAGCACGGCTACCGTCGAGGTCGACGTATGGATACGGCCGCCCGATTCCGTCGCCGGAATCCGCTGGACGCGGTGCGCGCCGCTCTCGTATTTCATTTTGCTGTAGGCGCCGCGTCCGTTGATCATGAAGATGACTTCCTTGAAGCCGCCCAGATCGCTTTCGTTCACGTCCATCAGCTCGACTTTCCAGCCCTGCGTGTCGGCATAGCGGCTGTACATGCGGTACAGGTCCGCCGCGAACAGCGCCGCTTCGTCGCCGCCGGCCGCGCCGCGGATCTCGACGATGACGTTCTTCTCGTCGTTCGGATCTTTCGGCAGCAGCAGGACGCGAATCATCTCTTCCAGCTCGTTGCGGCGCGTCGACAGTTCGTCGATTTCCATTTTGACCATTTCGCGCATCTCGTCGTCCAGCTTTTCGCCCTGCATTTCCTTGGCGGCTTCGAGGTCTGCGACGACTCGTTTGTATTCGGTGTAGGCTTCGTACGACGGCTGCAGATCGGACTGCTCTTTGGAGTAGTCGCGCAGCTTCTTGGAGTCGCTGGCTACGTCGGGGTCGCACAGCAGTTCGCTCAGTTTGTCGTAACGGTCTACCAGGGCTTGCAATTTATCCAACAAGGCCGTTCACCTCTTTATCGATAATAGTGTTTGTCTGAAGAAGAATAGGAACCCTTGGTCTAGATCAAAAAGCCGTTCACACAAGACTGTGGTGACGACTCATAATTATAGCATGAATTCCCACTTTTTCATATCCCGAATTCCGCGAGCGGCGCGGGACGTGGCCCTTTCGACGGAGCCGGTTAGAGCCAGGGCGAAATCGGGTATTAAGCGGTGAAACGCAAACGACGAGGAGGCTTCCGCAAATGGCAAACCGCAAGCTGGGAACGCAGGGACTTGAAGTATCGGCGCTCGGCCTGGGCTGCATGGGCATGTCCGAATTCTACGGCGAGACCGACGAACAGGAATCGCGGCGCGTGCTGGACCGGGCGCTGGAGAGCGGCATCACGTTCTACGACACGGCGGACATGTACGGCAGCGGGCGCAACGAAGAACTGATCGGGCCTTTTGTGCAAAAAAACCGGGATCAAGTGGTGCTCGCTACCAAATTTGGCAACCGCCGCGGTCCGAACGGAGAATACCTCGGCATCAGCGGACGCCCGGAATACGTGCGCGAAGCGTGCGAGAACAGTCTGCGCCGCCTCGGCGTGGAGACGATCGACCTGTATTACCAGCACAGGGTCGATCCCGATACGCCGATCGAAGAAACGGTCGGCGCCATGAGCCGGCTCGTCGAAGAAGGCAAAGTCCGCTACCTCGGCCTGTCCGAAGCGGCGCCGGAGACGATCCGCCGCGCGTACGCCGTCCATCCGATCTCGGCGCTTCAGACCGAATATTCGCTCTGGAGCCGCGACGTCGAAGACGGGATTCTGCCGATCTGCCGGGAACTCGGTATCGGCTTCGTTCCGTACAGCCCGCTCGGACGCGGCTTCCTGACCGGACAGATCCAATCGCCGGAAGATTTCGCCGCGGACGACTTCCGCCGCCACTCCCCGCGCTTTCAGGGCGAGAACTTCGCCAGGAACCTTGAACTCGTCGAGCGGATCAAGCAGATCGCCGGCGAGAAGAACTGCGCGCCGTCCCAGCTCGCGCTATCCTGGCTGCTCGCCCAGGGCGACGATATCGTGCCGATTCCCGGGACGAAGAAAATCAAATACCTGCTGGAAAACGTCGGAGCGTTGGACGTCTCGCTGACCGCGGAAGACCTTCGGCGGATCGACGAAGCCGCGCCGCAGGGCTCGGCCGCCGGCCTGCGCTATCCGGAATCCGGGATGAACACACTTAACAAGTAAGCTTTTCCGAATACCGCCGAGAGCGGTACCGTTCGCGGGCCGTTCTTCGCTTGTCCTTCTTCTCGCGCTTCCCGCCTCCTGACCGCCTTCGTGCGGGCAGGGGGCTTTTTGCATATCCGCTTTTCCGCCAAACAAACAAAATACAATATCGTTTAGCTTTTGACAAACAAAAGTGTGATGTGTTTATATATAGATAAAAATCATCTTGTCTGTGCGCAAGCAAACAAAAGAAGGAAGTGTCTATTCATGAGCTGGACTGATCTCTTGGCGACCGCTTCGGTCGAAGAACTGAAGCGGGGCTATATCGAACAAAATGAAATATTGACCTGCCTGTTCTGTGGAACTTCGGCGGAGACGGGCATCGTGTATGCGGAAGACGGCGTGTTTTACGAAGCGCGCAAGTTCATGCAGCGCCATATCGAAGCGTCGCACGCTTCGCCGTTCGGCGCGTTGATCGCTCTCGGCAAGAAGGCGACCGGCCTGACCGATCACCAGAACGCGCTGCTGCGGCTTTTTTATGCGCACAAAAGCGATACGCAGATCAAGGATGAACTCGGTATCGGCAGCGCTTCGACGATTCGCAACCACCGCTTCGCCCTCAAGGAAAAAGAGCGGCAGGCCCGGATCTTCCTCGCGCTGATGGAACTGCTGAAAGAGCAGGATACGCGGGCGCCGGCCGTGATCGATCCGCATCCGCAGGCCCGCCTGGTCGACGATCGCTACAACATGACGGCGGAGGAAGAAGCAGCGATCGTGCGCCACGTGTTCCCGGACGGTCCGGACGGCCCGCTGAAGACGTTCGACCTGCGGGAAAAGCAGCGGCTCGCCGTTCTGCGGCAGATCGTGCGCCGTTTCGGGGACGGAATCCTGTACAGCGAAAAAGAAGTCAACGCCAAGCTCGAACCGATCTATGCCGATTACGCGATCCTGCGCCGTTTCCTGATCGAATACGGTTTTCTGGACCGCGAACCCGGCGGCAGCGCCTACTGGACGACGCGCGGCGGACGACCGACGGCGGAACGCAAGCGCGAGCCCAATCCCGAACAGGAGGATCTTCCCGTGAACCGAAAAAAAGAACTGCAGCAGATGTACAAAGAAATCAAGCCGGAAGCCGGCGTATATCGCATCGTCCACACGCGCAGCGGCAAATGTTACGTCGCCGCGCTGCCCAATCTCAAATCGATCAGCGGACGGCGCTTCGAGCTGAACAACGGCAGCTTCCGCAATTCCGGCCTGCAGCAGGATTGGAACGAATACGGCGAGGACGCTTTCGAATTCGAAGTGCTTGAAGTGCTGGAACCGTCCGAGAACGTCTACGTGACGCTCAAGGAGCAGCTCGCCGAACTGGAATCGAGATGGCTGGCCGAGCTGCGGCCTTACGGAGAGCGCGGCTACAATCGCCCGCCGAGTCAATAACGGCCGACAAGACGGCCGACGGTTACGCTGAAAGCCGGTGCGTTGACGACGCTCCCGCAGCAAAAAGACCCCGATTCCGCCCAGGCGGAATCGGGGTCTTGCTTATAGGCGCACGGAACGCGGATCGCGTTCGGCAGGCCGGATGCGGGCTGCCGAAGCGACGTGTGCCGGCGGCGATTTTTTTATGCGAAGAAAGCTTTTAGACGTTGAAACGGAAATGCATGACGTCGCCGTCCTGCACGAGGTATTCTTTGCCTTCGAGGCGCAGTTGGCCGCGCTCTTTGGCTCCGTTCATCGAACCCGCGTTCACGAGGTCGTCGTAGCCCACCACTTCGGCGCGGATAAAGCCGCGTTCGAAGTCGGAGTGGATCACGCCTGCGGCGCCCGGCGCCTTGGTGCCTCTGCGAATCGTCCAGGCGCGCACTTCCTGCACGCCGGCCGTGAAGTACGTGTACAGGCCGAGCAGCTTGTAAGCCGCTTTGATCAGCAGGTTGAGGCCCGACTCTTCGATGCCCAGTTCTTCGAGGAACATCTGCTTGTCTTCGCCTTCAAGCTCCGCGATTTCTTCTTCGACTTTTGCGCTGACCGGAACGACTTCCGCATTCTCGGCCGCCGCGAAATCGCGTACCTGCTGTACGTAAGCGTTGTTCGCCACGTCGGCGATCTCGTGTTCGGCCACGTTGGCCGCGTACAGTACAGGCTTCAGCGTCAGCAGATGCAGTTCGCGGATGATCTGAAGCTCGTCTTCCGTCAGGTCGATGCTGCGGGCAGGTTGGTCGTTGTACAGCGCTTCCTTGACCTTCTCCAGCACTTCGACTTCCTGCGCGGACTGTTTGTTGCCGCCTTTGAGATTCTTCTTGGAGCGTTCGATTCTTTTGTCGACGCTCTCGATGTCGGCGAGAATCAGCTCCAGGTTGATCGTCTGGATATCGCTCACGGGATCGATCTTGCCGTCGACGTGCGTAATGTTCTCGTCGACGAAGCAGCGAACGACGTGCACGATCGCGTCCACTTCGCGGATATGCGCCAGGAATTTGTTGCCCAGACCTTCGCCTTTGCTCGCGCCGCGCACGAGACCGGCAATATCGACGAATTCGAATGCCGTCGGTACGGTCTTCTTCGGCACGACCATTTCGGTCAGCTTATCGAGGCGCTCGTCCGGTACTTCGACGATCCCGACGTTCGGGTCGATCGTACAAAACGGATAGTTGGCGGACTCCGCGCCCGCCTGCGTGATTGCGTTGAACAACGTGGACTTGCCGACGTTCGGCAGTCCTACGATACCGGCTTTCAATGCCATATGAATACACAACTCCTCTGAGTTTGATCTTAAAATAACGTGTCCGTACGAAAAAAGAAGGAGATGACTCCCTTAAAATAAGCATCACCGCATATTATAACAGGAAATCATCGGGAGCGATACGGGAGGCCGGGGAACTCTTTATGCAGCGTTCAATCGATAGCATCATCCCAGATGGAGTAAGGAAAATGCAGCGAAAAATGATCGAACACGGCAGCGGATTCCAGACTTAAGACACGAATTTTTCCAAGCGGGTCGATGAAGTCTTTCATATTATTCGTAATAAGAAGGTCGATACCGTGAACAAGAGCGGCCGCCATAATGGGAAAATCATCTTCGTCGCGCAGCCCCAGCGTTTCGGGCGAATGCAATAAACGATTTTCCATGTAAGCCCGCCCCGCATCTGTCCATCCGTACTCTTCTTCAATCGTGTTCCCCATCCCGAAACACTTCAGTAGAGTTTTCCAACTCAAGCCTATCTTTGCCAAACAACGTGGTCCGGCGCTCCAAAAACGCTTCAATTTGATTCGTTTTAGGCTTGAATTGTGCTTTGGGAATGAGGTAGCCTTTGCGTCTGCCTTGTTCGGGAGACACATATTCGATTTTGCCCGCATCAATCCACTTGTGAACCGCCTGTGGCGTTACATGAAAAAGTTCGGACACTTCCTTGATCGTATAATAAGCTTCGTCCCGCGGCAGCTCGTATCGAACGTCTTTTCGAGACAAGCGGCTCTGCGCGCTTGCCGTCGCCGAAAGGCGGCGGGAGATGATCGGCGTGCCGCGCCGAAACGCGTTCGAAAAACGCGGGGATGCCGCAAGCGAAATCCGAACATGGATAGAATCTTCCCATTTTCCGCCTGCTGTACTCCCTTGTTCGTCCAACAAAGCTTTCAACTTTTCGGCAGCGGCTTCCGCCGGACCTTCCGCGATTTCCCTGAGCTGTTTTTCGAGTTGTTGAGAAATCATGACGTCACCTCTTCCTTTTTTGATTATTTCAACAACCTTTTTTGAACTTATACTAAACTTATTCTAAACCTTCCCGCTTGATTTGCAAACAAAAAAAGCGTCCAGCCCGCCTATCGGCGAACCAAACGCTCCGTACCCTGAAGTTCCCCCAAGCTGCCGACGCCGATCCCGAACATGACCGTGCGCAGTTCGAACTCGGCCTGTTCCATGGCCTGCGCCGCGCTTTCGGCCGAATCGACGGCCGGGCCCAGCAGCGCGCGGCCGAAGCCGGCCAGGTCCGCGCCCAGCGCGATCGCTTTGGCCGCGTCGACGCCGCCGGTCAGGCCGCCGCTGCCGATCAGCGGCAGGTCCGGCAGTTCGCGGCGGATCTCCGCGATGCAGTCCGCCGTGCCGGTGCCCCAGCCGGCGAACGCTTCGGCCGCCGCCCGGCGCATGGCGTCCGAGCTGCGGAACTTCTCGACCTGGCTCCACGACGTGCCGCCCGCGCCCGCCGCGTCGATAAACGCGATGCCGGCGTCCGCAAGCCGCGCCGCCGTCTCGCCGTCGATGCCCCAGCCGACTTCCTTCACCCCGACCGGCACGTCCAGATCGCGGCACAGCCGCGCGATCTTCGGCAGCAGGCCGGCAAAGTTCGTGTTGCCTTCGGGCTGGAACACTTCCTGCAGGCTGTTCAGGTGCAGCACCAGCGCGTCGGCTTCCGCGATGTCCACCGCGCGCCGGCACTCGTCCGCGCCGAACCCGTAGTTCAGCTGGACCGCACCCAGATTGGCGATAACCGGAATGTCCGGCGCCTTGTGCCGGACTTTGAACGTCTCCGCCAGTTCCCCCCGCTCGACAGCGGCGCGGACCGAACCGAGCCCCATCGCCCAGCCGCGCGCCTGCGCCGCTTCGGCCAGACGTTCATTGATCCGGCCCGTGCCGGCGCTGCCGCCGGTCATCGAGCTGATCAGCAGCGGCGCCCGCAGCGCCCGCCCGAGAAAAGACGTGCCCAGCTCGATCTGTTCAAAATCGATTTCCGGCAGCGCGTTGTGGCGGAACGCGTACCGTTCGAATCCGGTCGTGACGCCTACCCCCGCCACCTGCTCTTCGAGACACAGGCGGACATGCTCGCTTTTGCGGTCTCCGGTCGACGGACCGGGCCGTTTGATTTGTTCCGTCATGGCCGCTCCCCTCTTCTCCTTCAAACTGCTTGCGCCCTCGAATGCACGCCGGAACGCATGGAGCCCCGCGATCGCGCCCGGTCTGCGATCAGACCGATAGCGCGATTTGCCCACGCGCTTCAGCTTGCCCCCGAGCCCCGCTCTTTAGGCGGCGAATTCCGGCGGCTTCGGCGGCTGCATCTTGATTTCTTTACCCGTAATGCCGGCCTTTCCAGGCCGAGCCTTTGCCGCTCAGACTGCCGAACGCGCTGGACAGCGCGATCGCGATCGTGCAGACGATCGTCGCGAACACGAACACGCCGTGCCAGGCCGGCTGGCCGCCTCTGGCTCCGCAGACCGCTTTAATAGCCATGCCGATCAGCATCGCCAGAGCGCTGAACGCCGCCAGATGCGGATTGCCGCCGAATAGCCCGATCAGCAGCGCGATCGGCGGCAGCACGTACAGCGCCGTATACCACGCCAGCAGCAACAGCAGCAGCGCGTAATTGCGGCCGAGCCCTGCGAACAGGTTCTTGCTGAAGCCTTCCCACACTTCGCGGGTGCCGTGGTACATCCGCATTTCGGCATGTTTGCTCATATCGGCCAGCATCATTTTGTAGCCGGCTTTTTTGACCGCGCGGGCCATCGCGATATCGTCCACCATCTCGTTTTTGACCGCTTCGTAGCCGCCGACGGATTCGTAGGCGGAACGCTTGATCAGCATATAGGCGCCGTGCGCCGTGACGAACATGCTTTTGCGCGCGCGATACACGAGCGGAATCGGCACGTGGCACAAGATGGCGAATTCCATCATCGGCACGACCAGCTTCTCCATCCACGTCACGGTCACCTGCTTCGGAAATCCGGTCAGCAGGCCGACCTTTTTCTTCATCGCGGAACGCAGCGTGTCGCGAATCGCCAGTCTACCGAGCTTGACGTCGGCATCGAGCATCAGATACCAGCTGCCGTTAGCCTGTTCGGCCAGACGGTGGCAGGCGTAGCATTTGCCCTGCCACCCTTCGGGCAGTTCGTCGCCGTGCATCAGCCGGATGCGATGGTCTTCCATCGCCATCCGGCGCACGATGCCGCCGGTATCGTCGCTTGAATCGTCGTCGTAGACGATGACCTCAAGCCGGTATTCCGAATCGTCGGAGTCCAGCACATGCCGCAGACAGTCCGCGATATTGCGCTCTTCGTCGCGGGCCGGAATGAGCACCGATACCAGCGGACGATTCTCGATCGTGCGCGTGCGCCGGCCGGGGACCGGCAGCGAGCGTCCGTTCATCAGCGCGAAGACCAACTGCGCGGCGAGCAGCACGCAGACGGTCGTCAAGATCCAAGTCAGAATCAACGTGCCGTCCTCCCTTTTCGACGAATCGGATCGTATTCTTCAGCCTATTGTTAAGTGTATGTTCATTAAAGCAAAGTTCCGTACGCAGAAGCAAAATTCCGTGCGCAGCCTCTGCCCGGGAGCGCCGGCCGGGCCGGTTAAGACACGGCGGCGTTGTCCGCCGAGTCGCCCGGCGCGCCGAATTGAGCCAGCACGTGCCGCAGCAGCACGCCTTTTTCTTCGTCCGGCACGATCGCGCGGCGGCCGAACACGTCGTAGCCGTTGCGGCGCACCTGATCGAAGATCGCGCCGTAGAACGCCGCGGCAAGCGCGACCGACAACCCGCTGCGCTTCGGGTAGCTGTCGAGATTCGACAAGCCCTGCTCCAGCCAGATCGCGGCCTGCGCGTGCAGTTCGTCGATCATCGCGACGAACCGCGCGTCGATGACGCCGCGGGACAGATCTTCGTCCGTATAGCCGTGGCGCAGCATCAGTTCCGCCGGAATGTACCGGCGGCCCCGGCCCAGGTCTTCGCCGACGTCGCGGATGATATTGACGATCTGCATCCCCTTGCCGAGAGCGATGCCGGCTTCGGCCGCTTCGGCGTGCAGGTCGTCGCGCAGAACGGGCAGCAGCATCTCGCCGACCGTGCCGGCCACGAGATAGCAGTACCGCTCAAGCTGCTCCATCGTATCGTAGTGCAGCAGGGTCAGATCGGACAGCTGGCCGTCCATCTGGTTGAGAAACGGCTGCCGGTCCAGGTTCGGGAAGCCGTCGAACAGCCAGCGCAGGGCGGGCCAGATAAAATGGCCGTCGGCCCGATCCAGATCGACGAAGCGCTCGCGCAGCTCGTGAATGGTGAACGGCGACGTGTCCGGCTCGTCGACGCTGTCGTCGATCAACCGGCAGAACGCGTAGATGACGTAGACCGCGTGACGCCTCGGCTCCGGCAGATCCCGGAAGGCGTGGTAAAACGAGGACGAGCCCCGTCGCATCGAATCCTCGCACTGCTGCATGATATGTTCGTTCATGGATTCCACTCCTTCAAAAGCTGATTTACGGCCATTCTCGCCCCCTGCATCACGATCGGCACCCCGCCGCCCGGATGCACCGAAGCGCCCGCCGCATACAATCCGTCGATACTTTTGAACGGCTTCGGCTGCGGCCGGTACGGACCGGACTGCGTCAGGATCGGCGCGATGCCGAAGCTGCCCCCGACGTAATTGCCGTCTTGGCGCGAGTCTTCGGGCGTTCGAAGCTTGATCCATTTGATCGATTCCCGCAGTCCCGGGAAGCCCCGGCGTTCGGCGGCCTGAAGCACTTTGCGCGCCAGCCGGCGGCCTTCCTTGGACCAGGCCGTGCTCGAAGCGTCGGGCGCCGGAATAAGGAAATACAGCACGCTCTCCCCTTCGGGAGCGGCCTGCGGATCAAGCTCGATCGGGTTAAACACGTAGAAGGACGGATTGGCGGGAATCATCCCCCGCTCGAACACGGTCTTCAGGCTGTCGGTCAGGCTGTCCGGCAAAAAGAATTGATGCGCCGCCGTATCGGTCCAGCGCTTGGACGTGCCGAGATACACCATCACGCAGCCCGACGAAGGACGGTACGGATTTTTGCGTTTCGCTTCCGGCTGTCCTTCGAGCAGCGGCAGCAGGTTCGGGAAGTCGCCGTTGAACAGTACCGCGTCGTACGTCTCGGGCATGCCGCCCGTCACGATTCCCCGGCAGCGTCCCTGCTCGACCGTCAGACGTTCGACCCGCGTGTTCAAGCGGATCTCGATGCCGCGCGAACGCAGCTCCTGTTCCAGGATGACCGGCAGGCGGGCATAGCCGCCCTCGATCATCCAGATGCCGAAATCGTGCTCCGCGTACGGCAGGATCGAATAGACGCCCGGCGTTCCCGCGGGCTGGCCGCCGATATAGAGCGATTGCAGCGAATACGCGTCGATCAAATCTTCGTGCTTGAAATAACGCGAAGCCGCCGCGCGCACGCTGCGATGCGCCTGCAGCCTGCCGAGCATGCGCACCTGGCGCGGCGCGAAGAAATCGCGCTTGCGGGGAAACGTCCGCTCCAGCACCGAAGCTTTGGCGCCCGGATACATTTCCCGCATTTGGTTCATATACCGGATATACCCTTCCGACTCCCCGGGAAACAGCCGTTCGATTTCTTTGGCCTGATCTTCCGGCTTGCGGCGCTTCGTCATCGTCCGGCCGTCCGAATAATGAATCCGGTACAGCGGGTCGGCTTCGATCAGCTTGATCCGCTCGCGCTCGACGCCGCCTTCTTCGAGAATCGACAGCAGCATCTCCGGCAGCAGCACGATTGTCGGCCCCTGATCGATCCGGCGGCCGTCTTCTTCGTTGCGCTCGAACGCGATCCGGCCTCCGAGCCGGTCGCGGCCTTCGATCAGCGTGACCTGCGCGCCCTGGCGGCTGAGCAGCAGCGCGGCCGTCAGCCCGCCGATGCCGCCGCCCACGATGGCGACTTTCGGTCCGCGGCTCATTCGCTTCCTCCCGCGGCGCCCAGCGGCTGCGGTGCAGGTCGGGCCTGCTTGGCGCGATCGGTTTTTTCGATCAGGTCCACGCTGATGCGCGCCGATTCGAAAATGGTCGGCAGGCCGCTGCCCGGATGCGTGCCGCCGCCCACCAGCCAGACGCGATCGACTTCCTCGAACTTGTTGTGCGGACGGAACGCCATCATCTGCCCGAGGTTATGCGACAGGTTGAATGTCGCTCCGCGGTAGACGTCGAGCGAATCCTGCCAATCCAGCGGCGTGAAGAACGCTTCCTGTTCGATGCGTCCGCGCAGCCCTTTGAGCTGGTCGATCGCCTCTACCCGGTCGAGCATCCACTCTTTGAGTTCCTCGCGGCGGCCGCTCCAATCGGCGTCGCCTTTGAGATTCGGCACCGGCATCAGCACGTAAATCGCCGATTTCCCGGCCGGCGCGAGCGTCGGATCGAGCTTGGACGGGTTATGCACATAGATGGAAGGGTCTTCCGACAGCTTCTGGCTGCCGGTGATCTCTTCGACGTTTTTGGGATAGTCGTTCGCGAAATGGACCGAGTGGTGCGGAAGATCGATCTCGCCGTCGATGCCCAGATACAGCATGGCCGTCGAGCACGAATATTTTTTCGCTTCAAGCTTTTCCGGCGTATACTTTTTGAGCACGCCCGGTTCGAACAGCCCGTTCATCGCCGTAGCGAAGTCCGCCCCGATCACGACATGGTCGGCCGTCCGCCGCTCGCCGCCCTGGACGCTCACGCCGACGGCGCGCCCTTTTTCCGTCAGGATGCGTTCTACCGGAGTGCCGAGATGGAAGCGCACGCCGTGTTCTTCCGCGACCCGGACCATCGCGTCCCACAGCGCGGAGATGCCACCCTTCGGATGCAGCAGGCCGTAACGGTGCTCCATGAACGAGAGAATGGTAAACGTACCCGGACATTCCCAGGCCGACATGCCCAAATATTTCGACTGGAACGTAAAAGCATATTTAAGCCGCTCGTCCTTGAAGTAACGGGACAATTGGCCGTAGACGGTATCGGTTATTTTCAGGTGAGGCAGCGCTTTGATCGCGTCCGCTTTCATGTAATCGCCGAAGCCGCCGAAAGGCCGGCGCAGCAGCGGTTCCACATGCGCGTACTTGACTGACTCATCGGTCATAAATCGGTAAAATCCGGCTTCTTCTCCCGGGAACAGCGCCTGGATGCGTCTGGCCGTCTCTTCGTTGTCGCTCGAAGGCATCAGCACGGTGCGTCCTTGGTCGAAGTACAGTCCGTACAGCGGGTCAAGCTTGTGAAGTTCCACGTAATTATGCACGGAACGTCCCGCCTGCTCGAACAATTCCTCCAGCAGCTGCGGCATCATCAGGAAAGTCGCGCCCCGATCAAACGTGTAGTCGCCGAGCTTCAGCCTGCCGGAACGTCCGCCGGGGACGGGCTGTTTTTCGTACACGTCGACTTCGTACCCCTTCGCGCCAAGCAGCATCGCCGCGGCCAATCCTCCGGGTCCCGCGCCTACGATCACTGCGGTCTTGCTGTTTTCATTTCGCCCCATGCCGATTCACCTTTCCTCATTTCAGACTTGCCCCATCGTCTTTTATTACCCAACAACCGGCCGAATTTCTCGCTTTGCGAATGGCGTATTGTGTAAAATCGGTGCGAACGCGATCTTTTTGTATCAAATTTTAATTTTCAAAGCCTAAGATTCTCTCTTTAGCCTATCACAGCAACCATCATCCCACAAACGTCTTTTCGGGGCTTTCCGGCATGCAAAAAGAAAAGAACGCGCCGCGGCGGCACTTCCTCTTCTTTTTGAGAGCTGCAATTTTTTTCCGGTGATATGCCAGGTCTCCCATTTACAGCAGGGGAGACAGCAAACGCGCGGCCGATTCCATAAAACGCAAAGCGATTCGTTTGCTGCCGAACGCGGCCGGATCGATCATCGTCGTGTTCAGCAGATCGCGCTCGAAATCGGCCGTAATCCGCGCCACGCTGGCATTGTTCATCAGCAGCGCGTTGACTTCGAAGTTGAGGTGGAAGCTGCGCATGTCCATGTTCGCCGTTCCGATGCTCGCCGTCTCCCCGTCCACGATCAGCAGCTTGGAGTGCAGGAATCCTTTTTCGTATTCGTAAATCTTCACCCCGGCATCGAGCAGGATCGGAAAATACGAATGCGACGCCCAAAACGGCAGCTTTTTGTCGGGCTTCGCCGGGAACAGCAGCCGCACGTCCAGCCCCGACAAGGCGGCGGTGCGCAGCGCGGTCAAAATGTCTTCGTCCGGGATAAAATACGGCGTCGCGATCCAGACCGAACGTTTGGCCGTCGTGATCATCGTGAAAAAGATATGCTTGAGCGTCCGGCGATCGTTGTCGGGGCCGCTTGCGATGATCTGCACGGCGCCGAGTTCGGGGTCGGGTTTGCTTTTGGATTGAAAATAACCCGGTCCCGTCGGCTGCTCGTTCGTCATATGCCGCCAGTCCCGCAGGAAAATACGCTGCAGCGTGCTGACCGCGTCGCCTTCGATCCGCATATGCGTATCGCGCCAGAACCCGTACGTCTTGCTGCGGCTGAGGTATTCGTCGCCTACGTTCAGCCCGCCGATGAACCCGATACTTTTGTCGATGACGACGATCTTGCGGTGGTTGCGGTAATTGACCCGGCTCGTCGCGAGCAGGAACTTCGTCGCGCCGAACAGCGCCACCTTCACGCCCGCCGCCCGCATCTCGTCCAGAAATTTGCGCGGGAGCTGGATGCTGCCGACGGCGTCGACCATGAAGCGGACTTCCACGCCTTCGCGCGCTTTTTGGATCAGCAGCTTCTGGATCTGCGTGCCGATCTCGTCCGCGCGGTAAATGTAGTATTCCATATGGATATGGTGGCGCGCTGCGCGCATCGCGTCGAGCAGCGCCGAGAACGTGCTGCCTCCGTTCGTCAGGACCGCGGTCGGGCTCGAATACGAGACCGGCGTCAGCGACAAACGGCGCGACAAGCGCAGGATACGCTGCTGTTCGTCGCTGAAATGCGCCGTGTTCTCGATGCCGGCCAGCGTGTCTTTTTCGCTCCATTCGTAGATGCGGCGGTCCCACTGGGCTTTTTTGTCGTACTTGCGGCGGCGGAAATAATTTTGCCCGAACAGGAAATAGAAGATCAGCCCGACGACCGGCAGCAGGCCGAGCACCAGAATCCATGACAGCGTGCTCGACGGATTGCGGTTGTCCATAAAGATGACGAACGCGATCGAGACGACGGTCAGGGTGGAAAAAATGCTCATGACAGCGGCGGCGGTCGTGCCAAACAAATCGACGCCGAAATAATAGAAGACGAACAGCAGTGCGGCGAGCAAAAATACGATCAACCCGCGTCTCATATCAAAACCCCCTCTTGCGGCGAAATGCCGGACGGAATGCGGGTGGATACCCGAAAGTGCCCATCCATACGGTCTTTGTCGTTACGGTCATTACGCGACGCGCGCGCCGCGGTTTCATTCCTGCGCAAATCCGCGGCGTACTCCGCTCTGCTTCTCCCTGCAATTGACATTCCGAACTCTTCATGTTAGGTTTTAACCTACCGATCGTTAGTTTTTCCTTATATGAAAACGACGAATCGACCGAGCACGCCAGAGGAGGCCCCCGAATGACACGCAAACCGGCTATTGAAGATATCGCGCTGGACCTGTTCGCAAGCGAAGGCTTCGAAGGCGCTTCGCTCGGCCGGATCGCGGACGAAGTCGGTATTCGCAAGCCTTCGATCTATGCCCATTTCCGCAGCAAAGAAGAACTGTTCCTGTCCGTATTCGAACAGGCGCTGCGCCGCAAGAAGCGGGCGCTGTTTCGCTTCGTGGGCGAACGGCGGTCCGATCCGTTCGACGACGTGCTGCGCGGGCTGGCCGAACGATTGATGGACGATTACGAACAGGACGCGGAGACGCGTTTCCTGCTGCGCATGTCGTATTTCCCGCCGAGTTCGCTGCACGACCGGGTGATGGACCTCGTCAATCCGTTTTTCGAACAGGGCGAACGCGGGCTGACCCGGCTGCTGCGGCGGCCGGGCAGCGCCGAGCGCCTGTATCCGGACGGCGCACGCGAAGCGGCACTTGCCTATCTGACGATCCTCGACGGCGTGCTCGCCGAAGCGATCTACAGCAGCCGCGCCAACGCGGCGCGGCGCTTCGAAGCCGTCTGGCCGGTCTACTGCCGCGGCGTACTTCGTCCGGTGAGGCCGGACAAACCGATTCACACACAAGGAGAGTGAACGCCATGAGCCGCACGAATCGCGGATGGCTGTACGTATTGATCGGAGGAGTGTTCGAAGTGGCCTGGGTATCCGGGCTCAAGCACTCCTCGAATATTTGGGAATGGCTGCTGACGGTAATGGGCATCGCCATCAGCTTCCGGCTGATGATCGGCGCTTCGAAAGTGCTGCCGATCGGCAGCGTCTACGCCGTCTTCACCGGCCTCGGCACGGCGGGCACTGTCGTGGCCGAGACGCTGCTGTTCGGCGAGCCGTTCAGCCTGGCCAAGACGCTGCTCATTCTGCTGCTGCTGTCGGGCGTTGTCGGCCTGAAGCTCGTGACCGACGCTTCGCCGGCGGAAACGCCGCCGGCTATCGATGGAAAGGGGGCGGTGTAATATGCCGTGGATCGCTCTCGTTCTGGCCGGATGCTGCGAAGTGTTCGGCGTCATCGGCTTGAAGCAGGTCTCGCTGCGCAAAGGACTGCCGGCCTACGCTCTGCTGATCGCCGCTTTCGCGGGCAGCTTCTCGCTGCTTACCTACGCGATGCAGCATATCCCGATGGGCACAGCTTACGCGATCTGGACCGGCATCGGCACGGTCGGCGGCGCGCTCGTCGGCATGTTCCTGTACGGCGAGCCGAAAGAGACCCGGCGCATTCTCTTCATCTCGATGATTTTGGCCGCTGCGGTCGGACTCAAGCTGATTTCCTAAAGCAACTGCTTTTTTCGACCCTTTTTCTCCACCGAACGGACGCTTTCGACCCCGGTTTTCCGGTAAAGTTGAGGCGGCCGTTTTTTTCGTTTATACTACGTTTGACTCTACAGTCGATTACGGAACCCAATGGTCAAAAAAGAAAGGGGATTTCGCTTGCTGATCGATAAATCCGCGGAACGCAGACAAACCATTTTCACGGTCGCTCTCGGTTTGTTTTCGGAACGGGGCATTCAAGAAACGTCCATGCAGGACATCGCGGAACGCTGCGGCTTTTCCAAAGGGACGCTGTACCAGCATTTTCGTTCCAAAGAAGAACTGATCGGCGCGATTCACCAGTATGCGCTCGGTACGCTGCACGAGAAGCTGGAGCTTGCCGCTTCGGCCAATCTTCCGGCGCGCGAAGCGTTCTATGCCCAGATCGAAGTGCTGCTGCACTCGCTGATCGAATTCAAGGCGTTCATGATGATGCAGATCCGCGAACGCGAATTCAGCGGCATCGGCGAAGAACGCACCGACGGCCGCGGAGACCCGGCCTGCGGGCCCGCGGGACACCATCCGATCCTGTCTTCGGCGTTCGTCCAGATCCGCCGCAGCCTGATCGGGATCTACGGACCAGAGATCGATCCGTATTCCGGCGATTTCGCGATCGTCGTCGGCGGCCTCGTCTTCTCGTATTTGCAGCTGACCGATTGGGGCATGCCGGAGATTCCGATTCCGCAAGCGCTGCGCCATCTCGAACTGATGCTCGACGCGACCGCCGAACGGGTGCTGGATCGCAAGCCCGAACCGCTGATCGCGCCGGCGCTGTGGACGACCTGGGTCGAAGACGCTCCGGAAGATCCGTCCGCGTCCAAGCGCCCGTTCATCCTGATGCGCCAAATGCGCGACACGCTCGCCTGGAGCCCGATCGGGCGCAGCGAACGCGAAGACGCCCTGGAGACGCTCGACGTGCTGGAAGAAGAACTGTCCGCCGAAGCGCCGCGCCGCTCCGTCGTCCGGGGCATGCTGGGCAATCTCAAAGACGTGCATGTGCTGCACGGGGCGCTGGAACAGCTGTCCCCGCTCGTGCTGTACCGGCTGGACGAACTTCATTCCCGCCGATAAGCCGAAGCGGAAACGGAAGCCGCCCGTACGCCCGGCGCCAAACGCTGCGCGGCCGAGCGGTTACGCGATCGAACGCTTTATTTTTCCGAATCCTTCAACCCGCCGTTACAGATCGCCGTTACAGAGACAAGGAAAGTCCGCCGCGCGTGGGCCGCATGAAAGTTCAGGCTGCCGAACGCGGCCGATGCGCCGGACGGATCTATCCCATTTAGAGGAGTGGAGAATCTTTTTATGAAAAGTATCATCGGCTTTTCCCTGCGGAACAAGCTCGCCATCTGGTTCCTGACGATCGTCATTACCGCGGCCGGCATCTACGCCGGCCTTACCATGAAGCAGGAAACGATTCCCGATATCAACGTCCCGTTTCTGAGCATCACCGCCGTCGATCCGGGCGCCGCTCCCGAGACGGTCATGAACGAAGTCGCCATTCCGCTGGAGCAGATGCTCCGCAACGTGGCCGGCGTGCAGAACGTCACGTCCACGTCGATGGAGAACGTCGCCTCGATCGCCGTCGAACTCGACTTCGGCGCCAATCTGGACGAAGCGACCGCGCAGATTCGCGAAGGCCTGAACCAGGTCACGCTGCCGGAAGGCGTCGAGCGGCCGCAGATTACCCGCTTCAGCCTGAACTCGTTCCCGGTCATCTCGCTGAGCGCGTCCGCCAAAGAAGGCACGGACGATCTCGAAGAGCTGTCCCGGATCGCCCAGGAACAGGTGCTGCCGGAGCTTGAGAAGATCGAAGGCATCGCCTCCGTCCAGCTGTCCGGCCAATACGTCCGCGAAGTACAGCTGACCTTCGACGCGGAGAAGATGGCACAGTCCGGCCTGACGCAGGAGACGGTGCAGAACATCGTGAACGCTTCGGCCGTTCGCGCGCCGCTCGGCTTGTTCACGCTGGACGATTCGCAGTCCGCGGTCGTCGTGGACGGCAACGTCACGACGCTCGAAGATCTCGAAGCGCTTGAGATCCCGGTCGTGCCCGCGCAGAGCGGCACGGCCGCAGGCGCCGGCGCGGCGGGTGCCGGCATGGAAGGCGGTGGCGCGGCAGATGCGCCGGGCGGAGCGCCGGGCGCAGCCGCGGAAGCGCCGGCGGCCGGCGGTACGGCCGCCGGCCAGGACGCGGCAGCGGCGGGTTCCGCCGATGCCGAAGGCGCGCAAGGCAGCGCCGAGTCCGCCGCCGAAGCGCAGGGCGCGGCAGCGGCCGGCGCGCAGGGCACGGAGGGCGCCGCGGCTGCGGCTGCCGCAGCCGGCCTGCCGACGGTGAAGCTGAGCGACATCGCCAAGATCGAAGTCGTCGGCAGCTCCGAGTCCGTCTCGCGCACGAACGGCCTGGAGTCGATCGGTATCCAGATCGTCAAGACGAACGACGCCAACACGGTCGACGTCGTCAACGCGGTCAAAGACCGCATCGCCGAACTGGAAGACCAATATTCCGGTCTTAACCTGACCGTCATGCTCGACCAGGGCAAGCCGATCGAAGATTCGGTCCGGACCATGCTGGAAAAAGCGATCTTCGGCGCGCTGTTCGCCGTCCTGATCATCCTGCTGTTCCTGCGCGATTTCCGCTCGACGATCATCTCGATCATCTCGATTCCGCTGTCGCTGCTGATCGCGGTGCTGCTGCTCAAGCAGATGAACGTCACCTTGAACATGATGACGCTCGGCGCGATGACCGTCGCGATCGGCCGGGTCGTCGACGACTCGATCGTCGTCATCGAGAACATCTACCGGCGCATGTCGCTCGATACCGAGAAGCTGCGCGGCCGCCAGCTGATCAGCGCGGCCACGCGCGAGATGTTCCTGCCGATCATGTCTTCGACGATCGTCACGCTCGCCGTATTCGTCCCGCTCGCTTTCGTCAGCGGCATGGTCGGCGAACTGTTCATGCCGTTCGCGCTGACGATGGTGTTCGCGCTGCTGGCCTCGCTGCTGATCGCGATTACGATCGTGCCGATGCTGGCGCATACGCTGTTCCGCGGCGGCCTCAAGAAGAAAACGTCGCACGACAAGCCGGGCCGCATGTCCGAAGGGTACAAGCGCATCCTGAACTGGTCGCTGTCGCATAAGCTGATCACGTTCCTGATCGCCGTCTTCCTGCTTGTCGGAAGTCTGTTCACGATTCCTTATGTGGGAACGAGCTTCCTGCCGGAGCAGGAAGACAAAACGTTTACGTTCACGTACGCGCCGGAAGCCGGCGCCACCGACGAGCAGGCGCAGGATCGCATGCTCGAAGCGGAGAAATTCGTCCGCGAACAGCCGAACCTGACGAATATGCAGTATTCGATCGGCGGATCGAATCCGCTCGGGTTCGGTTCGGCGAACTCCGCCCTGTTCTACACGGAGTTCAACAGTGACACGGAAAACTTCGACACGGTCAAGGAAGACCTGCTCGCCGGTCTCCAGGAACGCGTGCCGGAAGGCGAATGGAGCCAGATGGACATCGGCGGCGGCCTGGGCGGAAGCCAGCTGAGCGTCAGCGTCTACGGCGACAGCACCGAAGACCTGAAGCCGGTCGCCGACCAGATCCTCAAGCTGATCCAGGCCGACCCGAACTTCGAGGAAGCCGAGAGCGGCCTCGAAGAAGGCTACAGCCAGTACACGCTGGTCGCCGACCAGCAGAAACTCAGCTCCTACGGCCTGACCGCCGGACAGATCGCGATGGCGCTTGCGCCGGTCACGCAGCGTCCGGTATTGACCGAAGTCGATCTTGACGGCCAAAGCCATAAGGTCTATATCGAAACGGAAAGCAAGACGTTCACCGCTTTGTCGGAGATCGAAGACACCGAGCTGACGTCGCCGCTCGGCATCCAGGTTCCGATCTCGGACGTGGTCGAAGTGCAGGAAGGCATCGCGCCGGACACGATCTCCCGTTCGGACGGCAAGACCGTCGCCCAGCTGTCGGCCAATATCGTCTCGTCCGACGTGGGCGGCGCTTCGACGACGCTTGAAGACAAGATCAACGCGCTGGACCTGCCGGACGGCATCACCGTCGAATTCGGCGGCGTGACCGAGCAGATCAACGATACGTTCTCGCAGCTCGGCCTTGCGATGCTCGCTGCGATCGCCATCGTCTACTTCGTGCTCGTCGTGACGTTCGGCGGCGGCCTCGCGCCGTTCGCCATCCTGTTCTCGCTGCCGTTTATCGCGATCGGCGCCTTGATCGGCCTGCTGATCGGCGGCGAATCGCTCAGCGTCTCGGCGCTCATGGGCGTGCTGATGCTGATCGGCATCGTCGTCACCAACGCGATCGTCCTCATCGACCGCGTTATTCACAAAGAGCGCGAAGGACTGTCGACCCGCGAAGCGCTGCTGGAAGCCGGTTCGACCCGTCTGCGTCCGATCCTGATGACGGCGCTTGCGACAATCGGCGCCCTGATCCCGCTCGTCGCGGGCTGGGAAGGCGGCGCCGGCATCATCTCCAAAGGTCTCGGCATCACCGTTATCGGCGGCCTGATCAGCTCCACGCTGCTCACGCTCGTCATCGTGCCGGTCGTGTACGAGTTCCTGATGAAGATCAGTTCCAAATCGCGCGCCCGCCGCGCCGAAATGGAAAAGCTGGAAACCCCGCTGGATTAATCCCGCGCAGCCTGTCATGCTAGGCAGAATCGGGCCGCCCGTGCGGCCCGGTCGCTGCTGCGGCCTAAGTATGGAAAAAAGCCGCTCCCCTTGGGGGAGCGGCTTTTTTGTGTAGGGTACAGGACTTTTTCGTTCGCCACCCAGCTTTTGCAAAAATCTCACCCTTCTAACCGCACGTCTAACGAACCCTGGTATCGCTATTCTCCCCTATTTGGCCTTTTCGGCAAACTAACCAATCGTCGTAGCCTTATCCGGCCGAATTGGGACGTTTGAGGCCATTTTGGAGCAAATAGCGTGCTGACGATTCGTTAATAGGCGAAAAAGCGTGCTGGAGCGCAAATCGCGTGATACGGATTCGTCAAAATCCCCGCTCAAGCCGAAGACCCTTGCGATTCCGGCTTCGCTTCGCCTTCTTTGCTCTCGTCTTCGTGGTTGATGCCCGTTCCGCGCTGAAGCTGCGCGATCTCGGGGAAGACCGGCTCCAGCTGGTCGTACACCCGCTTGAACAGCGAATAATAACGTTCGTACGTATGGAAGCGTCCGGCATCCGGTTCGTGCGTGCGCAGAATACCGATCGCGTCTTTGACTTCGCCCAGATCGCCGATCGCGCCGGTCGCCAGCATGGCGACAGAGGCCGCGCCGAAAGCGGACGCTTCGTACGTATCGGGCACGACGACCTGCGTGCCGGAGAGATCGGCCAGCATCTGCGTCCAGATTTCGCTTTTGGCGAATCCACCCGACGCCAGCAGCGAACGGCTCGGGCCGCCGATCTGCGTCAAGGCGTCCGACACCGTGCGTATGGCGAACAGCACGCCTTCCATCGTGGCGCGGCCAAAATGCTCCCGCCCGTGATGCAGCGTCGCCCCGAAGTACGTGCCGCGGGCGTCCGCGTTCCAGTACGGCGCCCGCTCCCCGCTCAGATACGGCAGGAACAGCAGGCCTTCCGAACCCGGCGGCACCGAATCGGCCAACTGCATGATGCGGTCCAGCGCCTCTTTTTCTTTGAGATCCGCGCTTTCGCCTTCGCCGATCACGAACTTCTCCAAATACCAGCGCAGCGCGATGCCGCCGTTATTCGTCGGCCCGCCGATCAGCCAGCGCTTCGGTTCGAACGCGTAGCAGAACGTCCGGCCCGCTTTGTCCGTACTCGGCTCCTCGGCAAAAGAACGCACTGCGCCGCTCGTGCCGATCGTCACGGCCGTCTCGCCGCGTTCGAGCGCGCCCACGCCGACGTTTGCGAGCGCGCCGTCGCTTGCGCCCGCGATCCACGGCGTATCGGGATGCAGTCCCATCCGCTCCGCAAGCGTGCGGTCCATGCCGCTGAAGCGCTCGGTGATCGGCACGATCTCGCCGAGCCGATCGGGAGACAGGCCGATCAAACGCAGCGCCGACTCGTTCCAGTCCAGCGTATGCAGATCGAGCATCCCCGTCGCCGAAGCGAGCGAGACGTCGATCGCGTAGCGGCCGAACAGCCGGTGCAGCAAATATTCCTTGAACGAGACGAACTTGGCCGCCCGCTTGAACAGCTCCGGCTGGCGCTCGGCGAGCCAGAGCAGCTTCGTCAGCGGCGACATCGGATGCACGGGCGTGCCGGTGGCCGCATACAGCCTCCGCGCTTCGCCGGTTCGATGCAGTTCGTTCGACTGCCCGATGCTCCGGTTGTCCGCCCACGTCATGACGGCCGTCAGCGGCTTGCCTTCGCCGTCTACCGCCATCAGGCTGTGCATCGCCGCGCTGATCCCGACGGCCGAGATGTCTCCGGCCTGCGCGTTCGCTTCCTTCATCGCGCCGCGGATCGCGTCCGCCACCGCGTCCATCAGCTCTTCCGGACGCTGTTCGGCCCGGCCCGCTTCCGGCACCAGCAGCGCGTACGCCGCCTGCGAGCCTCCGCGGATCTGTCCTTTTTCATCGTATAAAAAGGCTTTGGTGCTGGTCGTGCCGATATCGAGTCCGATATACAGTCCCATTAAGGCATCCTCCTTCGCTTTGCGCCCGGCTCTCGGGACAGGGGCCCCGTTACACGAAGCTTGCCCGGTCTATGCCCTTTTGGACAGTCGGCAGGCAAACGAAACAAAAAAAGCCGATCGCGTTTTTCCGGCTCGGAAAAACAGGTTCGGCGGTTCACTTTTTTTCGCTCGGCTCGGCATACGGTCTTCCCCTTGCGTCGGCATGCACAGAGGCTTCGATCCGCATCCGGCTTCATCTTAACAATCAATCCCCGACCCGGGCCGACAGCCACGCGCGGTCGAACAGAAGCACCGCTTCCAGCATGGCGCACAGGTTCAGGTACAGCGGACTGACCGTGCCGGCGCGCATTTCTTCGCAGAACGAAGGAATCCACGTCAGCAGATGCCGCTGCACGAATTCCAGCTGCATCCGCGCCAGCCGCTCGCGTTCCCCGCGGGAGCGCACGCCTTCGATCATCCGCTCGGCCAGCACGGCCATGAATTCCAGCTCCACGCTCAACTCGTCGTCTTTTTCCCCGGACGTCCGGTTCAGCGTGACGCCCGCCCGGTCGTACGCCGCACCGGCGCGGCAGGCCGCGAGACCGGCTTCGACGCGCACATAGCCCGATTCGCGCAGCGGGATACCGCTGCCCCGGCGGCGGCAGATTAGACGCTCGTATTCGCGGGCCTGCGCCGTGCAGTACGGCCGCAGCGAAGACGGTTCCAGTTCCGCAAGGATCGAACGGAAGCGCAGGAACGCGCCGTCGTTCCAAAGGGTATGTTCCAATTTCCGGCGCCATTTCATCGTCAAATGCACGCTCGGTTTATAAATGATAAATTCGCTCAGCAGTTGGTACAGCGTCAATCGGGTCTGCGCCCAGTGCTCGTCTCCGTGCACGGCCGATCCTTGCTTCTCCATCATCGCGGTCGTCATCAGCTTGAACCTCCTTGCGGAAATGGGCGCCCGGGAAGTTCCGTCCGAACGGAGAAACCGGCCGCCGAAAAAGATGCAACTCAAGTCCATGGGTCATCCGGCAGGATTGCTTACGCTTACAACCTAAGTATACCGCCGTTTCCGCTCCGCTGCGGAGGACGATGTGACAAAATGGTTGCAGTTCGTGGGTCCTTTGGATCAGGAGCCTTTTAAGACGCTTTTCCTCTTTTTACCGTGAACGCGGTGCATTATTTTGTTGTAATCTGTCTTGGGAAGGACTATATTGTCGATTAAGGACCCTACTGTCCGGCTGGCTTCAAGGCCAGAATCTCACACAAGATGAAAGCCCTTACTTCAAAAAAGACCGACTACTCGCAAGGGGTGTGCCCGAATTGTCCGACCGACCATCCAATCCATCGCAATCGTTATCCTCCGATACGAACCGCGCAGCCTTCTTCCCGCTCAAAGCCTTCAATTTTTTCCTGTACGGCGCCATCGCGGTGTTTGCCAGCTTTTTCCCGCTGTATTTGCAGGACGCCGGCATGAACAAGCTGACGATCGGAACGTTGATGGCTATCGGTCCGTTCGTTTCGCTGATCGCGAATCCGTTCTGGGGGTACCTCGGCGACCGGCTCGAAAATACGCGGCGCATGCTGATCCTGATGCTGGCCGGTACGCTGGTACTGGCACAGTTCGTTTTCCACGTGCAGTCGTACGCCATGATCTATGTGGCGATGATCGCCTTTTTCTTTTTCCAGAGTCCGATGTTCGCGCAGAGCAATACGATGATTCTCGGCTATATCGACGGCAGCGGCCGCAAATTCGGCGGATTCCGTCTCTGGGGCTCGCTCGGCTGGGCGTTGACGGCGGCCGCGGCCGGCTTCGTGATCGACCGTACCGGCACTTCGCCGGGTGTCCCGTGGCTGTTCACCGGCCTGCTCGGCCTGACGCTGCTGTGTGCGATCGCCCTGCCTTCGCTGCGCCGGGCGACCGCCACGTCGATCGTGGCGCCGGGCGGCTTCCGCAAAGTGCTGACGAACCCGACATTCTCCGCTTTTCTGCTGCTCGGCGTGCTCGTCTCGATCCCGAACGCGATGAACGGCACGTTCATGACGCTGTATATTACGGATCTCGGCGGCTCCCGCGAGCTGGTCGGTTGGGCGGTTTTCTCCGCGTCGATTCTCGAAGCCGTTTTCTTCCTGATCTTCGACCGCTTTTTCCGCCGCCGGCTCGGATTCATGATGATCTGCCTGACCGCCGTAAGCGCGCTGTTCGCGCTGCGCTGGTACCTGATGTCGGTCGTGAGCGACCCGATGCATATCGTCTACATCCAGATGCTGCACAGCGTCACGTACGCGGGCTACTTCTACGTCGGCACCCAGATGACCAGCATGTTCGTGCCGGACGCGTACCGCGGCACGGGACAGGCGCTGTTCACACTCTCCTGGAGCGGCTTGTCCGGCGTCTTCGCGGGCATCGTCGGCGGCTGGATGTTCGACAACTTCGGCGCCCCGATGATGTACCAGAGCGGTGCGGCGCTGTCGGTGATCGGAACGGTCGGCTTCGCCGCGATGGGTTATACGCTTTATCGCAGCCGCCAGCCCGATCCGGTCCCGGTACAGGGCAAATCGTAGCGTGCCGTTTCCTGACCCGATCTTATGCGGCCGGCTCTCAGGGAACATTGCGCGAATATTAAAAACACCCCCGTTCCTCCGCACGCTGCGGAGAATCGGGGGTATTTGTGCAGGTGGATTCGCTTCAGAACAACAAATGCTCATCGCGCTCTTGCTTCGGCAAACCGCAAAATTCGCCGGGAAACGGAATCGCGTCCGAGGGTTCTTTAGGCAGTTCTTTAGGTGGTTCGTTAGCTCATTCGTGCGTTGAGCGATTCGTTAGTCGTTTTTGCGGGCTTGTCCGCCTTTGCGGCCCGCTTCTTCGCGGCTCATCTTGCCGTCGCTGCTGTCGTCGGAGTCCGAACCGCCGCGCGCTTCGCCGCCTTTTTTGCCGATTTCCTGATAAAATTCTTTGTCGTGATTGTTCGAGGTGGCTTCGCCGCCCATTCGACCAGCTTCTTCGCGGGACATTTTGCCGTTGTTGTTCTGGTTGTCATTGTTGCTTGCCATGATTAATCACTCCTCTGATATTTTTGAGAAATCTGTGCGTTACAGCTTTATTTTACCCGATCCGACAATAGTTAAACATTTCTTAAAAAGGATTCTAAAACCATTTATAGACACAGTAAAATCGCTGCCGCACGTTCGGACGAGAAGCGAAAATTCCGATCTGCTCGCGCCGCTGCATAGCGTCGCATGTCAGGTTCGCCTCTCTCCACGCTTTATTTTTAACCTCTTATTTTCGTTTTAAACACCCCTTAAATTCCTTTTTCTTGCTGCTTGGCTGCCTCATCTTCGCCTTGTAAATCCCTGTCTTGACCCGGTAAAAAGCCCCTCCTTATGCCGTTTGAACGCACCAAAAAACCGCTTCGAAACGAAGCGGTTTGTCGGCTAACGAGGCTGGGATTCGCCCCTGTTTTATTTTTTCGGCATTTTGAACGAACTCTTCATCGACACGATGCGGCCGAATACCGGCTTGCCCGGCTCCGACAGCTGCGGATCGACGTTGAAGTACCCGTGACGGAAAAATTGGAATTTGTCCTGCGCCGCGGCGTCTTTCATCTGCGGTTCCACGAAGCCCTGCACGATCTCCAGCGAATCTTTGTTGACCTTCTTGAGGAAATCGTCCACTTCGTCCGCGGAGACGTCGTTCGTCTCGTCGGTCGCCAGTTCTTCCGATTCTTCGTCTTCGCCGAGCAGCGGCTCGTACAGACGGAATTCGGCCGGCACGGCGGCGGAAGCGTCCACCCAGTGAATCGTGCCTTTGACTTTGCGGGCGTTGAAGTCGCTGCCGCTCTTCGTCTCCGGATCGTACGTGCAGTGGATCTCGACCACTTCGCCGTTCTCGTCCTTGATGAAGTCATGGCACTTGATGAAATACGCGTGCTTCAGACGCACTTCGTTGCCCGGGAACAGGCGGAAATATTTGCTGACCGGCTCTTCCATGAAATCGTCCTGCTCGATGTAGATCTCGCGCGAGAACGGAATTTGGCGAACGCCCATTTCTTCGTTCTCCGTATTGTTCTCGGCCGGCAGCAGCTCGCTCTCGCCTTCCGGGTAGTTCGTGATGACGACTTTGAGCGGACGCAGCACGGCCATCGTTCTCATCGCTTTCATCTTCAGGTCTTCGCGGACGAAATGCTCCAGCGTCTGGATATCGACCAGCCCCTGGCTTCTCGAAATGCCCGTCTCATAGATGAAATCCTTGATCGCGTCCGGCGTATAGCCGCGGCGGCGCAGTCCGGAAATCGTCGGCATGCGGGGATCGTCCCAGCCGTCGACCAGATTCTCTTCGACCAGCTTGCGCAGTTTGCGCTTGCTCGTCACCATCGTGGACACGTTCAGGCGGCCGAATTCGTACTGGCGCGGCTGTGCCTCCATCTCGCATTGGCTGACGACCCAGTCGTAGAACGGACGCTGATCTTCGAACTCCAGCGAGCAGAGGGAGTGGGTCACGCCTTCGATGGCGTCTTCGAGCGGATGCGCGAACGTGTACATCGGGTAGATGCACCATTTGTCGCCCGTGTTGTGGTGCGTCGTATGCGAAATACGGTAGATAACCGGATCGCGCAGATTGATGTTGGGCGAAGCCATGTCGATCTTCGCGCGCAGCACGCGTTCGCCGTTCTTGAACTCGCCGTCTCTCATACGCGTGAACAAATCGAGATTTTCTTCGACGGAACGGTCGCGGTACGGGCTGTTATGGCCGGGTTCCGTCAGCGTGCCGCGGTTCTCGCGAATCTCGTCGGCCGATTGGTCGTCGACGTACGCGAGACCTTTGTTGATGAGCAGCACGGCGCGGTTATACATTTCGTCGAAATAATCCGAAGCGTAATATTGGTTGTCCCATTCGAAGCCGAGCCATTTGATGTCTTCCTTGATCGAGTTGACGTATTCGACGTCTTCCTTCACCGGGTTCGTGTCGTCGAAGCGCAGGTTGGTGCGTCCGCCGAATTCGTCCGCCAGCGCGAAATCGATAAAGATCGCGCGCACGTGGCCGATATGCATATAGCCGTTCGGCTCCGGAGGGAAGCGCGTGACGACCTCTTTGACTTTGCCGCTCTTGAGGTCTTCTTCAATAATCGTTTTGATAAAATTCGGTGGGGTCTTGGCATTGTCCACGGATATCAACCTTTCGTTATTCCCAGATTCTGTGATTCGCATTCCAAAAGCGTCGTTCCTCGTCAAACCTTCTGCTTCTAAATATAACGCAAGCGGCACAACCGTTCAATCGAAACGGCTCTGCCGGCGCGCATCCAAGGCGTCTTATCCGCCTTTTGACGGCCTGCCTGCGATCGGGTAGCATAAAGTCCATCATCCCGCCGAAAAAGGAGCGTGTCCCCATGTTCGTTTTCCCGTTAAAAGACTCCCTCATCCTGAAACCGCTGCGCAGCGGCCATGCCCCGGAATTGTTCGAGCTGATCGAACATTCGCGCCCGACCCTGCGCCCGTGGATGCCCTGGACCGCGCAGATGCAAAGCACGGCCGACGCCGAGGAATTCATCGCCACGGCCGCCCGGCTGTACGCCGACAACGACGCCGTCACCGCCGGTCTGTGGGAAGGCGAACGGCTCGCCGGCGTTATCGGCTTCCACGAGATCAACTGGCGCAGCCGCTCCGCGCAGATCGGCTACTGGCTCGGCGCGTCTTTTGAAGGCCGGGGCATCATGTCGCTCGCCGTTCGGGCTTTCGTCGACTATGCCTTCATCGAACTGGATCTCAACCGCATCGAGATCCGCTGCGCTACCCCGAACCGCCGCAGCCGCGCCGTGCCGGAGCGGATGGGCTTCGTACTCGAAGGCGTGCTGAGGCAGGCCGAGAAGCTGGACGACGGCTACGTCGACCATGCCGTCTACGGCATGCTCTCGGAAGAATGGAGCGCCAAGCGGCCGCTGCTGTAGACTCCTTGCGCGTCCACGCGCCTGCGCGGCTACAGCAGCCAGAAGCCCATCAGAATATCGTCGACGTAGCGGTCTTCGATATAATACTCGCGCTCCAGGCAGCCTTCCTGCTTGAAGCCGCAGCGCACATAGAAAGCGATCGCCCGCTCGTTGGTCGACAGCACGCGCAGCCGCAGCTTTTTGATCCCCCGGCGCCGCGTATGCAGCTTGACGCTCTCGATCAACTTGCGGCCGACGCCGAGCCCCTGGTAGGCCGGGTGCACGGCGACGTAGATCTCGGCCGCGTGCGCGTTCGCGAACATCATCGTCGGCGGACGCCAACCGACGCAGCCGACGACGATCCCGTCGCATTCGGCCACGAGCTGGTTGTCCGGCGGACAGCTGCGCAAATAATGCGTGCGTGATTTCCAGACCGGAATCTGCGGCGAGTTGCGCGCGTTCCAGACCAGTTTGTCGATCTTCATGAGCGGCTTGGCATCTTTGATCTGCGATTCCCGAATCACCACTTCGTTTTCGATCACCCGCTTCATTCTCGCTCCTCCTCGGCCCGTCGTTCTTTTTCGCGCGATCGCCCTGCCGGTCTACGCTTCGCCCGCCGCTCCGTCTCCGGCGTTGCGAGAACGCTGGAGCCGGTGATTGAGAGCGAAGAACCCGAACGACAGGACGGCCGCCGCCACCGCAAGCCACGCGACCGGCTCAAGGCCGCCGCGGTCGTACAAAATGCCCATGATATAAGGTCCGATCACCCGTCCGCCCTGCCCGATCCCGCCCGATACCCCGAGATAGAACGGCGCGTTGGCGCTCGTCCGCTCGGAGATGAAAGCCGGCATCGCCGGCTGGAACAAAATTTCGCCGATCGTCGCCAGAAACATCGCCGCGACCATCGCCCCGTACTGCGGGAACAGCAGAATCACGGTGTACCCCGCCAGATAGAACAGGCTGCCCGCCGTCATCTGCGTCTCCGGCTTGCGGGCGAACGTCCGCTTCATCCACGAGATGAGCGGCTGCAGCGCGAAGATCAGGACGCCGTTCATCGTCCACAAAATGCTGTAATGCGAAGCCGGCTGGCCTTCCGACAAAATGGACGGCGAGACGCCCCCGTTCCAGATGCAGTTGCCCAGCCACAGAAACAGCGCGCCGAGGCCCATGTAGAGATACACGCGCGTATTCAGAAGCAGCGGCAGCGCCTTCTGCTGCCGCTTCGACGTCTTCGCTTCGATCTGCAGGCCGCCGGAGCGGTCTACCCGGTTCAGGTAGACGAAGAAGTATCCGGCGAACAGCAGGCAGGTTACGCCGTTCAGCACGAACGTCAGCGGAAACGACAGATCCGCCAGCGGTCCGCTGATCGCCGTCCCGAGCGCCACGCCGATATTGTTGCCGACGTAGATCGTATTGAAGATCTCGCCGCGCCTTGCCGCGAAGCGGAAGCCGATAAACGCCTGGATCGCCGGCAGCGTCATGGCGTTGCTGAAGCCGACGACGAGCATCGTCAGCATGTAGAGATGCCAGTGCGAGCTGACGACCGGCAGCGCGAACAGCGACAGCGCATTGATCAGCAGCGAGCCGACCAGCAGCTTTTTGACGCCGATGCGGTGATACATCGCCCCGCCGACCAGCTGTCCGCCGATGCCGCCGAGCGATTGCAGCAGGATGACCAGACCGGCATCCTGCATGCTGCGGCCGAGTTCGCCGAAGACGTACATCGTCGTCAGCGGCCACATGAGCGCGCTGCCGGTCGAGTTGATGAGACTCGCCAGCAGCAGCGCCTGGATTTCTTTGGGATATCTGTGAAGCCAACTCATGAGGTTCCTTATCCTTCTTTCGTTGCCCCGGTCGGGGATGTTGAATCGGCTGCCGCTTCGGCCCGCCTGATCTCGACCGTCGTCGAGAAGAACGTCGCGCCGCCGCCCATGTCGGCGATCCGCGAAGAGGTCAGCGCATTGGCCAGCCGTTTCGAATGTCCGGCTGCGCCCGGGCTGTCCGGCCCGGCCCACCACAGCCCCTGGCTGACGACCGTGCCCGGCAGCATGAGGTCGGTCACGACCGCTTTGAGCCGGTAGACGCCGCGGTCGTTATACGCTTCGACGACCTCGCCGTCTTCGATCCCGCGCCGCTCGGCGTCGACGGGATGGATCTGGAGCAGAGGCTCCTTTTCCATCGCCTGATGCTTGCCGACGTTCGCGAACGTAGAGTTGAGGAAGTTATGGTTGGGCGGACTGATGAACATGAGCGGATAACGGCCCTGCCGCTCCGGTCTGTTCTCGCCGTCGAAGCCTTCTTCAAGCGGCAGGTACGTCGGCAGCGCCGGCAGGCCGAGGTCTTGAAGCTGCCGCGAATACAGCTCGATCTTGCCCGAAGGCGTCGTCAGGCGCTTGAGGTAATCGGCTTTGGGCGCCATATCGAGTTCGACGAACCGTTCCTGTTCGAGACGTTCCAGCGTGACCCCGTTCAGGTACGGATTGTCCGGATTGTCCAGCGCGGCCGCGATGACCGCCTCTTCGCTCTCGCGGAACGCTTCTTCTTCGAAGCCCATCGCTTCGGCGAGCAGCTTGAACGTATCGAAATTGCTTTTGCTCTCGCCGGCCGGCTCGATTACCGGCTGCTGAAGCTGGACGTAATGGTGCCAATACGAGGTGTACAGATCGGTATTCTCGAAGCTCGACGTGGCCGGCAGCACGATATCGGCATATTTGGCCGTATCGGTCAGGAACAGCTCGTGCACGACCGTGAACAGATCTTCGCGCCGGAGCCCTTCGCGCACGCGGCCCGATTCGGGCGCCACGACGGCCGGATTGCTGCCGAACACGAACAGTCCGCGCACTTTGGGCTCAAGCGTGAGCAGCGCGTCGGCCAGAGCGTTCATATTGATCTTCCGCACGCCCGGATCGGGGCGCAGATCGGGCCGCTGAAGCGCGTCGTCGTTCAGCGACGCATAGGCGCCGTTGGACTTGAACGCGCCGCCGCCCCGGCTCCACTGGCCGGTCAGCGCCGGCAGGCAGGATACGGTCCGCACGGCCATGCCGCCGTTGTCGTGGTGCTGAAGCCCGTTGCCGATATGGATATGGCTCGGGGAGGTCTCGCCGTACATCAGCGCGAGCCGGACGATGTCTTCGGCCGGCACGCCCGTAATGCGCGAGACCCGCTCCGGCGTATACGCCCGCACGTGCTCGCGCAGTTCCGCGTGCCCGACCGTATGCTCCCGCAGGAAATCCACGTCGGTCAGCCCGCGTTCGAACAGCACGTGCATCAAGCCGAGCGCGAGCGCCGTATCGGTGCCCGGATGCAGCGGAACGAACCAGTCCGCGCGGCGCCCGGTCAGGTTCTTGTGCACGTCGATCACGACGACGGTCGCGCCGTTCTTGCGGGCCTGCTCCATAAGCACGGCCTGGTGCATGCTCGTGCTGACGATGTTGCCGCCCCAGACGATGAACAGCTTCGCGTTCAGCGTGTCCTGCGGGCTTGATCCGCCGCCGAAGCCCATCGTGTAGCGCCAGCCGGCATTGCCCGCCGAATTGCAGATCGTATACTCGAGCTTCGAAGCGCCGAGGCGCCCGAAAAAGCGGCGGTCCATGCCTTCGGCGTTGAGCACGCCCATATTGCCGTAGAAACTGTAGGGCAGGATGCTCTGCGGTCCGTGCTCCGCGGACAATGCCTGGAACCGGTCCGCGATTTCCGAAATCGCTTCCGGCCAGGAGATGCGGACAAATTCCCCGGACCCTTTGGGGCCGGAACGCCGCATCGGATATAGAAGGCGCTGCGGATGATGCACCCGCTCGGCCATGTTTCTCACTTTGTTGCAGATCGCTCCCTTGGTCTCGGGATGCGCGGGATTGCCCGTGACTTTGACGATTTTGCCGTTTTCCTTGTGCAGCAGCAGGCCGCAGGCGTCCGGGCAGTCAAGCGGGCAGACTGCCGGAAAGACGCCGCTCGGCCGTTCGGTCATGTTCATGACGGACGGCTCCTTTCGGTGTTCGAATCGTAATTTCTTGCCGGCCTTTATTGTAGCATAATTTGTCCGCAAAATATTTTGTCCGATCGGGTGCGGCAGTGTTTCAATGCGGCGGACTACGGGGTATTAAAAAGCATTGGCAATTAGGCAGTAAATGATGTCCCCTTCATAAGCTGTTCCTGCTGCCATATCATGGACCACTCCCGAAAATTAGCCTTCACAAGCTCCTTCCCCCGGACTTGTGAAGGCTAATTTGTTATGTCCGCCTCTTTTTACGACCCGGGGCCTTTTTTTGATTTAATGCCTTTTTTTATTTAATGCCTTTTTTATCCAACTTTTTTGCCGGCCCGAACGTCTACTCTGCATACCCGGGATTGCCCGACACCTCGGATCAACAAGGAGGGGAAGACTGTGTCCAGAAAAAAAGCGTGGATGCCCGCGGCCGTCTGCCTGCTGGCGCTCACCGCCTGCTCGCCGAACGAATGGGCCGGCCAAGTGCTCGAAGACCGTATTATTCAGGTCAAGCGGTACCCCGACCAGCAGAAGCCGTACGTCGGTTACGCTTCGGCGTTCAAAGGCTACACTTGGAAAAAAGGCGGCGAGACCGAACTGCGCCAAGCGTGGGACAAGGTGCCGGAAGCGAAATCGATGGGCGATCCTGACGAAGTGGATCTGACCGGTAACATAAGCATTCTCGTCCGGCAAAAAACGATAGCCGCTTCTTCGCTCGAAGAGATCGTCGAGCAGGCGGCCGCCTACGAATACAAGCACGACGTCAGCGGCATCCGGATCGACTCCGAGATCGTCCAGGGCGATTGGGTGCTGGCTTCGTTTCCTTACCGTTACCGAGGCGTGCCTTATACCGGCAAGGTACTGGCCAGGCTCAAAGGTCATACGTACATCTACCACAGCCTGAACTTCTCCCCCGAACTGACCGACGAAGGCAAACGACTGCCGTTTGTGCCGGGCAACGGTTTCATGGGCGTAGGCGAAAAAGAAGACCGTGAAGCCATCGACTTCTCCTACTTCGACGGCTCCGTCAACGACGAACGGATCGAACAGATCGTCATACATGACGAAAACGGCAGCGAAGTGATCCCGATCGAAGCGGACCAGCTCAGCTATGTGATCTCCGACGATCGCGACGCAAACGGCGGTGCCGCCCGGGATATTCAATACATCGAAGCGCTCGACCGGGCAGGCAGGACCGTCTATACCTGGCAGTATTGACGCACGATGACCCCTTGCGCCCGGCGGCAGGGGTTGGATAATCGACAGGATTTACCGTCTGTTTACCCGGCGTTCGGGGCTGGGCGCTTGTCGGCCTCCGTGCTATGATTAGAGGAAAAGGAGATTTGCATCATGCCAAACAGCATTGCGGTATTCTGCGGTTCGAGAGAAGGCGCTTCGCCGGCTTACATGGACAGCGCGCGGGCGCTCGGCCGCGAGATGGCGGCTCGGGGAATCACGCTCGTCTACGGCGGTTCGCGCATGGGCCTGATGGGCGCCGTTGCCGACGCCGTGCTCGCAGGCGGCGGCCGGGCGATCGGCGTGCTGCCGGACTTCATGCAGGGCCGGGAGATCGCCCATACGGGCCTCACCGAGCTGATCATGGTCAAATCCATGCATGAACGCAAAGCCAAAATGGCCGAGCTGGCCGAAGGGTTCGTCACGCTGCCCGGCGGCTCCGGCACGATGGAAGAATATTTCGAGATTTTCACCTGGGCGCAGCTCGGGCTGCATACGAAGCCGACCGGCGTGCTGAATTCGGCCGGCTATTACGATCCGCTGATCGCGCTGTTCGACCGGATGACCGGCGAAGGCTTCGTCATGCCGCATCACCGGGCGATGATGCTGACGGCGGAAGACCCGGCCGAACTGCTGGACCGCATGGAAGCTTACCGCGCGCCCGGCGTGCCGCAGGTGCTGACCGAAGAACGCACCTAGAGCGGACAGCTGCGAAGCTTTGTGACGCTTTGCCGACCGCTTAATCCGGACCAAAAGTCAGCATTTTATTCGAACAAGCCGCTCAAACAGCAAAAAGCGGACCGGAAGTCAGCATTTCACTTCGATTCCGCCTGCCAAAAGCGAATTTCGAACAAATTGTGGATTGCAGGTCAGCATTTTATCCGAACAAGCCGCTCAAACAGCAACATGTGGATTGCAGGTCAGCATCAGGTGGTCGAGACTTTCCGGCAGCCATGCCCTATGACAAAAGCGGCTTCGCCACAAGGCGAAGCCGCTTTTATTATGCCGTGCTACAACGTGCGGGGCACGTCGCCGCGCCTCGCCGATGCCGGCCGTCTCCAGACCCATCTCCAGACCCGGCTTCTTGGTGTTCGCTCCAACCGCTCTTTTTGCCAATGATTCCGGTCGATGTCGTCGATCTGCCGGTTATGTTCCTCCAGCAATTTTTCCATCAAATATGGATGCACTTCTATTCCTCCCCGCCGCTTCGAACGCCGCCCCGCAAGGCGTACATTCGTTCGCTTATGGGGCAAGTATAGGCGCCCGACCCGGACAGCTGTATGTCCGGGTCGACGGCGGCCGATCCAAAGGGCAGGATCGAGGAGCCGCCGGACACGGCCGCGGCTTTGCCCACCTGCGGCCGTTCGACCCGGCCGCGGCCGCGCGCTATAGCGAGCGCAAAAGCGCGCACGCTCAGGCGCGGCTTGGGCAGATCAAGCGTGCTTCTGCAGCTCCGGCTTGCCGTAGTCGGCTTGAGCAGCAAGCGCGGCCTGCGCCGGTTCAGCCTGGGGCCGGGGCTCGCCGGTCCGGCGCAGGTACGTGCCCCAGTAAGCGGCGGCGACGAAGATCGCGCCTCCGGTCAGATTGCCGAGCCAGACCGGCACGAAGTTGCCGAGATATTGGCCCCAAGTGAAATGGCCTTCGAAAATGGCGGCCGGAATCAGGAACATGTTGGCCACGACGTGCTGGAAGCCGATCGCCACGAACGCCATCGTCGGGAACCAGATGCCGATAATTTTGCCGCTCATGTTATCCGCCCCGTAGCTGAGCCAGACGGCCAGCGCCACCAGCCAGTTGCAGCCGATCCCGGAGACGAACGATTGCAGGAACGTGCTGTCGATCTTGTGTCCGGCCATGTCGACCAGCTTGTCCAGATAAGGGCCGGAAGCGGTCAGCCCGACGATATGGCCGAAGAAATAGGCGACGAAGATCGCGCCGGCAAAGTTCGCGAGCGTGATCAGGATCAGGTTCTTGATCATCTCGCCTGTCGAGATGCGCCGCGCCAGGCGTGCCAGCGGCACGGCCATCATGTTGCCGGTGAGTAGCTCGCCGCCGGCCAGCAGCACGAGCACGAGGCCGACCGGGAACACGGCTGCGCCGACGAAATTGGCCATGCTGCCCCATTCGGCAGGCGTATTCGCGATCACGCGAATATCGAGCAGGAAGCCGAGCGCGATAAACGCCCCGGCCAGAAATCCGAGGATCAATACGGAAGAGAGCGGACTGTGCGCTTTTTTGACGCCGTTCTCAACGGTGACTTCCGCGATTTGCGGCGGTTTGCAATAAGCCATGGTTGATGTCTCCTTTGATAGCTAAAATTTGAACCTTCCCTTGTCGTACTCATTTTAGCTCAGGCACTCGCCGGAGTACGTGACAAATCTCATACCGAAATGTATAAAGTGAATCTTTTCACTTATTTTTCTTGTCCTATTTTCCGTTTCTTCTTCGGGTCTTCTTTTCCCCGTTTCATCGCTCGGCATTTCCCCGCTTTCCGCCTCCCGTTTCCCCTATTTATGGCCGGGCTGCCCGTGCTATCATACAGGGAAAGGCGGTGAACCTTCATGATCGATTTTTTTGCAAAAGAACCCGGTATTCCCCGCTGGATGAACGTTATCCCCGGATCGAACGGCTGGGCGGCGGCCGAGCCGGTCGACAAAGGCTGGTCCGCGGATCGCAAATACCGTATCCGGACCCGAGACGGGCAGCTGCTTCTGCTTCGGCTGTCCGATCCGGGGCTGGCCGAAGCCAAGCGCGAAGAATTCGAACGGGTACGCCAGGCTTCGAAGCTCGGCATTCCGATGTCGCTCCCGATCGAGTTCGGCATCTGCGAAGGAGCGGCGGATCGGACGTTCCCCGAAGCCGGCGCACCCTTCGTCTATTCGCTGCTGAGCTGGATCGAAGGCGAAGACGCGCAGGAGATGCTGCCGGGGCTCTCCGGCGCAGAAGCTTACGCCCGGGGCCGGGACGCCGGCACCTGGCTGCGCCGCATGCACGGCTTGAGCGTTCCGGCCGGTGCGGAAGCGCCGGCGAATACCGTGCGCCGCGAGGTGACGCGCAAAATTCAGGCTTACGAGAACGGAAGCTACCGGCTTCCGTTCGGCGCCGAACTGCTTGCGCGGATCGAAGCCCGGCTGCCGCTGCTTGAAGGCGTGCCGGCCGGGTTCCGGCACGGCGATTATCATCCCGGCAATATGATCCTCGGACCGGACGGCGGCTTGAACGTGATCGATTTCAACCGTTCCGGCACCGGCGATCCGCTGCGCGACTTCAACCGGATGGAGACGTTCACGAGCGGCATCAGTCCTTCTTTTGCCCGGGGCCAACTGCGCGGTTATAGAGAGAGCGGCCCCCGCGATCCCGACTTCTGGGGCAGAGTCTCCCTGTACTGCGCGATAGAGTGTCTGTTCGCGATCGTCTGGGCGATTCCGTTCGGCGAACCGGAAATTACGGATACGCTGAGCCGGTCGCGGATCATCTGGGACGACTTCGACGGATTCCGGCGCGATACGCCGAAATGGCTGGACGAAAGCTAGGCTGCAGCCTCGTCTTCAGACCGGCGCTCTGGCGGCAGACCGGGCCGACTATACAAATCCCTCCAAATCTGCGGCATGAACCGAGCGCCCAACACTGACGACGCCTAACAAACGGCATACAATGAACCGCGTACAATGAACCACCTACCATGAACCGCTTACTAACGAACCGCGTATAACAAACGGCGCAAGCCGAAAAGCCCGCCGAATCGGCGGGCTTTTCGATAGGGTCTATTCTTTTTTAACACCCAAGACTCAGGCGATTTACGCCTGGGTCTGTTTTTGCACGGAACGGGCCGCTTTTTCTTCGCGTTCTTCGACCGGCTGGGCTTCCATCGCGGCAAAGCCGAGGGAGTTCAGGTAGTTCCAAGGCTTGTTGTAATGCGGTTGGAAGAAGAAGTCGACGAAGGCCAATTCTTCGACCGTCATCTTGTTCTGGATGCAGACCGACAGCGTGTTGATCGACTGGGTCAGGTCCACTTTGGACATCAGCTGCGCACCGACGATGCGGCGGCTGTCTTTTTCGAACACGATCTTGAATGTCGCTTTCTCGAATTCCGGCATGAACTCCGGACGGTAGTTGTCTTCGAACGTCGCGGTCGCGATATCGAGGCCCGCTTCCCGCGCCGCTGTCTCGGTCATGCCTGTCGCTGCGATGTTGTCTTCATAGATCTTGATGCCGCTCGTGCCCTGGGTGCCCATGTAGGCGATTTTCTTCTCGACCAGATTCATCGCGACGAGCGTACCCATACGCACCGCGTTCGTAGCGAGCGGAATGTAAGCGGCTTTGCCGGTCGGGTTGTAACGGATCGCGCAGCTGTCGCCGGCCGCGTACACGTCTTTGACGCTGGTCTCCATATAGTTGTCGACGAGGATCGCGCCGTTCGGCAGCATGTCGACCTGGTCTTTGAGCAGTTCGGTGTTCGGACGGAAACCGATACACAAGATGACAAGGTCCGCTTCGTGTTCGCCTTTTGTCGTGATGATTTTTTGCACTTTGCCGTCTTTGCCTTCGAACCGCTCGACTTTTTCGTCCAGAGCCAGCGTGATCCCTTTTTCGGTCAGGGAATCTTCGATGCGATCGGTAAACTCGGCGTCCAGGTATTTGCTCAGAATCCGTTTCTCCGCATCGATCAGCGTCACTTCTTTGCCGTTCATCTCGAACGCTTCGACCAGCTCGACACCGATATAGCCCGCGCCGATGACGACGACGTTTTTGGCCGTTTTCGCTTTTTCGATGATCGTGTTGGAATGGTTGAAGTTTTTGGACAAAATGATGTTCTCAAGCTCGATGCCTTCGAACTTCGGAATGATCGGCCACGAGCCGGTCGTTACGATCAGCTTGTCGAACGTATCGCCGAATTCTTCGCCCGTTTCCAGGTTGCGCACGGTGAGCGTCTTGCCGGCCGCGTCGACGTTCAGCACTTCATGGCGCATCCGGGTCTGTACGCCGAGAGCGGCCAAATGTTCCGGGGAGGAATAGAAGAGGCCGTTCGGGTCTTTGACCACTCCGCCGACGTACAGCGCGATGCC
Source organism: Saccharibacillus brassicae (assembly GCF_006542275.1). Lineage (NCBI taxonomy): Bacteria > Bacillati > Bacillota > Bacilli > Caryophanales > Paenibacillaceae > Saccharibacillus > Saccharibacillus brassicae. The sequence continues at coordinate 2,076,631 of NZ_CP041217.1, forward strand.
GCACGAGAGGAAGGAGATGTTGTCGTTGCGTTCGTACACCGTGATCTCGGCGTCCGGGTACAGCTTGGCGGTGCGGACGATAGCGGCGGTTCCTGCGTGCGTACAACCGATAACTGCGATCTTCATGAGTAATTCCTCCAGTAGAATATTTTTTATGGGATAACGCTTTTGCATCCGACAGTGATGTGAAAACTTGTACATACTACGTTAAAAAAAAGGTTTTGTAAGAACTACCCGGTATGGGGGACGTTGACTCGGCAATCATTTAAGATTGTGAATCTCTTCACCTTGCTGTCCAGGTTAGCTTGTGAATTCGTTCACCTGATACTCTTATTATAGTGTGACATATTTCACATTGCAAGAGGTAAACACAACTTTGCACCCATATTCACATAGTTGTCACAAACGGTACGCTCTTCTGCCCCTTTGCTCCGCCATGGTCGTAAGATTTGTCACAGCGTACGCCGGTGCCTGTGTTCGAACCGGACGACTTCTTCTTGGCCATGCCAAAAACCGTACCCCGGCAGGCGGCCGGAATACGGTTGGGAATGCGGTTGGACATATCGTTGAAAATACGGCTAATCCTGCGATTCGAATCAAGCTTCGGACGGCGCCGCGTTCGGCAGCGCAAGGCGGCGAATACGGCAGGCTTACTGCGAAGCGGTACGCCGCGCGTCCACGCCGCTCTGCGGAGTCAGCGGAAGCATGCCTCCCGGCAGCGGATCGCGCTTGCCTTCCGACAGCGCGTACAGCGCGTACGGCAGGCACAGCGGCACGCCGGTGCGCGGATCGGTCACGATATCGGCTTCGATGCCGAACACTTCGTGCATGACGAGCGGGCACATGACTTCCAGCGGCGAGCCGGACGCGAGCGCTTCGCCGTTCTTGATCGCGATCATATGCTGGGCGAACCGCGAAGCGTGATTGAGGTCGTGCACGACCATGACGATCGTCCGGCCTTCGGTCTTGTTCAGGTCATGCAGCAGCTGCAGCACTTCGAGCTGATGCGCCATGTCCAGGTACGTGGTCGGTTCGTCGAGGAACAGAATGTCCGTCTCCTGGGCGAGCGCCATCGCGATCCAGGCCCGCTGACGCTGGCCGCCCGAGAGCTGGTCGATCGGACGATCGTGGAATTCGCGCATGCCGGTCACGTCGAGCGCCCACTCCACGACCTTCTTGTCTTCCGCCTTCAGCGCGCCGAAGCCTTTTTGATGCGGAAAACGGCCGTAAGATACGAGCTCGGTCACGGTCAGTCCTTCCGGGGCGGTCGGCGTCTGCGGCAAAATGGCCAACTGCTTGGCAACGTCGCGCGTGGACTGCTTGTGGATCGACTTGCCGTCGAGCAGCACGCTGCCGCTCTTGGGACGCATGAGGCGGGCCATCGTCTTGAGGATGGTCGACTTGCCGGAGCCGTTCGCTCCGACCAGCGCGGTAATCTTGCCCTGCGGAATTTCGATATTGAGATCCTTGACGATCAGACGGTCTTCGTAGGCGATATCAAGGTTGGATGTGCTTAAACGGAACATAGAACAAATCATTCCTTTCCGAAAGGTCTTGGGCCGCTGGTTGCGACTCGGCTCGCAAGCCTTCATAAAACTCGAAAAAAACGTCGGTCTGCCAAAATGTGCTCGTAAAAGAGCATTCGTTGAACATTATCGGATCTTCATCGGTTCTTCATTACTGTTTAAGATACTGATAATCATTATCAAATGTCAAGTTAAATTTATCGCCGCCCACCTCCGAATAACACAAAAAGGCCCGAAAGCCCCCTTGGCTTTCCGACCTTTTCGCTTGACGTACTCTGCGCTGCTTCTTGCTCGCAAACGATTTCGAATCAGGATTTATACTTGAGCTGTTTCTTGAGCTGGCTGACCCGGCTCTGGCTGATGCCCAACATCTGGGCAATTTCGCTCTGGCTGGCTTCCGGGTGATCGATCAACGCCTGCTCCAGGCGAGGCAGCATGTCCGATACGCGAATCCGCTTCTTGGAAGTGGACTCTTCGATCGGTGCCGCCTGCTGAACCGGAACGACCGGCGCATGCTTCAATTCCTGCAGGCATGCCCCGCATACGAATTGATCCTTGTAATAAACTACACTATCCAACGTACGACAGAACGCACATTCCGTCGACTTGTACTTGCGCATCACAAGCATTCCGTCGTCAGTTACGAAAAATTCCAACGAATCGCCAATCTCGATATTTCGTGTTCCCCGAATCTCGCTGGGAATGACGATCCGTCCGAGACTGTCCAAGCTACGAATCATACCAGTATCCTTCATTTTATATTCCTCTCTATGTTGAGTTAGCGTTTAGCAAAAGATTAAGTTAATACGTAGTATAGCATATTTCGGATAAATTGCTACTTTTTGTCCGAAAAATTATAAATTATTAGCTAAAAAATATCCTGCTTTTGTATCGAAAGGTTTCGAATATTTCCGATTTCGCAAAACGAACCTAAAAGGTCGGTATTCCGCTTGCATCCCGTAAATACGGGCAAAATCGCACTAAACTTATTGTAACGGTAAAGTGTAGCTACATCAAGATAACAAAAAAATAAAAAAATAAAATATGTAAACAAGGCGGTCCGGTTTTTAGCATATGGAAAAAAACCGTCTAATCAAAAGATGGATCGGTGGGGCCGGAATCCATTCATTTGATCAAACGGTTTTCATGAGGTTGCTTGTACGGCTTCAGCATCATTCATAAGTCGTAATTATAAGAATATACGTTGGATACCGGCCGACTTCTAATAAGCGGTCTGCTGCAAACTGCCTGATTCCGCTTGCGGGCGTTGTGACTTCTGTCGCTGCGCGAGTACAATGTAAGCATCCAACCGCTGGCTTAACTCGACAACATCCCGGTCGCAAAAGCTTTTATGCTCCGTGATCTTCAGCAGTTCGTGCCTCAAGTACTCGATCATGGTGTACAACGGTTCTTCGCTGCGGTAAGCGTTGTAAGCCAATACGGTCACCTTCTTTCTCGTGCTTACTTTGTAATGATAGGCTCTGATACTGAAAAACAATTCTTGCTAAAATAACATAAAAAATCACTTTTCATGGGGTAGATTTATGCCGAATTCCGCGAGAAAAAGCGAAGAGAAAACCTTTAGGGAAAACTTAAAAAAACGAGCCTCCGGACAATCCCCGGGGCTCGTTTTGTCGTCACTTCATTCTATCCGGCCGGACTGACCCGGCGCGGGCAGAGCCGGCAGCTATCGCCGCTTAGCGGCGCCGACCGCGGCTGCCCGAGTCGGACCCGCGACCGCCGCCGCTGCTGCGTCCGCCGTTACCGCTGCCGCCGCCTTCCGGACGGCCTCCGCCGCTGCGGCCGGAACCGCCCTTGCCGCCGCGGCTTTGACCGCCGCGGTCGGGACTTCCGCCGCGCGAAGGTCCTGCGCTGCGCTCCGTATCGGCGCCGCGCGAGTACCCGCCGCTGCCGCGGCCCGGCTCGCCGCCGGTGCGCCCTGCGCGGCCGGCTCCCGCGGAGCCGCTGCCTTCGCTGCGCGCTCCGCCCCGGCCCGCGCTCTCGCCGCGGGCACTGCCGCCGCGGCGGTTGGCTCCCGCGCCGTCGCGTCCGGCGCGGTCTTCGCCGCCGGCTACGCGGCGCGCGGCGCCGCGCGAAGCTTCGCCGCGTCCGCCGGCGCTCTCGCTGCCCCGGCGCCCCCGGCCGCCTTCCTGATTGCTGCGGCCTCCGCCCGAGCCGCGCCGGGCGCCGCCCTTGACGGAGCCTTCGCGGCCTTCGCGTTCTTCACGGCCTTCGCCGCCCGTGCGGCGCGAAGCGTCGGCGACGCGAATAACGCCGCCGTTCTGGAAAGCGACGCGTTCCGGCCGCTGCCGGGTCGCCTGTTCGATCAGATCCAGGATGCCGTGGTCGCGCTGCGCGACGAACGTGTACGCCAGACCTTTATCGCCGGCGCGGCCGGTCCGGCCGATCCGGTGGATATAGCTGTCCGTATCCTGCGGAATATCGAAGTTGAAGACGTGCGAGACGCCTTCGACGTCGAGGCCGCGCGCCGCAACGTCCGTCGCGACGAGGATTTGCAGACGTGCTTCGCGGAACGCGCGCATAACCTGCTCGCGCTTGTTCTGCGACAAGTCACCGTGCAGCTCGGCGGAGTTGAAGCCTTCGAGCTGCAGGTCTTCGTTCAGCTTGGAAGCGCGGCGCTTCGTCCGGCAGAAGACGACTGCCAGATAAGGATTGTCGCGGTTGATCAGGAACTTGAGCGCATCGTATTTGTTGCGATCCGTGCATTCGAGCGCGATCTGGCGAATATTGCGCGCCGGAATCTTCTCGGTCGGCGTAATGCTGATCTGCTCGGCGTCTTTGGTGTACGCGCCGGCCAGATGGCGCACCGTGTCCGGCAGCGTTGCCGAGAACAGCATCGTCTGGCGGGACGGCGGCGTCGCTTCGATGATCGCCTGAACTTCTTTGAGGAAGCCCATATGCAGCATTTGGTCCGCTTCGTCGAGGACGAGCGTCTTGACCTTGCCGAGCTTCAGCGTCTCGCGGCGAATATGGTCCAGCAGGCGTCCCGGCGTGCCGATGACGAGGTCGCAGCCGCTTTTGAGCTTATGCAGCTGCGCTTCGACGTCCTGGCCGCCGTATACGGACAGGATGCGCATTTCCGGTCCGGCCATCTTGCGGGCTTCGACCGTGATCTGCAGCGCCAGTTCGCGCGTCGGTGCCACGACGAGCGCGGGCGGAAGGCCCATGCCTTCCGAGCGGCCGCCGTCGTTCCATTCGCGTCCGGCTGCGATCTTGTCCAGAATCGGCAGGATGAAGGCCAGCGTCTTGCCGGTGCCTGTCTGCGCCTGAACCATCAGGTCGCGTCCGGCCAAAGCGAGCGGAAGCGAAGCCTGCTGTACCGGAGTCGGTACGGTAATGCCCTGTGCCTGCAAACGGTCCAGCACCTCGGGAGCGATCCCCAAATCTTTAAATGTTTTCATTCTGTATATTCCTCCGTGTGGGGACTTCTTCCGCGATGCTGGCATTCGCTTGATGCGAATTCCAAAAGAAAGGGCATCCGTCCAAGCGGATCGCCCCTTTTCCGAAATCAATGGCCCGAAGGCGCGGAAAGTCCCGTTTTTTCAATCGTTGCGCGGCTCTCGTCGTTCAGTCCGCGAATGTCTGCCTGCTTACCCAACTTGTAATACTCGAATTTGACTCGGGAGACCGCCGAAGCGGCCGAGTGGTCCCAGATATGCGAATGTGAAAAGTCGATCACGACCCGGTCCGGATCGTTCGCCGGCGTAAAATGTTCCACGAAATGCGACGCCGTTCCGAAAAACATCTGGCCGCGCACTTCGTATACTTTGGCTCCGTCTTCCGCCCCGACATTCGCCGTCACTTTAAGCTTCGCGATTTTCCAACCGAAATGCAAGGTGCACAGCACGACGCCGACCCCTACGCCGATCGACAGATTGTCGGTCGCCACGACGATGCCGACTACGACCAGCATGACGATCGTATCGGCGATCGGAATCTTGTTCGCCCGGTACAGCGAGCTCCAGTCGAACGTGCCGATCGAGACCATGATCATGACGCCGACCAGCGCCGCCAGAGGAATCCGGCTGACGATATCGCCCAGCAGCACGAGCAGGACCAGCAGGAACGCGCCGGCCGTAAAGGTCGACAGCCGGCCGCGGCCGCCCGACTTGATATTGATGACGGACTGCCCGATCATCGCGCAGCCGGCCATGCCGCCGAAAAATCCGTTGACGATGTTGGCGATGCCCTGACCGCGGGCTTCGACGTTTTTGCTGCTCTTCGTCTCGGTCATGTCGTCCACGATCGTGGCCGTCAGCAGCGATTCGAGCAGACCGACCAGCGCCAGCGAGATCGACACCGGCAGAATGACCCTGAACATATTCCAGGTCAGCTCGATCTGCGGGATATGGAACATCGGCGGCGTATTGCCGAGTTCGCCCATTTCCCCGACCGTTTTGACGTCCAGGTTCAACCAGACGGCGATCAGCGACATGACGACGATCGCCACGAGCGGCGCCGGAACGGCTTTGGTAAACCGCGGCAGGACGTAGATAATCGCGAGCGTGCCCGCTACCACGATATACATCGCCGGTCCCGCCCCGACGAACTGCGGAAGCTGCGCCATGAAGATAATGATCGCAAGCGCGTTAACGAAGCCCGTCATGACGGGCTTCGGGATAAACGTAATAAAGCGCCCGATGCCGAAAGCGCCGAGCAGAACCTGAATGATGCCGGCCAGCACGCCTGCCGCCAACAAATACTCCATCCCGTAATCGCGGTACAGGCTGCCCATCAGCACCGCCATTGCGCCCGTCGCCGCCGAGATCATGCCCGCTCGCCCGCCGACGAACGCGATCACGATCGCGATGACGATCGACGCATGCAAACCGACGATGGGATCGACGCCCGCCACGATCGAGAATCCGATCGCTTCCGGGATCAGCGCCAACGCCACCGTGATGCCGGACAGGACATCGCCCCGCACATTGCCGAACCATTGTTGTCTGAACTCCATAATCCTCTCGCTTTCCGTATCTCACTGTTGTAATACCTTGTCAACACTAAAGGTAAGGTTACGCTCCCCTGAATCGCACCTAAAGCGTGTGCGTTTCAGGAAAACGTAAACCTGTGATTAAGCGTTGAAAGGGTAGTAGTCGTGGCGTTTTCCCCTTTCAGAAAAACCCGGGTCCGTTGTCGTCAAGACCCTCATTATACAGAATTCGAACAGGCACGGCTACAGCAGCAAAATCGCAAAACAAAGAGCCAGAAGGCGATTTCCTAACCTTTTCGCCGTCTGACCCGTTTATTTCCGCTTTTTTCATGAATTTGCACCCGCTAGAAACGACCCGACTTGAAAATGGACAGCAGCAGGAGCAGCACCATCAGCACCGCCACGACCAGTCCCATCTCGATGATCGGATAATTCCAGATGACGGTCTCTTTCTGGGCCAGCGAAGCGCCGACCACGAGGCCGGCCATGACGATGCTGAACGCGAGCAGCACGATGCTGAACGCCAGCCGGTTGACGAGCCGGTCGACGCCCTTGGACGCCCGCCGAAGCTCCGGCATCTCCAGTTCGACCTTGACCCGGCCTCCGCTGATGAAGGACGTCAGATGGCGCAGCCGGTCCGGCAGCCCCGCCAGCGAATCGGCCAGGCCGAGCGCCCCGCTGACCGTTTTGCGCCGCAGCCGGTCGGGCCCGAACTTCTCCCGGGCAAGCTTGCGGCCGAACGGTTCGGCCAGCGTCACGATGCTCAGCGACGGATCGAGCTGCTCCACCATGCCTTCCGTCGTGATCAGCGCTTTGCCCAGCATCAGCAGATCCGGCGGAATGCCGATACCGTGCTGGCGGGCCGTGGAGAAGAAATCGTTGATGACCTGCCCGAGATTGACGTCGGAAAAAGCCACGTCGTAATATCTCTCCCTGAGCCGTTCCAGATCGCGCTTGAGCGCGCCCACGTCCGTCTCTTCGTGGATCATGCCCATCCGTTCGATCGCCCGTACCATCGCCGGCGTATCCTGCCGCATCAGCGCAATAACAAGCGACGACAGGTACTCCCGCATATCCGGACTGAGCCGGCCGACCATGCCGAAATCGAGAAACGTGATCGATCCGTCCTTCATGATCAGCAGATTGCCCGGATGCGGGTCCGCATGGAAAAAGCCGGCGATAAAAATCTGGTTCAGCACGGCGTTCACGATCCGCGATGCGATGGTCTTCACGTCGTAGCCGCGATGTTCGAGGTACTGCCGGTCCGTCGGCTTGATGCCTTCGATGTAGCTCATCGTCAGCACGCGTTCGGACGTACAGGCCCATATCACGTCGGGCACGTGGATATGGGGGTCCTGATTGAACTGCGCGGAGATCCGCTCCATGTTGCGCGCTTCCGACGTATAGTCCAGCTCCGCTTCCATCGAGCGCGCAAATTCGTCCACGAGCTGCGTCACCTGGTAGCGGGTTACCCACTCCCAGCGTTTCTCGCCGAGCGCGACCAGATCGTGCAAAATTTCCAGATCCCGCGTGACCAGCCGCTTGACGCCGGGCCGCTGCACTTTGACCGCGACCCGCTGCCCTCCTTCGATCAGGCGGGCGCTGTGCACCTGCCCGATCGAAGCGGCGGCGATCGGCTCTTCCGAAAAATCGGTCATGAAGCTCTCGATCGAACCGCCGAGTTCCAGCTCCACGATCTGCCTCGCTTCTTCCGCCCCGAACGGGGGCACGTCGTCTTGAAGCTTGGACAGTTCCAGCACGACGGACGCCGGCAGCAGGTCCGAGCGGGTGCTCGCCAGCTGCCCCAGCTTGATGAACGTAGGCCCGAGCGCTTCCATGACGAGACGGATACGCTCGCCGAGCGTTTTCGTTTCCGGCGCCTCGCGCCGAATCCAGCGGATAGGCAGCCGCAGAACGCGCGTCAGTCCCATCTCCTCGACCATATAGCCGAAGCCGTGCCGGATCAATGCGACCGCGATTTCCCGGTAGCGGCCGGCATGCCGGATATGGACCGCCATGTTACTCGGCCGTCGTTTCGCCCGGCGCGCCTGTCCGGTAGTTGTTCGTCTCCGCAGCCGGGTCTGCCGTTACCGCAGGCTTGCCGCCTTCGAGCTGGGCGACGCGCTGTTCCAGCACGGCGATCCGCTGCTCAAGACTGACCACGTCGCTGCCGGACGGAACGTCCAGTTCCTGCAGCACGCGGCGAACCTGATCCTGCACCATGTTCTTGATCGTCGAACGTTCTTCTTCTCCGCGCTCGATCAGCTTGTTGACGACCGCTTTCGATTCGGACGGCGCGATCTCGCCTTTTTTCACCAATTCCTCGACCGTTTTCTCCACTTTTTCCTTGCTTGCTACCGTCAGGCCGATTCCGAGAGACAACGCCTTTTTAAACAGATCGCTCATTGAAAGATTCCTCCGTTTATGAAATGGGATACGTTCGCTTGTCCCCTGCAACCTTCAGGAACGCGAAAGCTCAAATCGTGCTTTCTTCTTCCCCGTCTTCCGCCCGTTGTTCGCCGGAAGCCGCGTAATACTTCGCCAATTCCACCATCATGCTGCCCATCCGCTCTTCTTTGGGCGCGATCACGCGCTCGATGCCTTCTTCGCGGATCGACTGGGCCGTCACTTTGCCGACCGCCACCGCCACGACCTCTCGCTCGAACGAAGCCCGCAGCGCTTCTTCTTTGCCCGCCGCGGCCGCATGAGCGATCAGGAAACGCACCTGCGGACCGCTCGTGAACGTCACGGCGTCCACGCGGCGTTCGAGAATGTCGCCCAGCAGCTGTTCAAGCTGTTCGTCCGGCGGCGCGATATGCTTGTAAGGCAGCACCGTGCGCACCGAAGCCCCGCGGCTCTCCAGCCAGGAGACGAGATGCGGCGCCGGATCGCCGTGCAGCTGCACCATCACTTTCGTTCCGGACAAATCGTGTCCTTCCAGCTCGCGAATCAATCCTTCCGTGCTGCCGTCGTCGTCGCGGACGACCGGAGCGATCCCGCGCTTCTTGAGCGCGTTGACCGTCTTGTACCCGCGGGCCGCGACGTTCGAATGGGCCAAAGCTTCCATAAAAGCTTCCGACACTTCCATCTCCTGCGCCGTATTGATCAGCGCTTCCAGCCCCATCCCGGTCGTCAGCAGAGACCACTCGGGCTTCAGGCGGATCCATTCCGAGATTCCGCCGCCCAGCTCCGGTTCGTCCAGAAACACCGTTCCCTGCGCCGGGCGCACGAGCGCCGTTCCGCCCATGTTCTGCACGATTTTGCTCAACTCTTCCGCTTTGCGCGGACCGGTAATCGCGATCCGTTTTCCTTCCAGTCTTTTCGCCAACCGATTTGCCCCTCCCTTGTCCTTGTAGAAGGCTTTCCATACGGCCGTGCCGCTTTCCACCTATTTTCGCTTCCCCGACGCAAAATTGCAACCGCCCGGACCCAAAACACCCCGAATCCCGAAAAGCGCGTCCTTCCCTTCTCTTTTACCCTTAAAAATACTTATATTCATGTATGGCCAAAATTACTATCATATCTTCCCTTGGCTTTCCGATATATAATCTAACGCACCATCCAAGTCCGTACACGAGCCGATTTTTTCCTCTAAATGTAAGAAATGCAGCCAACGAATACGCTCCCGGTTCCATCCATTTTTTGCCTGTGCGAAAGTCGTTGACCTTTATTCATTTTGTCCTGTATATTGTAAATTACTAGTATTAAAAGAATTATATGAGAAGCCTAGACCCGGAATGGACTCTAGCAGCGTAAGCGAGGTGCAGACATGGAACTAACGAAAACTCTCCGTTCGGAAATTGAAAACGGCATCGCCGAACTCGGCATGAACTTTTCCAGTTTCGGCGAACGGTCCGGCATTAACCGCGGCATCTTCAGCGCCATCTTGAACGGAACCCCGCCGAAGCCGATTTCCCTGAACCAGATGGAAGCGATCACCCGCGCATTCGGCAAACCGGAAGGCTGGATGTTCGACCTGTATATCGAAGAATGCTTCTACGACGGCAAGCCCAACCGGCGACGCGTCGAGCCTTTCCTGATTCGCTGCGCCGAACTCGGACGAACCGACTGCATCCGCGAAGTGCTGTCCCGCCTGCTTGAAGATCTCAAGCACGTCTCGATGATCTTCGACATCGCGGAGACGCTGTTCACGACGGGCCGCAAACAGGAATCGCTCATTTTCTACGAATGCGTGGTGGAGAACGAGAAATACCATCATTCGGAGCGGCTGGCGATCAGCCACTATCGGATTTTCCGGGCGGCGATTGGAGAAGATAACGAGCAGAACCTTCGTGCGGCGCTTCGTTTTGAATCGTTCTGCGGCAAACTTCCCGATCATCATCGTTTGGACGGTCTGCTTCAGTTGACGAACGTTTATTATTCGCTTGAACGTTGGAAAACTGCGGAACATTACGCCGACGAGTTGATCGAATTTTCTGCAACCGTATACGAAAATGAAAATGCAAAACGAAAAAAAAGCAAAAAATACGAACCGTTGATGACCGATCGACCGCTTGTCAAATATTATGGACAAGGTTACTTAGTCAAAGGCGGCATGCTTGAAGCTCAGGAGCATTACGAAGAAGCACGAGCCTTTATCGATAAATATGCAGACTTGAGTTGGTTTGAAGGACTCGATTCCGATGGGCAAATCGAAGTCGATAAGTTCAAGCTTTTTGCGAAAGCCAATAGACTTAATCTTGAAATACTAATGGGCAATACCGAATATCTTGAGGAATACATGCAATTTTTGGAACAACATCCCCAAGAGATCCTCCCGAGTTTTTTAACCATCATAGAATCCGCAAACAAGCATTCCTTCTCCATAGATTTTGTGATCCATCATTTTTCCGCTTATTTAAAAGACGAAGAAGACATACCTAAAATCAAAGACAGTTATTACAGACAAACGACGATAAATCGAATTCTGCCAAACCTTTTCCACGAACTGTCGATTTATTATGCAAAAAAAGAAAATTACGTGCGCGCGATCGATTACTCTTTACAATCATTAAAAAAATCAATTAAAATAAGCAATAAGAATGTGTTCATGAAATGCGTTCCTTTTTTTGAAGAATTTAGAACTTTCGCAACTCTGGAACAGACGAAAAGATACGAAATTCTCATGAAGGAGATGTATCAAAATGCGTAAATCGGCTAAAGGCCTGATTTTGGTCATGACTGCTTCTTTTTTGCTCGTTTCTTCACCGGTTTATTCAACGGTAGATTTTGCTTTCAAACTTCTGGTTAACGGTGTAGGTACCTAAAGTTTGACTTAAAAAGAGTACAGCAGTGCGTTCTCGAACGCGCAGTTGTACTCTTTTTTGTTTGAAATCACTTTTTGAAAGCGATGAATTCACTTAAAAAAACCACCTATTCGAGTACAAAAATAAGCGAGCCAAGTCCCTCCTTCCACCTCCCCCCAACCCTACACTTTTCTTTATTTAGTTACTAAGATATTAAAGATATGTCACAAACGTTTCGCTATCGGGGCTTATAATGAATCGATCTATAGAAGAGTACACGTTTTTCTAGCTTGCAATTCAATTTTCCGCCCGACATTCGTCGGGTCGGCTTTTTCATATTCCTGACCGAGGTGCCTACATGCAGACTTCCAACCAACTTCGATCGGCCATCAAACAGGATATGCGGGAGTTGGGTTACAACTTCTCCGTTTTGTCGGAAAAATCCGGAATCTCCCGCGGATCGCTCAGCCTCATTCTCGTGGGCGGAGCGTCGCGTCGCAGTCCGATGGCTTTTCATCATTTGAACCAAATCACTTCGGCGCTCGGGCTCAAGGAAGAAGCTTACTTCGACCTTTACGTCGACGAATGCTTCTTCGACGGCCGTCCGAGCCGAAGCCGAATCAAGCCGTTCCTGACAAGATGTATCGAGCTCGGGCAGGCGGCATGCGTCGAACGGATTCTGGCCCGGCTCGAAGGCGATTCCCGTTATTTGCCGCTCCTGTTTGAAATCGCGGAGCATGGTTTCAAAAAAGAGGGAACCAAAACTCTCGTCGAACGTCTATTTGAGTATATGCTGCTGCATCAGGACGACCGTCATTCCGTGGAAAAAGCGGTCTGCCATTACCGCCTCTTCATGCTCCGGCTCAATCAGGACGAAGAGAACAACTCCCGCCAGCTCAATGCTTTCTCGCCTTACCGCGATAATCTGCCCGACGAACTCAAGATGGAATCGCTGCTGATCATGGCTTACCTGTGCTACAACCGCATGGACGCCGAAGAACTGGAGAAGCTGGGCGACGAACTGATCTCGCTCTGCCTCCGGCTGTTCGGCACGAAAGAAAAGCCCGGAAGACCGTTCCGCCCGGATTCCCCGCTCGGCCGGACGTTCGTCTTTTATTACGGGCAAGGTTATGTCGTCAAGCAGATCGCCCTGTGCGAAAAAGGCGAATTCGAGGCCGCCCAATCGTATTCCCGCTTTTACGAAGACTTGAGCTGGCTGGCCGGCAGCGACGCCGAAGCGCAGCAGGCCGCCCGGGGCATGACGCTGTTCGCGCACGCCAATCAACTGGGCTGCCGGCTGCTCGGCGGAGAGCTCGAAGTGCTGCCCGATTATATCGACATGCTCGAACTGCATCCCAAAGAAACGGTATCCGGCCTCATCGTTCTGCTCAAGACCGCGAACCGGTTCGGCATCTCGGTCGACGAATGGCTGCCGCGCTTTCCGCTCGACCTGGAGCAGATGCTGGCAATGCAGGACAACGCCTACTACAGACAGGTATGCCGCAATCGCTTCGCCCGCCTGCTCTACCAGCTCTCGATCTACCACTTCGGCCGGGGCCGGTTCGAAGAGTCGCTTCAAGCGGCGCTGCAAAGCTGGGAGCTCTCGAGTCGATTGAACAATCACCGAATGTTCCGGCTGCTCGCTTCGCTCACGCTCATGTACAGCGGGCAGTCCGAACCGGAGGACCTCTGAGAGGTGCATCATGCAAAAATCGTTTGAACTGCGTTCGGCGATCGAAAAAGAAATGGCGAGTCAAGGCCTTAACTTCTCGACGTTGAGCGAAAAATCGGGCATTAACCGGGGCGTATTCAGCGCAATCCTGAACAGCACGCCGCCGAAGCCCGTTTCTTTTCACCAACTGGATACGATCACCCGGGCGCTGGGTATGCCGCCGGGCTGGCTGTTCGACGAATATGTCGGGGAATGCTTCTACGGCGGCAAGCCGAACCGGCGGCGAATCGAGCCTTTTCTGCTGGCCTGCTCGGAATCGGGACGGACCGATCTCGTGCATGAAGTGCTGCGGCGGCTGCTCGAAGATCTCAAATACGTGCCGTTCGTGTTCGAAAAAGGCGAAGAACTGTTCATGAACGGTCATTTTATCCAGTCTATCCCGTTCTACGAGAGCGTCATCGAACACGAGAAACACCAGCATTCGCTCCGCTTAGCGGTCAGCCAGTACCGGCTGTTTCGCGCCCGGCTCGGCGAAGACGGCGAAGAAAAGCTCAAAGCCGCTGTCCGGTTCGAACCTTTTTGCGGCCTGCTTCCGATCCGCCTGAGACTCGACGCGCTTCTGCGCCTCGGCAACCTCTATTACGAGCTGGGCAAGTACGCCGAGATGGAAGCCGCGGCCGACGAGCTGTTCGAAGCCGCTTCCGGGCTGTACGCCGAGCTGCGCTCCGGCAAGGCGAAGCCGCAGGAAGACGAACCGCCGGTCCGGCCGGTCAAATCGCTCGTGTTCTATTACGGCAGCGGTCTCCTGCATAAGCAGTTGGCGCTGATCGGGCAGAAGCGCTACGAAGAAGCGCGGCCGTACGGCGAACGCTACGGCAATCTGGACGGCTTCGAAGGGTTGGACGACGACGGACGGGCGGAAGTCGAAAATTTCAAGGTGTTCGCGCTCGGCAACATGCTCGATCTGGAGCTGACGCTCGGCAATTTGTCCGTTCTGCCGGCTTATTCCGCCTACATGCAGCGCCATCCGAACGAAACGGTGAGCGGCCTGGTCAACATCGTCGAAGCGGCGAACCGTTACGACGCGGACGTCGACCGCCTGCTTGAAGACCATTACGTGCCGCTGGATCGTTACATGGCGCAGAGACCCGATAATTATTATCCGGAACCGATCGTACGCAGCAGCTTTGCCAGTCTGCACTTCCATCTGGCCGTCTACCATAACCGACGCGGCCGATGCGCCCAGGCTGCGGAGCATGTGCGGCACTGCTGGCAGCTGTCGCAGGAATTGAACAATCCGCAGCATTTCCGGCAGCTCGCTTCGCTGCTGTCGCTGCCGCCGATGTTCGTGCCGCTCGTTCCCGAGACGGCCGGCGAAGCCGAATAGCCCGGAACGCCGCGGCCCAAACGAACAAGCGCCGCGGAGCAGGGAGATCCCCGTTCCGCGGCGCTTGTTCGTTATCGGTGTGCGCGAACGAACTTCGCGCGCGGCAAGGCTTTATTCCGCCGAACCGGTCTTGATCCGGATCTCTTTGAGATACGGCTGCGGCTCCGTCACTTCGAGCGACTGCGCGAACGCGTCGGCAGCCGGCTCGACCGCGACCATCATGCTGCCGCTCAGGTTCTGCATCTCGTAGCCGAGATCGACCGTCTGCGCATCGGCTTCGTCCCCGCCGCGCTGCACGGTCATCTGCGAGCTGCCTTTGGTCAGCGTCGCGACGACGTCGCCTTTGCGCAGCTTGACGACGCTCGTGCCGTCGAAGCCGAATTCGGCGCCCAATGCGGCCGCCAGCTCTTTGATCGGCACGAGAATATGGCCTTCGCGCACCTGGGCCGGCACGCTGAATTCCACTTCCTTGTCGTCGACGTAGACGAACAGGCTGAACGCTCCGCTGTCCATATCGACCGCCAGATGCGAGAGCTGGCTCTCCAGCTCTTCGTTGAACTTGTCCACGTTGTCCGCGGTCACCAAATTTTTGCCTTCCGCGATTTCGCGCACAATCCGTTCGTTGATCGCCTGGCTGTGGTGGGACAAGTCTTTATACTGGCCCAGATCGTACGTGATCGACGAATCTTCCTGAAAATCGTACACGCTGACGTTCGAATGCTTGCTGAACTGTTCGAACATATACTTTTTCATCGCGTATTGGTTTTCCGCCCGGACCGGATTCGTCTCCGCCCACACCTGCTGACGCAAAATGGTGTACGGCGGGTAGTAGAACGTGAATTCCACTTCCGGATGTTCTTCGATCAGGCTCAGCACGTATTTGTTGAACACGGCTTCCACGTTTTCGAGCGAAAATTCGTTTTTGCCGTAGCCGGCTTCCTTGATTCGGGCTTTCTCCCATGTGTCGAGCACGGCCGCCTGGCTGTACTTGGCCGATTTGTCCCAGTTGCGCAGCAGATCCAGATTGCGGAACGCTTTGGACTCTTCTTCCGGCGTCGTCAATGCTCTCCACGCATGCTTGACGTTCGAGATATTGAACAAATATTCGTAATCGTTGAACGGATTGTTGTCGTACATGTACATCGGCATATTCTCCGACTCCGCCCCGACATCCTGGCGCATCGCGAAGTAATCGAGGCCCCAGAGAACGCGCTTGACCTTGCCGGTATCCAGCGCGGTCCGTCCGACGGCGCTTTGTTCCATCGCCGTCGAACCTTCGATCGACAGCTTCATCACTTGGCCGCCCAGCACGCTCTCGACGTACGACGGCACGAAGTTCTGGGTCATCGAACTGCCGAGAATGATCGTATCGTAATCGTAGCTGCGGGCGAGCCCCGCGTTCTGGTAACGCTCCTGCGACGAATACAGCGGCGGGTACAACGACGACTTGCGGTACATTTGCAGCGGGTCGACGACATACATGAACGAACCGACCAGCAGCGCGAACACGAGCACGCTGGCGGTAAATTTAAGCAAAAACTTGCGATAACCTTTGTTATCCATAACCTTCCCCCATGACGAACCGAATCCTTATCTCAGAAGTTGAAGTAGAGGAATTCGCTGATTTGGTTGAAATACAGAAGCGACACGACGAAAAGGGCAGCCGCGAATACGGCCCGGCCGAGCGTCGGCTTGAAACGTTCCGTCAATTCGATCGAGTTGCGCGCGAACAAAGCGATCAGCAGCGACACCGCGACGAGCGGCAGCCCGGCCGTCAGCAGGTCCGGAGGCAGGATGACCCCGCTCATGCCGAACATCCCTTTGAGGATGCGCACGCCGTCGGACCAGTGCTGCGCCCGGAAGAACACCCAGGCGATATTGACGAAGTTGAACGTAATGAACCAGCCGACGTATTTGTTCATCTTGATGCCGGTCAGCTGCCAGAGACGCTGAACGACCTGCGCGGCGCCGTGCATCGCGCCCCAGATGATAAAGGTCCAGCCCGCTCCGTGCCAGAATCCGCCGATCAGGAAGGTCAGGAACAAGTTGATGTAGGTCCGCGTCGTGCCTTTGCGGTTGCCTCCGAGCGGGATGTAGATATAATCTTTCAGGAAACGGCTGAGCGTCATATGCCATCTCGCCCAGAAGTCCTTGATACTCGTGCCTTTGTACGGCGAGTTGAAGTTGACCGGCAGCTTGATGTTGAAGATCAGGCCGAGACCGATCGCCATGTCCGAGTATGCGCTGAAGTCGAAGTACAGCTGCCCGGTATAGGCGAGCGACGTCGTCCAGGCTTCCACGAAGTGCAGCGCCTGCCCGCTGTCGAAGCCTGCCGTTGCGATCGGCGCAAGCAGGTCCGCGATGATGACCTTTTTGAACAAGCCGATGCAGAAAATGAAAATACCGCGCGAAATGTTGTCGGCCCGGATCCGTTTGCCTTCCGGATCGTCGAACTGCGGCATCATTTCCTTGTGGTGCAAAATCGGACCGGCAATCAAATGCGGGAAAAACGTTACGAACAAAATGTAGTTGGCCACATTGTATTCCTTCACTTTGCCGCGGTAAGCGTCGACCAGGTAGGCGAGCTGCGTGAACGTGAAGAAACTGATGCCGAGCGGCAGCACGATGTGCAGCAGCGAAGCGTCCTGTCCGAACAATCCGTTGTAATTGTCAATAAAGAAGTCGGCGTACTTGTAGTAGCCGAGCAGCGCCACGTCGCCGACCACGCCGAGAATCAACAGCCAGCGGCCTTTGTGGTTCACGCCGTTCGCATTGATATGGCTGAGGCCGCGCCCCACTATGTAGTTGAATGCGATCGAGCCCAGAATGAGCGGCAAATACCGCGTATCCTCATAGGCGTAAAAGAACAGCGAGGCCAACGCCATCCAGATCTTGGCCAGATTGTAGAGCTTGAACCGGTTCAAGGCAAAGTAGCCGATAAAGACGACCGGCAAATACGCAAAAATAAACTCGTAAGAATTGAAAAGCACGTCTTCCCTTCCTCTCTTCGCCTGGCGCTCCGCCGGAAGGCGAACGCAAAGCGGCGCGAATGCGAGATTTACCCAGTGGACACATCCAAAAGACCGCGCGAAAACCGGCGAAAACGCCGTTTAGGCACAACGCCCATTATACCGACTCGACCCATGTCGAAGCAACGAAGTTGGGACAAAATTAAAGTTTATTCCAACTTTTTGTACCTTTTTGCAGCTTTGAAGCCCAAACGCGTTCGCGCATCAAAAAAACCGTACCGCAGAAAAAAGAATTCCGCGGTACGGCCGCACAGGATGCATAAGACGCTACAGACTGTTCGTCATGTCCAGCAGCCGCTCCCAGCCATGCTTCAGATTCTGCTGCGCCCATTCCGTATGTTCCGGCCCGAACCCCCGGTAATCGCATTCCACCCGCATGACCAGATCGAGATACAGCGGGTACAGCGCCCGGCGAACGAGTCGATCGGACGCTTCGCCTTCCAGACCGTAGGCCGTCTCGTAAGCCGGCGAATCCATGAATTTGCCGAAGACGTATTCCATCAGCGGATCGGCCCACAGCGCGCGTTCGAAGTCGATGATCCCTTCCACCTTTCCGTCCTTGACCAGCACATTGCCCGGCCAGGAATCCCAGTGGATCAACGTCGGCGTCGTGAATGCCCGCAGCGACGGACGGTGGCGCTCCAACTGCTCGTCCAATTCCTCGTAAGACATCGGCAGCTTCACGCCCGCGTCCCGCCCGTCCTGCATCACGTCGCGCATCAGTGCGAGAAAAGCGTCGTCCCAACTCGGAGCATTCGACGGATGCGGCAGGTAATAGCCGAACTCCGTCCCTTTGATCTCATGGATTTGCCGGAAAAAGCGGCCCAGTTCCGCGTCGATCGCTTCGCGTTCCCCGGACGGCAGCTCGCCGCGCACCTTGTCGTAGGACGTGCCGGTCAACCGCTCCATCAGAAAATATTCGCACGGCACGATCGTTTTCTCCGCATCGTACGCGTAAATGTCCGGAACCGGAACCGTGCCGGCTTCCTTCAGCCTGCGCATAACTTCGACTTCGGTCCGCATCAGCCCCCGCTCGCAGCGCATCCGGCCTTCCTCGGACTCCGCCGCCGATTTGAGAATGGCCGTGCCGCCGTTCTCCAAGTCCAGCGCGTACGCCGAATTGGCCCACCCTTCGGTCAACTCCTCGATCTTCGTGCAGCCGCATCCGAACGTTTTTTGCGCGATCCGCTCGATTTCTTCCGTGCTTAATCTTCGTTTCGTTACGCTCTCCATATCGGGTTTTCGCTCCTTCAAGGTCTTTTTTGGCAGCAGCAGGTTTCGTTCCCGCCCATGATTAGACGCTCCGCCCGACTGATTCGATCCGTTTTAGATTTTTTTGATCCGTTTTCGATCATGAGCCCGATTCTGCGCGGTGTGTCACTTGCTGTTCTTTTCGATAAATAAAATCCCGATCCTTTTTCGTTCACAAAAAAGATTAAATTTCCGTGAGGCGGGTAAAAAAATAGCGGAACGGATTGAGTGTTCATATCCAGATATGCATCTTTCTGTAAGCTTCGTCGGAAAGTCGAACGTTTCCAGGCCTTTAGCAGCCAGAGACCAACTTGACCATCAAGAGGAGGAATTACGATGTTTATCCACATGAAAGAACTTCAATACCACGCCAGACCGGAAAAACCGGACCCGATTTTCGCCAAAAAACTGCAGGAAGTCCTCGGCGGCCAGTACGGCGAAATGTCCGTTATGATGCAGTATTTGTTCCAGGGCTGGAACTGTCGCGCCGATCAGAAGTACCGCGACATGCTGCTCGATATCGGTACGGAAGAGATCGGCCACGTCGAAATGCTGACCACGATGATCGCCCAGCTGCTGGACGGCGCGCCGGTCGACCAACTCGAAGAAGCGGCCAAAGACCCGTTGATCGAAGCGGCGCTCGGCGGCATGAATCCGCAGCATCTGATCGTGTCCGGCCTCGGCGCGACGCCGACCGACAGCGTAGGCTACCCGTGGAACTCGCGCTACATCGTGGCCAGCGGCAACCTGCTCGCCGATTTCCGCGCCAACCTCAACGCCGAGTCCCAGGGCCGCCTGCAGGTTGCCCGCCTGTACGAGATGACGACCGATCCCGGCATCCGCAAAATGATGGGCTTCATGCTGGCGCGTGACACGATGCACCAGAACCAGTGGATGGCCGCCATCGCCGAGATCGAATCGATGGAAGGCACCATCGTGCCGGCTTCGTTCCCTCGCGAGCTGGAGCTGCAGGAAGTCTCGCATCAGTTCATGAACTTCTCCGAGGGCGAAGAAAGCGCCGAAGGCCGCTGGGCCAAAGGCCCGTCCATGGACAACCAGGGCAAATTCGAATACGTTGCGAAACCTCAGGCCATGGGCGAAAAGCCGGTCCTCACCCCGGCACCGGACTTCACGTTCTCCCGCCCCGGCGCCCTGCCGAAGCTGACGAACGAAAGCAGCAAAGCCGGCAAAGGGCTGCTGTAAGCGGAGGATGGGTTAGAGGATTGAAAAGGTTGAAAAGATTGAAAAAGGACGTCCCCTGCGGGGGGACGTCCAGGCTGTCGAGAAAGTCCTATACGTATGAGAAGCTTGTCGGCTGCGGGAGAAATTCGTTCCGGTCGCGTGTTGAAATCAGGAAAAAGGATCAAATTTGAATGGGATTTTCCTGATTTCAAAGGCGAACGCTGGCGCTCCTACACTGAATTTCTCCCTCCGCCTCCTCACTTTGTTCAAAATTAGACTTTCTCGACACGTTGGACGTCCCCTGCGGGGGACGTCCTTTTTTGTGCAGGGCGGGCGTGGGTGCTGGCGCGGCGCGAGCGCGGCGTGGGTGCTGGCGCGGCTGCGGCGTGGACGCTAGACGCGAGGCGGGCGCGGCGTGGGTGCTGGCGCGGCTGCGGCGTGGACGCTAGACGCGAGGCGGGCGCGGCGTGGGTGCTGGCGCGGCTGCGGCGTGGACGCTAGACGCGAGGCGGGCGCGGCGTGGGTGCTGGCGCGGCTGCGGCGTGGACGCTAGACGCGAGGCGGGCGCGGCGAGTGCTGGCGCAATGCCGGCACTGGCGCGGGCCCGAAGGCATCGCGGTTACGAGAGCGGGACCGATTCGACGCCGGCAGGCGCGGCAAGCACGGTTCCGGCAAAATAACTGCGTAGATACAGTTAATTCGCTCGGTTTGTCGGTCAAAACTCAAATAACTGCGCAGATACAGTTATTTGAAGCCATATGGCTCAAAAGGAGCCATTCGCCGCCGAATAGATGCATTGGTGCAGCTATTTGCGGATGGTGTTGCGAAAAGCACGAAATAACTGTATTTTCGCAGTTATTTCGTGTCTTTCGCCGCCAGACTGAGCAAATTGTGTGCCGGCGGATTGGATAACAAACCGAAACGAAGCTCAAATCGAGCTGAATACAAACCCGTTTTGAATATAAATTTTTTAAACATAAGTTTGTTTTGAACATAAGCTTGTTTAATGTAGACCTGCTTGCCGTTTAACGTCCTGCATCGGTGCGGATTCGTTCGCCGCATCCACGCCGCCGCTCCCAGCACGAAATCTCCTTCTCCGACTCTCTTTTCACCGCCTATTATCTTCTTTTCTCCTCTTTAAATTCACTTTTATTTCGCCGTTACTTTTACTTTCATTTCACCTCTACCTCTCCCTTTACCTCTGCTCTTACCTTTTACTGTTCCTTTCTCGCTGTCGGCCAATGCGCCTGACCGCTGCCCGCCCGGATTCGGCTTGGGCTTTTCACTCCCCGTCCGCCAGCGCCAGCCACGCTTCCGTCAGCGCGTCGATCCGGGCTTGCGTCGCGTCTTGCTCCGCGAGCCATTCGCTCAGGCGGTGCGCCTCCAGCGCATGGGCCGGGTCGGCCAGCGCTGCGCCGAGTTCGGCTGCGCGCACTTCCAGTTCGGCAATGTCCCGCTCCAGCTTCGCGGGATCGAGGCGCGGTGCTTCGCCCTGCCCTCCATTCCGGCTTCCCGGCCCTTCGCCGGACTTCCCGCTTCGCCATTCCTCGCTCTGCCTTCCATTCCCGCTCCGCGCTGCTTCGCCTTGCCCTCCGTTACGCCTTCCGGCTCCGGCGGACGCCGCCCCGTTCCCGCTTCGCACTCCCGCGCCCTGCGCTCCCGAGTGCTCCTCGGCTGTGCGCTGCGCTTTCTGCCGCTCGGCGCGGTAATCGTCGTAGCCGCCGAGCGTCGAGACAAGCTCGCCGCTTTCCAGCGACCAGACGCGCTGCGCGATGCGGTTAATGAAGAACCGGTCGTGCGAGACGGCCAGAATCGTGCCGTCGTATTCTTCCAGCGCTTCTTCCAGCGCTTCGCGCGAAGCAATATCGAGGTGGTTGGTCGGCTCGTCGAGCAGCAGCAGGTTCGGCTTCTGCCGCATGAGCACGGCCAGGCGCAGCCGGCTCCATTCGCCGCCGGACAGTCCGGCGACGGGCTTGAACACGTCTTTGCCGTAGAACAGAAACTTCGCCAGGCTGCCGCGCGCTTCGCCTTCTTCCATGGCGGCCTGCTCTTTGTAATAATCGAGCACGCTCGTGCGGTCGGCCGGCGGCGATTCTTCCTGTGCCAGATAGCCGAGGCGCACGCGCGAGCCGAGGCGCAGTTCGCCGGCATCCGGGCTTTCCTGGCCCAGCACCATGCGCATCAGCGTCGTTTTGCCCGCTCCGTTGCCGCCGACCAGCACGGCGCGTTCGCCGTAGCGCAGCAGCGCTTCCGCTTCGCGCAGCAGGACGCGGCTGCCGAAAGATTTGCGCACCGCGTCCAGCGTCAGCACGTCTTCGCCCGTGCGTCCGTCGGTCGCAAGCGCCAGCCCGATCGCGGTGCGCTCCAGCACCGGGCGCTTGACCTTTTCCATTCGGTCGAGCGCTTTTTGCATGGAAGCGGCTTTGCGGAAAAACTTCGGGTTGTCGCCCTTTTTGCCCCACTCGATCAGCCGCTTGATCGCTTCTTTCATCTGCTTGATCACTTTTTGCTGCTCTTTGTAATCTTCGAACTGACGCAGCAGCCGGGCTTCTTTTTCCTCCCGGTATTGCACGTACCCGCACGGATACGAAGTCGCTTCGCCGTCTTCGAGTTCGATGACCTTTTCCACCGTCTGCGTCAGAAAATAACGGTCGTGGGAGACGACGACGATCGTCGATGACGAATCGCGGATGAAGCTCTCCAGCCACGCCGCCGCTTCCATGTCGAGATGGTTGGTCGGCTCGTCGAGCAGCAGCAGATCGGCTTCTTCCAGCAGCAGCGCAGCCAGCGCGACTTTGGTCTTCTCGCCGCCGGACAGTTCCGCGAACGGACGCTCCCGCTGCCCGGCGGAAATGCCCAGACCGGAAGCGACCGTGTCCACTTTGGCCGGAATTTCGTAGCCGCCTCCGCGTTCGAACGCTTCCTGCGTCTCGCCATATTCGCGCAGCATCCGGTCGAGCGCCGCGCCTTCCGCCCCGCTCATCGACGCTTCCAGCTCGCGCAGCTTCGCCTGCAGCGCAAGCGAGGTCCCGAACACGCCCAGCAGCACGTCTCCGACGCTTTGCTCCCCGTAATCCGGAATCTGGTCCAGCACGCCGACGCGCGCGCCGCGGCGCAGCGACACGTTTCCTTCGTCGGGCGGTTCCGCACCGGACAATAGGCGAAACAGCGTCGATTTGCCGGCTCCGTTGCCGCCCAGCAGCCCGACTTTTTCCCCTTCATAGATATCGAACGAGACTCCGCTCAGCACTTCCTCGGCTCCGTAAAACTTTTTGACTTGATAGCAGTTGATCATTAACATGTCGTTCATCCTTTCGCGTGTTCCGTAATGGGTGCGCTCCGACCGTCCTCGTTTCCGGGACCGGACGGAGACTTTCCCCCCGCGTATTCGAATTTTGGGTATGCAAAAAGGCCGCAGGGGAAATGTCCCCCTGCGGCCTCGAAATTCGTATTCGGATGAAGGTTGAAGCGCTAGTACGCGCGGCCCGGCAAGCCGGAACCGTACGCCCGGACAGTGCGTTCCGGGGGCGGTCAAGGCTGCGGTTGGTCGATCGGCCGCGCGAAGAGCGCTGACCTTGTCCGCAGACGCGAGACAGGAGCGGCATTTCGCTGTTCATGTGCAGTTCCGGACAGACGGGTGCCTTGACCGAATTTCAGCGTTGTCGGCTCAAATTTGGACAGACTGATCCCGTTGCGGTTTTGAACATGAACAATGCCGCCCAGTGCCAAAGGCAGCCGATCGAGCACTACAAATAAAGAGTTCAGCGAATTAAAGTTACGCATCCTGTCTCACCTCCTTGTCGTCGTATGCGTTTATCTTAACCGGACGATTCGGCGGAAAGCAAGCTTTTTTTTGCGCTGCGGCCGCCTTGCTTTTACGGCTCCGCTCGCCCGATTCATCCGATTTCCGGCAGCTCCGAACAAGTTTACTTGCTTGGACTGCTCGCTCTTTCGTTTCTTAATGCCCCGAGGTGGTAAATAAGGAAGGTAGAGTTCAGACAATCCCGACCGACACCGAGGAGGACCATAAACATGAGCGAAAAATTCAACGTTCCATCCGAACTTCCGAGATACCCGAGGTCCATGTGGAGAACGGTCACGACGCTGCCGACTTTCCCCGAGATGCGCGAAGACCTCAAAGTCGACGCCGCCGTAATCGGCGCGGGCATCGCCGGCGTGACGACCGCCTATTTGCTGTCGCTCGAAGGCTACAAAGTCGCGCTGGTCGATGCCGGTCAGATTCTGGACGGCACGACCGGCTACACGACCGCCAAAATTTCCGCGCAGCACGGCTTGATCTATAGCGAATTCCTGACCAATTTCCGTCCCGAAATCGCCAGATCCTACTATGAAGCGAATATGGAAGGCCTGAATTTCATCCGCGACATGGTCCAGAAGCATAACATCGACTGCGATTTCCAAGAAGAGACCGCTTATCTGTATACGACGCAGGACGACAAACTGGACGATCTGCGCAAAGAGTTCGAAGCGTACCAGGAACTCGGCATTCCCGGCGAGTGGCACGATTCGCTGCCGATTCCGGTCCAGGCCAAAGGCGTCATCTCCATGCCGGGACAGGCGCAGTTCAACCCGCTCAAATACCTCAAGTTCCTCGTGGAGAAGATCATCGAGAACGGCGGGCTGATCTATGAAAATACGACGAT
This sequence comes from Saccharibacillus brassicae, assembly GCF_006542275.1. Taxonomy (NCBI): domain Bacteria; kingdom Bacillati; phylum Bacillota; class Bacilli; order Caryophanales; family Paenibacillaceae; genus Saccharibacillus; species Saccharibacillus brassicae. Next base: position 2,101,542 of record NZ_CP041217.1, read on the forward strand.
CGAAGGCGCGGTATACGGCAAGCCGATCGAAGCGTACACGATCGACGGCGAATTCCGCATCTACTGCAACGAGATGATCGTCACGACCCACTATCCGTTCTGGAACGTGCCGGCGGGCTACTTTACCCGACTGTCCGTCGAGCGTTCGTACGCGCTTGCGGTCAAGCCGGAAACGTCGTTCCAGGGCGGCATGTACCTGAGCATCGACGACTCGAAGCGCTCGATCCGCTCGGCGACGTTCGAAGGCGAAGAAGTGCTGATCGTCGGCGGCGAGAACCATCCGACCGGCAAGGACGAGAACACGTTCGACCACTATCTGGCGCTGGAGAAATTCGCGGGCGAAACGTTCGGTTCGCGCGAGATTCCGTTCCGCTGGTCGGCGCAGGATATCACCACGCTGGACAAGATCCCGTATATCGGACCTTTGTCCTCCGACTATCCGTTCACGTTCATCGCGACCGGTTTCAACAAATGGGGCATGACGAACGGTACGTTCGCCGGCCTGCTTATTCGCGACAACGTCATTCGCCGCTCCAACCCGCATATGAACACGTTCAACCCGGGCCGTTTCAACGACAAGAGCCTGGGACAGACGCTCGTAACCGGCATGAAAATGGCCAAAGAAATGATTACGGGCAAATTCGGCGGCGCGGACGAGAAGATCAGCAACCTGGAACCCGATCAGGGCGCACTCGTTCGCCACAACGGCAAAAAGGTCGGCGCGTACCGCGATCCAAAAGGCGAGCTGTTCCTTGTCGACACGACCTGCACGCATATGGGCTGCGAGACGGCCTGGAACGAAGCGGAACGTTCGTGGGACTGCCCGTGCCACGGTTCGCGCTTCGCGTATAACGGCGACGTGATCGAAGGTCCGGCGACCGATCCGCTGGAACGCATCGAAGAATAGACGGCCGCTTGTCGAACTTCGCGGCATGGCCCCGGTTTCCCCAGCGGAAACCGGGTTTTTTGCGGATCGGGCGCCGCAGGCTTCAATACGATAAAAATCGCGCATCCCCGCCGCGCATCCTGTACAATGACAGTAAAATCGTTCCAATGACGAAATTTATGCAAACCGAGGTGGAGCATGAGTTCTCGCAAAAATTTTCGCAGGCCCCGGCAGATTCCGTATGTTTTCCTAAGCTTTCTCGGATTGGTCGTTCTGGCGTTGGCCGCAGTGCTGATCTGGCATTCGGCCGGCTTCGGCGACGAAACGGCCGGCGGACCCGACTCCAAGCCGGCCGGTTCCGATCCGTCCGCTGTCGTGCCGCTTCCGGCTCCGCGCATCCCCGTGTTCGAACAAAACGGGATCAAGCGCACCGCTTCCGTCGTCGACGGGCAGCTCGCGACGTACGACGGCGAGCAGTGGCAGACTTCGTTCTGGCCCGGCATCAACTTCGGCGCCACGACGCCGGGACATTTCCCCGGCCAGGTGTCGCCGACCAAAGACGACTATTTGCGCTGGTTCCCGCAGATGCAGGCCATGAACATCAAAGCCGTCCGCATCTACACGATCCTGCCGCCGGACTTCTATGAAGCGCTGGCGGAATTCAACGCCGGCCAGGACAAGCCGCTCATGCTGATGCAGGGCATCTGGTCGCCGGAGGAAGATCTGATCGGCGCCGACTCGAACGGCCGCGACGCGTTCTCCAAGACGATCACAAGCAGCTTCGAACAGGAGATTCGCGACGCGGCGGCCGTCGTGCACGGCCAGGCCGATATCCCGGCCCGAACCGGGCACGCGTCCGGTACGTACAAGGCCGACGTGTCGCCGTATCTGCTCGGCTGGATCGTCGGCACGGAATGGTATCCGTATGCCGTGCAGGCGACCAACGAAGCGCATGTCGGCATGAAACCTTACGCCGGCAAGTATTTCCGTGCCAAGGCCGAAGCTTCCCCGTTCGAGAGCTGGCTGGCGCAGATGCTTGACGTGCTGGCGGAAGAAGAGATGAAATACGGCTGGCAGCACCCGGTTTCTTTTACCAACTGGGTCACGACCGATCCACTCGATCATCCGAACGAGCCGCTGCCGCAGGAAGACCTCGTGCCCGTCGATCCGATGCATATCGAGCCGACGCAGGACTGGTCAGCCGGTTATTTCGCGTCGTACCACGTGTATCCGTATTATCCGGATTCGCTGCGCCGCGACCAGAAATATCTGGATTACGTGAATGCCGCCGGGGAAAAAGACCCGTATGCCGGCTATCTGAACGAACTGCGCGCGCATCACACAGGCATCCCGCTGATCATCGCCGAATTCGGCATGCCGAGTTCGCGAGGCATTGCCCACTACGGCCTGCTCGGCCGAAGTCAGGGCATGCACCAGGAACAGCAGCAGGGCGAACTGAACGCGGGCATGCTCAAGCAGATCTATAACGAAGATTACGACGGGGCGCTGCTGTTCGAGTGGCAGGACGAATGGTTCAAGTTCACCTGGAACACGATCGAACTGGAAGCGCCCGGCGACCGCCGGGCCATGTGGCGCAACCGCCTGACCAACGAAGAACATTTCGGCGTGGTCGCGATCGAGCCGGAAGAAACGGCCGAAGACGCGATGACGATCGACGGCCGAACCGACGACTGGGAAAAGCGCGGACTGGTCGCCGAAGACGTCGGGAACGGCGTAAAAATGGCGATGACCCACGACGCTTCGGATCTGTACGTGCTGCTGCAAAAAGACGGCGGAGACTGGAATTTCGACGCCGACGAACTGACGCTTGGCTTCGATACGACGCCGGGCGGCAGCCGGAACGCGAAGCTTGCGCCGGGGATCCGCTTCGACGGCGGACAGGAATTCCTCGCCCGCTTCGCGGCCGGGCAGGGCGGACGGCTGTACGTGAACAGCGGCTACGACCAGTTCAGCTGGCTGTACGGCTACAAGCTGAAGTCGGTACCGTACAAAGCCGCCTACGCGAACGACGAAGCCGGCCTCTTCCTGCCGTGGAAGCTCGCGCTGAACCGGGAACTGTACCTGCCCCAGAGCAAAGTCGATACGCCGTTCGAAGCGTACGACGTGGGCAAGCTGCACTGGGGCACGAACGACCCGGAATCCGACAAGTTCAACAACTTGTCGGATTGGTATCTCGAAGGTGACACGCTGGAGCTGCGCATCCCGTGGATGCTGCTCGGCTTCACCGATCCGAGCCGCCTGCAGGTATGGAAGTATCCGTACGGCACGGACAGCGTCACGCCGATCGACACGAACGGCATCTCGGTCTCGGCCGTGCTGTCGCAGGCGGGCTCTCCTTCGAAAGCAGCCCCGAAATCCCGCATGTACACATGGGATGCGTGGGATCTGCCGGCCTACCACGAACGGCCGAAGAAAAGCTTCGACATTCTCAAAGACGCTTTCTCCGAATACGACGGACAGGTCGAAGGATCGACCCGCAACTAGAATCGGCGGTCGGGCCGCCGGACCGGCCACCGCAGCAAAAGACGACTCCGATGTTTGCCGGAGTCGTCTTTTTGTCTTGCGGTTTTTTTACGTGCGGTTTTTGACGTGCGGTTTTTGACGTGTGCCTTCCCGTGCGGCTCCCCGGCGCCTGCGCGGTTCGCTCTGCCGGGGGTCTACCGGGCCGCCGGCGGAACCGGCCGCAGGCGCCTCCGGTTATAGCGGCTGCTCCGGTTATAGCGGCTGCTCCGGCTCGCCGAGCGGCGGCAGCTTGAGGTAAGCGGCGAAATGTTCCCGCAAATAAGCCGCGTTGACGTCTTCGTGCAGATGGCGCTGCACGAGTTCGTCGATCCGCGCGGCATCGCGGTTGACCACGCTGTCGAAGATCAGGCGATGCTCGCCGAGCAGCGTCTCCATCTTCGATCGTTCGAGCAGATGCAGCCGCCGGTACCGCGCGTAATGGACGTTGGCCTGCCGGATCAGGTCCCACAGCAATTCCCGGCCTTCCAGCGCGAACAGCGCCTGGTGAAAAGCGTCGTCCCAATGCAGGAAATCTTCGCGGTCCTGCCCGCTGCGGACGATCCGTTCCTGCCGCTCCAGGATGCCGCCGAGCTCCAGCACGCCGGCCGGCGGCAGCGGCCGGGTCCGGGAAGCGAGATTGCGCAGGATGTCCCGTTCGAGCGTGACGCGCAGATAGATGATTTGTTCGACCGATTCCAGGTCGATGTACGACACGAGATTGCCCCGCTTCGGGTAGACGTCGAGATACCCTTCGCGTTCGAGCTGCTTCAGCACGTCCCTCAGCGGCGTACGGGAGATGCGGAAGCGTTCCGACAAAGCGGTCTCGCCGAGCCGGCTGCCCGGCTTGAGCGCAAGCGTCAATATATCGTGCTTCAGCTGCCGCAAAATCTCCGCTTTAACGGTCATGGCCATGCGCCCCCTTTGCTTGTTGTCGGTAGTATACAACGTTTCCGCCGGAAGCGGAATGCACCGATTGACAGTTTTAGGGAATGACCCTATGATGGGGATGTTCTTGTATACAAGATTTTCCCGGATCAAATCGGCTTCTGACAGGGAGGAATATTTCATGAAGACGGCAGGCAGATGCACCCGGGTCCAAGCGGCAAGCGCGTACGGTCCCGGCCGAAAAAGAGGCGGCGCGAACGGCTTGAACCCGGCCGGCGCCCGCGGGAGGAGAGAACGATGAGCAGATTGGAAACGTCGAGAGGTTACCGCGCCTGGCTGCCGGCCGGGCGCCGGACGGACGAACGCGTCATCGAAGCGTGGCGGCCGCTGCTCTCGCGCCTGTCCGCCCGGTTCGACCTGCGGCCGGAAGGGCCGGGCGCGACCGCCCTGCGCGAACTGACCGGCGGCCTAGCGGCTCTGGCCGGCATCGAGCCGGCGCTGACGATCAAGGCGGGCGCGCCGGCCATCGCGCTCGGCTCGCCCGAAGCGGCGCAGGCCGCCCTGGCGCAGATGGACGCGCAGGCTCTGGCGCCGGAAGGCTTCCGCCTGCGCTTCGGCACGGCGAACAGCCGCAAAGCCTCGCCCGCCGAAGCGGAAAGTTCCGGCGGCGCGGATGCCGCGGCCGAGCCGTACGCCGTGCTGCTGGGCGGCTCGGACGTCGGCCTGCTGCACGCGGTCTTCGCGTTCCTCCGGCTGTTCCAATTGTCGGAGGCAGGTCCTCCGGCGGAGCTGGACCGGACAGAAGCGCCGCGCAGCGCGCTGCGGATGATCGACCAATGGGACAATATGGACGGCAGCGTGGAGCGCGGGTATTCCGGCGGCTCGATCTTCTACCGAAACGGCCGGGTGCTGTCCGATTCGCCGCGTATCGCCGATTACGCCCGGCTGCTCGCTTCGGTCGGCCTTAACGCGATCTGCGTCAACAACGTCAACGTTCACCGCGAAGAAACGAAGCTGATCGCCGCCGATCGCCTGCCCGACGTCGCGCGGCTCGCGCAGATCTTCGGCGGCTTCGGTATCCGGCTGTTCCTGAGCGTCAACTATGCCGCGCCGATCGAACTCGGCGGGCTTCATACGGCCGATCCGCTCGACGAAGACGTCAAAGCCTGGTGGCGGCGCACGGCGGAAGAAATCTACGCGGCGATTCCGGACTTCGGCGGCTTCGTCGTCAAAGCCGATTCCGAGAACCGGCCGGGACCGTTCAGCTACGGGCGCGATCACGCCGACGGCGCGAACCTGCTGGCCGACGCGCTGGCCCCGTTCGGCGGACTCGTGCTGTGGCGCTGCTTCGTCTACGACTGCCATCAGGACTGGCGCGACCGGTCGACAGACCGCGCGCGGGCCGCTTACGACCATTTCCGCCCGCTCGACGGACGCTTCCGCGCAAACGTCGTGCTCCAGATCAAGAACGGCCCGATGGACTTTCAGACGCGCGAGCCGGTCTCGCCCTTGTTCGGCGCAATGCCGCGTACCAATCAGATGATGGAATTCCAGATCGCGCAGGAATATACGGGACAGCAGCGCGACGTCTGCTTCCTCGTCCCGCAGTGGAAACAGGCGCTCGACTTCGATACACGGCTGGCCGGACCGGGCAGCACGGTGAGCCGGATCGCCGCCGGCGAAGTCCACCGCTTCGCCTACAGCGGCGTCGTGGCCGTCTCCAATATCGGCGACGACGACAACTGGACCGGCCACCATTTGGCGCAGGCCAATCTGTACGGCTTCGGCCGCCTGGCATGGAACCCGGAAGCTTCCGCCGAAGAGATCGCCGCCGAGTGGAGCGCGCTGACGTTCGGAACGGGCAGCGCCGCGGCGACTTTCGTCCGGCGGCTGCTGCTGCAATCGTGGCCGGTGTACGAAAGCTACACCGCCCCGCTCGCCGTCGGCTGGATGGTACAGCCGCACTATCATTACGCCGTCGACGTGGACGGCTACGAATATTCGAAATGGGGCACATACCATTTCGCCGACCGGAACGGCGTCGGCGTCGACCGGACGCTTGCGACAGGCACAGGCTATACCGGGCAGTACGCCCCGGAGAACCGGGACCGCTACGAATCGCTCGCCGATTGTCCGGACGAGCTGCTGCTCTTTTTCCATCATGTCCCTTATACGCATCGGCTTCAATCCGGCAAAACGGTCATCCAGCATATTTACGACAGCCGATTCGAAGGCGCGGCCGCGGTCGAAGCGTGGATCGAAGAGTGGCGCGGGCTCGAAAACGAAGTCGATGCCGAACGTTTCGCGCATATCTCGGACCGTCTGCAGGGCCAGGCGGAGAACGCGCGCCAGTGGCGGGACGTCGTGAACACGTACTTCTACCGGAAATCGGGTATTGCCGACGAACAGGGACGCCTGATTTACGACTAAGGCCCGCAGGGTCGCAGCCGTGTATTCCCTTTGAACAGGAGGAGGTTCGTCCATGCCGATTACGCCGATCATGCCGACCATCCCGACCGCGCGTGCGGTCATCAATGCTCTGCTCGCCCCGGCGTCCTCGATGCCGGAGCCGACCGTCGACCGGCTGCTGCACGGCCGGCCCGATCTGCCGGTGACCGGTATCGTCACCGCGTTCATGCCGACGCTGCGCGTGATCGGGCAGGCCCGGGAAGCCGGCGCCAATCTGGTGATCGCGCACGAAGGGTTGTTTTTCTCGCATCTCGAACGCGGCGCCGAAGCGGCGGAGAGCGAAGTCGCGCGGGCCAAGCGGCAGGCGGTCGAACGCTCCGGCGTCGCCGTCTACCGCTGTCATGACGCGCTGCACCGTTACGTGCCGGACGGCGTGACGGCGGCGCTGGCCGAAGCGCTGGGCTGGGCGCCCTACGTGCGCGAACACCGCCCGGAAGCGGCGCTCGCGGATCTTCCGCCGGCGGCGCTCGGCGAGATCGCGGCCGGGATCAAGCGCCGGCTCGGCCTGCCTGCGCTGCGCCTCGCCGGCGATCCCGCAGCGATGTGCTCGCGGGCCGTGCTGCTGGCCGGCTACCGCGGCGGAGGCGCGCTCGCGATTCCGCTGCTGGAAGCGGAGCGGGCGGACCTGGTCGTGTACGGCGAAGGCCCGGAATGGGAAACGCCGGAATACGTGCGCGAAGCGAACCGGCTCGGACGTTCGTGCGGGCTGATCGCGCTCGGCCACGCCGAGAGCGAGGAACCGGGCATGGCCGCGCTTGCGGTCCGGCTGGCCGGGCTGTTCCCGCATATTCCGGTGCGGCATATCCGCGAAGAACCGGTGTTTCGCAGCGTGTAACGCGCCGAAAAAAAGTATCCTGCCGCCGGCCGGCGTCTTATCCGCTTGGCCGCTTGGCCCCTTAGCCGTTTGGCCGTTTGGCGGCAGCCCGGCCTGTAAACACGAACGCCAAACAGGCTCCGAAATCGCCCGACCCTCCGCTGCGGGAGCGTCGGGCGATTTTTTCGGAGCCTGATTTGTATGCGTGCCTTCGGTGCCTTAGCGGATTTCGGCTCTGCCGGGGCTGCGTCAGCTGTTACTGCGTCAACGGTACGACTTGTACGGATCAAGTTGGGCCGTATCCAGTGCGCTGTCGCCGAGACGCACGATCGCCCCTTTCATCCACGGCTCGTTTTGCAGCTTCGCCAGTTCTTCGCTGCGGCCTGTCACGACGACGCCGTAGACTTTCGATCCGTTCGCCTCGACTTCCGCCGCGGCCGAAGCAAAATCGACCGGGCTGACCGACGCCGCGACTTCCGGGCTCTGGGCGACGCGTCGCAGCGCTTCGACCAGCCCGCTTTTCCAGGACAGCGCTCCATGCTTGAGGTATTCCCCGTTCGTCTCGCTGCGGACCGGAATGTAGCTCGCCCCCATGCCTCCGTTTGCGCCGACCGGATTGTGCACGTAGAGATTCAGGTAATCTTCCGGCTGCGCCGGCTTGGCGTTCCCCTGCGCGTCTATCACCGTGTAACTGTCCATGCCGGCCCATTCCTGTCCGCTGCGCGCGGCGAACCAGCGAGGGGCAACCCGAAGCCCCCAAAACTTCCGGTCCAGCTCTTGCTGCCCGTATTCGCGGTCCAGCGACACGTACAGCTCCGACACTGTCAGCTTGGGCAGGTCGGACAACGTCTGCCAGACGCCGGCGTTCCGGGCTTCTTCCTGCTTGCGGTCGCTGCCGCCGGGCAGCCATAGCCGCCCTTCGTCCGCTGTGGCAAACCGCTTCGAATACAGATCAGACGCGCCGTTCAAGCTTGTGATGCGCGTATCCCGGATTCGGCCGAACCGGTAGTCCTGACGGATTTCTTTTTCCGATACCCCTTCGCTCCCCCATACATGCTGCACCCTGCCGGAGATCGTCAGATCGAACAAGAGACCCGGATCTCCGCCATTTGGCATCAGATAGCGGTTCGGCATCGTCGTCTCCACGATCAGGCCGAGCGCCTGTTCGTTCACTTCGCGCAGCGCCTGGGCCGTAGGTCCGACTTCTCTCTGCGTATAGTAGTAATGCGTGAACAGCCCCGAACCTCCGAAGACGAGGCCGAGCACGACCAGCGTCACAAGCGCCGTGATGCCTCTGGATTTCCATTTGGCGCGCCGGATGATCCGCCGTTCCTTTTTCCGCCGCAGCCGCCCGTTTTCGCCGAAGCCGCTTTTGGGCCCATTCTCCGTGCCCCGGCTTCCGCTTCCGTCTTCTTCTGCACGATCCGCCCGGCGGTCCGGCTCGCTGTCGTCTTCCATCAGCTCGTCCAGATACGCCTGATAAGCTTCCAGCTTCTCAAGCTCCGCTTCCAGTTCCGCCCGCTCTTCGCCGGGCAGCGTTCCGTTCTGATAAGCCTGCAATTTGCGTTTGAACGATTCAGTCACGCCGCATTCTCCCTTCGGTATAAGCTCTCAATTTTTGCCGGGCGCGAAACAGGGTGGACTTGTACAGAGACAGCCCGATGCCCATAATCTCCGCCGCATCGGCATAAGAAAATTCGTAATGATGGTACAGCAGAAAAGCTTGCCTCTGCGCATTCGGCAGTTCGCTTAGCCGTTCGAGCGCTTCTTCGCCCGCCTCTTTGCCGAGCAGGAGGGATTCCGGCGTCTCCGCATCGCGCAGCCGTTCGAAAAACTCCGCTTCGCGTATGTCCGTTTTCCGGGCGCGGCGGGTTCGGTCGATAAACGCGTTATGCGCCACCCGGAACAGCCAGCGCTTGACTTTTTCCCCGTCGCCGAGACTTTCGATATGCAGATAAGCCCGGGTAAAGGTCTCCTGCGTCAAGTCTTCCGCCGTATGATGGTCCCTGCTGAGAAACAGCAGATAGCGATAGACGTCCTGCATATAATGGCGGTACAGCTCATCGAGCGATCGGATCGTTCTCCCCCCTTTCGGAACACTCTAACCACGTTCGAATCCTGCAAAAGTTACACGTACGCAAAAAAACTTCCGGCCCGCGTTCCCCGAAGGAAACAAAGGCCGGAAGTTTCAGGCGAAAAATGGGGCAAAACGTCTCAAGCAAAAAGAAAAACGCGGAATCGTTCAAGCCGTCGTCGCGGCCGATTCCGCATAATGGGCATATTCGGGCAGCAGTTCGTAATAGCCGCTCAGCGAGTACCCCATAATCGTGTCGAAAATCGCGGGATTCTCCCGGCGCAGAAGGTCGTCCGCATACCGCCAGGCATTTTCTTCCAGACGGAGCGAGACGCGGGTGCGAGACAGCTTGCCGCGAATATTGACCAGACGTTCGGACAGATAGTCGAGTTCGGGGTCGTGCGCGTGTCCCAGTTCATGGGCCAGAACGACTCGCACATATTCTTCGAACGGTTCAAGCGAATCGAAGAGAAGCTTGCACTGCTGTTCGAGCACGCCCAAATACAGCGTAATCCGATTCTCGTCGAGATTATATTTGCCGCCGATCAATCGTTTGCCGGGAAACAGATGCTCCAGCACGACTTCGATCTGGCTGTTCGAACGGGTCAGGACGTCGTTAATGGTTCGTTCGATAAGAATTCTGTTCATGCGGTTTCTCCCGTTCCTTTTTTACAATAAATATCGGCATGCCGCCGCTTTTTATAAAGGGAAGCCGGAGAATAGTATACCGCTATTGGCTGCAAAATGGAAACAAATAATAATTTTACCCGCTTCCTCGCTTTTTGAAACAACCGACCGACAAAAGTCGCGAAAACATGATTTTATTACGTTTTTGCCTGCTTCGCTATCTGCGGCGCGCTTGGAAAAACAGGTCCGGTCCGTTACACTTTTAAAGTAGGATTTTCTAACGAGGAGGAAGTTAAGATGACCCTGATCGAACTCAAAAACCAAACGGCCGTCATTACCGGAGCGGGCAAAGGCATCGGACGTGCCATCGCGGAAGCGCTCGCCGCCGAAGGCGTGCATCTCGGACTGATCGCGCGTACCGCTTCCGACCTGGAATCGCTCAAGAGCGAACTGTCGGAAAAATACGGCGTGAACGTATTCGTGCACGCAGCCGACGTCTCGGCCCGCGCCGATATCGAAGCCGCGATCCATACCCTGCACGAACAGCTCGGCGCGATCGACATCCTGATCAACAACGCCGGCATCGGCTCGTTCGGCAAACTCGTCGAGATGGACCCGGACGAGTGGGAACAAATCATCCGTGTCAACCTCATGGGCGCCTACTACGCGACACGCGCCGCCCTGCCGTTCATGATCGAGCAGAACGGCGGCAACATCCTGAACGTCGCTTCCACGGCGGGCGAACGCGGCTTCGCGACCGGCTCGGCCTACTGCGCGTCCAAAGCGGGACTGATCGCCATGGGCGAAGCCGTCATGCAGGAAGTGCGCAAGTCGAATATCCGCGTCGTGACGCTGAACCCGAGCACCGTCAACACGGAACTCGCGTCCAACAACAATCTGCCGATCGGCGACGAAGACCGCATGATGCAGGCCGAAGACGTTGCCGACCTGGCCGTCTCCACCTTGAAGCTGCCGACACGCGTATTCGTGAAATCGGCCGGCATCTGGACGACGAATCCGCAGTAAAACGTGACTGTTCGCAGGCGCATCGAACGATCGGAACAGAAACACCCAAAAAAACCTCTGCCGCTTGATCGGTAGAGGTTTTTTGACGAGTCTTAGCTGTTTGATTCCGGACGGTTTTCTGTTTCGCCCGGCCGCGCTTAATGAAACGGACATGCTCCGGCCGGAGCGGAACCCGTATCGGGGCGGGACGCGAGGCGATCCGCGCCGCCGCTCTCCCGGGCTGCCGGACTCCGGCCCGCGCCGGTCATCGCACACACGCCGGCCGGTGGCCGCTCCGTCTGTCCCGACGCTTCTTCAGAAACTTCTGCCGATGCTTCTCCCGACGCAGCCCACACAGGCGACGCAGCCGATGAAGAGTCGCGCTGCGCGGCATACGGTTTTTTGGCATAAAAGAAATTCGGCTTCTCGATCGTATTGTCGTACCGTTTATGGAAAACGTGCGTCGTAGCCGGCGACATCGGCGGGATCAGCCAGGCCCAGTTGCCCGTCACGGCCCGGCCGGCTTCGCGTTCGCGCTTCTCGAACGTCTCGAACTGCGCGGCCGCCGTATGATGGTCGATCATGCTGACGCCGGCCGCCCGGTAAGACTCCAGCACCGCGACGTTCAGCTCGACCAGCGCCCGGTCCTGCCAGAGCGTGCTACGCCGGCTGCGATCGAGTCCCATCAGATCGGCGACGGCGGGCAGCTGATCGTAGCGGCCTTCGTCCGCGAAGTTGCGCGCCCCGATCTCCGTGCCCATGTACCAGCCGTTAAACGGCGCTCCGCCGTAGGAGATGCCGCCGATCTCAAGCCGCATGCCGGAGACAGCCGGCACCGCGTACCATTTGAGCCCCAGTTCGTCGAAGCCCGGAAGGTCCGGATGCCGGATGTCGACCTCCAGCACTTTGCTTCGCGGCAGCTCGAACCATTTCGGTTCCCGGCCGTCGAGCTGGACGACCAGCGGCAGCACGTCGTAGTCCGTTCGTGCGCCGCTCCAGCCGAGCCGTTCGCACACGGCCGTAAATTCCAGCGAAGCCGGATCGCCGATACGCGCCCCGCTGCCCGACCGGTAACCCGCGTAGCGGATCAGCTGCTCGTTCCATACACGCACGCCGGGTCCGGTCGAATCGGCCGGCTTGAAGACCGTGATCGTCGGCCGGATACGGCCGCGGTTCGTCGCGTAATCGAGATGCTCGATCAGCGCCTGCGCAATCTCCGCTTCGGACGAGAGTTCCCGCCGGTCGATCACGTGCAGACTGTCCCACGGCAGGCGCCCGATGCAGCGGTTGCTGCTGCGCCAAGCCATCCGCGCCCCGTGGCGCAGTTCGTCGTACGTGTGCGCGTACGTCCCGCTTGCTTCGATCTCCCGGCGAATCTCGCCGATGCGCCGCTCCGCTTCTTCCTCCGCCTGCCCGAGTTCCGCATAGCACCGGCGGATAAAAAGTTCCGCTTCCGCAAGCAGAACTGCGCGCTCTTCGCGCTCCTCCATGCCTACCCCTCCATTCCCGTAAGTGATCGTAATCACATCTATTTGTATCATAAGCCAGCGCGGCCGAAAAGAAGAGACGATTTCGCGAAGATTTCGTGTCGAAACCAAAAGGGCAGACGGCAAAGCGCGACAAAAAACCGGGTTCGGATGCGCGGCTGTCGCAGCAGGCATTCCGAACCCGGTTGAATATATTTCGTATTTCGCGGTGCTGTCGTTCATGGGACCGTTGATTTCGTCGGCGATTGAGCAGGCGATCGAATCGGCGATCGAATCGACGGTTGAATCGGCGATCGAGCAAGCGATCGAGTCGACGGTCGAATCGGCGGTCGAGCAGGTGATTGAGCAAGCGATCGAGTCGACGGTTGAATCGGCGGTCGAGCAGGTGATTGAGCAAGCGATCGAGTCGACGGTTGAGCAGGCGATTTCACAGTTGAGCAGGCGATTTCTTGGGCGTTAGCCTTAGCGGCCCATGTAGGCTTCCAGCATCCAGGCGTCTTTGTCGACGGCCGTCTGCATGCCGATCAGCATGTCTTCGGTGACTTTGTCTTCAAGCGCTCCCGCGATCTGAATCGCTTCCTGAAGTTCGGCCGATTCGGCGCGGAAATCGCGCACCAGCGTTTCGACCATCTGCTCGGCGGTCTCGTCGCCTCTTGCTTCGGACACGCTGGTCAGTTCGAGGTGTTCGCGCAGCGTCGCGGCAGGCGATCCGCCGATCGTGAGCAGGCGCTCCGCCACTTCGTCCATGCGCAGCGTGGCGGCGTTGTACAGTTCTTCGAATTTGGCGTGCAGGGTGAAGAAATGCGTGCCTTTGACGTACCAGTGGTAGTTATGCAGCTTCGTGTAGAGGACGGACCAGTCAGCGACCTGTTTATTGAGCGCGCGATGCAATTCGACGGTAGTATCGACGTTTACGTTCGTTTTGACGGTTTCCATGAGTGATTGGCTCCTTTATTTTAAATTTAGACTTGTTCTAAATCCTTGTTTAAATTATAGCACCGCTAGGTCGAAAAAGCGAGCGTTTGGCAAAAGTTTTTCCCGAAAACTTTGCAGCCAGGGCGTGTGTGTGAACCTGTCTTCCCTGCCGGACGCCTCCGTTCGGATTCCTGTGCCGGATGAAGCCTCCAACCGGATAAGCGCTGGGACGAGTAACCCCAGAGTCGAGTAACCCCAGAGTCGAATAACAACCGAGTCGGAAAAGTGGACGAAAAGTCAGCAATTCGAGCGAACAGCTTCAGCTGAACAAACAAATGTTGATGAATAGTCACCTTTTGTTTTGTTTTTCCCCGCCACACCGTCCATTTCAGAGAAATTGTTGACCTGAAGTCAGCAACTTCTCCGGAATGGGTCAAAAAAGAGAAAAAAGCTGACGAAAAGTCAACTTTTGATATGCCTATTTTAAATAAGCGGTTTGGGAAGGGTAAAAGGCGTTCCGGAGCTGCCGCCGCCCGAAAACAGCCCGGCGGACAGCAGAAAACCCCCGCCGCCTGCTTGAGCAGACGGCGGGGGTTTTCCCTATTGTTGATTTGGCTGCCCCGCTGCGCAGCAAGGCGCGCAGCCCGAGCGTACTACGAACGCTCGGGTATCGACTTGCACAGCAAGGCGCGAAGCCCGGAGCGTACTACGAACGCTCGGGTATCGACTTGCACAGCAAGGCGCGAAGCCCCGAGCGCACTACGAACGCTCAGGTATCGACTTGCGCAGCAAGGCGCGAAGCCCGAGCGTATTATATACGCTCGGGCGCGGACCCCTTCGCAAGCTCCGTGACGTAATCGAAGAAGCCGGCGCCGTCCACGTCGTGGACGAGCTGGACAGGGCGTCCTTCGGCCGTCTCGACCGTGCGGCCCTGGCTCGGGCCGTCGGGGATGACGATCGCGTTCACGGTGCGGCGTTCCACCAGTTCCGGCTTGCCGAGCGAAGCGGTCGTCAGCACGTCCCACAGATAATAGGTGGAGTTCGTCTCCATATAGACGAGCGGCGGGCAGAACGCGTAGCACTGGCCGAGGAAATCGACGCCTTCGAAGCGGCGTTCCGAAGCCCAGCGATTGCGCACCGCGAGCGTCAACGGCACTTTGTTCGTGCTCTCCAGCGCGACCAGGTCGATCTCGATACCGCTGCGGAACACGCGGTCGGCCGATTCCGGGTCCCAAAACACGTTCCATTCGGCCGTGCCGTCATGTTCCGGTTCCTGCACGTTGCCGGCCTGGAACGTGCCGCCCATCCAGAACAGGCGCGAGATCTTCTGCTCGATCTCCGGCGCTTCGTCCAGTGCTCGCGCGAGATCGGTCAACGGGCCGGTGAACAGCAGCGTCGTCTGCCCTTCGGTACGCTTCACCGTCTCGATCAGATGGCGATGCGCCGGAAGCGGCGACAGCGGCGCGTCCATGCGGCCCGATTCGTTCAGAATCGGCAGCGCGTCCACGAAGAACGAATGCATGCGCCATTCGGCCGGGAACGGATTTTTGCCGCGCGAGTTCGATTTGGACACTTCGACGGCCCGGCCTCTGCCGAAGCGGTCGATGATCTTGCGGCTGGCATCGGTAGCCGGCTCCAGATAACCGTCGGCCGGAATGACCGAGACGCCGGTGACTTCGATGTCGTCCATTTGCAGCAGCAGAAACA
The DNA here is from genome assembly GCF_006542275.1 of Saccharibacillus brassicae. Taxonomy (NCBI): domain Bacteria; kingdom Bacillati; phylum Bacillota; class Bacilli; order Caryophanales; family Paenibacillaceae; genus Saccharibacillus; species Saccharibacillus brassicae. The sequence continues at coordinate 2,116,934 of NZ_CP041217.1, forward strand.
GCGAGACCAAATCGTCCACTCCGCCGTCATGATTGAAATATACAGGTGTTTTCAAACGTTCCACTCCTTAATTCTTCATAATGCCTCTGGGCGGATGCCCGGCTCTTGCCTACCCGTCACAACACTGTTCATTATGACCCGCAGCGCGAGCGGAGTAAAGGCAAGGCGGCAAATTAAGCGGACGGGCATCTGCCTCGGCAGACAGCGTTTAGGCGGCTTTCGAACCCTGCCCAAGCTGAACCAAACCTATACTCAGACTCCCGAAGCCGGCGTGTCGGAAGTCGGCTCTTTGTCCGTGACCGGAGCGCGGCCCGGCCAGAACGCGGCTTTGCCGAGCAGCATCGTGATCGCGGGTACGAGGAACGGACGCACGATGAACGTGTCGAGCAGGACGCCCAGCGCGGCGACGACGCCGAACTGCACCAGCACCTGGATCGGCAGCGTCGCAAGCACCGCGAACGTGCCCGCGAGAATAACGCCGGCCGAAGTGATGACGGTGCCGGTCTCGCCGACGCCTTCGCGAATCGCCTGCTTGAGCGGCAGGCGGCGGCTTTTTTTCCAAATGCTCGAGATCATGAAGATGTTGTAATCCTCGCCGAGCGCGACCAGGAAGACGAAAGCGTACAGCGGAATCGCGCCCTGGATCGCCTCTTGGCCCATCGCGTAATGCAGAATGAGCCAACCGAGGCCCAGCGCGGAAAAATAGGACAAGACGACGGTCGCGATCAGATACACCGTGGCGACGACCGACCGCAGGTAGGCGAGCAGCAGAATCGCGATCAACCCGATCACGACCGGAATGACGATGTCGGTATCCCGTTCGGTCGCCGCGCGGGTATCGGCCTGGGTGGCGGTCTGTCCGCCGATCCAGACTTTGTCCGCCGCCGAAGCGACGCCCGCTTCCGTCAGCGCCGATTCGGCAGCCGTGCGCAGCCGCGCGACGTCGTCCATCGCTTCGTTGGCATACGGATTCACGTTCAATTTGACGCTGTAGAGCTGGATATTGCTGTTCTGCGCGCCGCTCTCCGGCTCGGCGACCGCGTCGACGAAGCCAAGATCGGCCAGCTGCCCGGCGAGGCCCGTCTCCACGCCTTCGGCATCGACGATCACCTGCACGGGAGCGAGTTCGCCCGGCGAGAAGCCGTTCGCGATCGTATCGAACCCTTCGACGGAAGGCATGTCGGACGGGAACGAAGACAGCAGGTCATACGTGAAGCGAACCTGCGTCGAAGCGGCGGCCAGTCCGCCGAGCACGATCAGCGACGCGATGACGACGGTCCACGGACGGACGGTGACCAGGCGGCCGATCCGGCTTTCTTTTTTGGGGCGGGGCTGGAACGGCTTGTTTTTGCTGCGGGCGCGTTCTTGTTCCATCTCCGGCGTGCGCGGCACGAACGGGAAGAACGAAGCGCGGCCGATCAGAGCCAGCATCGCGGGTACGAGCGTCAGGCTGGCGATGCCCATGATCAGGATCGCGACGCCGAACGGAACCGCGAAGCGGTGGTAGGCGCCGTACTGCGCCAGCAGCAGCGTGAACAGCGAGAGCACGACCGTCAGGCCGCTCATCGCGATGGCGCCGGACGAACCGGACAGCGCGGCCTTGATCGCCGTACGCTTGTCGGGCGTCTCGGTCAGACACTGCCGGAAGCGCGTGATCAGGAACAGGCAGTAGTCTGTCCCGGCCCCGAACAGCAGCACGGTCATGATCGAGATGCCCTGCGAATCCGCGACGATCCAGCCGCGGTCGGCCATCGTGCCGAGCACGGGGCTGATGACCAGATATGCGAAGCCGACAGCCACGATCGGAATCAGGGCCAGAATCGGCGAACGGTAGATCAGCAGCAGGATGACCAGCACCAGAACGACGGTGCCGATCAGCAAGGAGACGTCGGCGTTCTGGAACAGCGCGCCGGCGTCGATTGCGATGCCGACCGGCCCGGTCACGCGCGCGGACAATTCGCCTGTTCCGGCTGCCGCCGCGAACGGATCGCCGCCGAGCACGGCGGATGCGCGCTCTTCCAGCTGCGCCACGCTTTCCTTGAGCATTTCCGTATCGGCGCCTTCGCCGAACGTGACCGGCAGCACGATCGTGCTGCCGTCTTCCGACAGCAGGCCCTGGCGGGCAGGCTCCGGCAGCCGGTGCAGCGGCAGCAGCCCGGTCTGCTGCGGCAGCGGCTCGGCTTCAAGCGACTCCGTCAGCTTGGCGATTCCGCTGAGGTCCGCTTCGTTGAGTCCCGCGCCGCGGTTCCAGACGAGCAGCGCCGGCTGTCCGCCGTCTCCGGGGAACTCGCGCTCGGCGAGCCGCGCCGCCTGAACGGACGGATAATCGGCGCTCAGATCCGCGGCTCCGTTATTCTCGCGTTCGCCGATGCCCGGCCACATCACGTTCAACAGCACGGCCGCGGCAATCCAGACCGCGACGACGACCCATCTTCCGACCGGTCCGGTCAATGCCCCGGTCACTCCTGTTCTCTTGTTCATCTGTTCCTCCCGCTCGGCATCTTCCCGATGCCTGATATGATGATGGTACGTGCTTCTGTACAAGTTCCGCTGCGGTAGTCCGGTCATGCAAGCCGGGCCAGCAGCACCCGGTCGCGCAAACCCGGCCAAGCAAGTTCTGCCAGCCACACCCGCTTGCGTAAATTCGGTTACGCCAACGCCATTACGCAAACCCGGTCACGCAAGTGGGTCCGCGCGAAAATCCCCAAACGGCTGCGCCGCTTCAGGTGACCCGCAGGTCATTCCTGTTCATTATGACTCACGAGTCATTTCCGGTCAACGTTTATTATTTTCGCCGCCAATCATTCGCCGCGCAAAAAAAAACCGGAAGCGGATTCTGCATGCCGTGCTTCCGGTCATATAGGCAACAAAAAGGCCCGGCGGGCCTGAATCTCAAAATCTTCCGGGCCCAAAGCCGGGCAGTCCGCTGCCAATCATCGTTCGGGGGCGTCCGCCTTCGCGGCGGCTCCGCCGATCAAGCCGCCCGCGATGCCCGCCGATTCCGGGCCGTAGAAAAACCGCATGCGAGACGTCAGCACCGAGATGTCGGCCGGCGTCTCCAGATAGATCTCGCCGTCGGCGTCGATCCGCTTCGGCTCGTCGGTCTCGATCCGCAGCGAAGAGGTACGGATATATTCGATCACGCCCCCGCTCTCGCGGTAATCGGTCAGGTCGCCTCCGTTGATGACCTGCCAGGCCAGCGACAATCCGGCTTCCCGGACGATCAGCACGTCGAGCTGGCCGTCGTGCACGCCGTCCCCGGGAAAAGGCAGCTTCGCCGTGCCGAGCGACCGCCCGTTGGCGGCGAGGATCATGACCGCTTCGCTGTCCACGACGCCTTCGTCGTGCGTCAGACGGAAGCGAAACGGCTCGGCTTGGCGCAGGGTGCGCAGCGTACTGAGAAAATAGCTCAGTTTGCCCATGCGCTCTTTTTGGTCCGAATCGATATTTTCCGACGTATCGGTAATGAGTCCGATGCCGACGAAGTTCGTGAAGATCCGTCCGTTGACCGTGCCGACGTCCGTATCGAGCAGCCGGCCTTCCAGCACTTCCTCCGCCGCGCGTCCGACCTGCAGCGGCAGGCGCAGGGTGCGCGCGAAATCGTTGCACGTTCCCCCCGGCAGAATCGCGATGTCCGGCACGCGATCGGCTTCGGCCGCGCCGTTGATACATTCGTGCACCGTTCCGTCGCCGCCGAGCAGCAGCACCAGATCGAATTCGCCGCCGCGCTCGCGGCACACGGTCTCGCCGTCGCCCGGATTCTGCGTCTGCACCAGCGTCAATTCGCCGATCTCTCCGGCCAGCGCTTCGACCGCCGCGCCAAGCTGCCCCGCTTTTTCCTTGCCGGCTTTGCTGTTGTATACGAGCATTGCTTTTTCCCAACGCATAGGCTCATCTCCCGTTCGCTTAATCGCGGACCGGACGTCGTAATCCGGCCTTCGTTTCCAAGTTATTACCCAGACACAAAGCGAACGTCAGCAGGCCGCGGTGAAAATAAGCGAACGATCAAGCCGATAACGATTTCAAAGCGAATCAATCGGCGCTCGCCGCCTGATTGGTGACCGCGGCAAGCTTCCATGCGCCCGCTTCCACTTCTTCCGGCAGCATCGGGCGTCCGTAATAGTAGCCCTGCATCAGGACGCAGCCGCGCGACAGCAGGAACTCGGCCTGCTCGACCGTCTCGACGCCTTCGGCCACGACTTCCAGGTCAAGCAGGCGCGCAATGCCGATAATGCCGACGATCAGCGCCTGCTTGGAGACGCGGTCGCTGCTTTTGACGAACGATTGGTCGATCTTGAGCGTATCGACCGGAATCTCGTCCAGCCGGCCGAGCGAAGAATGCCCCGTGCCGAAATCGTCCATCGAGACTTTGACGCCCAGATCGCGCACGCGCTGAAGTTGGGACAGCGTGATCGCCATATTTTTCATTGCGATCGATTCGGTAATTTCCAGCTCCAGCATCGCGCCTTCCAGGCCGCTCGAACGAAGCGCGTCTTCGACCATGTCCAGCAGCGTCATGCTCTCGAACACACGGTACGACATATTGACCGAGACGCACACCCGGAACAGGCCTTCGTCGTGCCAGCGCCGGTTCAGCCGGCACACTTCGCCCAGCATCCAGCGGGTCATCGGCACGATCAGCCCCGTCTCTTCCGCGATCGGAATAAATTCCCCGGGAGATACGATGCCCTTGTCCGGATGCTGCCAGCGCAGCAGCGCTTCGAACCCGGCTTCCCGTCCGAGCTTCGCGTCCCATTTCGGCTGATAGACGATAAAAAACTGCCGGTGTTCGAGCGCCAGCCTGAGGTCTTTCTCCAGCTCCATCTTGCGGCTCAGCTGCCCGCCGATGCCGGCGTTGAAGAAAACGGTTTTGTCCTTGCCCGAAGATTTGGCCTGGTACAGGGCCGCGTCGGCCGCCTTGAGCAGCGACGAACGGTCGCTTCCGTGGTCCGGGAACAGACTGATGCCGGCGCTTGCCGTCACGTACAATTCGTTGCCTTCGATCATGTACGGACGGCTGATCTCTTCGAGCATCCGATCGACCCGCTGAAGCAGCACGTTGGGATCGCTGTCGGAGCCGACGAGCAAAAACTCGTCGCCGTCCATACGAAACAGCGCTTCGCGCTCCTGAATCCGGGTACGGATCCGCTTCGCGGCATGGGTCAGCAGCAGGTCGCCAAGATCGCGTCCGAGCGTGTCGTTGATCACTTTGAAGCGGTCCAGGTTGATCAGCACCATCGAGCCGAGCCGGAGGTCGGCCGCCCGGCGCTCGAACTCTTCCGGCAGCGCGTAACGGTTGCGCAGGCCGGTCAGCGGATCGAGAAAAGCGATCTGCTTGAGCGTCCGCCGCTCGAATACCATGAAGATCCACGTGATCGCCAGAATCAGCGCGACCAGCGCCGAGACGCCGGCCACGAAATAGGACGAAGGCAGGCCGGCATAGTCCAGCACGGCCGCGTCCGAACGGACGCCGTCGACGCGCAGCGCGCCCAGCAGCGTGTACTGCATCGCGAAGATGCCCGAGCCCAGAATAAGGGCCGCGCCCGGCTTGGACATTCCGCTTGCGGCCGAACCGCGAAAATTGCCGAGCACGTACAGCGCAAAGTAAGCGGCGATGAACAGGATCGCGACCGAGAAAAAGCCGACGAACGGATCGACGGCGACGAACAGTCCGGGGCGCAGCGCGAACAAGCCGAGCGTGGACATGATCGTGACACCGAGACCGAAAACGCCGCCGGCGAGCCGGCTGCTCAGCGGGCTCTGCCTGGCGAACAGCGCAAACATTATGTAAGCGGACAAGCTGGCGCACGCGACGGCCGACACGACGAGTGCCGGCGCGTAATGCGGCGTAATGCGATGATGGTAAGAAAGCAGACTCATAACATGGACGAGCGAGGTACCCGTTCCGAGAACCACTGCGGCCGCGGCAAGGCGGAGCCTCTTCGCCCCTTTGGCGGACCGGCTTTTGCCCACGGCGAGGTCGAAGCCCAAATAAGCGGAGAGCAGCGCGACCGCCAGCGACAAAACGATCAGCATGCCGTTCCAATTCTCCGTTAAACCGGTGACAAGGACAGAGATCATAAATCGGTTCCCACTTTGCGTTATGATATTTGTTGCATACACGATAAATGCTCTTGCTTGAGGCAAGTAACCCTTTGCTTTAATTATATCGAATAAACGGGTGAAATCCATCAGAACCGTACAATTGCCGCAAAAAAAAGAAAGTCCGCCGTACGCGCACGAAAAAGAACCGGCAGAGACTGCCGGTTCTTGCGTGCGACCTTGCTTCCAAAGTGTTGTCCAAGCCTGTATGGACAGGCTTCCGGGGCTTCGGGACGTCGGGTTCCCGTTATCCCGCTTCTTCCGAGAATTGGCTGTTGTACAGATCCGCATAGAATCCGCCGGAGGACAGCAGTTCTTCGTGCGTGCCCTGCTCGATCACTTCGCCGTGATTCATGACGAGAATGAGATCGGCGCCTTTGATCGTCGACAGACGGTGCGCGATCACGAAGCTTGTGCGGCCCTTCATCAGCTCGCCCATGGCCTGCTGGATAAAGATTTCGGTCCGCGTGTCGACGCTGCTCGTCGCTTCGTCGAGAATCAGGATGCGCGGATCGGCCAGAACGGCGCGCGCGATCGTCAACAGCTGCTTTTGCCCCTGCGAGATGTTCGACGCGTCTTCGTTGAGCACCGTGTCGTAGCCTTCCGGCAGCGTGCGGATAAAGTGGTCCGCTCTTGCCGCTTCGGCTGCGCGCACGATCTCTTCTTCGGTCGCGCCTTCGCGGCCGTACGCGATATTCTCGCGGATCGTGCCGCCGAACAGCCACGTATCCTGCAGCACCATGCCGAACAGGCTGCGCAGCTGCTTGCGGTCCATATCGGCCGTATCGACGCCGTCGATCTTGATCGAGCCGCCGTTCAATTCGTAGAACCGCATCAGCAGGTTGATCAGCGTCGTTTTGCCGGCTCCGGTAGGGCCGACGACCGCGACGGTCTGTCCCGGCGAGACGTCGATGCTCATATCGTTGATCAGCATCTTCTCTTCGGTATATCCGAAGCGCACGTGTTCGAACTTCACTTCGCCGCGGCCCGTCAGATGGCGTTCGAGCTTGCGGTCCGGCGTCTGCTCTTCTTCGTCCAGCACTTCGAAGACGCGCTCCGCCGAAGCGATCGCGGACTGGATAATGTTGGCGATGTTCGCCGTCTGGGTGATCGGCTGGGAGAACTGTCTCGCATATTGGATAAACGCGAGAATATCGCCGATATTGATCCGGCCGTTGGTGACGAAGATGCCGCCCACGACGCAGATCAGCACATAGCCGATATTGCCGATAAACGACATCAGCGGCATGATCAGACCGGAAATGTACTGGGCTTTCCAGCCGGATTCGTACAATTCTTCGTTATGCGTCTCGAACTTTTCGAGCGAAGCGGCTTCGCGGCCGTACGCTTTGATGACGCGCTGGCCGTTGTACATTTCTTCGACGTGTCCGTTCAGGTCGCCGAGCGAGCGCTGCTGGCTGGCAAAATATTTTTGCGAGCGCTTGGCGATCAGGATGACGACGACCAGGCTGAGCGGAATCGTCAGCACCGTAATCAGCGTCATGATCGGGCTGATCGTCAGCATCATGATGATGACGCCGATGATCGTCACGAGCGACGTGATGATCTGCGTCAGACTCTGCTGCAGCGTATTGCTGATATTGTCCATGTCGTTCGTGACGCGGCTCAGCACGTCGCCGTACGGATGTTTGTCGTAATATTTCAGCGGCAGGCGGTCAAGCTTCTCCTTGACCTCTTTGCGCAGGCTGTACGAGGTGCGCTGCGCGACGCCGGCCATGACGAACTGCTGGATATAACCGAACAGCGCGCTCAAGACGTACAAGCCGGCCAGGATCATGATGATCTGCCAGATGTATTCGAAGTCGACGGCGGCGTTCGGGATGCCCTGCATCTTCGCCATGACGCCTTCGCTCAGCCGGGTCACGGCGTTCGCCATGATCTTGGGACCGAGAATATTGAACACCGTGCTCAGGATTGCCGTGATCAGCACGACGAGCAGGTGGAATTTGTACGGCGCCAAATAGCCGGTGAGACGCTTGAACGTCGCCTTGAAATTTTTCGGCTTGGCGACCGGCATCATCATGCCGCCGGGGCCGCCCATGCCCGGGCCGGGTCCGGGACCTTTGCGCGGCGGTTGATTGCGATTGTGTTCGCTCATGACATTCCCTCCTCTGCCCGTTTGCCCATTTCTTCTTCCGACAGCTGCGAAGACACGATCTCGCGGTAGACGTCGCTCGTGCGCAGCAGTTCGTCGTGGCTGCCGATACCGGCTACGCGGCCTTGATCAAGCACGACGATCCGGTCGGCATCCATGACGGTGCTGACCCGCTGCGCGACCATCAGCACGGTCGCATTCTGCGTCTCCTGCTTGAGCGCGGCGCGCAGCCTGGCGTCGGTCTTGAAGTCGAGCGCGGAGAAGCTGTCGTCGAAAATGTACACTTCCGGACGGCGCACCAGCGCGCGGGCGATCGACAACCGCTGCTTCTGGCCGCCGGACAGATTCGATCCGCCCTGCGAGACCGGCGCGTCGTAGCCTTCGTCCAGGCCGTCGATAAATTCGGCCGCCTGCGCGATCCGCGCCGCTTCGCGTACTTCTTCGTCGCTGGCGGACTGTTTGCCGTAGCGGATATTTTCCGTCACGCTGCCGGTGAACAGCAGCGCCTTCTGCGGCACGTAGCCGATCTTGAGGCGCAGTTCTTCCTGCTGCAGCTCGCGGATATCGACGCCGTCCACGAGGACCGATCCCGACGAGACGTCGTAGAAGCGGGGAATAAGGCTGACGAGCGTCGATTTGCCCGAGCCGGTTCCGCCGATCAGGGCCGTGACTTCGCCGGGGCCGGCTTCGAACGAGACGTGTTCGATCGCCGGCGCTTCGGCGCCTTCGTAAGTGAACGAGACGTCGCGGAATTCAAGCCGTCCGCGCTGCGAAGGGCGGCTCGGCTGAGTCGGATCTTCGATGTCCGGCAGCGCATCGAGCACTTCGTTGATCCGGCTGGCCGATACGGAAGCCCGCGGTACCATGACGAAGATGATCGAGACCATGATCAGGGAGAACAGAATCTGCATGGCGTACTGCACGAAAGCCATCAGGTTGCCGATCTCCATCTCGCCGGCGTCGATGCGGATACTGCCGAACCAGATGATCGCGATCGTCGAGAAGTTGAGGATCAGCATCATGGCCGGCATCATCAGCGCCATCAGCTTGTTGACGCGGATCGCGGTGTCTTTGAGATCGCTGCTTGCATGGTCGAAGCGGTCGCGTTCGCTGTCTTCGCGTCCGAACGCCCGAATGACGCGAATGCCGGTCAGGTTCTCGCGCAGCACCAGGTTCAGCCGGTCGATCTTTTTCTGCATCGCCTTGAACAGCGGCAGCGCGCTGCGCCCGATCAGCAAGATAAGCAGCGCCAGCACCGGGATGACCACGACGAGCACCAGCGACAGCTTGGCGTCTTTGGATACGGCCATGATAATGCCGCCGATCATCATCATCGGCGCCATCGCCATCATGCGCAGCATCATCGTCAGCACCTGCTGCACCTGCGTAATATCGTTGGTCGTGCGCGTAATCAGCGACGCGGTACCGAACTTGTCGAATTCCTTGAGCGTAAAACGCTGCGCATGCGAGAACACCCGGCTGCGCAGGTCGCGGCCGAAGCCGAGCGACACTTTGGCCGACAGATAACTGGCCGCGATCGAGCACAGCATCCCGATCATCGCCACGCCCAGCATGATGCCGCCGATTTGCCAGATGTAAGGGATATCGCTGTTCACGATGCCTTTGTCGACGATGTCGGCCATCAGCGTCGGCAGGAACAGCTCAGCGAGCGCCTGCACGAACACCATCAGCAGGACGAGCACGACGCCGACCCGGTAAGGCTTCAGCATGCGAAACAATTTCAACATAACGGTCTCTCTCCTTTATCGTCCGACGCCTGTGCGTGCGGGTCTTGGCCGGACTCTTCGTTCTCCCGACCGGCGAAATAATCGTGCGTGCGGTTCAGCAGCTGAACGAGCGTCCGGGTATCTTCCTCGCCCAGATGATCCGTCAATCCGCCGACCATCGATTCCATTTCCCGAATAAACGAATCGGTGACGCGCACCCCTTCGTCCGTCAGCGAGATGCGTACCGCTCTCCGGTCGGACGGGTCGGAGCCGCGCACGACGAGGCCGTCCGATTCCAACCCCTTGATCAGCTGCGTCACGGTCGGCGAAGCCACATCCAGAATGCGGCTGATCTCCGAGACCATGATGCCCGGCTCCCCGTGGTCGACGCGGCTGCGAAGCACCATGAGCAGCATGCCTTCGCTCTGCTTGCGTCCGGCCATCGGACCGGTATGCTTCTTCTTGCGCCCGTGCTGGAATTTCCGGATCGTAATCATCAATTCGCGGGCCAGCGGGCTTAAGCGCGATTCCATGGCGATACGCCTCCCTTTCTCCGTTGCCGGAAATGCGTCTGCTTCTTCCACAAAAATATATTTAGGTTGACTAATATTTAGCCTGCCTATCTATTTGCTTTCTCATTGTATGACCGGACTTGATGAATGTCAACTTTGACATTAGAGCCGTGTATTGCATGAGAAAAAAGCCCGTGCGCATCGCGCGCAGGGCTTTTTCTTGTGCCTTCGTTGTACCTTTGTTGTGAATTCGTTGTACCTTTGTCGTGCCTTCGTTGTACCTTCGATCCATCTTCTTTTCGCCAATGCGTTATTTCGTTCCCCATTCGTCCGGCAGCAGCGAGCGGTAAGGTTCCTGAAGAAACCGGTCGTCGGCCAGAATCAGCACGCCGCGGTCCGCTTCGGTCCGGATCAAGCGCCCGCCGGCCTGCTGGACTTTGTTCATGCCCGGGTAGACGTAGGCGTAGTTGAAGCCGCTGCGGCCGCGCTGGTTGTAGTAATCCCGGACGATGTCGCGCTCCAGCCCGATCTGCGGCAGGCCGACGCCGATCACGGCCACTCCGGTCAACCGGTCGCCGGCGAGGTCGATGCCTTCCGAGAAGACGCCGCCCATGACGGCAAAGCCGACGAGCGTCTTCTCCCGATCCGCCGAGAACGCGTCGAGGAATCCGGTACGCGCAAGTTCCGACATGCCCGAATCCTGCCCGAGAATCTCGATCGCCTCGCGGTCGACGCGCGTCTCGAACGCCTGCCGGATCTCCTGCAAATACGCGTACGACGGAAAAAAGAACAGATAGTTGCCCGGACGCTTGGTCACCGTGTCCGCCAGCGCCCCGGCCAGCGCGTCCCGCGTCCGTTCGCGGTCGCGGAAGCGCGTGGAGAACGGCAGCACCGTCACTTCGAGCTGCTCGGGACTGAACGGCGACGGAATCGACAGCGTATAGTCGTCTTCCGCGGCGCCTAGCATCTCCCGGTAAAACCCGAGCGGGGCAAGCGTAGCGGAAAAATAGACGGCGGAACGGTAGTTTTTGGACGACTGGAGCAGCAGCTGCGACGGATCGAGGCAGAACATCTTCATCCGCACTTCGCTGCCGTCCGTCTCCACGTAAGTCACGTACGGGTCGCCGTACAGCCGCCCGACCCGCAGGAAAGCCTGCGCCGAGAAATAGGCTTCCAGCAGTTCTTCTTCGGCTTCGCTGCCGTGCACGGTCACGAGCGCGTGTTCCGCCTGCTCGACGAACGGCTCCAGCAGCTTGAACATGACTTCCGGCGGCTCGCTGCCGACGAAGCGCCCTTCTTCCCCGGCCTGTTTGCGCAGCAGGATCAGATACGCGTTGACCCGGTCGGCCGCGGCGCGCACGCCTTCGTGCACGTCTTTGTAGCCGCGCTTGATCGCGAGGAACGCCGATTTCAGCACGTCGGCCGAGAACATCTCGCGTCCGCGTTCGACCAGATTGTGCGCTTCGTCGACGAGCAGCGCCGATCGGCTCCGCTGCTCGTCGGACAGCCGTTTGAACGCGATGCGCGGATCGAACACGTAGTTGTAATCGCAGACGACAACGTCCGCCGCATAGGCCGCGTCGAGCGAAAACTCGAACGGGCACACCGTATGCTTGCGCGCATAGGTTTCGAGCACGTCGCGGGTAATTCTCGTCTCGTGCTCGAACAGATCGATCAGCGCGGCGTTGATCCGGTCGTAATACCCGACGGCGAACCGGCATTGGCCGCCCGCGCAGTCTTCTTCTTCCTTGAAGCAGACTTTGTCTTTCGCCGTAATCGTGATGGAACTCAAATACGCCCCGCTTCGTTCGAGCAGCGCCAGCGCTTCTTCCGCCCCGGCCCGCGTGGTCGTCTTGGCGGTGAGGTAATAGATACGGCTGATCAGCCCTTCCCCGATCGCTTTGATCGCCGGAAACAGCGTCGAGATCGTCTTGCCCGTGCCGGTCGGCGCCCGCGCGATGAGGTTTTTCTCTTCGCGCACCGTTTTGAACACCGCTCCCGCGAACAGCCGCTGGCCTTCGCGGTAGCGCCCGAACGGGAAAGCGAGCGCCGAAGCGGCTTCGTCGCGCCGTTCTTCGCGCCGTTTGAGCAGCAGCGCGTACGGCGCGTAGCGCTCGGCCACGTCCTGCACGAACGACGCCAGCTCCTCCGCCGTCTGCACGACTTCGCGCACGCTGCGCTCGCCGCCCGGCTTGTGCACGTACGTCAGCCGGACGCGAATCTGTTCAAGCTTCAGGTCCAGCGTCAGCATGTAGGCGTAAAATTTGGCCTGCGCCCAATGCACGTCATGCCCGTCTTCGATCAAGTCCGCCGTCTCCGACGTCGATTTGATCTCGTCGATCGTATACAGACCGTCCTCGCCCAGCAGCAGCCCGTCGCAGCGCCCTTCTACTTGCACGGTCAGCTCTCCTTGGGCGCAGGTCAGTTCCGTTTTCACGAACACTTCCTTCCGGTCGTTCTCCCCGTAGCTCTCCTGCACTTCGCGGTGGATACGCGTGCCTTCCTGCAGCGCGCTGCCGAACCGGGTGCCGGACTCCAGGCTGCCGCTGCGAAACACGTATTCCACCAGCGGCCGCACAGAAGTTTTTACCGTATAAGCCATGCCCATTTCTCCTTCCGCAGACGTCTATCCATTATAGACGAAGCGCTGCGCAAGTTTCTTGTTTTGCCGCAAAAAAAAGAAGCTTTCGCCACGGCGAAAGCTTCGAAAACATCGGTTCGTCATACTGCCGAAAGCTTATTGCAGTACGCGTCTTGCGGACACGTAATGATCCTGCCAGTATTTCAGGTCGAGGTCGGCCACGACCACGCCGTCTTTGCTCGCGCTGTTGTGGACCAGGCCGCCTTCTCCGTTGTAGATGCCGACATGGCCGATCAGGCCGGGCACGCTGCTCCAGAAAAACAGCAGGTCGCCTTTTTGCCATTGGTCTTTGTCCACCGCAATGCCGATGTCTTTTTGGTACGCGGTGCCGAACGGCAGGTTGAGGCCCTGCAGGCCGAACACGTAGCGCGTGAACGAAGAGCAGTCAAGCAGCACCGGCGCTTCGTTCTTGCCGAATCCGTAGCGCGTGATGCCCTGCAGCGACAGCGCGTCCTGAATGATCCGGTCGGCGGTGTTCGAGTCGATAGCGCTGCCGGTCGACGGCGTAGGAAGCGGGACGACCGGCAGCGGGACGCTCGGAAGCGGAAGCGGCACGGCCGTGTCGACAGCCGGCGGAGCCGGAGTCGCGGCCGGCGAGACCGAAGCTCCGCCGGGCAGCGTATACGTGACGTAGCTGGTCGAGACGTAGCCGGTCAAGCCGTTGGCGTCGGTAATCTTGAGCCAGGCGGAATTCGCGAGTTCGACGGCGGTGAACGCTTCGCCGGCCGACAGGACGCGGTGCACGGCGCTGCCCGTCGTCGGCTCGGCGCGGAAGTTCACGTTCTTGGCGACGGTTCCGCTGCCCGTATTGGCGGGAACGGCTGCGGGAACGACGGCCGGAGCCGCGGAAGGAGCAGGTTCGGAAGCGACGGATTCCACCGTCGCCTGGACGATCGGAGCCTGCGCGGCGGCCGAGATCGGCTTGACCGAAGGCGTCCCCTTGACGCCCGCGGACGACGCGGTTTTGACAGACGAAGACGCGGCGGCCTTGACGGCGCTCTGCGACTGCGTTTCTTTGGCATACGTTACATAGGAGGCCGATACGTATCCGGTCTTGCCGCCTACATCGACTTTGAGCCAGTGGGCGTTGAGCGCGGTGAGCACTTCGAGCTTGGTGCCCGGCTGCAGCGTGCGGTGCACGCTTCCTTCCGAAGCCGACGGAGCCGAACGAAGATTGACGGGACGGTCGACTTTGCCGGGAGCCGCTTCCGCGACGACGGGTACAGTCACTAGAAGAGTCGATACTGCGAACAAGCCGAAAAGCTTTCTTTTCATGATTGCCTCCTTGGTACGGCATGGGCGCAAACAGCGACCCGGCGGGGTCGCCGAGACCGTAAATCGCGCGCATGTCCTGTTGTCGATAAGCGCTTCCGCAAAAAAACGGACTGGCGCTGGGCTGGTAACGGGCCGACGGTTCTGCATTCTATCGCTAGTTTATCTTCTATCGGCGCAAATCTCCAGCGTTTTGAGCAAATTGGAGACAAATAAGAAACGATTTTGACATCTTTTGCGTCCGGGAGCATAATAGCTAAGGATTTATGGCTCTTGAGCCAAAATGAGGCAAAACGCCGCGAACGGTTTAACCTTATATAAAAGGTTTTCCGGCGAGACGAATGTTCCGGCGGACCCTCTTTATTTTCATGTACAGAAAAGGAGCTTTGCACCATGGAGCCGATCAAGTATCTGCGGTCTGTATGGACCCGACCTTTCGTGTTGTTCACCCTCATCCTTTTGGTCAAAGGCTATATCGCCTGGGGACCGATTTTCGAAGATACTCCGCTGTGGGGACCGCTGTTGACAGAGATCCCGTTTTTGTGGATTATTTTCTGCCTGTTCGAATGGCTGGCGACCAAACGCAAACTGCTATGGTATATGGTCACCAATTTGTTCGTCACGGGACTTTTTTTCACGGCGATCATCTATTTCAAATACTACGGCGTCGTCGTCAACTACCATGCGCTCGACCAGAGCCGGCAGGCCGTCGAAGTCAGCGACAGCGTGTTCACGCTGCTTGCGCCGCAGTACCTGCTTATTTTCACCGATATTCTCGTGCTGACCGTGTGGTTCTTTGCCAGTAAAAAAGCGCGGAAATGGCGGGCAAACGTCGTTCACCGCCCGATGAACCGCCGCGTCCTCGGCAGCGTGCTGATTGTCTCGCTGGTCTTGTGCACGATGAACGTCTGGCCGAACCGCGCGAGCATGAACGAAGTCGTCAAAGCGGAAAAGATGGGCATCCTCAACTACGAAGCGTACACGCTGCTGACCGACCGCGACGAAGAACCGGTGCCGCTCGACGAGATCAGCCAGGCCCGGATCAACGAACTCAAAAGTATCGAGCAGCCCGAAGCGCCGGCGCATTACGGAGCGGCCGAAGACAAGAACCTGATCATCCTCCAGCTGGAATCGCTTCAGAACTTTATGGTCGGCCTCAAGATCGACGGACAGGAAGTGACGCCGAACCTGAACAAGCTCACCGCGGAAGGGCTCTATTTCCCGAACTTCTACCAAAGCGCCGGACAGGGCAACACGTCGGACGCGGAGTTTACGGTGAATACGTCGTTCTATATCCCGCCGCGCAAAGCGTCCGTCGTCGCGTACGGCGAAAAGGAACTGCCGAGCCTGCCCAAGCTGCTGGAAGACAGCGGCTACCAAACGGCCACGTTCCACACCAATCAAGTCTCGTTCTGGAACCGGAACCAGCTGTACGCCGCGCTCGGGTTCGACAAGTATTACGACCAGGAATTTTTCGGCATGGACGATACGGTCTTCTTCGGCGCTTCCGATGAAGTGCTGTACGACAAGACGACCGACGTGCTGCAGCAGATGGACACAGCCGACCAGCCGTTCTACGCGCAGATCATCTCGATGAGCGCGCATCACCCGTTCACGATTCCCGCGGAGAAATACAAAATGGATCTGCCGGCGCGTTACGAAGGCACGCTCGTGGGCGATTACATCCGCGCGCAGAACTATGCGGACTACTGCCTCGGCCGGCTGATCGACGAATTGAAAGAGAAAGGGCTGTGGGAAGACAGCCTGCTGATGCTGTACGGCGACCATCTGGGCCTGCCGCTGCATTCGATGGACGAACGGGACCTGGCGTTGACCAAAGAAATTCTCGGTCACGATTACACGTACAGCGACATGCCGAACATTCCGTTCCTCATTCTCGGCGACGACACGAACGAAGCCCATGTGCAGCCGCAGCTCGGCGCCCAGGTGGACATCCTGCCGACGGCGGCGAATCTGCTCGGCGTCTCGCTGGACGACCATATCCACTTCGGCCAGGATCTGTTGAACCAGTCGGAGAACATGATCCCGGAACGCTATTATTGGCCTTCGGGCTCGCTGATCGCGGGCGACACGCTGTTCATCCCCGGCACCGGATACGCCGACGGCACCTACTACCCGCTCAAAAAAGGCGGCACGTCCGACTCCGGCGTCACCGAAGACCAGTACAACCGCATGCTCCAACTGTTCGAACTGTCCAGCAGCTACGTCCGGCAGCAGCCGGACCGGCCGGGGGCGGCGGAGGAAGAGTGAGGCGGTAGGGGCGAAGGCGGCTCGCGGAAGCGGAGTGCAGAGCTGGCGCAGCGGCGGGTTGCGAAGCAGGCTCGCAGCGGCGGAGCGCAGAGCTGGCGCAGCGGCGGATTGCGAAGCGCGCTCGCGGCGGCGGAGCGCAGAGCTGGCGCAGCGGCGGGTTGCGAAGCGCGCTCGCGGCGGCGGAGCGCAGAGCTGGCGCAGCGGCGGATTGCAAAGCGCGCTCGCGGCGGCGGAGTGCAGAGCTGGCGCAGCGGCGGATTGCGAAGCGCGCTCGCGGCGGCGGAGTGCAGAGCTGGCGCGGCGGCGGGTTGCGAAGCGCGCTCGCGGCGGCGGAGTGCAGAGCTGGCGTAGCGGCGGGTTGCGAAGCAGGCTCGCAGCGGCGGAGCGCAGAGCTGGCGCAGCGGCGGATTGCGAAGCGCGCTCGCGGCGGCGGAGCGCAGAGCTGGCGCAGCGGCGGGTTGCGAAGCGCGCTCGCGGCGGCGGAGCGCAGAGCTGGCGCAGCGGCGGCCATGAGGGCAGAACAAAATTAGAAGGAATCCTGCAAGAAGATTCCGGATTCCGCATGCGAACAGAGAAACTTGCCCCCGTCGATCAAAAGTTAAGCTTATCGTGCAAACAGACCGGACGCCTCAAAAAACACCACCGCAAATCTCGCGATTTGTTGGTGGTGTTTTTGGTTTTTTTAATTTGCTTGAGTTGGATTGGGGTAGGCTCGGGCTCGGCGGAGCGCCGGAGGCTCGAAATATTCGCGGCCGGCAGAGCCTGAAGCGTTCCGCGGCGCACGCAAGCACGTCTTCGGGCTTCTCAGAGCGCTTGGAAGCTCGAAATGTCCTTCTATACGCTCGAATACGAAAATAACTGCGTGAGAGCAGTTATTTCGCTTCAAAAAGACTATTTTTCGAAAATAAGTGCAGGAGAACAGTTATTTGGGCCAATATCCGGGTTGGGCAGGCCGAACGAGGAAAATAAGTGTTCTGTCGCACTTATTTTTTATGCAGCGGCCAGGCCGCGGAAATTAGCTGTTTTGGCGCACTTATTTGAGTGGGGTAAAGTCGGATTGGTGGTTTTGAGCCGGTACTTGGGCGGGGTATGCGGCTGTAGGCTGTGGAAGGCGGATCGGGACGGCGGGGTTGGCAGGCCCGATGGCGAAGCCGGGCGCGGCGGATCGGCGCGCGGGGGCGCAGGGCTCGGCCGGGCGCGGCGGATCGGCGCGCGGGGGCGCAGGGCTCGGCCGGGCGCGGGGGATTGGCGCGGGAGAGCGTAGGACGAAGCCGGGCGCGGCGGGGCAGCGCGTGGGGGCGCAGGACGCGGTTGGGCGCGGGGGATTGGCGCGTGAGGGTGCCGGGCGCGGCGGGGCAACGCGTGGGGGCGCAGGGCAGGTCGGGCGCGGTCGGGCGCGGTTGGGCGCGGGGATCGCAGGGCTCGGCCGGGCGCCAGCCAAACCCAGCCGCGCAGCCCGGCTAGTCCTCCAGCTCCGCGACGGAGAAGGAGACGCTGGCGCCGCCCTCCGGGCGGTTGCGCGCGGCGATCTCGCCGCCGTGCCGGCGCACGACGGTTCGGGCGATGAACAGCCCGAGACCGGAGTGCCCGACGCCGCCCGTTCCGGCGTCGGCAGACCTTGCCGCATCTTCGCGATAGAACTTCTCGAAGATGCGGCCGCCCCCGGCCTCCGCGAAGCCGGGGCCGTCGTCGCGCACTTCGAATTCGGCCGTGCCGGGCCGGATTCGAAGTTCGACCGCGACGCAGCCGCCCTCCGGCGCGTAGCGGAGGGCGTTACTGACAAGATTGTCCAGCACCCGGTTGATCCGGTGCTGATCCAATCGCAGCGGGCCGTGTTCGCCCTCGGCCCGCAGGTCGTGTGCCGACAGCTCGAAGGCGAGGCCGCGCTTTCGGCACAGAAAGGCGTATTCCCGCCCTTTGGCGCGGAAAGCCGCCTCCAGGTCGACCGGCTCCGGACTGAGCGCAAAGTCCGGACGTTCCACCCGCGCGGCTTCCGACAGGTCCGCCGTCAGCGAGATCGAACGGTCCACCGCGCCGAGAATCGTCTCGGCGTAGCGGACCGCGCGCTCGGGACGGCGGCCTCCGTCTTCCAGCAGCACTTCCGCGTGCCCGCGAATCACGCTGAGCGGCGTGCCGAGGTCGTGCGCGACGGCCGCGATCGCGTCGCGCCGGTCGCGTTCCGACTCCCATTCGCGCCGCAGCGATTCCCGCAGCGCTTCGCGCATCTGCTCGAATGCGGCGAGCAGCTGGTTCAGCTCGCGGACGCCGGTTCCTCCGCGTTCCAGCGAGAAATCCAGATCGTGCTCGCGGATCTTCTCCGCGCCTTCGATCAGATGCCCGAACGGCTCTTCGAGCTTGCGGCTGAGGCGGCGGCCGCTCCAGACCGTGAACCCGTACAAATAAGCGAACGGCGCGGCCGCCATCAGCAGCCCGCCGAGCAGCAGCGGCACGGCATGCGACGGATTCGCCGCGGCGGCCGTCAGCTTGTAGCGCAGCGCGATCGCGCCGGCGAATGCGCCGTCCGGCCCTGTCAGCGGCTCGTAGCGGATATAATAGCCGTTCGCCGATACATGGCCGTTCAGACGCGCCAGCAGATCCGGCCCGCCGCGGATCGAATGCGCGCTGTCCGTAACAAACGAGCCGTAGATCCGTCGGCCCGAGGCGTCGAACACTTCGTAAGCCATTCCGTCGGCCGGCACGATCGCCGCGACGGCGCTTTGCGAAGCCGGGGATACCGGATCGCCCAGCTGCCGCACCTGTTCGGCGACCTGCGGCACAAGACTTTCGTAATAATTCGCCGGACGCAGCGAGCCGCTCCAGACGAGCAGGACGCCCAGACCCAGTGCCCACGTCAGCACCGTCGCCAGCACGCTGAGCAGAAACGTCCGCTGGAACGTGCGCTGGATCAGGCTTTTTAGCAGCCGATCTTTCGCAGGGCTGCGGCCCGGCGCGCTTCCGCCCCGAACAGCGGCGTGTTCATTCGGAGCTCTGCCCGCCGCACTCCCTTCGCCCACGGGCTCTGCCCCGCGAGCCGCCCGCTCTCCACTCCGTTCGCCCGCTTCACCTACGGATTCCGCCCCGCGAACTTCGCCCGCCTGGCTCACGGATTGTTCCCTGCTCCCTTCGCCCACGGGCTCTGCCCCGCGAGCCGCCCGCTCTCCACTCCGTTCGCCCGCTTCACCTACGGATTCCGCCCCGCGAACCTCGCCCGCCTGGCTTACCGATTGTTCCCTGCTCCCTTCGCTCCCGGCCTCTGCCCCGCGAGCCGCCCGCTCTCCACTCCCTTCGCCCCCTTCACCTACGGACTCCGCCCCGCGAACCTCGCCCGCCTGGCTCTCGGATTGTTCCCTGCTCTCTTCGCCCACGTGCTCTCCCCCGCGAGCCGCCCGCTCTCCACTCCGTTCGCCCCCTTCGCCTGCGGATTCCGCCCCGCGAACTTCACCCGCCTGGCTCACGGATTGTTCCCTGCTCTCTTCGCTCCCGGGCTCTGCCCCGAGATCCTCGCCTGCTCTACGCATCCCGACCTCCGCTCCCTCCTTCATATCCGCCATTTATAACCGACCCCCCACACGGTGGAGATGGGGTTCAGTTCGGGATCGGCGGCGTGCAGTTTGGCCCGGACTTTTTTGACGTGTTCCGTGACCGTCGACGAGTCGCCGTCTGCTTCCAGGCCCCAGATCCGCTCGTAGATGTCTTCGCGCGCGAACACCTGCGACGGGTGCAGCGCCAGCAGCAGCACGATGTCGAATTCGCGCCCGGTGAACGCAAGCGCTGTCTCTCCGAGGCGGACTTCGCGGGCCTGCGCGTCGATCGCGAGGGCACCGAAGCGCAGGTAGCGCTCCGCTGCGCCGCGGTCTCTTTTTTCCCGGCGCAGATGCGCGTAGATTCTCGTCTTGAACTCGCGCAGGCCGAACGGCTTCACCAAGTAGTCGTCGCCGCCGGCCATCAGCCCGCGCACGCGGTCTTCTTCGGAACGCCGGGCGCTGACGAACAAGATGGGGCAGGACGCGCTTTCGCGGATCGCCGCGCACAGCTCGTAGCCGTCCATGCCGGGCATCATCACGTCGAGCACGACGAGATCGGGCCGGCGGGGCAGCAGAGCCAGCGTCTCCTGGCCGCCGTACGCGCACAACACCTCGTATCCTTCGTCTTCCAGCGCATCGCGCATGAACGCCACGATCTCGCGCTCGTCGTCCACCAACAGCACCGTATCGGCCATGTCCGCTCATCCTCTCCTTGTTTTCGCAGCGGCACGCCCGTTTTCCAAGCCGTCCGTTCCTACTGCGTCCATTCTCTCCGCTTCCAACTCCATGTTCCCATTATAGCGCAGCCCGCCAGCAGCACGCAGACCGTCCAGCCGAGCCCGGCGTCGCTGCCGCCCGTTTGGCCGAGAAACCGGAAGATCGAATCGGACACCGACAGCAGAAAAGCGAGCCGGTCCGACGCGTACAGTCCGCCTACGATGACCGCCAGCGTGCCGACATAGGCCAGCACCGGATTGGGCACAAGCCGCGCCACAAGGCCGCCGATCCCGATCAGGGCGACGAAGACGCAGAAAGCGATGCCGTAAAAAGACAGCCCGTAGCCGAGCGCGCCCGCAGCGCCGACCGTGCCCGCGCCCGGCAGCGTCGTCTCGGCGGCGGGCGCCATAAAGATCGACCCGAACACCGTTCCGGCCGCCCACGTGAACAGCGTCAGGACGCCGACGATCAAGCCCAGCACGGCCCATTTGGCCAGAAACAGGCGCACGCGCGACACCGGGCGGATCAGCGCCAGCCGCAGCGCGCCCGAAGACACGTCGCCGCCGAAGCTGTCCGCCGCAAGCATCGGAATGACGACGAAATGCATCAGAATCGCCAGCTCCCGCAGCAGAAAGGGCGCCGTATTCAGCGAATCGAGCGCCACGGGACGGTTCATGTCGTAGAAACTTGTGTTCATCATCGCCAGAAACAGACATTCCAGCGGCACGAAGAGCAGGTAGACGGCGATGACCGCCCACGTCCGTTTGCGTTTGAACACCCGCTGCGCTTCGCTTCGGAGCAGATTGCCCGTTCCGACTCCGCTTTGTTTTTCCTTATTCAAAAGAATCCCTCCTTCTCCAGATCAACGCCGTCAGGACGCCGAACAGCAGGCCGTAGCCCGCGATCACGCCCAGATTCCACAGCCGCAGCCCGTGCAGGTCCGCAAGCATCGCCGCAAGACCTTCCCATTCGATCATGAGCAGCGACAGAAAATACAGCCGTACATAAGCCTCCAGCTCGAACAGCGGCCGGAAATACGTCAGCAGCGTCGGCAGCAGGTACGACAGCAGCAGGAAGCCGATTCCGAGCGCAAGCGTCACCGTGGACGAACGCCCGACCGCCGCAAGCCAGAAAAAGACGGTCAGCAGCGCGGCCAGCGCAAGAGCGGCCAATCCGTAGTACGCGAGATCGTACAGCAGCCCTTGTCCGTACGTCGCGAAGCCGGCCCCGTAGAACAACGGATACGTCTCCGGGTTGGGGAACAGAATTCGCCCGATCGCCGCCGAGCAGATCAGATAAAGCGCCAGCTGCATCCACATAAAAGACAGGCAGACGACCCATTTGGCCGCCATGATCCGCTTCAGCGACACCGCGCGCAGCAGGCCCATCCGCAGTTGGCCGCTGCGGTATTCTTCCGTCACCGTCAGGCCGGCCAGCACCAGCATCATGCCGCTGAACGCGGTGACGAGCATCTCGGCCAGCGCGAGCACCGGCACGCTGCCGGCGGTCGCGTACTCCGGCAGTCCCGGATCGAGCACGCCGTTTTGCGACAGCAAATAGCGGGCCGACACGAGCGCCATCAGCGGAGCGGCGAACGCCATCAGCCGCACGACGCGCCGGTTCCACAGTTTGCCCCATTCCGCCGCCAGCAGCCTGCGAAAGCCGACCCCGTCGCCGCTTGAAGGTTCGTACAGCAGCAGGCTCATGTCGTCATCCTTTCTACAAACGCTTCTTCCAGACTGCCGTGGTCGCCGATCATCTCTTCCCGGCTGCCCGCGAAGACGCGCTCGCCTTCGCGAATGACGACGATGCGGTCGCAGATTTTCTGGAGTTCGTCGAGCAGGTGGCTGGAGATCAGCACCGTTTTGCCGAGGTCGTGCTTGAGCCGCAGAATCAGCTCGCGCAGTTCCCGGATCCCCATCGGATCGAGTCCGTTGGCCGGCTCGTCGAGGATCAGGAGCTGCGGATCGCCGAGCAGCGCCTGCGCGATGCCGAGCCGCTGCTTCATGCCGAGCGAATACGTTTTGACGCGCTCGTCGGCTCTCTGGTCCATGCGCACGATCTCAAGCACTTCGCGCACCCGCTGCCGCCGCGCCGCGCGGTCGGGCAGGTTCGGATGCAGCAGCGCCAGATTGTCGAGATTGTCGCGCCCCGTCATGTACGGGAAGAAGATCGGCGACTCGACGATCGCGCCGAACTGCGCGGCGGCCGCCTGCCGATCGCGCACCACGCTGCGCCCGCCGATCAGGACGTCGCCGGAATCCGGCCGGATCAGTCCGGTCATGACGCGGATCAGCGTTGTTTTGCCCGCCCCGTTCGGCCCGAGCAGCCCGCAGATCTCGCCCCGTTCGACCGTGAAGGACACGTTCTGGAGCAGCGTCCGCCGCCGCACCCGTTTGGTGACGTTCCCGATCTCGACCAGCGGCTGCTCCGCCTGCGGGATTACGATCCTGTTTTCCCGTTCCGTTTGTGTCGCCTGCATGTGTGCATCGCCTCTTTCTTTTTCGTCTGCCCCAAGTGTAGAAGGCAAATCTAAAGAAAGAATAAAAGGTCGCAAAAAAAGTCAAAACCCCGCTGCGCCCGGTCTGCTACTCTGGGTACAAGGAGGCGTTCACGTGAGCTATAATCCTGCGGTGCAAAAAACGATCGACTATATCGAGCGCAATCTGGAACGAGCCTTGACGGGCGAAGAAATCGCGTCCGAAGCCGGGTTTTCCTTTTTCCATTTTCACCGGATTTTCCAGAGAGAGACCGGCATGACGATGTCGGAGTATGTGCGCGCAAGAAGGCTGGCCGGCGCGGCGTCCGCGCTGCTGCATACGGACGAGCGGGTGCTCGATCTCGCGCTGCGGTTCGGGTTCGAGTCGCAGGAAGCGTTCAGCCGGGCATTCAAAAAAATATACGGGCTGCCGCCTGCCCGTTATCGTAGATGGATGGGCGGCATGCTGCACAAGGAGGAACTTTCCATGCAGACAAATTCCAATCTTCAAGAGTCTCCGGTCAAAGGCTGGTTCATGAGCGGGAGTCATCCTTTTCTGTACGAAATGGGCATCGACCGCCATACGGTGCACCGGGGAACCGGGTCCGGCTATCTCAAGTCGGCCGCGGCCGAGACGCCGGAGCAGTTCGGCACGATGATGCAGGTCTTTCGGGCGGAACGCTATGTCGGGCAGAGAATCCGGCTGTCGGCATTCGTCAAAACGGACCAGGTCGAACCGGGCTTCGCGGCGCTGTGGATGCGGGTAGACGCGGCCGACGGCGACGTGCTTCAGTTCGACAACATGGCGAATCGCCCGCTGACCGGGACGCTGGACTGGAACCATTACGCGATCGTGCTGGACGTCCCCGAATCCGCCGCGCAGATCTCGTTCGGCGTTCTGCTGAGCGGTTCCGGGCAGATCCATGTCGACGGCTTCGCGTTCGACGAGGTGCCGGACACCGTGCCGACCACCCATCTTCAAACGGAAGAACCGCTGCCCGACCGGCCGATCAATCTGTCGTTCGAAGAGGTGCCGGAATAAAGCCGCGACGGTAACGGTACCTTCGGGTAGGCAGGCAGAGGAGCGGATAGGCGGATAGATGGGCGGGCACATGTATGGGTAGATGGATAGATGGGCGGGCCTATAGGAATATAGATAGGCTGGTATATAGATTGGAAAATAGACCGGCAGGCAAAAAAGGCTTTCTCCGCGAAGGAGAAAGCCTTTGGTGCGTTGGGCGGTGAGGCGGAAGCCGGACGTCAGGCGGTCAAACGAGTGCGCGGGCGGCTGTCGGGCGAGCGCACGGGCGGGCCGTCGACGATCCAGTTGTCACACGGGCGCATGAAGCAGGCTGTTGGACGATACAGTTGTGAGGCAGGCGCACGTGCGGGCTGTTGGACGGTATAGTGGTCAGGCGAGCGAGCGGGCAGGCGTTAGATCGGCAAACCTCACGCCGCTTCTCGCCGTAGCGAACCGTCAGCACGCTATTTGCTCTCCAGCACGCTTTTTGCCAAACTAACGAATCGTCACAACGCTATTGGCTCCGAATCCCGTGAATCCGGTCTTTTGACGCCCAATAAGGATACGACGATTCGTTAGATTTCATAAAAGGCGAAAAATCGGCAAATAAGGTGCCTACGATTCGTTACAGTTCGAACCCGCCGCACGGATGCCCATTTCCCGCCATCCGGTTATCCGGTTATCGGACACCTCCGTCACCCGGCTATCGAACACGCCCGGTCTTCCGTTCCGCTCATCCGGCTACCGAACACGCCCGGTCTTCCGTTCCGTTCCGTTCCGTTCCGCTCACCCGCCCCGCCGGCCAAGCCTGCCCCGCTCCTCGATCGGCGTGCCGCCGAGCCACTCCCGCGTGAACGCGATCCATTCGCGCGCCGCGTACGACTGGTAGCGGTCTTTGCGCCAGATGACGCCGAGTCTCCACCAGATCGCCGGCTGTTCGAGCGGCACGACGGCGACGGATTTGCCCGACGCCTGCCGGCAGATCGTCTCGGGCAGCAGCGCTACGCCGAGTCCGGCCGCTACCATCTCGCTGATCAGGTCCCACTGCGAACTTTCGTACACGATCCTCGGCTGGAAGCCGGCCTGCAGGCATTCGTTGATGATCCGGTCGTGCAGCGTGAAATCTTCCCGGAAAAAGACGAAGTTCTCCTGCGCCAGCTCCCCGAGCTTGGCGCTCGGCGCGCCCGCCAGAGCATGCGACGCCGGCACGACCAGATTCAGCCGCTCCTCGGCGAACTGGAACGAATCGAACACGTCGAACGACAGCGGCAGCACGACGACCCCGATGTCCAGCACGCCTTCCGCGACGTCCGCTTCGACTTTTTTGGCTCCGTCTTCGAACACCTGCAGCGTCACGTCGGGGTAACGGTCGTGGAACGCCCCGATCACTTTGGGAAAAAAGCTCGATCCGACCATCGGCGGCAGCCCGATCCGGATATGCCCGCGCTTCAGCTCCGCCAAGTCGCCGAGCTGCGCGGACAGGTTCGAGAACGACTGCGTGATCGCTTTGGCCTGTTCCATAACGACCCGGCCGGCGTCGGTCACTTCGACGCGCCGGCCGACCCGGTCGAGCAGCGTCGCGCCCAGTTCTTCTTCGAGCTGCCGGATCGCTTTGCTCACCGCGGGCTGGCTCACGTATAACGATTCGGCGGCCCGGGTGAAGCTTTTGAGCCGTGCCGTTTCCAGAAAATAAGTCAGGTGCCGGATATCCATCTGTTCGCCGCCTTTTCTTTTATACTGCATATTCTGGTCTTCTACCATAACCAAAAGTAATGCTTATGATTCTTATTATTCATTTTACGCATGAAAGAAAGAGATGTAAAATTTTCAATATAGAGAAGAGATTACAGAAAGGAGCGTCCCCGTGAAAAAAGTGCTGCTCGTCGCGATTCAGATTACCGGCTTGATGGCGTTCTCCGAGTTGATGAACCGGCTTGCAGCCTGGACGCACCTTCCGCTGCCCGGCAGCATCCTCGGCATTCTCGCCCTGTTCCTGCTGCTGCAGTTCCGGATCGTCAAGCTGGAGTGGATCGAACTCGGCGCCACCTGGCTGCTCGCCGAACTGCTGCTGTTCTTTATCCCTGCCGCCGTCGGCGTCATGAATTATATTCCGCTGCTCGAACAGGACGGCATGCGTATCCTCGCCGTCGTGGTGCTGAGCACCCTGATCGTCATGACCAGCTCGGGCCTGTTGGCCGGAGCGTTATCGAGAAGAAAGGAGAGCCGCCCTTCATGATCAATCAAGCCGTCACGTACCTCACCGCCACGCTCGTCATTTATTATGCCGCCAAATGGGTCTATCGCAAATATCCGCGCGTCTATCTCTCGCCGCTGCTCATTACGCCGGTGATTCTGGTCGCGGTGCTGCTCTCCACCCATTCCACCTATGCCGAATACAATCAGGGCGGCGCCTGGCTGTCCCGTCTGCTTCAGCCGGCTACCGTCGCGTTTGCCGTTCCGCTGTACAAAAATTTGCAAACGCTCAAAAAGCATGCCGGCGAGATCGTCGCAAGCGTCCTGTTCGGTTCCGTCATGGCGATGACGTCGTCCGCGCTGCTGGCGCGCCTGATGCACCTGAACGGCGAGCTGGCCAGCAGCCTCGTTCCCCGCTCGGTCACGACGCCGATCGCCATGAACGTCTCGCAGATGATCGGCGGCGTACCGACGATCACAGCCGTGTTCGTCATCATGACCGGGCTGCTCGGCGCCATGATGGGCCCTTCCGTCGTCAAGCTGCTGCGGATCGAAGGCGATATCGCCCGCGGCGTCCTGTTCGGCACAAGCGCGCACGGAACAGGCACGTCCAAAGCGTTCGAGCTGAATCCGCTCACCGGCACCATCTCCAGCATCTCGATGATCCTCGCCGCGCTGTTCACGCTGCTCGGCGCTCCCATGCTGCTCGGCCTGCTGGGCTGAACGAAATAGGCTGAACATGAACGGCATGCACACCCCCGGAACGCAGGCCGCGCCGCGCACGAACAGAACGCGCAGGCCGGGAACAATCGCAATCGGATCGCACGTCAAAACCCCCGCGGCTCCATAAATGGAGAGCGGGGGTTTTTGTCGTTCTTTTTCAGACGTAAAACGTTCGAACGGTTGGAGCAGACGATCTTGTTGGATTAAAAGTCGAAGTTGTCGCTCATGCGTTCCATCAGGCGAATCAGGACGGCTGCCGCTTCGGCACGCGTCGCATTGCCTTTCGGATCGAGCACGCCGTTCGTTTTGCCGAGCAGGATGCCTTCTTCCAGCATCCGGCTGACCGGTTCTTCCGCCCACTTGCCGACTTTGCCGGAATCGCGGAACGCTTCCGTCAACGAGTAGTCGGGATCGTTCGCGAACACGTCCGGGTTCAGCCACAGCATGGCGTTCATGAGGATCTTGGCCATTTCTTCGCGTGTGACCGGTTCGTCGGGTTCGAAACTGCCGCCCTTGTACCCGTTCACGATGCCTTGTTCGTAAGCGCCCTGGATCGATTCCGTATACCAGCGGTTAGCCGGCGTATCGGCGAAGATCGGAGCGTTTTTGGATTGAATGCCCAGCAGGGTGGCGACCATCTTCGTGAACTGGGCACGGGATACGCCTTCGCGCGGAGCGAAGCTTCCGTCCGGGTTGCCGTCGATGACGCCAAGCGAGGCCAGGCGTTCGATCGCCGGCTGCGCCCAGTATCCGGAAATATCGTTGAACGTCCGCGGTGCGCGTACCGTCAGCGACACGATCCGGCCCGGAGCGTCGATCTCTTCTCCTTCGCCTTCCGTCTCCGGCGTGACCGGGTTCGTCTCCGGCGTAACCGGATTCGGAGTCGGTGCCGGAGGTGCGACAGGTCCGGCCGGATCGGCCGGCGTAAAGCCTCCGCCTCCGTCGCCTCCTCCTCCGCCCGTGCCCGGCTGCGGTTCGACGCGCGCCGCATAGGCGACCGCTGTCGGAGCGCTTTGCACCGTGCCGCGCGTCAGCGTCACTTGAACGTTTCCGCCCGCTTCGTCGAGCACGACCGGAATGGCAACACTCGTCGCGCCCGGTTGAACCTGGGCCCGGCCGATGACCGTCGTGCCGTTCTCGGCATAGACGGTGACGATGTCGCCCGGCTGCACGTTCGACACGATGACGCTGCTGCCTGCGCCGCCGTTATTGGTAACCGTAATGCCGACCGCGGCCGGAGCCGGAACGCTCGACGTTTCGGCGCCATAGTCGATGGTCGTTCTGGCGCTTTCGATACCGCCTCTCAGAATCGACACCTGCACGCTGCCTCCGCCCGGAATCAGCGTGACCGGAACCGTCCACGATGCCGGATCGGAACCGACCGTGATCCGGTCGAGAATCGTCGTGCCGTTGGCCGCGTAGACGATGATCGTGTCGCCGGCCTGAAGGCCGGTCAGCACGACGGCATCGGAGCTGCCCGTGTTGTTCGTAACCGTGATGCTGCCTGCCGCAGGTGCGGCAAGCGTCGTCGGTTCCGCCGTATAGGCCGGAGATGCCGGCAGGCTTTCCACGCCGCCGCGGGATACGGTCACATTCACCGTGCCGCTGTTTTCCGGCAGCGTGACCGGAATCGTCAGATCGCCCGACGTTTCCGCCGTGACGCGGGCCAATACGGTCGTGCCGTTGGCCGCGTAGACGGTAATCGTGTCGCCCGCCTGGACGCTGCGGATCGTAACGCTATCCTGCGCGCCGAGATTGTTGACGACCGTGACGTCGCCCGCCGAAGGAGCCGGCAGGTTGGACGGTTCGGCCGTATAGCCTTTTGGCGTTTTGGCGCTCTGGATCGTGCCGCGTGTCACGGCGACGCGAACATCGCCCGCTCCCGCGTTCAGCGTGACGCCGATCGTCAGCGTGCCCGCTTCGGTCGCGGTGCCTTGACCGATTACGGTGACGCCGTCCGCCGCGTACACCGTCACGATATCGCCGATCTCCATGCCGGAGACGATGACGGTATCGCTGCTGCCCGTATTGTTCGTGACCGTAATGGCGTTCGCCGGCGGAGCCGGTACGCTGCTAGGTTCGGCGGCATACTCTTTGGTCGTCTTCGCGCTCTGCACGGCGCCGCGCGTAATCGCAACCTGCACGAGGTCGGACGCCGCGTTCAGCGTCACGCTGATCGTGATCGGTCCGTTCTGCGTCGCCGTCTCCTGACCGAGAATCGTGATGCCGTTTGCCGCATAGACGGTGACGATATCGCCGTCCTGCACGTTCGGCACGACGACCGTGTCGCCGCTGCCCGTATTGTTCGTAACGACGATGCCGGCTTCCGGCGGTGCCGGAACGCTCGACGCTTCGGGCGTGTACCCGACCGTCGTCTTCTCGCTTTGGACCCCGCCGCGCGTAATCGCGACCTGGACTTCGTCCTCCGCGCCGCTCAGCGTCACGTTGACCGTAAGGTCGCCGTTTGCCGTCGCCGTTTCCTGACCGAGAATCGTCGTGCCGTTCGACGCATAGACGGTGACGACGTCGCCGACCTGCACGTTTTTCACAATAACGCTGTCGGTGCTGCCCGTGTCGTTGTCGACGGTGACGTCCGCCGCCGGAGGCGCCGGAACGTCCGAAGCTTCGGCCGCATAACCGACCGTCGCCCGGGCGCTCTGGACGCCGCCGCGCGTAATCGCGACGAGAACGTCGCCTGCCGACGTACCCAGCGTCACGTTGACCGTCATACTGCCGTTTGCCGGCGCCGTTTCCTGACCGAGAATCGTCGTGCCGTTCGAAGCGTAGACCGTGACGATATCGCCGGCCTGCACGTTCCGCACGACGACCGTATCGGCATTGCCCGCGTTGTTGTCCACGTCGATACTGCCCGCGGAAGGTGCCGGAACGCTGGACGCTTCGGCCGTGTACGGCGCCGTCGTCTTCGTGCTTTGCGCTTCGCCGCGCGTCAGGGCCACCTGCACTTCGCCCGACGCCGTGCCCAACGTCACGTCAATCGTGAGCGGGCCGTTTGCGGTCGCTTTTTCCTGACCGAGGATCGTCGTGCCGTCCGCCGCGTAGACCGTGACGAGGTCTCCGCTCAGCACGTTTTGCACGACGACGCGGTCATCGCTGCCCGCATTGTTCTCGACCGCGATATCCGCCGCCGGAGGAGCCGGAACGCTTGGCGCCGCGGCTGCCGTGTAATCGTACGGCGTTTTCGCGCTTTCGAGACCGTTTCTTACGATCGAGACCTGGACCTGTCCGGCCGTGTCCGCAAGCGCGACCGGAATCGCGAGAATGGCGGAGCCCGCCGTGCCCTGCCCGATCAGGTTCGTGCCGGTGAAATCGTAGACCAGCACCCGATCGCCCGGCGTAAGCTGGTCGACCGTTACCGTATCGTTCGTCGTGCCCGGAGCGTTGACGACCGCGATCGCCGCAGCGCCCGGAGCATCCGGAGTCTCGGCGGCATAAGCGACCGTGACCGGCGCGCTGGTATCGCCGCCTCTGTCGACGACGATCTGGAGCGTACCTCCTTCAGGCGAGAACACCACTTCGTCGACGGTCGCCGTTCCGTCGGAACCGGCCGGTTCCGACGTCTGGATGCCGCCTGCGCCGTCCGTGACCGTAATCGTGTCGCCTTCTTGCAGACCGTTCACGGTGACGGTGCCCGCCGCGGGATCGGTCGCAATCTGTGCGAGTGTCGGCGCTTCTACCGGACCGCTTGGAGCGGAACCGTAATTGACCGTCACCGGCGTGCTGCGCTGGCCGGCTCGCTCCAGCACCGCTTCGAACGTGCCGCCCGACGGATTGAGCGCCCCGTCAGGAATCGCGATATTCACGCTTCCTCCCGAAGTCACGGTGCCGCGGGCGATTTCGCCGCTGCCGCCGCTCAGGATGACCGTATCGCCGACGATCAGATCGTTGTCGGAGACGGCCGCCAGGCCCGAGCCGTAGACGGTAGTCGTCACGGTAAAGCTCGCCGGATCAAGGGCCGGAACGTTTTCCGCCGCGTAGTTTTTCGGCTGCGGCAGACTTTCCAGACCGTCCCGGGTAATCGTGACGTTCACCGTGCCGGTGCCCGCCGACAGCGTGACCGGAATATCGACGGAATTGGTGCCGGCTGTCGCCTGGCCGAGCAGCGTCGTGCCGTTCGCCGC
Source organism: Saccharibacillus brassicae (assembly GCF_006542275.1). Taxonomy (NCBI): domain Bacteria; kingdom Bacillati; phylum Bacillota; class Bacilli; order Caryophanales; family Paenibacillaceae; genus Saccharibacillus; species Saccharibacillus brassicae. The sequence goes on from NZ_CP041217.1 coordinate 2,148,371, forward strand.
GTAGACTCTGACGATATCGCCGGACTGCACGTCCTCAACGCGGACGCTGTCCGCCGTACCCGGATTGTTGACTGCCGAAATATCGGCTGCGTCCGGCGCGTCCGGTCTGACCGGGGTCGGCGGAGTCGGTTCCGCCGCATAGTTCACCGGTGCGGACAGGTCGCTTCGAACGCCGTCGCGTTCGATGGATACGCGAACCGTGCCGGCCGCTTCGCCGAGCGCGACGATTACGGTCGCGCTCGTGCCGGTCGACGTATGCTGCCCAAGCAGCGTCGTGCCGTCCGCCGCATAGACGCGGACGATGTCGCCGGATTGGACGTCTGCGACGACGACGCTATCCGCCGTCGTGCCGACGGCGTTCGTCACCTGAACGTCGCCGACTGCCGGAGCATCCGGCGCAGGTACGGCCGGAATCTCGGCCGCGTAGCCGATCTGTGCGGAGAGCGCGCTCTCCTGGCCGCTGCGCTCGATCGTGACCCGAACGGTGCCGGCCGGCGCGCCCAGCGCGACGGCGACGGTCGCGCTTGTGCCCGTCGAAGCATGCTGCCCGAGCAGCGTCGTGCCATTCGCCGCATAGACGCGGACGATGTCGCCGGATTGGACGCCCGTGACGACGACCGTATCGGAGATCGTGCCCGGGTCGTTCGTGACGGTAACGGTATTGGCAGCAGGCGCCTGAGGCGCCGCCGGTTCGGCCGCATAGGCGACCGCGCCGGACAGGGCGCTCAACTGGCCGCTGCGCTCGATGCTGACGCGAACTGTGCCCGCCGGCGCGCCCAGCGCGACGGGAACCGTCGTGCTCGTGCCCGTCGACGTATGCTGGCCGAGCAGCGTCGTGCCGTCCGCGGCATAGACGCGGACGATGTCGCCGGATTGAATACCGGCGACGACGACGTTATCGGACAGCGTGCCCACATTGTTCGTGGCCGTCACGCTGCCGACCGCCGGTGCGTCCGGAGCCGCCGGTTCGGCGGCGTAGTTCACCGCGGCCGACAGCGCGCTCTGCACGCCGCCGCGCTCGATGCTGACCCGCACGGTGCCGGCCGGCGCACTCAGCGCGACGGCGACGGTCGTGCTCGTGCCCGTCGAAGCATGCTGCCCGAGCAGCGTCGTGCCGTTCGCCGCGTAGACGCGGACGATGTCGCCGGACCGGATATCCGCGACGACGACCGTATCGGCCGAAGTGCCGACGTTGTTCGTCACCGTTACGCTGCCCGCAGCCGGAGCCGCCGGAGGTTCCGGCGTCGGCTCGGCGGTGTAAGGTACCGGCGTCGACAGCGGTCCTTCCGCGCCGCCGCGCTCGATCGTCACTCTCACGCTGCCGCCTCCCGGCGTCAGTTCCACCGGAATGGTGACGGTCGTGCCCGACGAAGTGAGCTGGCCGAGCAGGACCGAACCGTCTTCGTTATAGACGCGAACGAGGTCGAAAGCCTGCACGCCTTCCACGATCACGACCCGATCCGACGTCGTGCCGGCCGCGTTCGTCACCGTAATATTGCTTGCCGCAGGCGGCTCGGGCAGAGGTTCGGCGCCGTAAGTGACGGCAACCGACCTTGCGCTCTGCGCTCCGCCGCGTTCGATCGTAACCGTAACGGTGCCTCCCGCGCTCTGCAGCGCGGACGGGATCGTCACGCTTGATCCGGTCGCCGAAGCCTGACCGATCGCAACCGGTCCGCCGCCTTCGAAGACCCGGACAAGGTCGCCCGCCTGGACATTCGTCACGGTCACCGTGTCCGAAGCCTCGCCGGTCTCGTTCGTCACTTCAATGCTGGCTGCCGCAGGCGCCGCCGGCGCCTGGGCCGCTTCCGCCCCGTAAGCGACCGTCGTCCGCGTGCTTTCGAATCCGCCGCGCTCGACGGTCACTTCCACGCTTCCGCCGGAAGCGGTCAGCGCGACCGGAACGATCACTTCGGTACCGGAAGCGGTACGCTCCCCGAGCTCGGTGCCGCTTCCCACCGCGTATACTCTCACGATGTCGCCGGATTGAACGCCCAGCAGCGTGACGGTATCCGAAGCGGTTCCCGGCGCGTTGACGACCGAAATATCGGCCGCCGCCGGAGCCGGAGTCACTACCGGTTCCGCCGCGTAAGGCTTGAGCGTGCCGGCGCTTTGGACGCCGCCGCGCACGATGTTGATGCGCACGCTGCCCGCCGCAGCCGAGAGCTGCACCGGTACGACGGCGCTTGTGCCCGAAGCTGTCGCTTCGCCGAGCAGAACCGCGCCGTTCGGCGTGTACACGCGGACGCGGTCTCCGCCAAAGACGCCCGTCACGGTCACCGTGTCGCTGGACGTCCCCGCGGCATTGTTCACCGTGATGTCACCGGAAGCCGGTGCCGCGACCGAAGTCGCCTGCGCCGGATAGGCGACGGCAAGCGGTCCGCTGACGGAACCTTCGCGCAGCACGTTCAGCTTAAGCGTGCTCGCGTACGATTTCAATCTCAGCGTCCGCAGAACCGCGACGCCCGAATCGTTCGCGTCGGCCGTGCCGATGCTTGTGTCTTCGTCATCGAAGAATTCGACCACGTCTTCGGCTTCGAGGCCGGTAACGGTCACTTCGTCTTCGTCCGCAGGATCGGTCGAACGCAGAATCGATACCTGCGCCGCAGCCGGTACTTCCGGCTGATTCGGATCGTAAGCCGCGTACGTCTGAGGCGTCCGTGCGCTTTCGGCTCCGCCGCGCACGATCGAGACTTGAACGGTGCCTCCGCTGGCGTCCGCCAGATTGACGAGCACCGTCACGCTGCCGTCCGCCGCGGCGGTCGCGCGGCCAATTTCCGTACCGGCCGCATTGTAGACGACCACAACATCCCCGGTCTCGACGTTATCGACGACAACCGGATCGGTGCCGCCCTGATCGTTCGTGACCGTAATGTCCGCCGCAGCCGGCCCTTGAGCCGGTGCCGCGGCTTCGGCCGCGTAAGTCACGCCGGAAGCCTGGCCGGTCACGCCTCTGCGTTCCAGAGCCACCTGAACGGTGCCTCCTGTCGGCAGCAGCGTCACCGGAATAATGAACATTCCGTTGACGTAGGCGTCGCTTCTGCCCAATTCGTTCAGGCTCTCGTCATAGGCGACGTACACATCGCCGGCCTCGTAATCGCCTACCGCGACAGCAACCTCCACCGTATCCCGCGCTCCCGCGTTGTTCGTCGCGGTCACGTTGACCGCATCCACGGCCGGCACGGCTTCGGCTTCGACCGTAAAGGCGATGCCGACGCTTTCGATGCCGTCGCGTACGCGGATCAGCGTCAGCGTCTCGCCTTCCGGCGCAAATTCCACATTGAACACGGTCGGATTCGCCGTGTATGGCTGCGTCGTCAGCAGCACGCCGTTCGCCCGGTAGACGCGTACCGATTCGCCGGCATTCAGGCCGCTTACGCTCATCGCGTCGACGTCGCCGGTCGTATTCGTCGCCGAGACGGCATTCTGTTCGATCGGCTCGATCGTCTCCGCTTCATAAGTGACCGGAACGTAGGCGCTGAACAATCCGCCGCGTTCGATTCTGACCAGCAGGCTTCCGCCCGCCGGTGCGAGATTCCCTGGAATGCCGACCGTCACGATCGCTCCGTTCGACGGGCTGCTGCCGATCTCCGTGTACGAAGAATCGTAGACGTGAACGATCTCGCCCGCCGTCACTCCCGTAACGGTGACCGTATCGAGCAGGGCGCCCGTATTGGATACGTTCGAGACTGCAATCTCCGCCGCGGCCGGGGCCGGAACGACTTCCGCCGCATACGGCACGCCCGTAACCGGGCCGGTAATCGTGTTGCGCGTGATCGTCACCTGAACGATCCCGCCCGCGCTTCGCAGAGCGGCCGGAATTTGCACCGATGCCGCGCCGGCCGCGACCGTTCCCGTGCCGAGCAGATCGGCGCCTTCGTATACGTTGATGACGTCTCCCGGTTCAAGCCCGGACACCGTCACCGTATCGGCGGACGTTCCCGCCGCATTGACGACCGTAATGCCGGAAGCTTCCGGCGCCGGAACGACTTCGCCCCCGTACGACACCTGCGTACCGGTACTTTCCAGCCCGCTGCGCACGATCGTGACACGCACGACGCCGCCGCCCGGAACGAGCGTGACGTTAGCCGAGGCGGACGTTCCCGAGACGTCGGCTCTGCCGAGCTCCGTCGTTCCGTCCGCAGTGTAGACGCGAATCTGGTCGCCCGCATTCAACCCGCTGACCGCGACCGTATCGCCGCTGCCGGAATTGTTGCGGACCGCAATGGTCCCTGCCGCCGGAGGCGGCACGACTTCGGCGCTGTAGGACACGCGGGTCGTCGCGCTGGACAAGCCGCCCGTTCCGTCGGTGCTGTAGCGAATGATCGCCGCCGTGACATGGCCGCCGGCCGGAGCCAGAGCGATCAGGGCGGACGCTTCGCCGCCCTGCGCCGGAACGCGCTTGCGGTCGATTTCGACGTCGGCCGCGTTATAGCTGACGATTTCCGCGTAATCGTTAGGCGCAAGGCCCTGAACGGTCACGCGATCCGCGGCCGTGTCCGCGTTGTTCAAGACCGCGATTTGACCGACTTCCGGAGCCGGAACGGTCTCGGCGCTGTAATTCGCCGTCGTCGCGGCGCTGACGATCGTGTTGCGCGTAATCGTGACGGTCACGTACCCGCCGGCCGGAGCCAGCGGCAGCGCCGCCTGCGCGGACGTGCCGACGGCGCTCGCCGTTTGGGTCTCGATCAGCGCACTGCCGGCCGAGTAGCTGCGGACCGTGACGGAATCGCCGTTCGTCAAATTGTCCACTTTAACGGAGTCGCTGCCCGTGCCGGCCAGGTTCGCGACGGTGATGTCCGCGACCGCCGGAGCGTTGACGACTTCCGAAGGGTAATTGACGCGCGTCGCTTCGCTGGTCAGGCCGCCGCGCGTAATCGTGACGGCGATCGTGCCTCCGGCCGGAACGAGCGCCAGATTGACGACCGCGGACGCGCTGCCGGCAGCACCGCTTGCCGAGCCGGTCCCGATTTGGGACAACGTTCCGCCTTCGCTCACGCCGAAGATTTTGACCGTGTCGTTATCGTTGAGGTTCGAGATCGTGACCGTATCGGCATTGCCCGTATTGTTCGCCGGTACGATGCTGTCCATGCTCGGCGGCGTGACCGGTTCCGGGCCGTATGTGACGGCGATCGGAGCGCTTGCGCCGGAACTTGGCGGCGTGAAGACGAAGCTGAGCGTGCTTCCGCCCGGAATAAGCGTGACCGGAAGGCTCAAGATGCCGTTCGCGCCGACCGTGCCGGCGTTCAGGGCCGTGCCCGTGCCGTCGGCCTGCGGATAGACGGTCACTGCCGTGCCGGCCGTCATGCCCGTAAGCGTAAACGTATCGGAATCGCCTTCCGCGTTCACCACGGAGACGGAACCGGCAAAGTTCGGAATTTCGGCAGGGTACGTCACGGTCGTCGTCGTGCTCTCGACGCCGTTGCGCACGATGCTGACGCTGAGCGTGCCTCCGGCTCCGTTCAACGTCACGTTGGTCGAAGCCGTCATTCCCGCTGCCGGCACTTCCGCCGTTCTTGTGCCGTTTTGGTAAATGCGAATCGAATCGCCGGCCTGCAAAGCGCCGACCCGGACCGTATCCGCGGTCGGATTCGCGTTGTTCGTCACCGTAATCGTGGCGGGTGGCGGCGGAGCCACGTATTCCGCATTGTAGGTGACGGTCGTTTTGGCGCTTTCGATCGTGTTGCGCACGATGCTCACCCGAACGTTTCCGCCCGCGGGCGCAAGCGTCCGTCCGGTCAGCGAAGCCGAGTAGGCGCCGCCCGAACCGACGGCGGAAGCTTCGCCGATCAACGTCGTGCCGTCGGCTTCATAGACGCGAACCTTGTCGCCGGCCTGCAGGCCCGTGACCGCGATCGAATCGCTGCCGGCCGTATTGTTCGTGACGGTTACCGTATTGGGCGCGGGAGCCGCGACCGTCTCGGTGCTGTAAGCGGCCGCGGTGCGCGTGCTGACGACGCCGTGGCGCTGGATCGCCACGTAGACGGTGCCGCCTGCCGGCGTCAACGTAACCGCAGCCGAGGCGCTGGCGGAAGAACCGCCGGCGACGGCCGTCGCGCGGCCGAGTTCCGTCGTCGCGTCGGCCGAAGCGTAGACGAGAATTTCGTCTCCGGCTTCCAGGCCGCTGACGCTCACGCGGTCAGCGTCGCCGGAATTGTTGGTCGGCGTAATCTGCGACGTGAGCGGCGCATCGACTTTCTCCGGATCGTACAGCAGCGTAAGCTTCGGTCCTTCGATCGTGTTGCGCAAAATGTTGAGCGTCACGCTGCCGCCGTTCGGGAGCAGCGCCGCCGGAAGATCGATGCTTCCGTTACTTCCGACCGGAGGCGAAGTGATCGGGGTGCCGGTGCCGACCGCGAGCACGATACGGTCGCCTTCCTGCAGGCCCTTCACGGTCACGACGTCGCTGTCGTTTTTGTTGTTCGTGATCACGATATCGCTCGACAGCAGCGAGCGGACCGTCTCGGCCACGTACGCGACCGGAAGCGCCAGACTTTCCACGCCGTTGCGCAGCAGCACCAGATTGACGGTGCCGCCTCCCGGCGCCAGCGCTACGGTTCCCTGGGCAATGCCGCTCGAATTCGCCGTCAGCGAGTTCAGCAGCGTGCCGTCCGTCGCGTAGACGCGGACGATGTCGCCCGGCGTCAGGCCCGTGACCCGCACCTGGTCGGAATTGCCCGAACCGTTCGTGATCGACACGAGATTGGACGTCAGCGCGGCTACGACTTCCGGCAGGTAAGGCACGAGTGTGCGGACGCTTTCGACGTCGCTGCGTACCCGCGATACGTAGACGCTGCCGCCGAGCGGCGTCAGCGTCGTCGGTACGACGACCGAACTTTGGCCGGCCGCGACCGGGGAAGACGTCGCGAGCGGCGTCGTGCCCGTCAACGACGTATACAGGCGAACGGAATCGCCGGGATTCAGGTCGCTGACCGTCACGCTGTCGGCATTGCCGGACTGGTTGGACACATAGACCGAAGTCAGCAGCACCGGGGGCACGATTTCTTCCAGATAGACGACCGGCAGTCTAAGGCTTTCTACCCCGCCGCGCGTCTGGCTGATGCTGACGGTTCCGCCTGCCGGATTGAGCACGACCGGAACGGTCAGCGTTCCGTCCGACTGGGCGGTCAGCTGCGTCCGAAGCGAGGCGTCGGGATTGTAGATTTTGACGACGTCGCCGGCCTTGACGGCGCCGACCGTAACGGTATCGGCAGCGCCGGGATTGTTGACGACCTGGATGCCGCCGATCGACAGGCTCAAGGCGCCGATCGACAGCCCTGCCGTTTGCGTTTCGCTTGGCGTGGTGTTGATGACGGTGAGGGTAAGACCGTAGACCCGGACTTCGAAATTATAATTGCCGGATACGGGCATCGTTTTCTGTTTGAGCGAGAGCGTCGAAGTCGCTTGCAGAAGCGTGAGGCTCAGCCCGCTGATCCGTACCCGCTGGCCGCCATCCAAAATCTGCGAAGGGGTCAGATTCACGCCGTTGATCTGGTCCGACGTGGTCGCTTTGAGGCCCGTCGGAAGATGGAAATCGACGGCGCCCACATTCAGGTTCAATACCGCGCTGTTCGTATACGCCAGATTGATATCGGTCGTATCGCCGGCTACGGCGTTGGGCACCGAAGTCGTGACGTTAAGCGTCCCTGCCGCCAAAGCGCGTCCCGGCCCCACCGGGAACATGGCGATGACCATGACGACGGCCAGCAGTCCGCTGATCCAAGATCTCCAAGTCCTTTGCTGTATCCCTTTTTCCATTTGCGCATCCGCACCCTCTCTGTTTCTGTCTCTGTTGTTGCGACTCAACGACGGCAAGCTTTGGGCAGTCCGGCGGATCGATGCCTTTTCCCAAATAAAAATCTCTTTGGAACTTTTATACATCATTCCACTTTAATTTTCCATATCAAGTTAGAGAAAGGGGAATTTTTGACTAGTCTGTTCGAAAAACCGACAAAAAAAGAACCTTCCAAAGTAGGAAGGTTCTTTTGTTTCACGCCGTATGGATCAGGGTAGTAGTACGATCGTCGGCGGATCAGCCGATGCCCCGGTTGAACACTCTCGCGATCGCCTGGGCCCGATCGCTTACACTCATCTTGTTGAAAATGTTCGTCAAATGGTTTTTGACCGTATGCTCGCTAATAAACAGCTTGGCGGCGATGTCTTTGTTGCTCGACGCGCGCACGACGAGCTCCAGCACTTCTTTTTCCCGCTTGGACAGCCCGAATTCCTTGACGATCGCGTCGATGCCGCGTTCTTCGGCTTCGGCGGGATTGAAAGCGGCCGTCGAACCGTCCGACAGCACGACTTCGCTCTGCACCGTATGCCGAACCGCCATGAACTTGCGGAAATGGTTGAACAGTTCCGGCGAGACGCCCGTCAGATGCAGGCGGCCCGCCGTTTCTTCGTCGAGCGCCGCGAAGTACAGCGCGGTGCGCAGCAGTTGGGCCAGCCGGGAATAGGAAAAATTTCCCGTTTGGCCTTCCGAGTCGACCATGGCGCGATATTCTTTGAGCACCGCCAGCTCGTCGGGGAACGCTTCGCCCAATTCGCGCCGCGCGGCATCGTCCAGCACCGACAGCATGCTTGTCCGCTGCAGGAAAGTCGCTTCCTCGGGCTTGATGCCGCCGTAGCGGGCGTACTCGTCGACCAGTCTCAGCGACAGGTCGGACACTTTGCCCTGATCGCTTTCGCCAAGCTTGGCCGAAGCGTGCATCAGGCGCAGGAAGCGTTCGTTCTGCAGGCCGAGCTGCCGCTGGTCATGCACCGACTGCAGGATGATGCTGCCCATCGTGGCAAGCGCCAGCAGCACTTCGCGGCATTCTTCCGCTTCCTGCTCGCTGCCGAGCGAGACGGCCAGAACGCCGCGCGTCTTGCCCGCGTACACGATCGGGTATTCGATCATGAGCTGGCCTTCTTCGGTCTGCGACAGTTCGAAGCCCGGCGAATGCGCCGGATTTTCGCGCAGGATGCGCTTGGCGACGTCGCGCGCGTACTGCTCGGCGAAATCGTTGGCGATGCCGCGGGAGACGATCTGCACTTTTTGCCCGTTGGAGCTTTCGTGCACGATGATCGCCGACGAAGGATTCCAGACGAGGCTGAGGCTCATGTCGACGAGCATGAACATGATCCGCTGCGTGTTCTGGGCGGAGATCATGAAGCGGGTCACTTCCATCAGCGGACGCAGGCGCTGGATCTGGCGTTCCATGCGCGCTTCGATCGTGCCGCTGGCGATATATTCGCCGACGAGCGCAATCAGGATGTCTTCGAATTCGCGCAGCAGCGAATCGACCTGCACCTTGTTCTTGTCCACGATGAACAGAATGCCGAGCTGCTCGCCGCCCACGCGGACGGGAAAGCAGCGCAGCCCGTAAAATTCGGCGCCCAGCCGCTGCTTGAGAAAGAACGAGCGCGGGTCCCGCTGGATATCGGTCCACTGCATCGGACTGTCGCTCAGCGCGGCCTGCCCGAGAAAGCCTTCGCCTTCGCGGAACTCGGCGTCCTGCAGCGCGGCCGTGCCTTCGCCCGCGATCCGGTTGATCCGGTATTCGCCGGGACCGATCTTCTCGGCGTAGCCCATCACACCGGATGCGCCGCTGACTTCCATAAACTGTTCGAACGTCTGGCTGACCGATGCACGGTCCCGCCGCGCCACGGACAGCACGCCGCGCAGTTCGGCGAGGCGATCCCGCACGTACGTCTCGCGGTAAGCGGAGCGCAGGATGCGTTCGGCCGTCTCCGCCAGCTTCCCGATCTTCTCGCGCCAGATGTCGGCTTCTTCGCTCGACAGCTCTTCCGCTTCCAGCACGAGATCGAGCAGCAGCTTGCGCCCTTCGTCGTACAGGCCGCTGCGGGTCACTTCTTCTTCCAGCATCGCTTTGGTGCCCGACTGGATCAGCACCCCGGCCACGACGTAGTGCACGGCGTCTCCGGCCGGCGACCGGAAAGGCGCGATGATGAACTTCACGCCCGGCAGCCACAGGTCGCACAGCGCGGGCTTGGTCAGCCCCGCGTAATGGCGGACTTCCTGCCAGAAGCGTTCGCGCGTTTCCCCGTCCGATTCGACCAACTTTTTGAAGAAGGGATGGTAAGAGGAAGGCTTGACGAGCGGCCGCCCTTCCCCGTCCACGATCAAAATGGAAAGATTCGTAAATTCGGCATAGGTATGTTGGATTTCTTCGACGGTTTTCCTGACGTCCATTGCCCAGCTTTTCTCGATCATATTAATGGATCTCCACTTCATTTTGAGTATAAGGGGTTTTGTACGAATAGATAGCCATGTTCCCTTCACCTCTTTTGTCCAGGATGGAGATTGCGGCCAAGCGGTTTAGTACGACTTCCAGCGGCTCAACGCCGCGTCCGAGTTTTTTGGCGAGCCCCCTTGCGGTTTCATAGGCGTAAGGGTTGTTTTCAAAAAACACGGTGCACTCCATCTGCAGTTTCAACAACTCCTGATCCGAAATCGTCATCTTTCTCATGTGCCCCCTATATCAGCCTAACATACGGTCTGTCCCTGATATTATCGACGATATGGGGAGCCGACATGCGGCCGCCCGGGGATTTCGTGATCTGGAGATACTGATAGCTTCCGTCTACCCAGGTGCGGATGACCCCGTTCGAAGCCCGTTCGAGGAAGGAAGACGTCTCCAATCCGATTTCCGTAAAATTGCTCTGGCAGAGAACCGTAATGCCGGCCGCCCTGCAGCGGGCCATCTCGTCGGCGAAATTCCGTTTGACAAATTCGCGTCCCCGCTCGGAAATGATCGTGTTGAGGTCATAGTGGATAAACCAGCGTTTGCCCAGCACCATCGATTCGCGGAAATACGGATTGATCGCTTCATACACTTTTTTCTGGTATTCCTCGTTTGAGAGACGGTCGACGTACACGATCCGGTTCTCGTACTCGGGCGCGACTTTACGGTGATAATGATCGATGAAAAAGACCCGTTCTTCCAGCGCCGCTTCCTTCAGCGATACCCCGAACAGTTCCAGCGTCTGCTCCAGCGTCTCGACCGAACTCAGCCCCGACAGCATGAACAGCACGCAGTCCCCTTGTCTCAACCGTTCCGCATGGATCGAATTCATCAGGTACTTGTAGTTGGCTTTGCTGTTGCTGTCGAACATGAATGCGCTTCCCTGCGGGATTCCGCCCATCATCAGCTCGTCCAGCGACTCGATGCCCGTACTCAGCCGGTCCACGCCGTCGTTCAGAATCTTGTCTTCGACCATCGACAGCGCGGGCAGGATGCGAATGCCGTCTTTCAAAAAGCGGTAATGGTGTTCGCCTTCCACGATGCACGTGCCGCGCATCTTGAGGATTTCGATCGTGCGCTTGCGGTATTTTTCGAGATGTTCCCTCAGCGACAGGCGGATGATGCCGTCGCACACGTAGTTTTCGAAAGGCGTCGAGCGTCCTTCCGTCTCTCCGTATTCTCTCAGGAAAAAAGCGGTGAGGTCGAACTTGCGCATAATGTTGCGGATGGAATAGATCTGGTCGCGTCCGTCGGTCTGGTCGCCGCCCAGTTTGCGGAACAGGCTGATGCTGTCGATCACGACGCGCTTGCAGTCGATCTCGCGGATAAGCTGTTCGAACAGCCCGTCCGTGCGCATCATCTGGTCGAGCAGTACGTCCGGTTCCAGACAGATGATCCGCAGCTTGTTCTGTCTCTCAAGCTCTCTCAGATCCCAGCCGAACCCCGACATGTCGCGGTAAATTTGCTCCGGAAGTTCTTCGAACGTAATATAAATGCCGGACTCTCCGTACTGCCTGGCTCCCTCCAGCAAAAACTGAATCCCGAGCGTCGTCTTGCCCGTGCCCGGATTGCCTTCGAGAATGATGGTGGTCCCCCTTGGAACACCGCCTCCAAGCAGTTCGTCAAGCCCCGGAACCCCTGTGTATACGATATCCTGAATTAGTCCCGTCTCTTGCATAAGTTCCGTCGCCCCCTCTTGAATCGATGTGTGCATTACGCCCGATTCGTTATATTGGGAATAGGAAATTCCTCTTATCTTGATCTTACCCGATAACAATAAAGTTTGAAATAGCTTTTCCATTTTTTCCATAGTGCTGTAAATCTCGTTTCACGTCCGCCGCAAAAGGGTAGCCGGCAAGCGCCGGAGGTGTTCGGGACGGCGCCGGCGCTCAAAGCGCCGGATCAAGCATCCGACCAGGCGTCCGATTACCGGTATTCTTCGTACGCGGTGAACCGGGGCGCTCCGGCCTGCAGCACGCCGTTGGCGTACGTGTACACAAGCTTGAGATCGCCGATGAATTCGGAAGACCCGACCTGCACGCCCGCCGTCGCGGTCAGACGCCCGTCCTCGACCGCGTAGCGCACGACCCCGCCGAAAGTCGGCGCCGCCCCCGGATTGCCGCGATCCGTCAGCAGCCGCTGCGCCGCGATGGCGGTGAACTGCCCGCCCGTCTCGACGAAGACGCTCCCGTCCGCACGGAAGCCCGCCCGGGTCTGCTTGCGCATCGACACGAGGGCGTCTTCGAGCGCAACCGGCTCAAGCTCAGCCGTATAGACGAACGCTTCGTTGACGTACAACCCGGTCCCGTAGCCCTGCGTCAGCAGGATGACGATGTCCGCAGCCGGGCCTCCCGTAAGCGGAGCCGAAGCGAATTCCGGCGGATACGGGCTGTCCGGCCCGAGCGTCTTGCCCGGCACGCCGACGACGCGATCGCCGCTGCGCAGCATCAGGTCGTCCCACATGCCGTTCAAGGCGGCCGTGCCGGTCACCGCCAGCTTGCCGTCCGCGGACTTCGCGATCTCGCCTGTCCGGCTGTCGACGTTGAGCACGCGCTGCACGGAATCGTAGTCCATGTCCTGGTCGAACAGTTCTCCGGCGAGGCTGAGCGGGATCATGACCTGTCCTTCGACGAATCTCGGGGAAGCTTCGGTCACGACTTCGGTCCCGTTTCGGTACACTTTGATGGAAGCGGCGGCGGACGCGGTCAGCGCCGCAGCCGCGACGGACAGGCAGACCAGGACAGAGACGGCAAGGCGGCGTGTTCTTTTCATAATTGGAGGTCCTCATTTCGTTCCCGAAGGATATATGGAGTGGAAGGCGCTGTTCGCGAAGCACCGAGAATGTTCAAGAGTTCACATAGCGGGTCAGGTTCAAGCGACGGGGATGCCCGTGCGCGGAGTCGGTGTCATCGATCGTTGTTGTCAATCGGGAAAAACCCTGCTCTTCTAGCTTAAGACATCCTGAGGATATTTCCAGAAAAAAAGTTGTAACCTTATATTACGGTTCGATGACAAAAGCCCCTTTCCTCCCGGAAAGGGGCAAAAAGAGGTCCAAATTCCTACTTCGCAGGCGTCGTCTTCCAAAAAGTCCGTCCGAACACAAATCCCGCCGCTCCGAGCAGCAGAATCGACAGTCCGGCCGCCGCGAATACGGGGCCCGGTCCGAACCGCTGCACCAACAGCCCGCCAAGCGGCGGAGCCGCGAGCATGACCGCGCTCAGCAGCGTGCCCTGGATGCCGAAGACGCGGCCGGTCATATTAGCCGGCGTCTGGGTCTGAAGCGCATGGTTGAACGTGACCATGAACAGCCCGTTGCCCGCTCCGAGCAGCAGCCCGAGGCCGAGCAGCGCGGCGGTCGAAGCGCCGGTCGGCAGCAGGCCGAGCAGCAGGATCGACAGTCCGATCAGGACATAGCTCCCGCCGAGCTTGAGCCCGTACCCGCTGCGCCGCAGCGGCCCGAAGCGCATATTGGCCGCGGCCGCAGCGGCCGCCGACACGCCGGAAGCGGCCAGCAGCCAGCCGATCGCCGTCTCGCGGTCCGGCGCGATCGCGCGAAACAGGCTGATGAACTGGAAGTCGATCATCTGCACGACGAGCATGCCGCACAGCGCGAACGCCATCGCGCGCAGCAGCGGCGGAGTGCGGCGGATCAACGCCCAGCCTTCCCGCCATTCGCGGCGGAAGTTCGAGCCGCCTTTGCCCTTCGCCTGCCCGGCAGGTTCCGGACCTCGATCGGCCTCCCGGGGAACGGTCTTCAAAATGCCGTACGACAGCAGCCGCGCGCCGGCATTGATCAGCATGCACGCCTGCGGCGACAGCAGCGCGAGCACGGCCGCCCCGGCAAGCGGCCCGGCGATCCGCGACAGTTGGCTGGCCAGGCCGTTGAGCGAGGACGCGTCGATCAGACGCTCCTCGTCGACGACGCGGCGGGTCAGCGCCTGCTGCGCCGGCACGTTGAATACGCCGAGCGCGGCCCGCAGCGCCAGCAGCGGAAACAGCCCGTACAGGTTCGGAACGAACAAAATGCCCAGCGTGGCCAGCGCCGTGAGCACGTCGCACAGGCGCATCAGCGCGAGCCGGTTCCAGCGGTCGGCGGCCGTTCCCGCTGCCGTGCCGAGCAGCATGCCCGGCAGCGCCATACAGACGGGCACCAGCGCGATCTCCAGCGGGCTCGCCTGCCAGCGGTAGCCGATCAGTACCTGGATCGCGATCACGTCGAACCAGTCGCCGAATACGGAAATGCCGTACGCCGCGAACATCCGGCCAAAGACCGGATGCCGGAGCAGCGAAGACCGGCGGGCGCCCGCGGCCTCGCTGTTTGCCTTGCGACCGCTTTCCGCGCCTCTTGCCGGGACCGGGCGGCCCTGTCTTGCTTCTTGCCTCTTCTTGTTCTCCATTCCTCGTTCTTCCTCTCCCGGCGATTCCGAAGAACCGCCTCCGTCGTTAAGCACGGATTCAGTCTAGCCGGGAAATGTCAGAGGTTTATCAGAGGGACTCTTCCAGCCGGTCCAAATAATCGAGAATGCGTTCGCCGAGCCGGTCCTGCCATTCGTCCAGACCGAACTTCGCGTATTCCGCCTGCAGCTGCTTCGCGTAGCGGCGCCCGGCGTCCCCGCCTGGCGCATGCCGGTCCAGCACGCCGACCAGCCTGCGCAGCGCGAGCAGCCGATGCGGCACGAAGCCCGACCGCGCAAGCGTGTCCAGCCCTTCGCGGATCAGCGCCTCGCCTGCCGCGGCGCTGCCCGCAAGCAGCAGCCGGGCTCCTTCGAGCAGCCGGTAGCCGGCCAGCTCGCGCAAATAAGGCTCGCGTTCGAGCAGCCGGGCCGCTTCCGCAGACTGCCGCTCCGCAAGGGCCGGATCGCCCTGCATCAGCCGGACGTACAACGCGCTGATCTCGATCGGGACGACGAATCCGTCCAGAGCCTGTTCCCGCGACACGCGGCGGGCGGTATCCAGCGTGGACAGCGCTTCGCCGATCCGTCCTTCCTCCGCGTACAGGTCGGCGATGTTCAGAATCTCCATCTCCCGGTGCCCTTCGGGCGGCAGGGCGCGCAGCCGAAGCGCGCGTTCGCATACGGCCGACTTGGGCTCCGGCGTATCGACGACCAGATAGAACAGCAGCAGCCAATAGATCCGCTCGCGGATCGGCGCAGCTTCGTGCGTCACGAACCAGCGCAGGTCCCCTTCGACGAAATGCACGTACAAGGCGTAGAACGCGTCCAGCTCGAAGCCGAGCGATTCCCGCTGCGCCGCCAACGCGAGCAGCGCCCGGCCCTGTCCCAGACGGTGATACCGCGCGAAGATGCCGTTCATCGCTTCCTGCACCGCCGGATCGCGCAGCGACAGTGCGTCGGCGCCTACAGGCGACGGACTCAGCGCCAGGCTGTACCCGATGCCGCGAATCGTCTCGATCGACGGCCCGCCCGCCGCTTTGAGCTTTTTGCGCAGCCGGTAGACGTGATCGTCCACCGTGCGGTCGACCGGGTATTCGCCCGGCCAGACCCGGTCCAGCAGTTGGTCGCGGCTGAACACCCGGTTGACGTTGTCGTGCAAAAAGCGCAGCAGCGCATACTCTTTGGCCAGCAGCTTCATGTCCCTTCCGCCGCATGCGGCTTCCATCCGCTCGTCGTCAAAACTAATCACCGCCACATCCGTGCCTCCTTCCGGCTCCGGCCCGCTATGCCGCGTCCTCCGTACGGAGACGCGCGGGCCTCGCCTTTTTTCCCATGCCGCCATTATACGCCATGCCCCGCCGATCCATCCATGCCGGACTGATCTTGCGCCGGGCCCTTTTTTGATACGCAAAAAGCGCCCGGCCCGCCTTCGCAGGCGAAACCGGACGCTTGAAGCCGGACATTAACGACATTTCGGAGAAGCTTATTTGACCGCGCCCTGCGTAACGCCGTTGATGATCCACTTCTGAGCGAACAGATAGATGACGATCATCGGCAGCATCGCCAGCAGGTACGACGCGAACGCCAGGTTGAACTCCGTGTTGAACTGTCCCTGGAACACGTACTGCACGAGCGGCAGCGTGTACTGGTTCTGATCGCTCAAGATGACGAGCGGCAGCAGGAAGTCGTTGTACGTCGACAGGCAGATCAGGATGCCCACCGTCGCGTTGATCGGCGCCATCAGCGGGAAGATGATACGGACGAACGTCCCGAACGTCCCCGTGCCGTCGACCGTCGCCGCTTCTTCCAGATCGATCGGAATCGAGCGGATGTAGCCGACGTAGATGAACACGTTGAAGGCGAGTCCGTACACCGTGTGCAGGATGATCAGGCCGAGCAGGTTCGTCATCCCGAACGATGCCGTCAGTTTGACGATCGGCAGCATGATAATCGGGAACGGGATGAACATGGCGCTGATAAAGTAGAAATACAGTCCTTTGAAAAACTTGCTCTTGCCCATGTTCCGCGCGACCGCGTAGGCGACGAGCGAGTTGCTCAGGATGGTCAGGACAACGGTCGAGATCGTGACGATCGCGCTGTTGCCGAGTGCCTGGAAAAAGTTCGTCATTTCGATCGCTTTGGCGAAGTTTTCAAAGCGCAGATTGGTCGGCAGGCCGAAAATGGAATTCAGCATGTCCGTCTGGTTTTTGAGCGCGATGGTGACGGCCATGTACAGCGGGAACAAGATGAAGATCGTCCCGAGCGCAATCAGGATCATGGCGATCCAGTTGGTCCGTTTGCGGGTTTTCATTACATATCCGTCTCCCTTCTCTGCAAGTATCGGATCTGCACGATCGAGATGACCGCAATCACGATAAAGTAGATGACCGAGTTCGCCGACTGATACGCGAATTCGCCGCCTTCGAAGCCACCCGTGTAGATCAGGTGCGAGATCGACTGCGTGGCGCGGCCCGGCCCGCCGTTCGTCAGCGCGACGATCAGGTCGAATACCATCAGCGCATTCTTCATCGCCAGGACCATATTAATGGTGAAAAAAGGAGCGATGAGCGGGAACGTAATTTTCCAAAACTCCTGCCATTTGTTGGCGCCGTCGAGACCGGAAGCTTCGTACAGCTGCGTCGGAATCGTCTGCAGGCCGGACAGGTACAAGATCGTGTTCAGCGCGATGCCCTGCCAGATCGCGACGAACGCGACGCCGATCCAGGCGAGCGTCTGGCTGCCGAGCAGGTTCGTGGACAGCGCCCCGATGCCGAGGTTCTCGCCCCAGACGGTGAACACGTTGGAGAACAGGTAGTTGAATATGTAGCCGACGATCAGGACGCTCAGGATGTTCGGCAGGAAGTACACGCCGCGGAAAAAGTTCCGTGCTTTGATGCTGGCGTTCAGCCCCATCGCGATCAGCAGGCTGAGCACGTTGATCACGATCGTGACGAGAATCGCGAACTTGAACGTGAACCAGTAGGCGTTGCCGACGTTGTCGTCCTGGAACAGATAATAGTAGTTCTTGAAGCCGACGAAGTCGTACGTTTTGGCGAAACCGTTCCAGTTCGTGAAGGAGTAGAATACCCCCTGCAGGGCCGGGAACGTATGGAATACGAAAAACAGCAGCAAAGCCGGGACGGTCATCCAGTAAAAGGCGGCTTTTCTTTTTGCCATAGGGTCCTCCTTTCTCGACGCTTGAGCGGTGTGGGGGCTCGGGAGGCGCTTCGGGTGCTTGGGAGGCGCTCCGGTGCTCGGGAGGCGCTCCGGGCGGGGAATCCCTTCAATCGCTGTTTCGGTCCGATTTTTGGATTGAACTTTTGCAAGGTGAAAATCGGACCTCAAAGGCGACCGCTTCGCTTTTCCGGGATTTCCCCGCCCTCCGCTCACGCTCGCGCGTCGAGTTGTTTTTTTAGGGTAGGGGGCAGGCAGCCTTGTATCCAGGCCGCCTGGGTGGAGCGGGCCGAGCAGATCAGGGACGGCAGATCAATAGCGGGTCAAAAGAGCCGCCGGATCAAAAGGTCAGGATCTGCGGTTGGCGACTTTGGTCCATTCGCTGTCGAGGCGCTTCAGGAAAGCGTCGACGTCGCCGCGCTGAAGGAATTCCTGCACGAGCGAGTTGAGCTGTACGGCGGCCGGGATGTAATGGTCGGCAAAGTCGACGAGGCGGCCGGAGTCGAAATAAGGCTGAAGCTCGGCCACGGCCGGATCGTTCTGGTCGATGCCTTCGACGGCGGAAAAGGCGGTCTGTTCCTTGATGTACTGCGAAATGTTCTCGTCCGCGATCAGGAATTCGATAAATTTCATCGATTCTTCGCGGTGGTCGGTGCTTTCGGCGACGGCCAGCAGCGTATCGACGCCGGAGACGAGATTGTTGCTTTCGGCGTCGTCGCCGGTCGGAGTCGCGAAGAAGCCGAGGTCGATATCGGCGTTGGCTTTGCGGATCTCCGGGATCGCCCAGCTGCCCTGAATATACATCGCGGCTTCGCCGTTGGCGAAAGCGCGGTTGCCGTCGGCGTACGTGCGGCCGAAGTTGTCGTTCGTGCCGTAAGGCAGCACGGCGAGCGCTTTCTCGGCGACTTCGCGCATGACGGGATCCGCGAACGTCACTTTGTCGTCGCGCCGTTCCAGGAAAAAGTCGATGCCGGCGATGTTCGGGGCCAGCGCGTTGAACAGCAGATTGGTCGTCCAGTCGTCTTTGTACGTGAGATAGAACGGCGTGATGCCCGCGTCCTGAATCTTCTGCGCGGTGTCCATGAACTCGTCCCACGTCTTCGGCACGTCCAGATTCAGCTCTTCGAAAATTTTGCGGTTGTACATAATCCCGTCGGCATTGGCCGCGTAGGGAATGCCGGTAATCGCTTCCTCGCCGGTCAGATCGTTCAGCATCTGCATATAGCGGGGATTAATCCGGTCCAGAAAAGGCTCTCCGGCCAGATCGGCGAAAATCTCGCTTTGTCCGAGGACGGAGTACGTGTCCGTCGCGCCCATCCCGATGACGTCCGGCACGTCGTTTTTGACGACCCGCGTCATGAGCACCGTCTCGGCGTCCGGCGGATTGGTCTGCGTGACGACGATGTCCGGATTCTCCTCGTTGAACTTCGCGATCAGCTTGTCGAACGAACCTTTGGCTTCCGGCTTGTTTTGGAAAAACTCGATATGTACTTTCCCGTCAGCCGATTGGCCGTTTCCGCAGGCCGTCAGCATGAGCAGCACGCCCGACAAGCACGCCGCTCCCAGCAGTCTGCTCCATTTTGCCATATGATGCGCCTCCTTACAGTGTGATTTATGACAGTCTGATTTCTATTGTTTGGGGCGACGGCGGCGGCTTGACCGATCGCTCTGCGCGCCTGCTCGATCGCATGTCCGCGCCTTGCGAATTGATTCAATCGCAGCTTGCCCGCTCGGAAACGGCCTGTTCGCTCCGCCTGCGCCGCCGTTCGCCCGTCCGCTTAACAATACCCTCTCGGGGATAGGGGCGAATCGCCGGGGTAAAACGCTTTCGGGAAAAGAGAGTTCCGCTTCGACCGCTTTTTTTGGACGACCCGGGGATTCAACGCCGATTTGCGGGTAATAGATAAGCGATCGATCGCAGGCCTTCGCCGCGGGCCCAATCCCCCGGCCCGGCGGCGCGGCAGCGATCCTAATCCCAGATATCGTTTTGGCCTATTCATCTTATCCATCATTCGCCACATACATCGCACTCCGCATACGCGGCACACATCCGAGGAGGTTTTTGAACATGGGAAAATACGTTGAAGTGGAACCGGGAGTCAATATTTACGTGGAAGACGTAGGTCAGGGAAGACCGGTTATTTTCCTGCACGGATGGCCGCTCGATTCGCGAATGTTCGAATACCAATATATGCGCCTGCCGGGCATGGGCTTCCGCTGCATCGGCATCGACGCGCGCGGCTTCGGCAAATCCGACGCCCCGTGGGAAGGCTACACGTATGACCGCTACGCGGACGACGTCCGTGCGGTCATCGACGCGCTGGGCCTCGAAGACGCCGTGCTGGTCGGCTTCTCCATGGGCGGCGCGACAGCGGTACGCTACGCGGCCCGCCATCAATCGCACGGCGTATCGAAGCTGCTGCTGATCGGCGCGGCCGCTCCGAGCTTCACCGTTCGCGACGGCGTGCCGAACGCGATGACGATCGAAGACGTCAACGAACAGATCATTCAGCCTACGCTGGAAGATCGCCCGAAAATGATTACGGCGTTCGGCAAAAAGCTGACGCACAAATCGCCAAGCGCTTCTTCGTTCGCCTGGGTCGAAATGGTCGCTTTCCAGGCGTCCGCCGTCGGCACGCTCCGCGCCGCCGAGATGCTGCGCGACGAAGACCTGCGCGGCGACCTGGCGCAGATCACCGTACCGACCGCCATTTTCCACGGCGAGAAAGACGAGATTTGCCCTTACGGCCTGGCGCAGACGATGAACGCCGGCATCGCCACGTCCCACGTCGTGACGTTCGAGAAAAGCGGCCACGCCCTCATGATGGACGAACCGGAGAAATTTAATGAGGAGATTGTTGCGTTTTTACGTTGATTAACGTAAAAACCAAAAGATAAATTGTTGCGTTTCCTCGGCCTGACCGGCTCGGAGCCGCCTTTACAGATAAAAAAGCCGTACGCCCCGGGCGTACGGCTTTTTTTAATACCTGGCATCCTGCATAACTGAACGCCACGGCCGACCTAACGAATCCTACACACGCTATTTGCCCTCGAAACCGCTTTTGCGCATTTTTAACGAATGCTAATCACGCTATTTGCTCCAAAACGGCCAAATCCCTGCTCAAAATGCCAAATAAGAACATCACGATTCGTTAGATTTTCAAAAAAGCGAAATAAACGCAAATAGCGATAACAGGATTCGTTGGCTCTGGATTGCCGTTCGATCGCCTCTCGATTGTCCGTCGATTGCCACAGGGCCGCCTATGATTGCTTGCGTTTGCTTCTGGTTGCTTTCTGCTTACCTCGCGACTGCCCCTCGGCGGCCGGTTCGCCGTATGTTCGCAGCGCGGACAAGCACGATTTCGAACCTCTCCGCTCGTCGCCGGGCAGGGTGCGCCAAGCGCCCGCCTATAGGCGATCCTTTACTTTGACGGACGCCGGTAATACAATGAATCGGAAATCCCATTTCTAACCTATAAGGCGAGGGCACCATTATGTTCAAACCCGTAAGAAGCCGAAATCCGCTGCTCAGACTCAATCCGCCCCAAGTGTTGGCCGCCGGTTTCCTCGTCATGATTCTGGCCGGTTCCGGCCTTTTGTGCCTTCCGGCCGCTTCCGCCTCCGGGCAATCGATGGCTTACCTCGATGCCGTGTTCATGGCCGCTTCGGCGACGTGCGTCACCGGACTGTCCGTCGTCAATCCCGGCGTCGACCTGACGACGTTCGGGCAGCTCGTTCTGATCGGGCTCGTCCAGATCGGGGGACTCGGCTTCATGACCGTCGCCACGCTGATCGCGCTGGTGTTCCGCCGCCGGATCACGTTCCGCGAACGGCTGATTTTGCAGGAAACGCTGAGCCAGAGCTCGACGGAAGGTATCATTCGGCTGATCCGCAAAGTGCTGGTGTACGCGATCGTGATCGAATCGGTCGGCGCGATTCTGTTGTTCGCCCGTTTCTCGTTTGAAATGCCGCTGGGACAGGCCGCCTATTTCGGCGCTTTTCATAGCATCTCCATTTTTAACAATGCGGGCTTCGACCTGTTCGGGGCTATCGAAGGCCGGGCGGGCAGCCTGATCCATTACGTGGATGACCCGTTTATCAACCTGATCGCCATGCCGATGATTCTGCTCGGCGGCATCGGTTTTATCGTCATTGCCGACCTGCTCGCTTTTCCCAAAAAGCGCAAACTGTCGCTGCACAGCAAAGTCGTGCTGTCGATGACCGGCGCTCTCGTTATCGTCGGCGCAATCGTGATCTTCGTGTTCGAATTCAACAATCCCGCGACGCTCAAGCCGCTGGATCTGTCCGGCAAAACGTTTGCTTCGTTTTTCCAGTCGGTCACTTCCCGTTCGGCCGGTCTCGCGACGCTCGACGTGGGCGCGCTGCGGCAGGCGACGCAGTTCTTCATCGTCATCATGATGTTTATCGGCGCGGCTCCCGGCTCGGCCGGAGGCGGCATCAAAGTGACCACGTTCGCCATCCTGATCGGAGCGGTGCTCGCCATGATCCGCGGCCGGCAGGATATCGTCTTTTTCCGCTACCGGATCGCGCAGGACCGCGTATACAAAGCGATCACGTTTTCCCTGCTGTCTTTTCTGCTGATCGTCGTGGCCGCCATGATCTTGTCCGTCACGGAAAACTATTCGTTCCTCGGTATCTTGTTCGAAACGACGTCCGCCTACGCGACCGCAGGCATCTCGATGGGATTGACGTCCCAACTGACGCCGTTCGGACAATTCCTGATCATCGTTCTCATGTTCGTCGGCCGACTCGGGCCGATCACGCTCGCTTTTACCCTGACGCCGAAAATGGACAAAGAGCCGTTCCGCTATCCGGAAGGCAAAGTGACCATCGGCTGAGTCCGACACGCACCACGCCGCGGCCGAATACGGAATCGGCCGCGGCCTATCCGGAAAGGAGGATCGCCTCATGACACGTGAACGCAACCCGCAAGAACCGAAGCCGCTGGCCGATTCGGCGGCAGGCTCGCATGCCTCCCCGTCCGAACGGGACGCGGCGCCGCCCGAGACGCCGGAACCGATCGCGGCCGACGCGCCGCGCAAACGCAAACGCCGGCGCAAGCGGCGCTCCGGTTCGCAGACGCCGGCGGGCAGCCCGCCGGCGTCCGAACCTTCGGCCGAGGCGCCCGGCGCTTCCCGCGAAGTTCAGCCGGCCGCCCCGGCGCCGGAAGAAGACCGCGGCCAGCGCCGCGAAGCCGATCCCGCCGACGCCGAAGCCCCCGCTTCCGCCCGGCGCAAAAAAAGACGCGGCGGCGCGAAAAGCCGCCGCGGCAAGCGCGGCGCCGAAGCGGCCGCCGAGCCCGGCCCGACGGCCGAGGCCGAAGCAGAGCGCCACGCCGGCGGCGAAGCCGACAACGTCGGCCGGGCCGAGACCGTGCGCAGCGCCGGTCCCGCCGTCGACGGCGCCAAGCCGCGCAAGCGGCGCCGCAAGCGCCGTCGGAGCGGCGCGAACAAAACCGCGCCGCCGGGCGCCGAAGGCGCGGAGAGCCTGTCCGGCGGCATAACGCCGGACGAAGAGCGGTCCGGCGCGCCTCGCTCGCCGGACAAGGAAACGCCGCCGGCCCCGGACAGGCCGGCGGAGGCGCGGACCGGCGCGGCGGAACAAGCCGCCGCCGATCCGCGCGAGGACGCCGCGCCGACAGGCGGCGTCAAGGCGTGCCTGTACTGCGGCGAGCCGAAGCCGCTCGGAGACTTCCTGCGCCGGACCGGCAAGCGGTCCGGCAGCGAATCGCGGCGCGGGGCCTGCCGCGACTGCCGCAAGCGGCGCCGGTCGCCGAATCTGGAGGCGCCCGACGCGGCATCCGACCCGATGCCGCCTTCGGCCGAAGCGCGGCCGCATGAGCCGCTGCCCGAAGAAGTCGAAGCGGTCGAAGCCGCGCCCAAGCGGCGCGTTCGGCGTCCGCCGCCGGAACCGCCGGCCGACGCGCTGCTGGAGCCGACGCGCGAAGCCGAGCTGCGGCCGACCCGCCAGGGGACGATCCGCATGCGCGGCCGTACCGACAAAGGGCGGCGCTGGCAGCAGGAGACCGACCTCGAAATGGCGCGCTGCCTCGTGCGCGAGCACGCGGCCGTACTCGTCAACCGCTTCACGATCCGGCGGTTGTATACGAATCGGACGTTCCGCCGCTACATTCTGGAACGCGACCGCTATACATGCCATTTCTGCGGCGAATACGGCGACACGATCGACCATCTGCTGCCGCGCGCCAAAGGCGGCCATACGACGCCGCTCAACTGCGTCTGCGCCTGCATGCTGTGCAACCAGAACAAAGCGGACCGCGACCTGGACGAATTCATGGAAGACGCGGAGCCGTTCGACGCTCCGGCGTCCGGCGGCGTCGAGTCCGGCAGCCCGTCGTCCCCGTAAGCGGCAGACCGCCGGCGGCCGAGTCCTACACGCTGCCGCTTCGACAAGCGGAAGACGACGCACGCGGCACCCAGCACAAAGGACCTTTCCCGCCCCGCCGAGGGGCTTGAAAAGGTCCTTTTTCTTTTTCCTTTTTCCTTTTTCCTCTTCCCGTTTTCCATTTCCCGTTGGCTCGCCGCATCGCTCGCGGCCGCCCGTTCAACCTTCGGCCGGGCAGCAGGCCAGCGCCAACACGCTGCACAGTTCGCTCCGCCGGACAGGCTTCGTCAGCGAAGCCGGGACCGGGCGTCCGCCGGGCGCGGCAGGCTCGCTGTCGTGAATCAGCGGGTGCAGCAGGATAAGCGGAGCGGCCGGCGCAGCCCCGGGCGGCAGATCGGGCCGCGGCCCGGGGTCTTCTTCGAGCGCCCATTCGCTCAGCACGAGATCGAACGGGCCTTCGCCGACGAGCACGAGCGCCGCTTCCGCCACGGTCGATGCCGTCCACACTTCCATGCCGAGACGCGCGGCCAGGCGCGACAGCGTCAGGCGCGTTCCGCTTCCGCGCGCGGCGAGCAGCAGACGCCGGTCCCGCAGTTGCGCCGGATCGGACACGCCGGGTTCGACTTCGCGGTCGATCTCCAGCGGCACGGCGAAGATCATTCGCGTGCCTACGCCTTCGCGTCCTTCGGCCCGAATCCGGCCGCCCATCAGCTCGACCAGCCGCCTGCTGATCGACAGGCCGAGTCCCGTTCCGCCATAGTCTCCCGCTTCGTCGCGGTGCACCTGGGCATAATCCTGAAACAGCCGGCCGATGTCGGCTTCCGACAAGCCGATTCCGGTATCGCAGACGACGATTTCGATCCATGCCCGGGCATCGCCGCCCTCTTGCCCGTCCAGTCGGCGCGCCGAAATCCGCACTTCCCCGGCCGCCGTGAATTTGATCGCGTTGCTCAGCAGGTTGCTGACGACCTGGCGAATCTTGCCGACGTCCCCGATCAGGATCAGTCCGGGGTCGAGATCGAGATCCAGCGTCAATTCGAGCTCCGGGCGCTGCGCCGCTTTGGCCGCGAATTGGTAGACCGTGTCTTCGAGCGCCCCCAGCAGGTCCATGGGCGCCGGCTCAAGCTTCATCTGCCGGGCTTCCAATTTGCCGTAATCGAGAATGCTGCCGACCAGTTCCAGCAGCGACTGCTGGCTGCCTTCGATGATTTGCAAATACTGCTGCTGCTCGGTCGTCAGCCCGCTTTCCTTGAGCAGTTCCGACATGGCGACGATGCCGTTCATCGGCGTGCGAATATCGTGCCCCATCATCGCGAGCAGCTCGCCGGTCTGGCGGGCGGCCCGCTCCGCGTCTTCGCGGCTTTGGCGCAGTTCTTGCTCGCGCCGCACGGCAGAGCTTTTCTCTTCCGACTCGGCCAGACGCGCGAGGACGGAAGCCGCGCGTCCGAGCGCCTGCTCTTCGCCGGCGTCGAACGCCCTGCCGCTGCGCCGGGCGCCCAGCAGCCCGTGTTCGTTCCCGTTCAGCAGCGGCAGCTCAACGGTGAGGCCGCTCTCCCCGCCCGACGGATCGGGCAGGTTCAGCAGTTCACCGACGCGAAGCCCTTCCCGGGCCCGGCCCCATACGAACAGCGGACGGATGCCGTCCTCCGTCCGCTTGGCGACGAACAGCGTCTCCGCGCCCGACACTTCGGCGGCAAGTTGAAGCAGGTCGCCGGCCGCCGCGGTCAAAGCCGGCGACGGACACGCCGCCGCTTGCATCGAATCTTTCATTTTTTGTTCACCCGCTTTCCCATAGAAAATGAAAACTGCGTATTGTGCCTGCGGGAGAGCCGACCCGTGCGTCCGACCCGTGCCCCAAAATATTCAAGCGGTCTTGAATAAAAATAAAACCCCGTTGAACCGATTATACCATCGGCACGGGGGGACGAGTCCAATAAAACCCTCCCGGCCCCGGATTCCGCCAAGCCTTCTTCCGAACCCGAAGGAAATTCGGGCGGCTCGCCGCCGTTCGCGATCGGCAGACGATTTATCGACAAATTTCGTTTAACCTCCGCAGGCGAAGGGTAATTAAAAACTAGCACCACGATGTGAACTTATTCCCAAAATGCGAAGGAGATGTTCGGCATGAGCGACAACGGACTTGGCGACAAAATCAAGGCAGGCGTGAACAAAGCCAAAGGCGAGATCAAAGATCAGGTCGGCAATGCGAAGAACGATCCGGGCATGCAAGCTGACGGCAAGATGGACAAAGCCAAAGGCGCCGTACAGGAAAAAATCGGCGAAGCCAAAGACCGCCACTAATTTTTACGACGAATGATCGATTTTCCGCCTTACGGCGGTTAACGCAGCCCTTTGGGCTTGCCCTTACTTAACACACCTCGAGGAATGCCGCCGAGCCGATCGGCGGCAGCCGGAGCGCAAGCTTCGGGTACATTAAGAAGAGACCGCCCCCGCTTACGCGGGCTGCGGTCTTTTTGCCGTTTTCGCCTTTATTTGGTGCCTGTCGTTCCGCTCTCGACGACTTCGAACAGCCGCGCCGTCCGCTCCCGGTCGAGCCGGACCTTCAATTCGCCGTCTTCGGCGTTCCAGACGCAGCCGCCGCCGGAGCGGCCCTGCGGGTACAGCAGGCGGCATTCCGCCGCTTTGCCGGCCAGGCCGGGCAGGGGCAGCGACGCTTCGCTTGCGGCGTCGTCCAGCCGCCATACGGCGACGTAGCGCGTGCCGCCCCGGCGCAGGCCGAAGCTGACCCAGCCGTCTTCGATTTTCGGCAGCCCCAGCGGCCAGAACGGAAGCCCTTCGCGAATATCGCCGCGAATGGCTTTGTACACCGCAAGCGCCTCGCGAACGAGCTCGCGGCGCGGCGGGCTCAGCTCCGCCAGATGCCCGCTCTGGTGCACGCGCAGCAGCAGCGCGTTCACCATATTGAAGACGACTTCCTCGTCGTCGCCTTCGCGCAGCGGATACGACCAGATCGCCGACTGCTCCGGCGTCAGCGCGGCCGGCGAACTCGCCGCGATCTGCGCGTAGTTCACGTAGTTTTCCTGATCGCTTGTCGACTGGATGCTGTGCCGGCTGAGCATCGCGTAATCCATACGCATGCCGCCGCTGGAACAGTTTTCGATGACCAGTTCCGGATACGCGGCGAAGATGCGGTCGATCCACGACAGATACGCGCGGTTATGTTCGAGCAGGCCGTCACCGAGGCTGTCCGAATCGAGTTCCGTGCCGAGTCCGGCGTTGATATTGTAATCCATTTTGATATATCCGACCCCGTACTCCTCGACGAGCCGGCGCAGCACTTCGTCCGCATGGGCGACGACGGCCGGATTGCGGAAATCGAGATGGTAGCGGCTGCGGTCTTTGACCCTTTTGCCGTGCCGCATGAAGAACCAGGAATCGTCCGCCTCCGCAAGCTTCGGACTGTGGATGCCCATGACTTCGATCTCCAGCCACAGTCCCGGGACCATGCCTTTGCCGCGAATATAGTCGAGCACGTATTTGATGCCTTCCGGGAAGCGCTCCTCCGACGGCAGCCATTCGCCCACTCCGTCCCACCAGACGCCCGGCGAATACCACCCGCAGTCGATACAGAAATATTTGCAGCCCACGTCCGCGGCGGCATCGATCAGCGGCAGCAGGTTCTGCGTCGTCGGATTGCCCCACAGGCAGTTCATGTAATCGTTGAAAATGATGCGCAGATGCTCGTTGTCCGCATTCGGACGCCGGGTGGCACGGCGGTACCGCGTCAGTTCGCCGATCGCTTCCTCGAAGCCGCCGCGCGCCCAGCCGACCGCGACCGGTACGCTTGCGAACGTCTCGCCGGGCAGCAGTTTTTTCCACCAGCCGTGATCGTGCTCCGACGGACCGCTCACGAGCAGCGACAGATGGTCGAACTGGTTGAGCAGTTCCCAATGCCAAGATCCGTTATGCTCGATCTGCCAGAACAGCGTCGTGCCGGCTTCCGTATTTTCCAGCAGCCCCATCGGCAGATGTTCCGCGGCGGCCCACGAACCCGTGTTGCTCAGGGAGATCCGTTTGGAGCTGCGATCCGTCATATGCGACAATCCGAGCTCCGGCAGCGTGTTGCTGCGCCACTGGACTTCGCTTTGCCAGCCGTTGTGCGCCAGATGCAGCTTCATTTTGTCGTCCTGGTCGCCCGCTCCGTCCTTGGCCAGCCCGTTCAGCGAAAACGACGACACGTATTCGACGCCAAGCTCCTCCGTGCCGGCATTGCGCAGCTCGGTCCAGCTCTTGAGCACCGCAAGCCCGTCATGGAATTGGAAAAAAGAAGTCGTCGCAAGTCCCGTCGCCGGGTCGTGCATGTCGAGCGTGAACAGCAGTCCCGCCCCGGTGCGCTGTTCGGCATGCCGGACGTATCTCAGGCGCAGTCCCGGATAGGAAGCCCGGTGGCTTCTCCCGTGGTATTCGTCGCGGTCTTCGCCGCTGAGCTGTACTTCGAGCACCCGGAAGCCCTGCCGCGCCCGCTCGTCGATCCGCTCTTCTTCGAACGGCAGGCAGCCTGCGTGCAGCAGCCGGACGTCGCCTTCCTCCGTCACGTCGAACACCAAACTTAAACCGTTTTCGAAAAGCTCGATCCGCTGTTTCCCCTGTTGCGCCATCATGGCCTCGTCCCCTTTTCGCCGGCCCGCTCCGGTCTGCGCCCGGGCGGGCTTTCGTTGGAATATCCCGATTATACCGCAGCCCCGCCCAAACGGTAACGCCCTATTTTTTCCCACAACAAAACCGTTCCCGATCCGGAAACGGCTCTCTGCTACTGCTCTGCCGCGACTCTGCGCAGGTGTACACGGCGTTGTTCCGCGGCCTGTCCCTATGGCGTGTCCCGCGTAAAATAAGCTTCCGCCCGCCGGCTCGCCCAGAACGAGAACGCGAGAAACCCGACCACGTACAGCAGCTCGTACGGCCGCTCGACGAACCGGGCCAGATCATGCCCCACGTACGAGACGGCCAGCACCATGATCGCTTTGCCTCCGGCAATCGCGAGCAGAAACGCGCGTCTGGGCATCTGCACGACCGCCGCCGCCGTGTTCACGATCGCGAACGGCCCGACCGGCATCATGCTCAGGATGAACACGAAGCTGAACGCGTTGCGGCGTGCCCAGAGCAGGCTTTTCTGCACTTTGGGCCGCTCCGCCCAGCGCCGGAAATACGGACGCGACGCGACGGCGCGCACGATCAGGAACGTCGTCATGCAGCCCGCGACCAGCCCGATCCACGAGTAGAGAAAGCCGAGCCACAGTCCGTACGCCGCCGCGTTGACGCCCACGATCACGGCGGTCGGCAGCGGCGGCACGAACGATTTGAGGAACGTCAGAAAAATGCCGGGCAGCGGTCCGAGCGCGCGGAACCGTTCCATCCACTCGCGCAAATTCTCTTCCGTCATATACGATAAAAGGTCCAGGGTCGGCATATGCTGCGCTCCTTTCCGAATTTCCGGGTCCGTCCGCGAAGTTCCCGCCGGATCCGGCCTATCCGCTATTATAGCGGGTAAAGTACCTTTTTTGCCGCGAAATTGTGGATTTTCTCCGCCGATTCCGTATCGCTGACCGCCGCATTCGGGTAATCATTGCCATACATTCATCCTGCGGAGGTGCGTACCATGAACGAACGACGCGAAGCGCAAACGTTTTATTTCGAGGACGACGGCATCATTCCCAACAATCCGAAGCTGCCCGTGATCTTGTATCCCGGCGCGCTCGGCGACAAGCCGGAGTGGGCCGAATCGGTCTTCAACAGCCACAACTGGCGCAACAGCTGGGAGAACGGCGTGTTCAATTACCATCATTACCACAGCAGCGCGCACGAAGTGCTCGGCGTGACGTGCGGCACCTTGCTGCTCAAGGTCGGCGGCGAGAACGGCAGCACATTCGACCTGCAGGCGGGCGACGTTATCGTGCTGCCGGCCGGCACCGGCCACAAACGCATTACCGCGAGCGCCGATTTTCGGGTCGTGGGCGCTTACCCGGACGGCATGGACTACAACACGCGGATCGAAAACGACGGCAAGCGGGAGCAGTCGATCGAAGAAATCGCCCGCGTGCCGCTGCCCCGAACCGATCCGGTCCACGGCGACGGCGGACCGCTCGCGGAGCACTGGCCGATTCGTTAAAATTGTGCATATATTTCTGCCTCGGCCGGGGATAAAACGACTTTTCGCGCATCTTTTTATGGTATGATTTTGATGCTGTACGAATCGGATTGCGCAAAATCGGTTTGACTCTAAAAGACAGGAGTTCCCCCATCCATGAATACTGCGTTCTCCACCTTTATCGCTGTTTTTGCCATGTCGGGCGTACTCAGCGTTCTGTTGGCCCTATACGCTTCTTTTCAAAAAACGCGCTTCACGGGCATGACGCTGTTCATCTGGATGTCCGTGGCAACCGCCATTTATACGTTCGGCAGTTCCCTCGAACTGGCCAGCTCGTCGCTTGCGGAGATCAAGTTCTGGATTTCTTTCGAGTATCTGGGGCTTCCTTTCATTTCGCCGTTGAACCTGCTTGTGGTGTTCCACTACATCGGGCGCGAACGAATGATGACTCCCCGCGCGACGGCGGCCTTTTTGGTCATTCCCTTCCTTACCTCGCTGCTTATGCTGACCAACGACCTGCACGGCCTCGTCTACCAGAGCATGGACCTGCGCGCCGATTCCCCGTGGCCGCTGGCCGACTTCGCGATGGGCCTCTGGTACGTCGTCAACGGCAGCTATACGCTCGGCTGCGGCGTCGTGGGCATGTGGCTGCTGGCCATGCACATGCGCCAGACGCTGAACGTCTACCGCAAGCAGACGGCGACCATGTTCGTCAGCTTGTTTCTTCCGATCGGCGCCTCCCTGGTCTACATCCTGAACCTTACCCCCTACCATATCGATCCCGTACCCGCTACCATGAGCTTGACCAACCTGCTGTACTGCTGGGCGATCCTGTCGGCCGGCATGCTGACTTCGACCCCGGTCGTACGCGAAAATATTTTGGAAAGCATGCGCGACGGCGTCCTCGTCCTCGACGCCGCCGGCCGGCTCGCCGACTACAACAAAGCCGCTTCGCAGATGTTCCCGTTCCTCACGCCCGAGCGCATCGGCCAAAAAGCGGACCAGGCGTTCCCGGCGCGCCGTCTCCGTCCGTGGGATACGGACATGACGTTCCTCGAAGCGGAAGACCGCCAGATCGAATGGCTGGCGGACGACGGCGCCCGCCATTACCGCTTCCGTTCGTCGATCGTCTACCATAAGCACGGAGGCTCTCCGGCCGGACGCACGGTCGTCGTGCTCGACGTCACCGAGAACGTGCTGCTGCACCGCAAGCTGGAACAGATGGCGACCTATGACGGCATGACGCAGATCTACAACCGGACGCATTTCGTCGAGCGTTCGGAGAAGCTGCTGATCGAAGCGTGGGAGATCGGCGAACCGCTGACGATCGCCCTGTTCGATATCGACCGCTTCAAATCGATCAACGATACGCACGGCCACGACGTCGGCGACTGCGTGATCCGGCATGTCGTGCATGCCTGCAAAATCTATCTCGGCGATCGCGACGTATTCGGCCGTTACGGCGGCGAGGAGTTCGCGCTCTGCATGCCGGGGCGCTCTCTCGAAGACGCCTACGGCCTGCTCGAACGCGTCCGGCGCGAACTGGATTCCGGTCCCGTCATGACCCCTTCGGGTCCGGTCGGCGCGACCGCAAGCTTCGGCCTCGTCGAAGCCCGTCCGGGCCGCCCGCTCAAGCGGCTGACCAAGCTCGCCGACGAAGCGCTCTACCGCGCCAAACAAAGCGGCCGCAACAACGTCCAGCTCGCCGCCGGCGAGCACATCCCCGAACCGGACGCGGAGCCGCTGCCGACAGGCAAGGACGTGCCGGCGAAATCGGTCGGGGATTGAGGCCGGGAGAAAAGTGTGCAAAAGGTCAACATTTTGGGCGATAATCTTCAATTCCGGCCTAAATGTGTACGAAAAGTCAACTTTTCGCCCGATTCAGCGCCGTTACGGACCGATATGAAGAGAAAAGTGTGCAAAAAGTCAACATTCGGCAGGAAAACGGCTCTCGGAGCGGAAAATGTATACCGGAAGTCAACATTTTCGTCGTCCTAACGTCCGGGCAGGTCGGGTTCCGGTTAGAGCAGGTCCGGTTCAGACCCGCCCGGACCTGTTCACCCGGCCGTGTGCCAAACCGGTTCCACTCCATTCCATTCCGTCATTCCCCGCTGCTCCGCGCCGTTTCAGGAAAAGCCTTAGGCGGCGCGAAGCGGCGGCGACGTTCAGAAAGAAGGAATCTCTTATGAAGTTCGCCCAATACGTCCAATACGATGCGGTCGGCCTGGCCGGGCTGCTGCGCAACAAGGAAGTGTCGGCCGTCGAGCTGGCGCAGGCCGCTTTGTCGCGGATGGACGAAGTGAATCCGCGGCTTAACGCCGTCGTGCGCGACCGGCGCGAAGCCGCGCTCGCGGAAGCGGCGGCGATCTCCGCCCCGAGCGCGGAGCGCCCGTTTGCCGGCGTGCCGTACCTGCTCAAAGACATTTCGCAGGCGCTCGCAGGCGAGCCGCTCACTTCCGGCTCGGCCCTGCTGCAGGGCAACGTCGCGCGCCGCGATTCCAATTACGTCGCCCGCCTGCGGGCCGGCGGCCTGATCCCGCTCGGCCACACGAATACGCCCGAATTCGGGCTCAAGAACATTACCGAACCGGCCCTATACGGGCCGGCGCGCAATCCGTGGAATCCGGAGTATTCCCCGGGCGGCTCCAGCGGCGGCGCGGCGGCCGCGATCGCCTCGGGCATCGTGCCCGCCGCCGGCGCGAGCGACGGCGGCGGTTCGATCCGCATCCCGGCGTCGTTCACCGGCCTGTTCGGCCTCAAGCCGACGCGCGGCCGGACCCCGGTCGGCCCCGGCATCGGCCGCCAATGGCAGGGCGCGTCGATCGACTTCGCCCTGTCGCGCACCGTGCGCGATAGCGCGGCGCTGCTGGACCTGCTGCAAATCGTGCAGCCCGAAGCCGCGTTCCAGACGCCGCTCTATCCGGGCGTCTACGCCCAAGACATGCTCGCGCCTCATCCGCGCCCGCTGCGGATCGCCTTTACGACCGCGTCGCCGGTCGGCACGCCCGTCGGCGAAGACGCCGTGCAGGCCGTGCTGAAGACCGTCCGCTGGCTGGAAAGCCAGGGCCACGAGGTCGAAGAAAAGCTCAGCCCGGTCAACGGCGTCCGCCTGATGGAAAACTATTACACGATGAACGCGGGCGAAGTGTCCGCCATGTTCATCTCGCTGGAGCGCATGCTCGGCCGCGACATCCGGCCCGAAGAGGTGGACATCATCACGTGGGTGTTCGCCGAAGCCGGCAAAAACGTCTCCGCCGCCGAGTTCGTGCACAGCCTGAACGAATGGGACGTCGCCGCGGCGCAGATGGCCGAATTGTCGGCACGCTACGATCTGTACGTGACGCCGGCAAGCGCCCTGCCCGCTCCGCGCGTCGGCGAGCTGACGCATACGCCGGAGCAGGCCGCTCCGTGGATGCGCGTGAGCGAGCTTTCCGCCGGCGAACAGCGGCAGATGCTGTACGACATTTTCGAGCGCAGCCTGACGTATACGCCGTTTACGCAGCTCGCCAACCTGACCGGCCAGCCCGCGACCAGCCTGCCGCTGCACCTGACCGAAGACGGCCTGCCGCTCGGCGTGCAGATGATCGCCGCCAAAGGGCGCGAAGACCTGCTGCTGCGCATCGCCGCGCAGCTGGAGCAGTCCGACCTGTGGGTCGGCATGCAGGGCAATCCGATGCTCGGCTGACCGGCCCCGGCGCGGAATCCGAGCCCGGAGCCCGGACGCCTTTTGAAGACCGCCGTCTCCGGTCCGCGGCCCTCGCAAGCGGCGGCTCTCGCCCGAACGCCGTCTGGTCTGGCACCGCCGAGCGTACCCTGCCCGATCCGCATGCGTCCGTATGCGCCGACCGCAAGGCACCGGCTGCGAGACACCGGCTGCGAAGCCTGCCTTCGAGGTCCTGCCTTCGAGGCCTCACCTCGAGGCCCGTACAACCAAAAAGCCGTCCCGACCGCGTTTGCGGACAGGGACGGCTTTTCCTTTTCGGCGTATTGCCCCGCGCTTCCCGTCACTCCGAGACGAACCAGGCGGCCGTAATGCGGCCGCTGTGCGTGTCGTAGATCGCGGCGGCCTGCGTGACCGCGTCCGATCCGGCCCGGGTCACATGCTCGTGGTCGATGACCCGGCTGCCGAGCACCATGCGGTTGACGAGCTTGGCCTGCACTTTGTCGAGCTCGAACCGTGTGCGGTAGCGCTCGCGCATCTGCTCGCGCCCTTCGGCGATCAGCGTCCCGCCCGGCAGCACGTACAGCTTCGCGTCTTCGGCATACACGTCCAGAAAGCCCTCCAGGTCGTGGGCGTTATAGCAGTCGAGCTGGCGCTGGGCCAACTCTTCGGCGGTCTCGAATCGGGATTCCGTCATGTTCTTCTTCCTCTCCGCTGCGGGAATATGATCGTGCTTCTCCATTGTACCTGCCGCGGGCCCAGGCTTCACCCTTCATTTGCGCTGCCGATTGCTTCGCCCCGTTTTCGTGTAATAAGAAGAAAAAGGCTTCTCAGCGCCGGACGAGGAGGGATTCCCATCATCACGATCGGACTTACGAATTTTAGCGACCACGACGAACTATACGGCAAAAAGAAACCCGCCGAACGGCTGCCCGCCTACAGCGAGACGTTCAAGCTGGTCGAGTTGGACAGTTCGTTTTACGCGATCCAGCCCGTCAAAAATTATGAGAAATGGGTGTCCCAGACGCCGGACGATTTCGGGTTCGTCATCAAGGCGTATCAGGGCATGACCGGGCATCTGCGCGAGAAAAAGAATTATTTTGACACGCCGGAAGAGATGTTCGCCGCTTTTCATACGAGCCTTGCGCCCGTCATCGAAGCGGACAAACTGACGATGACGCTGTTCCAATACCCGCCCTGGTTCGACTGCACCCGCGAGAACGTGGAGAAGCTGCGCGTCACGCGCGAATTCATGAAGGACGTGCCGTGCGCACTCGAATTCCGGCACCAATCGTGGTATTCGCCGCAGTTCCGCGACAAGACGCTTGATTTTATGCGCAAAGAAGGCTGGATTCAGACCGTCGTCGACGAACCGCAGGCCGGCAGCGGATCGATTCCGATCATCGCGCACGCGACGAGCGACGAAGCGACCTATGTGCGGATGCACGGACGCAACGTCGGCGGCTGGCACAAGAGCAGCGATCCGAACTGGCGCAAGCTGCGCTATCTGTACCGCTACAGCACCGAGGAGTTGACCGAATGGCGCGATATCCTGCTCGACCTGGACAAGCAGAGCAAGCATGTGTACGTCGCGTTCAACAACAACTCCGACAAGGACGCCACGCCCAACGCGCTGGAGCTGATGGAACTGCTCGGCCAGCCGATTCCCGCCGGAGCGCCGTGGCCGCCGCCGGAACAAGCCGGGCAGGCGGCGCAGGCCGACGAACCGGAACAACCGCAGCAGGAGAAACTGTTCTAACTCGCAAAAAGACCGCTCCGATGCGTAAACGACGCATCGCGAGCGGTCTTTTTTTCTGTGATAGCCATTCTTTTTCCCTAATTGTGATTCCCGTGATGAGGGTCCGCCGCGCCTTACTTAAACCATTTCAGGCGTTCTTCGAGCGGCTTGAACTGCTTCTCGCCGGCCGGGGCCGTCGGCTTGCCGAACGGCATCTGCGCGATCAGCTTCCAGCTCTCCGGGATGTCCCATTCCGGCTTGACCTTCTCGTCGATCAGCGGATTGTAATGCTGGAGCGAAGCGCCGTAGCCTTCCGCTTCGAGCAGCGTCCAGATCGCGTACTGGTGCATGCCCGAAGACTGCTGCGACCAGATCGGGAAATTGTCCTGATACGCCTGGAACTGCTCCTGCATGCCGCGGATAACCGATTCGTCCTCGAAGAAGAGAATGGTGCCGTAGCCCGCTTTGAAGCTGTCCATTTTTTCCTGCGTCGGCCCGAAGCTGCCTTCCGGCACGATTTCTTTTAGGATGCCTGTCGTGAAGTCCCACAGTTTGTCGTGATGCTCGCCGAGCAGGACGACGACGCGCGCGCTCTGCGAATTGAATGCCGACGGCACGTGCAGCAGCGCCTGCTCGATCAGCTCGCGGATTTTGTCGTCGGATGCTGTCTGTTCCTTGCTGATTCCGTAAATACTGCGTCTGTTTTGCATCAGTTCCAGCATGTTTTCGGTCGTCAAGAAAAACGCCTCCCCAAAGTTGGTCCGCTTCCGCAAAGATCCCGCAAACGGCACAGTTTATCATTACCCCCTGCGGCTCCCTATTCAAGCAGGCCGGCTCAATCGTTCCCTTATCTTTTCCATGTAAGCGTTAACGAAATCCCTATCGATTTATTCTGCCCACAAAAAAAATCCGGCTCGTTTAAGCCCCCCATCCTTTTGGGTAACTTGTATTATTCCTTTAGCGAGCGAGCCACTCTTTCTTCGTCATCGAAAAGAGATCCGGCATCCCGATCGCGACTTTCCAACGCAGCGTTCCTTACCGATTACCCCGGACGCCCATGCGTCTTTTATCTACATGACGGCCTGATGGCATCCGGCTTCCGAGTTCGCTTTTACGGACATCCGCATACGCAGCCGAACCCCAACATATTCGAGGAGGTTTTTTTTAACATGCCCGCTAACCACACAATGATGCAATTTTTTGAATGGCACGTAGATGCCGACGGTCAGCATTGGAACCGACTCAAGGAAATGGCTCCCGAACTCAAGCAATGGGGCATTGACTCCGTCTGGATTCCGCCTGTCACCAAAGGCCAATCCGCGGAAGATACCGGCTACGGCGTATACGATTTGTACGATCTGGGCGAATTCGACCAGAAAGGCACGGTCCGGACCAAATACGGCACGAAGGAAGAATTGAAAAGCGCTATCGCGGCCTGCCACGAATTCGGCGTTGCCGTCTACGTCGACCTGGTCATGAACCACAAAGCCGGCGCGGACGAGACGGAACGGTTCAAAGTCGTCGAAGTCGATCCGAACAACCGCAACGAAGTCATCTCGGAAGAGCCGTTCGAGATCGAAGGCTGGACCAAGTTCACGTTCCCGGGCCGCGGCGAGCAGTATTCCGCGTTCAAATGGGATGCCACCCACTTCAACGGCACGGACTTCGACAACGCGACCGGCAACAACGGCATCTACCGCATCGGCGGCGAGAACCGCGGCTGGGACGACAAGGTCGACAACGAATTCGGCAACTACGATTACCTGATGTTCGCCAATATCGACTACCGGCTGCCGGAAGTGCGCGAAGAGATGATGGAGTGGGGCCGCTGGCTCGTCGATACGCTTCAGTGCAGCGGCTACCGCCTGGACGCGATCAAGCACATCAACCATGACTTCATCCGTGAATTCGCGGGCGAGATGATCCGCAAGCGCGGCGAAGACTTCTACATCGTCGGCGAATTCTGGAACAACGACCTGAACGCCTGCCGGGAATTCCTCGACAACGTCGATTACCGGATCGATCTGTTCGACGTCGCGCTGCACTACAAGCTGCACGAAGCTTCGCAGTCCGGCAGCGCCTTCGACCTGACGAAAATTTTCGACGACACGCTCGTGCAGACCCACCCGACGAACGCCGTTACTTTCGTGGACAACCATGACTCCCAGCCGGGCGAATCGCTGGAATCGTGGATCGACGACTGGTTCAAGCAGAGCGCATACGCGCTGATCCTGCTGCGCCGCGACGGGTATCCGTGCGTCTTCTACGGCGATTACTTCGGTATCGGCGGCGAGAACCCGATCGAAGGCAAGAAAATGGCGATCGATCCGCTGCTCTACGCGCGCTGCCAAAAAGCGTACGGCGAGCAGGTCGACTACTTCGACCATCCGAACACGATCGGCTGGGTCCGTCTGGGCAGCGAAGAAGTCGAAGGTTCCGGCTGCGCGGTCGTCATTGCGAACGGCGAACCGGGCGAGAAAAGAATGAACGTCGGCGCGGAGCGCGCGGGCGAAGAATGGATCGACCTGACGAACACGCGCGAAGACAAGATCGTGATCGAGGAAGACGGCTTCGCCACGTTCCCGGTCAACGGCGGCAGCGTATCCGTCTGGGCGCTTCCCGAACAAGACAGCACGATGGACTGCGCCGTACAGGAGTAAGCTTGCGTCTGGCGCCTGGAGCGGCTTCGGACGGCTGTGAGCCGTTGCGGGCCGGGGAGCGCAAGTTCCCCGGCCCGACCGTCCGCGTCCTGTGCGTGTGTCATACCAACAGCCCGTTAGAAGCGAATCCGCCGAAAGGCGAATTTGCGGCTAACGGGTTGCTTGGCGTTCAGCCGCGCGGCAGCTCCTGCAGCAGATTCCACGCCAGCACCAGCGCGGTGCCCCAGATGAACAGCGCCGAGCCGCGGTTGAACCGCAGCATCAGCCGGCCGCCGCCGTCGAAGCGGCGCAGCACCGAACCGGCTCCGGCCAGGCCGGCGAACCAGATCCACGAGACGGCGACGCAGGCCGCCGCAAAGCGCACTTGGTCCGCGCCGGCGTAAGCGAGCGCGCTCGTCCCGATCACGCCGATCGTATCGAGCAGCGCGTGCGGATTGAGCAGCGATACCGAAGCGGCGAACAGGATCTGCTTCGCCGGCGGCAGCGCCCGGGTAGGCGCGGCGGAGCCGCCCTGCGCTTCGGCCGGGCGCGACCGCCAGAGAGAGAAGCCCATATAGGCGAGAAAAGCGATCCCGGCCAGCATCAGGGCGAGGCGAAGCCCTTCGAACTCCAGCACGACGGCGGAGACGCCGAATACGGCGAGCAGGATCAACAGCGTGTCGCACAGCGAAGCCGCGACCACCGCCGGCAGGGCGCCAGGCAGGCGCGGCTGGGCCGCGCCCTGGGTAAACACAAATACGTTCTGCACGCCAAGCGGCAGAATCAGGCCGAGAGCCAGCACGAATCCGTGCAGGATGGCTTCCATGGGGCATCGACTCCTTTGCTTGTTCCTCCCCTATGTTAAGCGATGCAAGGACGCGGTGCAGCCGGTTTTTTGCAGCGGCAAATCCGGATTCGACGCAAAAAACAGGAAAAAGCCCGCCTTGTGACAAGGCGGGCTTTTTCCTGTTCGTTTCGCGAAAGTGGGGCTTCGCGGCGGCGCGCTTACACCCAGCGGATGACGTCTTCCACCGGTCTGCGCGTCTGCGGCCGGGGTTCTTTGTCCCGGTAGCCGAACGCTGCCATGACGCTGACGCCGTAGGCGCCGTCTTCGAGCAGGCCCGCTTCCGCCAAAACCTCGTCCAGCTTGGCGCGGTCGAAGCCTTCGATCGGGCACGAGTCGATGCCGATCTGTGCGGCGGCGGTCATCATGTTGCCGAGCGCGATATACGTCTGCTTCGAAGCCCAGTCGAACAGGCTGCGTTCGTCGCGCAGGTCCATATGTTCTTCCTGGAACGTCTTGTACAGATCCGTCGTCATCTTCTCGACGAGTTCGGGCGGATACTTTTTCACTTCAAGCATCTGCTCTTTCATATAGGCCGAATCGTAGCGCACGTCGCGGCGGGCCAGAATAACGACGAAGTGGCTGGCCGTCGATAGATGGCCCTGTGCGCCCCACGAGACCGGGCGCATCTTCTCGCGCAGTTCCCGATTCTGGACGACGACGAATTTCCACGGCTCCAGACCGACCGAACTTGGCGACAGCCGCCCTGTCTCCAGAATAAAATCGAATTCCTCGGCCGGAATTTTCCGGTCGGGATCAAAAGTTTTGGTTGCATGTCTGAACCGGTACGCGTCCAGAATGTCTTGTCTTTTTGCTTCGCTGCTCATAGATCCGGTCACCCTCCGATAGATGCTAAAATCGATAATTGGTTACTTTTAATTACCGATACATTCTATCGCGTTTGCCGCCCCGGGTCAAACAGGCGAAAATTCCTTACTCCCGCTCGGCTGCGAAGGCTGAGATAGAACCGCAAAGCGGCCGCGGCGCCGACATCCGTCCGCACGCAAAAAGCCCCGCTGCCGGCCGGGGCCGTAAACGGGGCTTTTCTTGTTGGTGCCGACTTGAATCGGCGGCATTTAGATGCTGACGTCGAAATTGCGTCCGACCCGTACGGCCTTGGCCGGTTCGGAACGGTTCTCCCACGGCTGCACCGCGCCCGGAGCGGCCGGCGGCGCGTAGAGCGACCCCAGCGAACCGAGCGCCTCCAACGAGCCGAGCATCGCTCTGGCGTAATCGTCGCCGCCTTTGGGCGCTTTGCGCGGCGCGGCGGGCTGTTCGTTGACCGACTGTTCGTGAAGTTCTTCGGTCATGCTGAATTCAGGCTGCGCCTGAGGTTCCGACTCCGGATGCTCGCGATCCGGACGTCCCTGCACGGAAGTGAATTCCGGGCGTTCCCCGTTGGCTGCGTCCAGCAGCGCGATATGCCGTTCCAGCAGCGCGATATGGCGCCGGATACGCATGGCGCGCTGTTCCCGATCCTGATCCGATACCGGAAGCTGAAGGATACGGGACAGCTCGACTTCCAGACTCGCTTTACGATTCTCCAACGGCGCCTTGCCGTGACGGCTCGGCGTGTAGGACGTATTCAGCGCGGGCAGTGCGCTGAGCGGAGCCACCGGCGAAGTTCTGCCC
This sequence comes from Saccharibacillus brassicae, assembly GCF_006542275.1. NCBI lineage: Bacteria > Bacillati > Bacillota > Bacilli > Caryophanales > Paenibacillaceae > Saccharibacillus > Saccharibacillus brassicae. The sequence goes on from NZ_CP041217.1 coordinate 2,189,172, forward strand.
TGTATGCCTTGTATGCCTTGTATACTGCTCATTGAAGCCATCCGCCTTTCCTTGTCAAAATGAAAAACGTCGAATTTCAAATGCGCTGCACAAACTTAAGCCGTGTATTTCATTCATGTGTTGAAGCACTTGCTGCGGTTGTGATCACACAGGTTGGACAGGCGCAAGCGGTTCGTCGGCTGGAGCAGAGCGAAGTAGATTACGAAGGTTGTGATTCCGTAATCATTACCCCGTTTTCAAACTTTGTAACGGCCTTCCGCAAAAAAAATGTAAATTCAGGCATAAACGGATAATATAAGTTAGCCTGCAAGCAAAACTTGATATTTCGCGGTTCCGTTACCGCAAATCGCCTGCTTAATCGGCGCCGCGCACCGCTTCGGCCGTGACGCGGACGATGAGGCGCAGCGCTTCGAGCAGCGTCTCCTGCGGCAGCGAAGGCAGCGAAGGCTTGAGCGCGGCAAGCCGGGTCGACGCCGGAAAATGGACGAAGCCCGCAAGCGCCGGCGAGCCGCTTTCCCGAAGATCGTCAAGCAGCGCGTACATCGTATTGTTGCAAATATACGTGCCGGCCGTATTGGAGACAGCAGACGGAATGCCGGCCGCCTGCAGCTCCTGCACGATCCGGCGGATCGGCAGCGTCGAGAGCAGGCCGTCCGGGCCGTCCGCGCGGATCGGTTCGTCTCTCGGGCTGCGCCCTTCGTTATCGGCGTAACTTTCCGTGTCCTTGACGTTGATCGCGATCCGCTCCGGCGTGATGGCGGTGCGCCCCGCGGCAAGGCCGCAGGCGATAACCGCATCCGGCTTCAGCCGCCGCGTCTCGGCCAGCAGCTTCGCGGCGCATTCGTCGTAGCGGACCGGCAGCAGCAGCGTATGCAGCCGCACGTCCGCGAACGCTTCGCCCAAATCTTCCCGTCCGATCTGCTCCATCAGCTCCTCGGTCGGATTGATCGGCGAACCGCCGAACGGCTCGAAGCCGGAAATCAAAATATTCATATTTTTTCCCCCGTTCGTTTATTTGGCGTTTTTTTCCCCGAAGTTCGGCCGAAGCCGTCTTCTTCGTCATGTTCTTCGCGCCTTTTATCTTTGAAAATGGCGTAGGCGATATGCAGGATCAGGGCGATAAAAATGCCCGTGCCGGCCATGACGTATACCATCGTGAACACTTTGCCGAGGTTCGTCGCCGGCACGAAATCCGGATGCCCGACCGTACTCAGCGTCATGACGCAGAAATAGAGCGCGTCCACGACCGTCAGCCCTTCTTCGTTGACGTAGAACAGGGTGCCGGACAGCAGGAATACGAGCACAAGCACGAACAGCGCCTGAAAATTTTTGGAACGGAACGCCCGGAAGATGCCGCCGAGCAGACGCTTGAGCGTCAGCAGAAACGAAATCATGCCATCCCTCCTTTTTTGTATCCACCGTACGACAAAAAAATCCGTACGGCAAATGCGCGACGCTATTGCCTCTGCCGCACGCCGTCTTCCGGGGCACAATCGGTCTTGAGACCGAGTCCTTTTCAACCCGTTGAACGAGGTGCCGATCGGCAGAAGGGCGTATAGTGAACTCAAACGATATAAAGAGGAGAGGTTGTTATGTCAAAAAAAGCGATTTGGGGACCCCTGCTGATCCTGCTCGGCGCTTATCTGCTGCTCGGCCAAGGCATCGGCATGAACTCGGGCATGATCTTCGGTTATTTCTGGGCGTCGCTGTTCATTCTTCCGCTGGGCCTGTTCTTCCATTGGATGTATTTCTCGATGACGCACGGGCGGCTGCCCGGACTGCTGATTCCCGGCGGTATTCTCGTGACCGTCGCGATCGTCTGCCAGATTGCGATGCTATTCGGCAGTTGGAACGTCATGTGGCCGGGCTTCATTCTCGCTCCCGCCGTCGGATTGTTCGAATTCTATTGGTTCAGCGGCCGCAACCGCTGGCTGCTGATCCCGATCAACATCCTGACCGTGCTGTCGCTGCTGTTCTTCGCCGTCTTCTCGATCGAAGCGCTGACGACCCGCACGTTCATGGAGCAGCCGCTGCTGGCGTTCGTCCTGATCGGCCTGGGCGCCCTGCTGCTGCTGCCGCTGCGCAGAAAATCCAAATCCGGCCCGGTCGGCCGCGTCTAGGCGAAATTCCGCCGGGTACGCCGCATAAGCGGCACACCCCGCCTATGCCGGATACGTCAAAAAGCCCCTGTGTCCGCAATCGGCGGCAGCAGGGGCTTTCTTCTATTATTGAGATCCGAATCCGTGAATGTTTCTTAATCCGTGAATGTCTCTTAATCCGCATCCGCGGCTCCGGTCACGAGCCTTTGAGCGCGTCCACGAGCAGCTGCGTGTAGGCGCGCGCGCCGGCCGGCATCAGATGCACGCCGTCGCGGGCAAAGTAATCGTCGCGCCCGGCGCTGGCCGAATGCCAGTCGATCAGCAGGACGCGGTCGTCCCGCTGCGCCGCGCGTTCCAGCGCGCTGTTGACGACGCCTTCCCACGGACGCGGCACCCGCGTGTTGACCAGAATGATCTTCTTCGCTTCCGGCAGCTTCGCCAGCAGCCCGTCCAACTGCTCGTCGGTAAACGAGCCGTTCGTTCCGAGCTGGATCAGCACGGTCGTGCCGATCCGGCCTTCCGCTTCGAGCTGGTCGACCAGCGCCGGCGCCTGCGACATCTGGCGGCCGACGAGGCCGTCGACCGCGATGCCCGGCAGTTCCGCCGTCAGGTACGGCTTGATGTCGAGCATGACGGAGTCGCCGATAGCCGTCATGCCGACGCCTGTTCCGGCCGGCAGCGGCACATCCGCGGCGTCGACCGCCGGCACCGCCGCAGCCGGATCGGCTGCCGCTTCCACAGCCGGCACATCCGTGCCGGCATAAGGCGTCTGCGCTTCGGCCGGCGGCGCCAGGCGGTTCATCGCGAAGCCGAGCACCAGCACGAGCGCCGCCGTGCCGCCAAGCGTGCGCAGCAGCCGCTTGCGGCCGATGCCGGGCTCGCGCATGACCCGCTTCCACCAGCGACCGAAATTGCCGCTCCGCACAGGCTGCTCCACGTAGCGGTACGACAGTTCCGCCAGCACGAAGCTGACGAGCAGCTGGAGCAGGATGCGCGTCATGTTCGGGCCGCCGGTATTGACGAGCGGGGTCGTCAGCACGATGACCGGATAGTGCCACAGGTACAGTCCGTACGAGCGGGCGCCGATCCAGCGCAAAGGCTTGGCGCCGAGCACCCGGCCGAGCCGGCAGGCCGGATGGGCGAGCGCCGCGACGAGAATCGTCGTCGCCAGCGACAGCAGCACCATGCCTCCGCGGTACAGGAACGTACCGTAATCGTTAGACTTGAAGA